>CALAJT010000009.1 GCA_937923145.1 uncultured Rubritalea sp. | reverse complement strand
GGACCAGGACCAGGACCAGGACCAGGATCAGGATCAGGATCAGGATCAGGATTTGTCACTCCTTCAGAGAATGTAGTAAAAGAAAAGCTGGTAAACGTCGATGAGTTAGAAGATGAGCCCTCCGTCATAAATAAACTCTGGGTGCTACTCGGTGGTAATAAAGAGAACCTCCTTTATTTAGGCTCAGGGATACTCATCGCGATATTCTTTATTATCGCTGCGATAGCTCTCATGATCCACCGCAGGATCAAATTCTACCAATTTCCAAACTATTCGGGACCTCCAAGACTCAAAGCAAAATATGGAGCAGGAGTTTCCGAAGTGATCGCATTTAAAGACGCCAGAGTCTCACTAAGTGATCAGAAGAAACGAATTGAAGATGGCGAGCTTGGCTCAAAATTGATCTGAATTATTGTATGCAATGTGATAATGGTTTCTATAAAACTGACCATATCTACATTACTAATAAACTGTCATTTAATCATATCCTCAACAATTCTCTATCCCTGAGGTTCCTCGTTTGATAAGTGAACACTGGTCACGGAGCATAACTGTCTTAATAAGAGTAAGACGAAGGAGGATGATAATATAAGAATAAGAAATAATCATATAAAAAATCTCTTTACAATACTGATAAATAGTTCACTTGTCGCCACGTCCTACTTAGGACACAGACGGTTCGATGAAATATCTGTTCTTGTAGGTTAGGGGTTTCTTACAAAATAGTTCATCGTGCCGTCTATTTTTTGCCTTTATGAGTTAGTTTTTTATGAATTGCCTCATTGCGTTGAACGAAAGCGGGTGGTAGCTTCGTTATAAAGTTAATATTGATTTAATAAGTATGCGTAACATTTTTTATCACCACTGTCTAAAAGCTAGCTCTAAAGGAAACCTCTTTCACAGGATGGTGGCTCCTATCTTAGCTTATTTTGTATTCACTCTCACAGCCTGTGCGGAGCGCCCTTACTATAATGATAAGAAAGTACCTAATGCTGAAGATCTCATGGAGATAGAGAAGTCTCTCAAGGCAAGCTTAGAGAAAGTAAGGGCAGCGACAGTCTGTATTCAAATGGGGCAGGGCTCTGGAAGTGGAGTGATCATCTCAGAAGATGGGCTCATTCTGACCGCCGCTCACGTGAGCACCGGAGTGGGTAAGAAAATGAATATAGTGATGGAAGATGGCACTAAGCATAAGGTTATAAGCCTCGGACTGCACTCAGAGACTGATGCAGCGATGCTTCAGATTCTCGAAAAAGGAAAATATCCCTTTGTAGAAATCGACTCTGGTAAAACAGCTGAAACAGCTTCTATTAAGCTAGGTGACTGGGTATTCTCACTAGGGCACTCTGGCGGATATAATAAGGACCGAGGTAGCGTAGTCCGCCTCGGCAGAATAGTCCGTATCGCAGACTATACTATTCAGTCCGACTGTAAGCTAATCGGAGGAGACTCTGGCGGACCGCTTTTTGATATGAATGGAGTATTAGTAGCTATCCATAGCCGTGTAGGTAAAGTCCTAGACATGAACATGCACGTTCCGATGCACGTATATCATACTCATTGGGACAAGATGAAGGAGAGTGAATTTATCGGTGAAGGCCCATTTGCCCAGAAGCCAGTTTTAGGTAGTGGCTTCATAGGGATCGGTGTTGAAAAGGGTGAAAAAGGTCTCAATATTATCGATGTAGATGAGAAAGCTTCTGCCGGAAAAAATGGAATCAAGAAAGGCGATGTGCTTACCGCTGTAGATGGAAAAGCCATGAGCGAGAAGCAACAGCTAGCAGATCTGATGAAAACTAAAGCCACAGGTGATACCCTAGACTTCACAATACTGCGCGATGGCAAAGAGCTGAAAATCGAGGTAGAGCTAGGCGCTAGATAAATAAAATTTAGCGCATTTTTAAAAAGAAAAGTTATGAAGTATTTAAGATCAAAGAACCTCGGTCATCTAGGAATATACATATTCTGTATAGCTCTAGTGTCATGCAGTAATCTACCGCTCATGGGCCAGAGTCTGCCAAGTGAGAGACGCCTGGGTGGTAAACTAGTAGAAGCAGCCTTCGAGAATCAAAGACTCGTGCTCCAGGACTCCAGTGCTGCTATCTATGAGGGACGAAGACCGATAGGCTATGCAGTCGTAATGTCAGAAGACGGTTACCTGCTCACCAAGAGTTCTGAACTCTATAACTTCGATGCTAAAACGAAGAAAGACACACCTAAAGAAATCATGATCATAATAGGAGACCAGAGATATTCCTCTGTCCAGTTAGTCGCGAGAGATGTTGAATGGGATTTAGCTCTATTAAAGATCGATGCCTCAGACCTAAAGCCTATCAAATGGGCTAAGTCTAGCAAAGTAGATCAAGGCAGCTGGGTAGTAGCAAATGGTTCTACTAGTAAACGTAAACGCAGAGTAAACGTAGGCATCATAAGTGCTAAGTCACGTAAGGTTGACGGTCAGCTACCCGTCATCATGGGGGTGGGACTTCTAAAAGCTGAGGGCGGAGTAAAGATCACTGGAGTATCTAAGGATTCAGGTGCTGAGGAAGCTGGGCTTAAGAAAGGGGACATTATTGTGAAATTTGAAGGCATAGAAGTCGTAGACCGTGAAGATATCATTGATGTTATTAGAAATAAGCAACCTGGTGATAGAGTGAAAGTAGAATTCACCCGCTCTGGAAAGAAGCTTGAGCATGAAATGGAGTTAAAAGATCGAAAGGAAGTTACTGGAGAATATGGAAGAAAACCTAGTTCCAGAAATGACCAGATGAGTGGTGACTACAGTTCACGTAGAGATAGTTTCCCACGTGTTCTACAGACTGATATCTTGCATAACTATCGTCAAACTGGTGGACCACTAATCCTTATGAATGGTGAAGCAATCGGAATTATTATCGCTCGTGCGAACCGTGCAGAGAGCTTTGCTATACCTCTGGAAGAGGCTCAAGATGTCTATAATAAATTTAGAAAGCAACTTTAACCCTAGAATATAAGCTTTAATTCTAGTTATTTTAAAAAATTAGGATTGCTTATGTAGGTGGTTAATGTAGAAACACTCTCAATTATGGCAAACGCAACAAATGTTCTCGCAAGTGGAATCGAAATCATCGGTTCAATCAAGTTCTCTAATGACATGATCATCGACGGTAAGATCGAAGGTGAAATCTCATCAGAAGGTGGTCACGTAACAATCGGAGAAAACGCTCAGATCAAAGGCGACATCATCGCTGGAGAGGTAAAGCTTTTCGGTAATGTTGAAGGAACAATCACATCTGATCGTTGTGAGCTTAAGAAAAATTCTAAGCTTAATGGCGACATCAAAACTAAGAACCTCAGCATGGACGAAGGTGCTTCACTTTCAGGTCGTACTGAAATTGGTGGTTAGATTGTAGATTACAAATATCTTTTATACCAACTAAACGCAATCCTCTAAGGGTTGCGTTTTTTGGTATCTAGATTTGGTGTGTAAGCTATTCTACAATAATTGTAATATATTAAGTGCTATTGAGATTACTTGACTGCTGGCAGCTTTTTACTAGAAATACAGGCAACTCCGACCATCACTAGAAGTATACCAACAGCATGGTAGATAGTAAAAGGCTCATCGATGATGAAGACAGCTAAAATGATCGTAAAGACAGGTCCTGCTGTGCCTAAGATTGAAGTGCGAGCGGCTCCTATGCGTGAGATGGCTTCGGCGATCATAAAGCTGGGAATGACTGTGGAGACAAAAGCCAAAAGAATAGCATAGATCCACACCTTAGAACTTATCTGAAAAAACTCTAACCGATGCTGGATGCAGAAATGAATGATAACAAATATTGTAGAGCCTAACATGGCAATACTAGTGAAAAATCGACTGCCGAATTTCTGAATCATCGGTTTGGCGAAGATCACGTAGATCGAGTAACTAAGAGCAGAACCAAGTACTAGTAATACTCCTTTGGTTACATCATTGCTAGTGAGATCAGTATGAATGATTTCCTGACCATACATAATCCAGAGACCTAGATAGCAGAATATAAGAGAAATTATAATCATCCTAGTGATTGCTTCGCCGAGGAATAGCCAAGCGAGTATAGCGATCATGGTAGGGTAGGTGAATAGGGTCAGCCTTTCTAGCTGAGCTGTGATATAAACCAGTCCTGCTAAGTCTAGATAAGACGCGAGATAATATCCCATAAATCCTAGAGCCATCATTTTTAAAACGTGACTTAACCGAATAGACGAGTGGTTAGCTTGCGTTGACTTTCTTCGCAGATAGATGAGCATTCCTAGATAGAATGGCGCAGCGAGAAGCATTCGTAGTAGCAGGACTTCATCAACAGTAGCACCTTCTAGGTAAGCTAGCTTGATAAAGATCGATTTAAGAGCGAAAAGAAATGTCCCTACGACAGCAAAGACGACTCCAACAGTCCAGTCACTAGCTTGAGGCTCAGAATCTGATCTAGAAGTCACAAGACCCTGGAGTTCTGGCAAATGGTATGACGTCTCGGATATTTTTCATACCAGTGATGAACATCAGCATACGCTCGAACCCCATGCCGAATCCAGCGTGAGGGCATGTCCCGTATTTACGTAGATCCACATACCACCAATAGTCTTCTTCGCTGAGGTTGTGCTCTTTCATATTCGCTTGGAGGACGTCGAGACGTTCCTCACGTTGAGCACCTCCTACGATCTCACCTATACCAGGAACGAGCAGATCCATAGCAGTCACAGTCTTGCCATCATCATTCGTGCGCATGTAGAATGGCTTCACTGATTTAGGATAATTATAAACAGTAGTAGGGCATTTGAAATGCTCTTCTGTTAGATAGCGTTCATGCTCAGACTGTAGATTGACTCCCCATTCTACAGGGTAGTCAAATGTCTTGCCGCTCTTCTGCAATATCTCCACAGCGTCAGTGTAAGTGACTCTCTGAAATGGCTTTTCTGCCACGTGCTTGAGTCGCTCTATGAGTCCTTTGTCTACGAAATTATTGAAAATTTCTAGGTCACCTTCGTTATTGTCGAGTGCATCTTGAACGAGGTATTTTACAAACTCCTCTGCCAAATCCATGTCGCCTTCAAGATCACAGAATGCCATCTCTGGCTCGATCATCCAGAATTCACATGCATGACGTGTAGTGTTAGAGTTCTCTGCTCTGAAGGTAGGACCGAAAGTATAAATGTTAGACAGAGCAGTGGCATAAGCTTCACCCTCTAACTGACCTGAAACCGTGAGGTAAGTAGACTTCTTGAAGAAATCATTCTCGGCTCTGTATGCCTTGTCTGAAGCTACATCATGAGTGGTCACTCTAAACATCTCACCTGCACCTTCACAATCTGAAGCAGTAATAATAGGTGTATGGACATAGGTGAAATCACGCTCATCGAAGAAGCGATTCACTGCCTGTGACATACGTGACCGCATACGGAAGACCGCACCGTAAAGATTAGCTCTAGGGCGGAGGTGTGAAATGGAGCGCATGAACTCAGGAGTGTGTCCCTTTTTCTGGAGAGGGTAGTCTTCAGGAGATTCGCCGATGAGTTCGATAGTAGTAGCTTGGATTTCCCATTTCTGACCCTTCCCTGGAGACTCTACCAGTTTCCCAGTGATTCCTACTGCTGCACCTGTAGTCATTTTAATCACATCACCATATCCAGGAATACCTGCATCAGCGATACATTGTATGTTCGCCAAGCAAGAACCATCGTTTATCTCTAAAAATGAGAAGGCCTTAGAATCACGTCTGGTTCTGACCCATCCCTTAATGGTGATAGAGTCTTGCGCGGATTCGCTAGTGAGAGCGCGTTTGATCAGAGTGCGTGAATTTTTCATGGGCAATTTATTAACAAGTAGACGCTGTGAAATATAGCTAAATTTACCGTTTTTTAGAAGTTGTCTCCTATCTGTGATTCGATCTATGATACGCTGGTGATTAAGAATACTCAATCTCCTTACTCTAGACTCAAAATGATTTTATTCAGAGTCCTTGTCGTCACTCTTCTAAGTTTTTCTACGAACTGTTCGTCGATCGTGCCAGCAGGAGACACGATTTTAGCACCTACTCCTATAGTCGTGACGATCAGACAAAACCAGGAGCTCTCATATCTCAAATCTAAAGACATGAAGGAGAACGTTCCCGTCTTTATCTGCAGCAGTAGAAATCTATCTCCACACCCCGACAGTGTGCATCCTTTCGGTAATCAACGTAGTGGGGAATTTGTGCCTTATCTAGCTGTAGCTGATGTCTCGCTGGGAGCAGGTCTAAGCTCTGAGCAGATTCTCTACGAGACATTTAACTCTGTGAGGCGAAAGCAAACACGTGTGAAAGTAGAAAAAGTCACTATGTTTGAAAGCCCTAAAATCACTCCATCTTCAAGCTTTGAGCAGAAGCGGAGCGAATTTATGAAGAGCAAATGGCTAGGAGCGATAAGGAGCAAACTGAATAAAAGTAAACGTAAGACCGTCACTGTATTCGTCCATGGCTACAATACTCATCTAGTCTCTAACACTGAGCTACTGGCGGAACTTTATCATTACGCAGGCAGAGAGGGAGCAGTGATTAACTATGAATGGCCGTCTGCTGGTAAGCTATTAGGTTACTTTCAGGATAAAGGAAACGCAGAGTTTAGTACCAGATTATTCCGCAGCTTCATCAGTAGACTAGCTCAGATGACAGGTGCAGAAAAAATACGCATCATCGCCCATAGCGCAGGTAATCCTATCGTAGTTAACGCTCTCAAGGACCTCCGACTGTTAGAGAAGGATCTTACAGCTAGTGAACTCCATCAGAAATACAAGATAGCTCAGGTAATCCTAGCAGCTCCAGACATGGATGCGATGCGCTTTATGAATGCGGTATTTGATCGCTTTAATGAAATGTCACCTAATGTGAGCGTCTATGCTTATCCAAAAGATCGTGCGCTCATCATTTCAAGCAAGCTGTTCGGCTTCAGTAGTCTAGGAAATGCGATAGGTAAGTTCTCTGGCTGGGAAAAAGAATCGCTAAAACGAGCCTCTAACATTCAGCTAATAGACGTCAGTTTTCCACAGGGGATGTTTGGGAGTATGTTAGGTCACGGGTATTTCCACCGTGATCCATGGGTCAGCTCAGATATCCTCACTAGCGCAAAATTTCCTAACCCTACCCAAAGGGGGTTGATGAAAAGCAAGAATGGGCTATTCTGGGAGTTTCCTCAGAATTATCCTCAGAAGCTTAAAGAAATTAAGTAGACGCTAGGCAGCTTCTTTTTCCTCTTCTTTCAGGTTCTTCTGAGCTTTCACTTTCTTATTAAGTTTCCATGCGTCCAGCCAGCGATGGTTTGTTTGCTTATAACCCATTTCTATCATGCGCTCTTCCATATCAGGGAAATGAGCAGCACCGTAAAAGATAGCGATATTTTTTTTCCCCGCTGTGATCTCATCTGACATCACTTTAAGACACTTAATATTTCGATCCCCGATGATAACACTCTTCTTCCCCGCAATAGCCCCGATCTGATCATCAGCTCCACCTAATGTATCTACGATAATCATCTTCAAATCATTTGGAGTGCCTAAGAGCATCGCTTTTAGAAGCTTCACTGAGCTGGGTGGTTTAGGACCTTTCCCTTTTCCTTTGGATTGCTCTAGCGCATTTTTAAAGGCAAATTTGAGAAGTGATTCACCTTTCTTTTTCTGAAGATCATTGAATTCCTGTAGAGTAAGATCAGCATGGACGAAATTATCTTTAGAGTAGTCTATACCATCTTTCTGCCCAGTAAGATCGAGCTTTTTAGTCATGGTATTATACATCCCAGTGAGAAAACTCATCTGTAAATCTTTCTTGCCAGCCTGCTGATTATTACCTTTCAGA
The DNA here is from genome assembly GCA_937923145.1 of uncultured Rubritalea sp. Lineage (GTDB taxonomy): Bacteria > Verrucomicrobiota > Verrucomicrobiia > Verrucomicrobiales > Akkermansiaceae > Rubritalea. The sequence continues at coordinate 90,081 of CALAJT010000009.1, read as the reverse complement.
TGCTCTTTAATCGCCTCACCGCCGACCATCTCAAACAGTAAGCTTTCGTAGTTAGTAAATTCTTTATTGAGCTGATTGTAGTATGCCTTATCCGCAATATGAACTGCTCCTATAAAATCTACGATGACATCACCCTTAGTGTATCGTGTTACAGCAGTTTGAAGGAAGACGTTCTTATCTGTCTCACTCACACGGATGAAATCGGTTTTCACTTTCTTTTGGATGATAGCTTTTTCAGCATCAGCAGCCTGAGGTTCTATAGTTGCTTCTTGAGCAGACCCAGCCGTGCAGAGACCAGTGATGAACACCGATGCAAGCGAGCAGATTTTGCCAAATTTTGTGAATTTCATATGATTCACTCTGGCATCTGCATTAGTCTATAGCAAATGAAACTTCAGCCAACGCAAAATGACTATAGGCTAATAAAGTTCTTCAAGAGCTGTAGCCCTGCATGCTGAGACTTCTCCGGGTGGAACTGTGTGGCAATAAGATTCCCTCTACAGACTGCACCCTCAAATTTCTGAGTGCCGTGCGTTGTGCTACAGGCAGAATCTTCTAGGTTCGCTAATGCTGGGTAATAGGAGTGGACGTAGTAGAAGTAGGGGACATCACTAAGACCATTCCAGATAGGATGATCTGGCTGAGTAGGAGCTACAGCATTCCAGCCCATGTGAGGGATTTTAATATTTGGCTCTTTGTTGAACTTAACTACCTGTCCTTTAAAAACTCCGAGACCTTCCGCAGCAGGGGACTCATCACTACCTTCGAAGAGTAGTTGGTAGCCCACACAGATTCCTAGAAATGGCTTGTCCTCAGCGATCCACTGTTTCACAGCATCAAACATCCCAGCAGCTTTTAGCTTAGCAGAGCAGTCGCCGAACTCACCCTGACCAGGTAGCACGAGGTGAGTAAGCTTGTCTAGGCTGTCTGGTGAGATGATAAGCTCCGCATCCGCTCCTATCGAGAGAAAGGCATTGAGCACACTCTGGAGGTTTCCTGCTCCGTAGTCGATGATTCCAACTTTCATATTCTATTAGAATGAGCTGTTAGAGCACTTCCTTAGTGCTAGGAATCCCAGTGACACGAGGGTCGATCTCACAAGCTTGCTTGAGTGCCCTAGCTAGTCCCTTGAAGAGTGATTCAGCTATGTGGTGACCGTCTCGGCCATAGAGCAGCTCGGCATGAATGTTAGCGCGAAGGTTCGCGGCGATCGCACGGAAGAACTCTTCCACGAGAGTGAATGGGAAGTTCTGCGCATCCGGAGTATTCTCAGGGTGGCGGAACTCTAGGTGTGGTCTGTTAGAGAGGTCGATCACGACTCGGCTGAGTGTCTCATCCATAGGAAGATAAGCAGAACCATAGCGGGTGATGCCTTTCTTATTACCGAGAGCTTCTTTTAGACACTCACCAATGACGATGCCCGTGTCTTCCACTGTGTGATGATAGTCTACTTCTACGTCACCATCTACCTTTACCGTCAGGTCGATCAGACTATGACGTGAGAGCAGGGTGAGCATATGGTCGAAGAAGGGGATACCAGTATTGATATCTGCCTTGCCCGAACCATCTATATTTAGCGAAAGTTGAATCTTAGTCTCAGCCGTATCTCTATTCTGTGAAGCAGTGCGCATAATGTATGGGCGAATCATAGGACGATTAGTTAAAAGATGCAAACCAATTTAGAATTTCCATTTTATAACCTCTATACAGAACCCAAGTTTCTAAAAGCGAATTTAAACAATAGCCCATGTTCTAGAACATGGGCTAATAGCCACACAGGAAAAACAACCACCACGTAGTTGAGTAAGGCACTATGAAGACTCAATGAATTTCTAATAGTAGTTCTAAAATCACACGTCGACCTTCACCAGCCCTTCAGACTTGTCCTCCATAATAAAAATCAAAACCCAAGGTACGAGAACCTTGGGCTGCTATATAGATTGAGGTGGACCCCTCGTGGAGAAGACGGACTACCACTTGGCAGTAACTGGTAATTTCACTGGCTTACAGAGAGCCTTCTTATTGTTAGAAGCTCTAGCACATTTCTTACATGCGAAGGTAGGCTGGTCTAGTAATCCGCTCAGGATATCAAAATTGTTTTCGATGTCCTTCTTGCTCCATTTACAGAATGTTTTAAATTTCTTAGCCATATTTAATTAGCAGCGACCCTTGTTGATAATGAGTATCAATTACAATAACGATATCAATTGTGAGCGAGGAGTCAAACTAATTGATGCCTTTTTTATTACTTGGGCATTAAGCGACCGTTTACTCAAACAGGGACAATTATTAGGACAATATGAATAATAAGTGTGAGATTTTAGAAGTTTCGATAAAAAGAATACATCTTCAAGGACTGATCTTCCAAGTAAGTGAGTAGAGAGGGGTGGCACCGCTATATGGATTCGATCTGCTGGAGGTGCACTCGCTCTCAATGGCCTCCAAACTCTTAATGATTGGTAGAGTTGGTAGAGTGATCATTTCTTTGGTTTTTAGATCAGAGATCAAACTTTCTCATTTTCTTAAGAATTATTTAAGCAAAAGTCAGTAATTACGTCGTTAAATAGGCAGATCAGAAAACATTGAGATGACCTAAAAAAATGAATCTCAGCGTTGACTGTTCAGAAATCCCTGCCACATTAAATCAGAAAGATTAACAAAACTAAATCATTTACAAGACTATGACAAAATTACTAAAACCATTATTCATCGTTCTTAGCATCGCTATTTTCTCTATGGGAACAGCTACTGCTAACGAAATCAAGAAAGTTGCTACTGTAGACATGAAGAAACTTTTTGATGAATACCACCTCACCAAAGGCGCTCAAGATAAAGTTAAAGCTAACCAAGCTGTAATCCAAAAGGAGAACAACGAGAAGCTAGAAGAGATCCGCAAGATCGCTGATGAACTTCAGAAGCTCAGCAAGCAGATCGAAGACCCTGTTACTTCAGCCGGGAACAAAGAGAAGCTCCTCCGTGAGCGCAAGCTACAAGCTAATAAGGGTAACGCTCTTGAGAACAACCGCCGTGACTGGCTTAACCGCCGTAACAAGGCGATCAACGAGAGCATCGTTACTGAAATGAGAAAGATTCTCGGTCAGATCCAAGACAAAGTAGAGGCTTACGCTCGTGACAACGATGTAGACATGATCCTCGACAAGTCAGCACGTGGAACTACTCAAACACTCTTCCTCGTATTCGCAAAAGACCAGTTTGATATCACGGCATCACTCTTAGAGACTCTTAATAAAGACGCTGGTGGTTCTAAAGAATAGGATAAGTAATTTATTACACTAGATAAAATTTTAGAAACACCCTCAGGTTCTCCTGAGGGTGTTTTTTATTAAATGTGTATCTTATTTGTAGCTGAGTAGTGAGTTAATGTGACTTTGTAGGGCTAATGACTAAATCCCTTCTGCCAGTGAGGTGCATAAGTAATGACGCAAAGGCGATCTGTCCATACTACCGTAATGGTCCCACATTCCTTTTCATTATTAAATATAGTGGGGCTAGGATAGAGACCTTATAAGCTAGGAGCATTATTAGACTTGCCTTCTTTGGTAGGCGTTCGTTGCGTTGTTTATTAATAGAGATACGATGATAATGAAATAGCATATAGAGCTGGCTTGAAATTAGATATAGACTCTATCGTGGTGAGTAAAGTTATATACGGAGTATAGCACTTAAACTTGGTGTATCTCTTAAAGCTTACGATAAATGTCACTAAAGGATGTAGGGAAAGATGTTAGAAGCAGAAAATCTAAAACTTCTTTCTCAAATGACTCGGCAAGATCCCTAGCTGGTCACGGTATTTGGCGATGGTTCTTCGAGCGACTTTGAGACCTTTTTCTTTGAGTAGCTTTTCAATAGCGCTGTCAGAGAGGGCTTTGTTAGATGGCTCGTTATCGACTAGCTGTTGGATTGTTTCTTTGATGCTTGAGTTTGCTACTTGGGTGCCGTCTGCAGACTGAAACCCAGAGGTGAAGAACTGCCTTAGCTCGATAATCCCGTGTGGGGTTCTAGCATATTTTCCAGCTACAGCTCTAGATATAGTAGCTGGATGTACTTCTATCATCTCTGCCAGCTCGTTCATGGTGAGAGGCTTCAGCTGAGATTTTCCATGCTGTAGAAATGGGCGTTGTTTATCGAGCAAGATTTGAGCGATCTTGTATAGAGTATCTTGCCTCTGATGTAGTGCTTTGATGACGATTTTACCGTCACGTATTTTGTCCCTTAGGTAAGTTCTGGCTTTTCCATCTCCCGTGCTAGCCATGAGGTCTTTGTAGGCATTGCTGATGGCTATATCAGGCACGTGTTCATTGCTGAGTCGTGCAGCCCAGGCACCATCTTCATCTCGCTCTAGGAAGATATCGGGGAGGATGTAGGGGTTTGCCGTTGGATCATAGGCTGCGCCTGGATCTGGATTTAAGTTAGAGATTACCTCTGCAGCTAGGGAAATTTTCTCTACAGATGTATTGAGGGCTTTCGCGATTAAAGGAAATTTTTTCTGAGCTAGATCGGTAAGATGGTTCTCGACTATATTATAGGCTAGTGAACCATTCATGCCTAGTTTATGAAGTTGTATCATCAGCGATTCTGTTAGGTCTTCAGCTCCTACACCAGCTGGTTCTAGTTGCTGAATCTTGACTACAGCTTTCTCTAGTATGTTAGAAGGGTGCTGACTGGTGATAGCTATCTGCTCGGGCGACTGCTCTAGAAAGCCTCTGTCGTCTATGTAAGAAATGACCTCTAAGCAGGCAAGTCTTAGCTCATGGCTTAGCTCCTCGTTACCGATCTGCTCAGCAAGGTGCTGTTGAAGAGTGAGGGGGGCGACTATGGAGTTGTAGAGATAATCTACTGTCTCTTGGCTAGGTCCATTGCTAGCCTGTGAGGTGATTCGAGATTCACGATAGTCATCATCCAGATTAGACAGTGTCTCTTGATCATGCTCAGCTTCTACGGGGGAGTCATCTGCTATGAACTCGTCATTACTGTCAGTGATTTCGATGACGGGGTTAGTAGAAATCGCTTGTTGCAAAATTTGCCCTAGCTCCAGCGAATTAGCCTGCAAGATATCGAGGCTCTGTCGCATTTGCGGAGAGAGTATCTGCTGTTGTGATAAATTCTGCTGTAGATCTATACCTGCCATTACATGCAGATATTTATGCTAATAATTACTAGGTGTATAGCAGAAAGTATGCCAAGGCGTTGTGGTTTTTCGTTGCGCCATCTACCACTTATCGCCTTGGGTTTAATATTTTTATGGATGATAGTTCATTTCATTACAGCAAGGCAGACAGCGCTGTAGCAATAGAGTCGTCTTGCCAAGGGAATATGGTTCTTAGATCAAGGCAAAATGTGGAGCTCTCGGTGTAGCCTACGATGGCAGGACTTCCTAAGCGGAGCGCTTTTGAAAGCTTATTTAATGAAATACCCGTAGGATTCAGTGAGAGAGCTATAGAAGGAATTTGGGATGTGGGCATGGTGCCGCCTCCCGTGGTGGCGATTGAATCCGTGATGGATAGCTCAGCTTTGGTAATATTGCCGATTTTGGCTACGATAGCTTCTGCTCTTATTCTGAGGTTCTCAGAAGTTTCGGCTAGGTTTCTGAGTGTGGGAATATCTGTGTCTTCTGGGTTAGCCTGTGTGCGTAGATACTCGTCTATACTCGCTTGGAGCACGGTGAGGATAAGCTTATCGCAACGGACAGCTCTGAAGAAAGGTTCTTTTTTGATGCCAGCTACAAGTTCAGCTTTACCTGCGATGATGCCAGACTGTGGACCGCCAAGGAGCTTGTCACCAGAGAAGCAGACTAGGTCGATACCATTCCTAAGTGCTGCTTGGGGAGTTGGCTCGTGATCGATGGGCGCTAGATCCTCAGTATTCATCATGGCGCCAGAGCCTATGTCTTCGACGAGTGTGATGCCGTGTTCTTTAGCGAGTGCGGAGAGTTCGGTGACTTCTGGTTCTGAAGTGAATCCTCCGAGGTAGAAGTTAGAGCGGTGAACTTTGAGAATGAGAGCGGTGTTAGGGGTGATGGCGTTGGCGTAGTCGGAGAGGTGGGTCTTATTGGTAGCACCTACTTCTACAAGTTTAGCTCCTGAGGTTTCTAAGATCTCAGGGATACGGAAACCTCCACCTATTTCTACTAGCTCACCACGTGAGACGATAACTTCGTTTTTTTCTCCATTAGCTAAGTGTCTGAGAATGATAACTAGGGCGGCAGCGCAGTTGTTAACAGCAGTTGCAGATTCGGATCCGAGTAGGCAGGAAAGGGCGGTTTCTAGGTAGCCAGCACGTTTTCCACGGGTGCCTTCTGGAAGGTTAAATTCTAGATTTGAGTAGCCTGTGGCGATCTCGTTTAGAGCATTGGCAGCAGTCTTGCCGAGGGGTGATCTGCCGAGATTTGTGTGGATCAGGACGCCTGTGCCATTGATGACTGGCTGGAGTTTAGAGGCCGCGAAGTGTCTGAGGTTTTCAGTGATAGAGGATTCGATTTCTTCGCGAGTAGGTGTCTTGTCACCAGCTAGGATAGATTTTCTCCAGCGGTCGATCTCTAGGCGGATGAAACCGATAGAGAGCGCTTTAGATAAGGTAGGTAGTGAAGACTCTGAGCTGAGCTGCTGAGCGAGAGTTTCTACCGATGGTAATACTGAGAGTAAGCTGGCTGACATAATATCTGAATAGTAATCGAGTATAATGGTGTGTAAAGTTTAGAGCGTCAGTTTAGTATTCTTATTCCTAGATAAGAGAGAATTTTTTGTTGTTGGCTAGAATGCTGTATTTTGGGTAGTTTCGGTGAAATCATTTTGTTTTGAAATCTAACCGATCCATCATTGTTGTTATCGCGGTGCTTTTAATAAGCGTTGTATTGTCTAGTCTTCCACACAGTGCTGAGTCTATTGTGGTACGAGCGCTTTTTCCGGCTGTAGTAGCACTGACAGTGACTTTGCTTACTCATCAGGCAATTTTAGGTTTATCACTAGGAGCTTTTTCTGGTGTTTTATTTCTGACTAGTGGGAATGTTTTTCAGTCAATTACGTCTATGGTCGAGTCTCATATTTTTCCGGCTCTCTCTGGTTCTTGGCATGTCGGGGCTATTTTATTTACTCTGATACTTGGAGCCTTTGCGATGGTGATAGAAAAGTCTGGTGGCTTTGAAACTTTGGCGAATCGCTTGCTGAGCAAAAGTATGGGCAATCCTGAACGACGTCTTGAGTCGACAACAGCTGGACTTGGCTTGTTGTGTTTTTTCGATGGATTGGCGAATTCTCTACTACTTGGTCGTATCGCTAAGCCTATTGCAGATAGGATAGGTGTGTCGAGAGCGAGGCTTGCGTATATAGTGGATTCTACTTCTAGTTCTGTGGCTTGTATTGCATTTATTTCTACTTGGATAGCTACCCAGCTATCTCTTATTGAGCAGTCGATCCGTGCTTATCCGCAAGTGACTGATAGTCCCTATGTGCTATTTTTTAAATCAATTCCCAATAATTTCTATTGTCTGTTTACTCTAATCTTTCTTGGTCTAGTGATCTGGAGAAGATGGGATATTGGTCCAATGAAACGTTCGAAAGCGGTCGTCGTGGAGGAAGACATTATTGAGAAAAAAATTGAACCACCTGTGAGAGTTGCCCTGATCCCGATCTTCATTCTCTCTGCTGCTATTTTAGTTTTGTTCTATACTTGGGATACTGCGGTGCTGTTTCCTGTGACCAGTGATAAACTTTCAGCCGCTTTTAGTGGCAAGGCTGGTCCTTATGCATTGACCTTGGGTGCCTTAGTTGGTCTTTTCGCAGCTTGTGCTTATTTCCCTAAAAGTAAGAGGACTGAGCTTTCTAATACGGTAAAAGAAGGCGTATCCTCGATGCTTCAGCCTGTATTGCTACTAATAATGGCATGGACATTTGGTAGTGTGATAGCTCAGTTAGGGACGGGTGTTTGGGTGGCTTCGGCGTTAGGCGAGCATGTGTCATCTAGCTACTTACCTGCCGCTATATTTTTGACTGGGGCAGCGATTGCATTTACCACTGGTTCATCTTGGGGGACGATGGCTTTATTAATGCCGATAGCTCTTCCCGCTTATCTAGATTTAGCTGGCGGAGAGGTCGGGTTACTTCCTGCTACCATTGCGGCTGTCTTTAGTGGGGCTGTGTTTGGGGATCATTGTTCTCCGTTTTCAGACACTACGATAGTATCTGCATTTGCCTGTGGGGTTTCGCCCCAAGAGCATGTGTTAACACAGTTGCCGTATGCCCTGATTGCCGCTGGAACCGCCTTGGTATTTGGTTATGTAGGAATTGCGAATGGTTTCGCAGCTGGTATAGGGATATTAGTGGGGATTTTATTTCTGAGTCTAATGACCTGTTTTTTTACCCGCTCTGGAGTGAAATAAAGTTTGCGGACAGAAGTAATTTAAGCTTTCCAGATGCTATTCTCTGTATAGCGTTGAGCTGTGATCACGATTGGAATATCTAGTCAAAAAGGAGGAGTTGGGAAGACAACTGTAGCGGTGAATCTAGCTTACGCATTTGCTCGTATGGGCAGACGTGTGCTGATAGTAGACGCAGATCCGCAAGGCTCAGTAGGTCTATCTCTCACTAGACAGACTCGCAAGCTTAAGGGCTTTTTTGACTATCTGGATTCAGAGGACATGAGTCTAGATTCCATTATTGTGCCTACTAGAATGGATACTCTATCCCTAGTGCCGGCAGGGCAGGGCAGTGATTACGATATGGCTTCTGGCTACCAAGGTGGTTCTGCGGAGGGTGTGTGTAACTTTGTCAATGCAGCGGAGGAAGCAGGCTATGATATTTGCCTTATCGATACTGCAGCAGGTCTATTTGGCGTGACCAAAGATGTGCTAGTGGAAGTGGATGCAGTACTCATTCCACAGCAGGCAGAGCCTCTAGGAGTTAGATCTATGCCGAAGATGCTCGAAGCTCTGAGAGTAATCCGTAAGCTAAATCCTAATCTCCATATCCTAGGAGTGGTGCTCACCATGGTGCAGCGTCAGCTACGTGAGAGCTCAGATGCAGTAGAGGGCTTGCGTTCTATCCTACCAGATAGTCTGGTAATGAAGGCTGAAATACCACGTGACGATATTTTCATCAAAGCAAGTGCACGGGGAGTTCCAGTCGGGGTAATGCAGACAGGTGCTGGAGTATTAATGGAATTTGAAAAGCTCAGGAATGAGATCGAGAATAAGCTGGAACATTCATAGTAGTAACAACACAATAATTAAATAATGGACGCGATACATTCTTGGATAGATGAAGATGAGGTAAGTAGATTAGCAGAAAATCTATCTACCTCACCCGAGCGCATGAAAGAGTGGAAAAAGCTGGAGACAGATGGCTTCGCTATTCCTGAAAAGCAGGGTGAAGCTATCAAGTCCGAGGAAACTCCTAATCCGATTCCAGATAAGGCTCTAGATCAGCAGCGTTCTATGCTCGCTGGAGCCAGCCAAATGGCGAAATCTGCAGGGCTGATGCACTCCGAGAAAAAGCCTGCGATTCTGGAAGAGATCAAAACTCAGGAAACAGAAGTAGTTCTAGAGCAGATAAAAGCTCCACAACCAAGTAATCCCGCAGCGACTCTACCTGTAACGGATCATTTTGAAGATAAAGGAACCTTCGTTATAGTTCAGGAACTATTTAGTAAGGAACTAAATGATTCAGGGCTGTGTGTCATCGATAGAGATGGAGATGTCCTCTATGATAGTTTTAAAAATTTAGGGCTCACTCGTTTCACCACAAATGTGATGAAGACCTCAAGTCTGATGAAGATCGAAGGCGAAGAAGTAGGCAGCCTAAGAATCAAGCATTCTGCCTCAGAGGTGATAGAGTTCCTTTCAGTAAATAGCACACGGGGTGTTGTTATGGTAGCTGCTAGATTGAGCCAGGGGCTTGGTGTAGACCAGAGATCACAAATAGCTCAGAGTCTGCGACAGATTTTGAACGCTCAATAATCGGAATCAATGAACTTTATCTTAGGTGTTTTTCTCAGCTGGACTGTCTTCTTAGGCTTAAGTATTACCGCGTTTGCTCAAGTGAAGCTGAAGCTTGAAGATATAGATGAAAAAATTAAAGTACTTGAAGAGACAAAGGCTGATGAAGAACTTATAGCGATATGGAGGAAAGTTTCTGAATTTAAAATTAAGTTAGCTGCTTCAGAGGATAAAACAGAAAAAAATACTGTTGTTCTGTCTGCATTAGAAAGAAAAAAAGAACAGTTAGAAACTCTCAAGTTTGATCAGGATATCATTGAGCCTACGAGTGATCTTACGCTTGCTGATGTGAGTGCTAAAGTGGATCAGCTCAACGCTGAAAAAGATAGTGCTACTCTAAATATAAGCACGCTCAAGCAGCTAGAAGTCGATAGAGCCACGCGCACTGGGCTTATTCCTGGTCTTATAAGAGAGTCAAAGACGAAGCTTGAAGCTATTCAGCCATTGGAGAAAGTAGACTCATCTGATGAGCAAATCGATAAAGCAAAATATCAGCGTGACTCAGCCCAGAGAGACTTCTTACAGCAATATATTTTAGAATTAGGGCTGGAGCAAAAAATCATCGAAATAGGTGCTCCAGTTCTTAAAGTTGAAACACGCATTGCTGAGCAGAAGTCTGTCTACTATTCTGGCATGTTAGAGATCTGGAAAAAGCGTCTAGACATTCTCAAAGCAAAAGAATCAGCCACAGATAAAGAACGTATAAAACAGCAGATTATAGATTTCAGTGAAGTGCCGCTACTGAAGAAAATTGCAGATGATAATTTATTACTGTTAGAGCAGTTAGAAGAGGTCAGAGAATCCTCTACTCTAGATAGCTCGAATAATCGTCTTAGTGAACTGAATACTAAATTAATGGTTCTTAAGACTAATAAAGAATATGCAGAAAATCGTTTTGATCAGTTAGAGAGTGCGGGGCTTTCAGTAGATACTGAGACAGGGCTTTTACTCAGAGAACAGGCAACTATACTCACATCTGATAAAGAACTAAATAATCAAATAAAGAAGGTCTCAGGAGCATATACTAAAACTCAACTTGGTCTGCTAAAGCTTAAAAATAAGCGTAGTGAACTACCAAATAACACAGAGGAGTTCTTAAATGACCTTAGTGATGAAATGAAGCTTAGGGATGTGAATGTGGATGAAGCTCGGCAGCTTATCACAGAGCAAAATAAATTACTCACTGAACTAGTCGCAACAAAAAGAAAGATAGCTTCAATCCAGAAATCACAAATAGTAGTATTAAATGAGACTGTGGCTGTCACTGCATCCTATAGTAAATACATTAATGAGCGCCTAATCTGGATAGCAAGTACTGAGGTTATTAAGGTTAGTGATTTTCCCCTAGAGGCAAGTGGCGTAAGTAAAATTTTTGCGGATGGTTACGTTTCAAAATGGATCGTGAAACTAAAAGTTGATTTTCTTGAACACACGGTTTTATGGTCAATAGCTCTGCTAGTATTTGGGTTCTTAGTATGGAAATTCAAGCATTATAAGAGCTTGGTATGTGCCTTCCATAAACGTGCTCGTAGAAGAAATTGCCAATCATTTAAGCCTACTTTAAAAGGCGTGTTTCTAGAAATGATTACCGCATTGCCTATGCCGTTAATCTTCGGTTTTCTATCATGGAGATCATCTGGAATGCCAATTTTCGAAAAGAGCTTCTTTGTGGCTGCTGTATTTAGTTTCCTAGCTGGACTAGCTTGGAGCTATAGTAGATCTGACGGTTTGATTGTTTCTAATTTCAAGCTAAATGAGAGACAAAGTAAAATTATCCATAATACTATGGCATGGTTCTTACCAACGATGCTCCCTTTATTGATGCTATTTATTGCATTAATTCAGCCTTCACTAGATCCATTAGGAAGACCCGAGCAATACGGTAGAATTCTTTATATTATAACGATGGGACTGACGATGTTGGCGTTTGTTCAACTATTCAGACCTAAATATCAGCTTCTTAATAATTCAAACGCAGAGTGTAAAATAGCTAAAATCATTTTTGGTATATGTATGTTAGTGCCTACAATATTGATCATAGGTGCATGCTTGGGTTATTTTGCTTCCGCTATTATTCTTCGTAATCAATTTATTGCATCTGTCTGGACGATCGTTGTCTCAATGTTTATAGCGGCACTCCTGAATCGTTGGTTCTTAGTTTCGAGCCGCAAGCTAGCGATCAAGCAAGCTCTGAAGCGCAGGGAAGCAATGATCAAGGAGCGAGAAAATCAAGAAGCAGATGATCCAGAATCTAAGATAGTCACCAAGTCTGCTGAAGAAGTAGAAGCCGAAGCTGTCAATGTAACTGGAGTCAAAGAGCAGACTACGAGGCTAGTAAAGGTCACCCTGATTTGTTCGATCGTTTTCAGTCTGTGGGGGATCTGGTCACAGTCGTTGCCGGCTCTCTCAATATTAGATAAGCAGAAATTATGGGAGCATTCTGCCAATTCTAGTAAAAGCGAATCCAAAGCTTCTAGCAATCCTCTGTCAAGCTTGATGCCCGGATCTAGTTCTACTAGTGAACCAGCACCTGAGGAAATAGTAGAAGTTGATAAGGTAGATGATAAGGAGGACTGGGTGAGTCTCCAGGATCTTCTTTTCTCGTTTATCATTTTTATTCTTACCTACATTGCTGCTAGTAACATTCCTGGATTGTTAGAAATTACGGTTCTCGATAATCTTAATATCAAATCAGGAGCTGCCTTTGCTCTGACTACGACTGTTAGATATCTGATTGTCTTGTTCGGGATCATTTGGGCATTTGGAAATATTGGAGTTACATGGTCTAGTATTCAGTGGATCGCCGCGGCTGTAACTCTAGGTATTGGTTTTGGTCTTCAAGAGGTCTTCGCTAACTTTGTAGCAGGTCTGATTCTACTCTACGAGCGTCCTATCCGTTTGGGTGACGTCGTGACGGTAGGTGAAGTCTCAGGTAGAGTGACTAAAATTAAAATCAGAGCTACGACTGTGCATCAATTCAATAACCACGAACTCATCGTTCCTAACAAAGAGTTTATCACGGGACAGCTTATCAACTGGACACTGAGTGATAACATCATTCGCTCAGAAGTGTTAGTGGGAATTGCCTATGGTTCTGACACTCAACTAGCTAAGAAAATACTTTTGAAAGTAGCACAAGACCACCCTAAGGTATTAAAGACTCATAAACCTGACGTTCTCTTTACTGCTTTTGGATCGAGTTCTTTAGATTTTAAGCTACGTTGTTTTGTAGCTGGCTATGACGATCTAATACCGACCCAGAGTGAACTTCACTTCCAAGTCAACGATGCGTTTGCTGAAGCTGGAATTGAAATATCATTCCCACAGCAAGATCTCCATATTAAGTCAGTGGAAGAGGCTATTCCTCTCAAGCTAGCAAAAATGATAGAGGAATAAATCTAGTGTTTAGATTTACTCATTATCCCAGAGCATGTGCTTCATCTCTATAGCACGGGCACGTTTACCCGCTTCAGTCGCTCTAGGACCTTTAGTGCTAGCAAGTTTTTTAGCTACAGAGATAGCTGCTTTCGGATTACCTAGCTTCTCTAGCATTACAATGGCGTTGAAACCACAGCGATAATACCAATACCATTCTGTGATAGGGTTTTCATCCGGGTCTACATTGACTACAGCGTAGTAGGTGTTTACTGCCTCTTGATTCTTATTCATCTCCTCATAGTTATAACCTTTTCTGAAGTGAATACGATTATACCAGATAGCTGGGAGGTCTTTCTGAGCGAGTAGTCGATCAAATACATCTATTGCTTCCTTATAATATCTTTCATCTTCAGCACCTAAAGCTTGCAGTGCTGTAGCTAGATTTAATGCAATATTACGCTGGATGTTAGAGGAGTTATCTGGCTTGTAGATTTTCTTTAGAAGCGTGTATGCCTGCTTGGGCTGATTAGTAGAATTATAAAGATCGGCTAACTGGAGAGCTGCCTCGGTAGAAATAGAATATTTTTTATCAATGATTTTGTTAAATAACCCGATGGCTTCTTCCTGTGCTTCGGGAGTGTCTATTCTTCTTGCTGCCATAGCTGAATAATAGAGAGCATACTCGGCAAAAGGAGAATCAGGATTTTCGCTAGCCAGCGGAATCAAAGTCTTTCTAGCATCATTTTGTTCACCATTGCGGTAATATGCTTGTCCCAGTAATAGCTTGAACTCGATTTTTCTAGCTTCTGGCTGTTCAGTTTCTAGGAACTTTATCGCTGTTTCTATCGCCGCGGGATATTCCTTTTCAGCCATGGCTTGAAGGTAACGGATCCTGGAAAATGAAATGTATTGCTCAGGGCTCATTCCAGAGGTGCTGAGTTCCTTTATTATTACACCACAGAGCGTCGAATCAGAAGGGGACACACGTATCGTGTTTTCAGCTAAAGCTAGTCTGGCTTCAGTGATTCTCTGGTTGTCAGGGTAATCTCTGATAAATGATTGTAAGATTACTCTAGCATCAATTGATTTTTTCTTAGTCAGCCAGAGAGCTTTTTCAAGTTCAAGCTGTTGCCTCAAAACAAGAGAATTTGTTTTTTTGAAGAAAGTTTGAAATCCTTCGGGATCAGAAGCAGCAAGATAAGCTACACCAGTATTGATAGTAGCAGCATTTGCTAAAGTATCCTGCTGTGCCTTACTGGCGATTTGGAATGCTTTTATAGCTCCTGCATAATTCGTTTTTTCGGCAAGTAATTTACCTAGTATAAAGGCGGCTTGCTGCTTAGCTGCGGGAGCTAGTGGTATGGCGAAAGATTGGATATCCTTTAATGTGTCAATAGCATCATCATTCTGTTCTAACTTTAGCTGGATTTCCGCTGTCTCCATTAATGACATTCCGTAGGTAATGTGTTTAGGATGATAGGTTCGGAGTAAGATGAACTCCTCTAGTGCCTTTGATAAGCTTGCAGGATCTTCACTTTTAGCTAAATACCTAGCATAGTAGAAATGAGAAAAAGCGGTTAGTTCTGGATGATTTTTTAGCTTCTGTTTGGAGCTAGCTTCTAGCTCGTCTTTGCTTCTTCCTGCCCATTCTTGTAATTTGAGTATTTTCGAGTCACTGAGCATCGTGTCAGCTGGCAGCCATCTACCAATACGCATAAATAGAGGGCTGAGTAGTGTAGAACGTTTGTGATTCGCTATGAAGTCAAATATTCCCTCTAGTGCACCAGTTGCTTCACTTTCATTACTGGCGTAAAGAGCATCTGCTAATGTGATAGTAGCATTATTGACAGCACGTTCGCTTAGATACTCTGGTGATTTGAGTAGCTCCTTGAGTTTTCTGATTGCGGGGTCGTAGGCTTCATTAGCGAGGTCTATTTTAGCCTCTAACAATACTTTTTCTTTAAGATTAGCAGAGGATTCGGTTTTAAGTTCAGAGAGTAGTTTTGTCGCGTATTCTAAGTCTTTTAAGTCACCTTTGGAAATAAGCAATTCTGCTAACCTGATTTTAACGTAGGATACTATTGAGCCTTTTTCCTTAACTAGTTCGGTATAAAGTTGTATGGCATTTCCGTTGTCACTCAGCGCTTGATATAGATTTGCTAGCGTTAGTCTAGCTTCAGTAAAATGCGTCGACTTATTAGTAACAAGTTTTAGCAAAACAATAGCCTCTTGAAATCTACCGTTAGATGCTACAGAGATACCTGTCCAGAACATACGGTTAGGGTGATTTTCAAGGCTCTTGTCTTGAAGCGCTTCTAGAGCTAGAGTCGGCTTAGAGACTCGGATATAAGATTCAACGATGAGTAACTGTAGATCTTGCCTGTCTTTTTCAGTCAGACTTCCGTCAGCTTGGGCTAGCTTAAATTTCTCTATGGCTAGTTCACCTAGATGATCTTTAAGTGCACTGAGCCCAGATTTGTATTCCTTATTCTCGCCGAGCTTTTGCCCTAGTAGTGAGCCTTGAAGCGCGATGCTTAAAGCGGTGAAAATAAATAGTCTACGCATGAGGAAACACTACGCCACATTACTAGCGTTGTTAAGCCAATTTTTTAGCTCAGTCAGCCTTTTTAGCGACTACGCTCCGGTTAGGAAGTTGATCACGTCACCATCTTTGACCTCATATTCTTTTCCTTCAGCCTTGAGCACACCTGCTTCTCTAGCAGCACCCACGGTCTTGTATTTCACGTAGTCATCGTAGTGAATGACCTCTGCACGGATGAATGATTTCTCAAAGTCAGTGTGGATCACACCAGCAGCTACTGGGGCTTTATCACCTGCATTAATAGTCCAAGCTCTAGTTTCCTGAATACCAGTGGTGAGGTAAGTGCGGAGACCGAGTAGGCTGTAGACACCTTTGATGAGAGCAGACGCTCCAGAGTCAGAGATGCCCATGTCAGCTAGAAATTCATTCGCTTCCTCAGGATCTAGCTCGGAGAGCTCTTCCTCGATTTGGGCTGAAAGCACGATGGCTTCAGCTCCCTGAGTTTCCGCTGCATAGGCACGAACTTTGGAGACCATTTCATGACTATCGGGATCGTCTAGTGCACCAGCGAGTTCGTCTTCAGAGACATTACATGCGAAGATAGACTTCTTTGATGAGAGTAGGAAAAATTCAGCTAGTAGAGCTCTTTCGTCGTCAGACATATCGAGTGTTAGGGCTGGATTACCTTCATTGAGGTGCGGTAGGAGTTTTTCGATTAAAGCAACTTCAGCCTTAGATTCTTTATCACCACTCTTCGCCTTCTTAGAGCGAGACTGGAGACGTTTATCCATAGCAGAAATGTCTGCTAAAATGAGCTCAGAATTAATGATTTCAATATCTCTAAGAGGATCGACACTACCAAGTTCATGAATAATATCATCATTCTCAAAACAACGGACTACCTGAACAATAGCATCAACCTCACGGATAGTAGCTAGGAACTTATTTCCCAGACCAGCACCCTCAGAAGCACCTTCCACAAGACCAGCGATGTCTACAAACTCGATCGCAGTAGGAATCAGCTTCTTAGAACCTGACAACTCACTGAGCACAGCAATACGTTCGTCGGGCACAGTCACCACTCCCACATTCGGATCAATGGTGCAAAATGGATAGTTAGCAGCCTCCGCTTTACGGGTTCTGGTAACTGCGTTGAAGAGGGTGGATTTCCCTACGTTTGGTAAGCCTACTATTCCTGCCTGGAGCATGGGCGCAGGCTAATGAAGCGATTACCATTTGCAAGTATTTTGTAGTCATAGAAGAGAATTTTCTTAGAATGCAATATTGTGGGGATTCTACTTACTTGCTAGATCTAATATGTTATGAGACTACTTTATACTAGTCTACAGACATGTAAACTGTTAGGTCTTTTCAGATAGAACTTTCATGATCTCAATGTCGTCATCTACCGAAATAAATACCAAACATTATCTGAGTAAATACCTAGCGACGATGCTATCCTTGAGGTATTCATCTGACTCTGGAGATAAATTTGCATCCACAGTAGCAAGTGCTCAAGTGGATATGAACCCTCACCAGGTAGAAGCAGCACTATTTGCGTTTAAATCACCCTTTTCTAATGGCGCAATCCTAGCTGATGAAGTGGGCCTAGGTAAAACAATAGAAGCCGGCATTCTACTCTCTCAGAAATGGGCTCAATTACAGCGCAAGATCCTCGTCATCACTCCTTCCAATCTCAGGAAACAATGGATGCAGGAGCTAGCTGAGAAATTCTTTCTTCCATCCACACTACTAGAAGCGAAAAGCTTTAATAAAGCGATCAAGGACGGAAGCCAGAATCCATTTATCTTAGAAACCGAGTCCATCATTATTTGCTCCTACCACTTTGCGAGAAATAAAGAGGAATACTTATCCAAAATACCATGGGACCTTGTAGTAATCGATGAAGCGCACCGATTACGTAATGTTTATAAGAAGAACAACGTCATTGCCAATAAAATCAAAGCAGCGCTCAAAGGTCGTCCAAAAGTATTACTCACTGCCACACCGCTTCAAAACTCTCTCCAAGAATTATTCGGTCTAGTATCATTTATCGATGAACATGCCTTTGGGAATCTCACTAGCTTTAAAAAACAGTTTTCTAATATCAATAACGACGACGCTTTTTCAGCCTTGAAGGAACGTCTAGCGCCACTCTGCCACCGCACACTTCGCCGTCAGGTAAATCAATACGTCTCCTACACTGCAAGACATGCAATGATAGAAGAATTCACCCCAGAGGAGGAAGAGGATCAGCTCTACGATCTCGTTTCTGAATACCTTCAGCGACCACAGATCCAGGCTCTCCCAGCTGGTCAGAGATCATTGATGACGCTCATTCTTAGGAAGCTTCTGGCTTCCTCCACCTTTGCCATCGCAGGAGCCTTGCGCACTATGTCTACTAGGCTGAGTAAAAATTTAAAGCTAGAGGAATCAAGAGCCTCTATCCAGAACTCCCTGACCGAAGACTTTGAAGGCATCGACTCTGAGTTACTAGACGATGAAGAGGAATATGAACCTATGTCAGAGGAGGAACTAGAGAAGCTGGCTGCGGAATCTATAGAGCTAGCGGCATTTGCAGATCTAGCCGAGGGAATTCATGAGAATGGTAAAGGCAAGGCACTTCTAAAGGCACTCGGCACAGCTATCCCTAAAGTCACCTCTCTAGGTGGAGCTGAAAAAGCACTGATTTTCACAGAATCCAGACGCACTCAAGATTACCTCTACAGGCTACTTGCTACGACTGAGTGGGGAGAGCACGTCGTATTATTTAATGGCACCAACTCGGATGCTAAATCAAAAGAAATTTACGCAAACTGGCTAATACGCTATCGAGATACGGACAAGGTCACAGGCTCTAGACCTGCTGATATTCGCTCCGCCATAGTCGATTATTTTAAAGAAGAGGGCAAAATAATGATCGCCACAGAGGCAGGAGCGGAGGGGATCAACCTTCAGTTCTGCTCACTCATCGTGAACTATGATCTACCTTGGAATCCTCAGCGAGTAGAACAACGTATTGGTAGATGTCATCGCTATGGACAGAAGCACGATGTAGTAGTCGTCAACTTCATTAATAAACAAAACGCCGCAGACCAACGCGTCTATGAACTTCTCTCAGAGAAATTCCAGCTCTTCGAGGGTGTCTTCGGAGCGAGTGATGAAGTTCTGGGAGCAATAGGTTCAGGAGTCGATTTCGAAAAACGCATCGCCAATATCTATCAAGACTGCCGTGACCCAAACCAGATCAAGCAAGCCTTCGATGACCTCCAGCTAGAACTTAAGCTAGAAATCGACGAAGCCCTGTCATCTACACGAGAAAAACTACTGGAACACTTCGATGATGAAGTCCGTGAAAAACTCCGTGAGAGACAGAACTCATCCCGCGAAGCACTCTCAAAACACGAGAAACAGCTCATGCAGCTCACCAGCAATGAACTTGCCGATCATATAGAACTCATCGATGAATCTAGCTTCAGACTGCTCTCACTTCCAGCAGACGTCTCCACTAGCTCCGCTGAGACTCCACTAGGGCTCTATGAGCTTCCTCGTCGCAGCGGAAATTCCCACCTATTCAGACACTCCCACCCACTAGCACAGCATATCCTAGAGGTGGCGAAGTCTAGGGAGCTCCCAGTTGCCGAGCTAAACTTCAGTTACCAGCAGCATCAGGGAAATATCTCCATGATAAAACCATATCTAGGTCAGTCTGGCTGGCTTAAACTCTCGCTCTTCAGTATAGACTCCATAGGTCAGAAAGAAGACTACATCATCCACTCATTCGTTACCGATGCAGGCGAAATACTCACTCAAGACCTAGCCCAGCGTGTCCTCTCACTTCCTATTTCAGACAGCCATGATCTCCTAGAAAAAGCACCCAGTTTACTAGATGAAATAACTCTCAAATCTCAAAAGAAAATCCAGCACGATATCTCTGAGCGCAATGCTAACTTCTTCGAGAAAGAGACCAACAAGCTAGACCACTGGGCAGATGATCTCAAGTTAGGGCTAGAATCAGAGATCAAAGAAATAGACGCATCCATCCGCGAAGCCCGTAAAGCAAGCTCACTTTCCTCGACATTAGAGGACAAAGTAGCTGCCCAGAAACTCCTTAAAAAACTAGAAACTCAGCGCAAAGAAAAACGCCGATCCCTCTTCGATGCCCAAGATGATATTGACGAGCACAGGGATAAGCTCATTACCGATATTGAAACCAAACTAGGCTCCAGCGCATCCACCGAAGAAATTTTCACTATAAGATTTAAAATAGTTTAACTAATCATTATGAAAACTCACACCAAATTTACTCCAGATTACGCAATCCCTCCTGGGGAAACATTACTTGAAACCATCGAAGAGCTTAGCATCACTCCAAAGGAACTCTCGCTTCGCATGGATCTTTCTCTCGACTCTATTAACCAATTAATCAATGGTGATATCTTTCTCAATCGTGAAATCACACTTAAACTAGAAGAGATCACAGGCGTAGAAGCCACATTCTGGAGTAGTCTAGAATCTCAGTACCGAAAAACTAGCACCGACAATCATAAGAGTGACATAATGAACTAATTAAATGACTAGTCATTAGAGCCAAACTACAGATAATAATCAAAAGGCAATGGAGAATCAGAATACAAATTTATTTAAGAATGGAGCCACATGGTTACGTGCAGATTTTCATCTACATACGATCAAAGAAAAGTGTCCATCTAGGGCAAAATTAAGGGATGAATGGAAAGGTCAAGAAGATGAATTTTCTGCTGCATTTGTTGATCAATTAGCAAAACAAGATATTCGTATTGCTTGTATCACTAACCATGATTTCTTAGATGTTGAAGAGTATAAGAAGATTGCGAAAAAAGGGCGTAAAAAAGACATTCTCATACTTCCTGGCATTGAGTTAAATGTTCAGGGAGGAAAGACAGGTATTCATACACTGGTCATTTTTAATCCTGATCAAGTGCGCAGCGATAACACCTCCATCAATGATTTCTGTAGAAGCCAGTGCCCTAACTGCTCTGCTACGGACTATATCACCGACGATGGTCTCCCTAAAATTTTAGACGGACTAGAAAAGCTAGAAATAGATTATTTCATCGTCTTCGCTCATGTGAACAGTGAGAATGGTCTTCTCAAAGAATTAAAAGGTCCAAACCTCCAAGCTCTATACCGCTCTAGCAAGAACTTATGGAATAAGAGAGTTCTAGGATTTCAAAAGCTCAAAACCACAGATCAGAATGCTCTGCAAAATATACTAGGTGAAATAAGAATTCCTGCACAAGTCGAAGGCTCTGACCCTATAGATTCCATTAATGATATTAATAATGGAGAACGAAAATCATGCTTCTTAAAGCTCAGTGATTTGTCGTATGAGTCTGTGAAATTTGCACTGCGAGACAGATTAGAAGACCAAGATAGAAATACTTTTCCCCGAGTTTCGAGCGAACTACCAGCTACCTCAGCTACTGCTCACATATTATCTGTTAGTATTCACTCCAGCACTAAGAAGCACTTGTTCCACTATGATTTCTCTCGTCAGCTAAATACGATGGTAGGATCTAGAGGAGCTGGTAAATCACTTGTAATCGAAGCTCTAAGATGGGGATTAGAAAAACAGCCTGTTGCGGATTCTGATTACAAAAATGGCTTGATTCATACCTTCTTAGATAAAGGAGGCTCTGTGGAGATACACGCTATTTCGCATCATGGACAACCCATCCAGATCAAGCGCACCTATTTAGGCAAAAGAGATCAAAGCCCAGCTGAAGTCAGTATTAGTGGTGATGTATCGAATGTGTCGATCACCACGTTATTGCCGTCTCTCCTCTACTTTGGTCAAAAAGATTTAGGAGAACGGAGCGAAAATTCTTCAGATTCAGCTCTTTTTGAGCAGATCTTAGGGCGAACTAGTTCAGAGATTACAGATGAGATTCAGGCTAAAAAAGACTCACTCACTGAACTTGCTCAGCAATACCTCACCGCTAAAAAAGCGAAATCAGAAGATGCAGAATACGCCTACGAACTCAAAACTTTAAAACAGAAACTACTCACTTTTAAAGAAAAAGGAATCGAAGAGAAAATGAAGGAAATTACTGACTTCGATTCAGACCTTTCTCGATTCAGAAACTTTTATAAATCACTTATTGAAAACAAACCTGACTATGATGAAGCTCAGAGTCTTTTTACTTCTATCCTCACCGATGCGCCAGAACTTAAAAGCCCGATTAATAAAGAGCTTCAAGGCGAACTATCTAAACTCAAAGATAAAGCTAAGGAATTAGAATCTGAATTAGAAAATATCAATGCTGGTATTACTACTCTTACTGATCAATACAAAGAAATAGGTCTCAAACTCAAACAGAAGAAGGAAGCTCTACAAGCCAGATTTGCCGAGATTCTGCAGTCTGTAGATGAACCTGATCTAGATATCGACAGCTATAGAACTATAGTCACTAGAGTAGCACAGTTAGAGCGACTACGTAAGCTAACCCTAGAGGGCATATCTGCTGAAGACCGTATCAAAAGAGAAATTCTCAATGCAGGCAAAGACTACTTAGCTCTTCATGAAAACCTGTCATCTACTCAGCAAAAACGACTAGAAGAAATTAGCACAAATCTACCCACATCACTTAAACTAGGAACAAACTTTGCTGGATCAGAAGATCACTACACGGATTACCTTAATGAAATGTTTAAAGGCAAAGGGTTTCAGCAGACAGCGCTGCAAAAACTTGTCGAGCAGACCTCATCAGGCGTAGAACTATTCAAAAGACTAGACACACTATGTGAATCTGAGCTTACTCCTAAAATGGCAGAAAAGCTTAAGGCTACTCTAGATGAAAAGCTCCCGTCGCTCATTACCTACATAGCACCTGATAAGAGATTCATCAGTTACAATGATAAACAGATTGAACATCTTTCGCTTGGTAAGAGAGCCATGGCATTACTTCTACTGTTACTCTCACTAGATGAGTATTCTATTATTATCATAGATCAGCCCGAGGACGACTTGGATAATGAAACTATTCACAACATGGTGGTTCAGCCTCTACATGAAAGAAAAAGAAACACACAATTCATCATCGCCACTCATAATCCGAACATTCCTGTCCTAGCCGATGCTGAGCAAGTCATCGCTTGCAAGGAAACAGCGAGGGATGAATATCAGCATGACTCTGGTAGCATTGATAAGCCATCGACTAAGTCAGACATTATCACCATCATGGAAGGTGGCGCTAAAGCCTTCGAACGCAGAAACACCATTTACACATCATGGACGAGTTAGAACTTAATAAACGAATCATCCAGTGGGAAGATTCCTCACAAGAATTTAAGTCCAAAAAACTCTTCTTAGATAAAAAAGCAAAGTCTAGACATGAACTAGATATAGCTGCTGAGTGCGTTGCTTTTCTCAATAAGAATGGTGGAACTATTTTCTTCGGTATCGAGGATGACCGTAATATCGATGGACTCTCATCAGAAGAACTAGAACTGGTTAGTCAGTCGCTAAGCTCTCTAGTAAAAGATAAGATTAATCCTCCTATTATTGTCGAGACAGAAAATATTGTTACTAAAGAAAATGGCATAGTCATCGCTATGACAGTCCCAAAAGGAATAGATAAACCCTACCAAACCAGTCAGGATGGAAAATTCTATATCCGCTCTGGTCACGAGAAAGTCTCTATTAAACACAGGGAAGAACTACGCAGACTCTTCCAAGAAGGTGTGCATGTTTATGCAGAAAAAAAGGTACTTACCAATACCACACTTTCAGATCTCAATCTAATACGCATAAAACAATTCTATGAAGATGGACTTAGTAGATCCATGCCAGATGAGGAAGGACTCTACACTGAACTAGCGAACATGCATCTCATCAGCGGCGAACAACTCACCACAGTAGGATGTTTACTCTTCGCAAACACTCCCCAATCCGCTCTACCTTCATTTAATATTAAATGTATTCGATTCAAAGGCACAGATTTAGAAGCAACTGAATTTTACGAATCTCAACTCTATGAAGGCACTATCCAAGAACTCTATCAGCAAGCAAATAGCTTCCTAAAGAAATGGAATACTCTGGAACAAGAGAAGGGTTCATCATTCAACGATAAAGGCACTCATTTAGTCAATCCAATCGTATTTGAGGAAATACTTATAAACGCACTAGTTCACCGAGACTACTTTATCAATGATGGGATTAAGGTTCTATTCTTCGATGATCGAGTGGAAATTATTAGCCCTGGTTCACTGCCTAATAGTTTATCGCTTGATGAACTATTACTCTACGCAGCCGCTAGAGAAAGAAATCCTATTTTATCCAGAATCTCCTATCACATATTAGACTACAAAGGAGTAGGATCTGGCATTAGACGCTCTCGTAAATTACACCCTTCCATCCACTTTGAAAACAACAGTGTAAATCAAACATTTCGCGTCATTATTCCATACAACTAATTTGCACACATGCCACCTAAGAAACAAAAGCTAGAACTCACTTGGATCGGGAAGGAAAACCGTCCTAAGCTGGAGCCGCGTATTCTGTTAGAAGATCCTGAGCTGTCTTGTCATGCGGAGCATAAGGTGACGGAGGATGATCTATTTGATAATAAGCTGATCTTTGGGGATAATTTGTTGGCGTTGAAAGCTCTGGAGAAGGAGTATACAGGGAAGGTGAAGTGTGTTTATATAGACCCTCCATTTAATACAGGACAAGCATTTGAGCATTACGATGACGGTATAGAGCATTCACTCTGGTTGTCACTGATGAGAGATAGACTAGAAATATTGAATAACCTTCTTTCTGAGGAAGGGTCAATTTGGATTACGATTGATGATAACGAAGTTCATTATTTGAAGGTTATGTGTGACGAAATTTTTGGCAGAGCTAATTTCATGGGTTCTTCAATATGGAGGTCTACTGATAATAGTAGTCATGATGCTAAACGATTTTCAACTGATCATAATACGATTCTTGTTTACGGTAAGAGTTCTGAATGGGTCACTAAGAGAGTAAAGCCAAGAACTGATCAAGTGTCACATTATACTAACGTAGATGATGATCCTAAGGGACCATATTTTGATGGGAATCCATTGGGCTCTCCTAGTTATAGAAAAAATCTATGCTATGATATCAAAACCCCTAAAGGTAATGTAATTAGTTCTCCTGCTAACGGATGGAGATGGAGTGAAGAAACATTGAAAGAAAAAATGGGATCTGGTGAAATTCGTTTTAATGAGAAGGAAACTGGTATCAAGAGGAGAACCTACTTAGCTGATCACAAAGGACTTTCACCCTCTACATTATGGACTAATCTTGAAACCACAGGGCACAATCGCCAGGCTAAATTTGAGCAAAAGAAACTATTCCCTAAATGGAAAAAATCAGAATGGTTTGGAACACCAAAGCCAGAAAAATTATTGAACTATATATTTGATATAGCCACTGACCCAGGCGACCTAGTCCTAGATTCTTTCCTCGGCTCTGGCACTACCGCCGCGGTTGCGCACAAGATGGGGCGTCGTTGGATAGGCATTGAGCTGGGCGATCATTGTCATACTCACTGTATTCCACGTTTAGAAAAAGTGATTAATGGTGAAGACGAAGGCGGTATTACCAAGGCGGTGAACTGGAAGGGTGGTGGAGGTTTCCGCTATTATAGACTAGCTCCTTCTCTGCTCGAAAAAGATGAGTGGGATAACTGGGTGATCAGTAAGGAATACGATGCCAATATGTTGGCAGAGGCGGTTTGTAAGCTAGAGGGCTTCAGCTATGAGCCTAGCGAGATTCAGTATTGGCAACATGGTCACTCGACTGAGCAAGATTTCATTTACACCACGACTGCGAATCTCAAGCACGCTCAGCTCCAGCAGCTGAGTGAGGAAGTAGGCTCTGAGCGCACGCTACTCATCGTCTGTTCCTCATTCCGAGGGAGCAAGGAGGGCTACCCTAACCTCACCATCAAGAAAATACCGAACTCTGTGCTGAACAAGTGCGAGTGGGGGAAGGATGATTACTCGCTCAACGTAGAAAACCTGCCATCTGCACCAGCACCTGAAGGTCAACAGGATCTAGAACTGGATTAATAACGATATAATGCTTAATCCGAACTCCATTACCATGCTAAACAGAACAAAATTGTCAGATTTTGTTGCATTATTTGTCGACAAAAAAGAAAAGCTGTGGTTACTTCCGTGTAGCAAGCCCACCGTGCCTCTTCTTGAAAGCATACTTCGGTGGGTCTTTTTTTGCCCAGATTTGACCTGTTTTAGAAGTTACAGCCACTGCAATAAGCTCACGATTTCTGGGAAGGTTCTAAAAGTATGAGGTATGAAAAACTCCATCTCAGCTTCGATGAACAAGCAGAGATACTCATGGGAAGAGGACTTATCGCTGAGAAAGAAGAACTCATCAAGCGGCTCAAGTCGGTAAATTACTACCGTCTTTCTGGCTATTTATTTACTTACAAAGAGGAAGTAGGAGACAGCTTTAAAGCTGGCACTGAACTTTCGGATGTGTGGAAACGCTATTGCTTTGACCGTAGATTGAGAGTGTTGGTGCTCGATGCTATCGAGCGTATTGAGGTCGCAGTGAGGACGCAGACTGTTTATCATTTCACTCAGGCATACGGACCATTTGGTCATTGTCTAGAAGAGAATCTGCCTAAGCTAAAGGCACGGCAATACATAGACTGGAGAGATGGACTAGAGGTGGAAACTTCTAGGAGTAAGGAGACCTTTAAAAAACACTTTATAAGTAAATATGGAGATAGTCATAAGAATCTGCCGCTGTGGATGGTGTCTGAGCTGATGAGCATGGGGTCGCTACTGACGCTCTATAATGGAAGCTCAGATGAAATTCAGAAGCTAGTAGGTGAGCGCTTTAATCTACCAGATGTGCTCTTCCTAAGCTGGCTCCGTAGTCTCTATGCCGCCAGAAATATATGTGCACATCACTCTAGATTCTGGAATCGTGAGCTTGGCTATCCTCCATCATTGCCGAACAAGAATAAATTCCCACAATGGCATGAAAAGACTTTAAATGAAGAGGGGAAAGAAGAAAACCTATTCAAGAATAATCGATGTGGCATCATCCTCATGATCCTCAGAGAAATGCTGCATAAAATATCTCCCTCTAGCCAATGGCATCAACGAGTGACCGAACTCTTCTCGGAATATCCAGACATACCATTACCCTCAATGAGCCTACCAGCTGAGTGGCAATCCCACCCACTCTGGCAGTCACCAAGCTCCTAATATCTATTCTCCTTTAAACCAATAACGATTTACCATGTCTCACCACGTATCCGCCATCTCTAGCAGACTCAGCCTCCGCCACCCACAGAAGACCTCTCTAGAAATACTCGAAGCAGTCTGTGAAAACTTATCTTTAGAAAAGCAAACTAATCTGAAAAGCGCGCTTGCTACGCTACAAAAAGCGTATCCGCATGTCACTAGCTTCGAGCGTGAGTTCCCATCACTCTGCTTCGCCCTCGCTACCGGTGTGGGGAAGACTCGGCTCATGGGAGCTTTTATTACCTACCTGCATCTGGCTCACGGGGTGATGAATTTCTTCGTGCTCGCTCCTAACCTAACAATTTATGGTAAACTTATAGCGGATTTCACTCCGAATACACCTAAGTATGTATTCAAGGGGATTGCAGAATTTGCGATGAACGTTCCCTACGTTATCACTGGAGATAACTATGAAAATACAAACTCTACTGCACCTGACAGACTCCCGAGCATGGATGATAATATCCGTATTAATGTCTTCAATATTAGCAAAATCATAGGCTCTGGAAAGGATGTGCGTAAGCTCAGAAAACTTTCAGAATATATAGGGGAAAGCTACTTCGACTATCTCAGTAATCTAGACGATTTGGTGATCCTGATGGATGAGTCTCACCGCTATAGAGCCAAGGCTGGGATGAAGGCGATCAATGAGTTAAAGCCAGTGCTAGGATTAGAACTCACCGCTACTCCTTTTGTAGAAAATTCTAAAGGGAAGCCAACACCATTTAAGAATGTAATTTACGATTACGCATTAGCTAGAGCGATAGAGGACGGATACGTCAAAGAGCCAGCAGTGGCTACGCGGAAAGATTTTAATCCCCAGAAAATAGATCCAGCTTCTCTGGAAAGAATCAAATTAGAAGATGGAGTGAGGCTACATGAACAGACAAAGGTGCAGCTAGAGACGTATGCTCGTCAAAATGGGAAAGATATCGTGAAGCCATTTGTGCTGGTCATCGCTAGAGATACGACTCATGCAAAAATCCTGTTAGAGCAGATAAAGTCGAATGATTTTTTCGAAGGTCGCTATAAAGAAAAGGTGATTCAGGTAGACTCAAGTCAAACAGGGGCAAAGGAAGAAGAAATGATCTCTCGTCTACTTCAAGTAGAAGATCCGAATGAACCTACTGAGATAGTGATCCATGTCAATATGCTCAAAGAAGGCTGGGACGTGACAAATCTCTACACGATCATTCCACTCCGTGCTGCCAATGCACGCACTCTGATCGAACAGTCGATCGGTAGGGGACTTAGATTGCCTTATGGTAAAAGAACTGGAGTGGATGCAGTGGATCGTCTGAGCATAGTAGCGCACGATAAATTCCAAGAGATCGTAGACGAAGCGAACAAAGGTGACTCCATCATCCAGATGCAGCAGATCATCCTAGATCCAGAAGAACTCAGCCAGAGGAAGCAGACAGTCGTCTCTGTATCCAATCTGACTGGGATGCTAGGAGCAGTAGATCCTGAGGCTAAAAGTGGGGATGAAAAAGATGGCTATCAGTTCACTAAAAAAACAACTTCCTTTGCGAATAAAGAAGAGGAAAAAGTAGCTCAGCTAGCTTACAATGCGATTAAGAAATTCGAGACTAGAACGACTGAAGTTCAAGGAAGCAAAGATCTAAAGACCAAGAAAATTCAAGAGTTGATCGTAGCTGATGTAGTGGCACGGTATATGCCACTACAGCAAGAACTCCAAGGGATAGAAGAAGGTCCTGACATTAGCTCAATCGTAGCAAAGACTGCAAGTATTGTCGTCGAGCAAACTATTGATATACCACGCATCACTGTTTATCCAGTGGGTGAGGTAGCTTCAGGTTTTAACGACTTCGAGCTAGATTTGAGTTCAGTGAATTACCCATCCGTAACTGACGAAATCTGGCAGCAATCGCTTAAAACGGGCAAGGCAACAATCATTGGATTATCTAACACTGGAATAAAAGCGAAGAGACTAGAGGATTACATTGTCATGGGGCTCATTGACTTCAACGATATTTCATACGATGATCACTCAAACTTGCTCTACAATCTCGCTGAACAAACGATCACTCATATAAGTAGCTACATTGAGAATGATGACGAAATCGAGCGCATCCTAAAAACTTACCAGAAAGACATTAGCGATCTTATCCATACTCAAATGCAACAGCATTACTGGGAAGATGAGAACGTAGAATACACTACTAAGATTAACCGCTCATTCACTGAGTTAAAGCAATCAGTTTACAGTGTAGCAGAGGAAGATTCCGTGATAGATCATAGAGTGTCACCGCCAGATAAGAGTAACTATCCTAAATATCTTTTTGGAGCATTCACGAAATGTCTCTACCCTGTGCAGAAATTTGATTCTAATGCAGAAAGGTTGCTGTCGATTATACTAGAGCGAGAGTCTGAGAAGTGGTTTAAGCCTGCTAAAGGGCAATTTCAAATGTTCTACAATTTCCAAGGCGATCATCCAGAATACGTTCCTGACTTTGTAGCTGAGACTACTGACTGCATCTATATGCTAGAGCCAAAAGCTAAAAACAAAATGACGGATGAGGATGTCCTAGCTAAAAAAGAAGCCGCTGAAAAATGGTGCGAAGCCGCTTCAGAGCATAATAGAACTATCTCTGGTAAACCCTGGGAATATAAACTGATTGCTCACGATACGATAGCTGAGAATATGAGTATTAGTTCATTATAATAGAGAAATTAAATGGTTTTTCCTTCTCTCTGCTCATTCATGAATACCAGATATTCCTTAGCTAGGCTCGCTTTCTGATCATCGGAGAAGACCTTTCCTGATAGTTGGAAGAATGTGTGTTCTTCGTCTTCTAAATGATGCTCTACTTTATCGACTAACTTTTTACAGGTCAGTAGCCAGCCAGAAGAACTGTATTCTGTGTCTTCGAGTTTTTCCATGAGTTCATCGATCTCGTGGTGTTCGGCGATTCCGTGTCTAGCGTGATCTTGCATCATATCATTACTGATGAGAGGTTTGTAGAAATGTCGCTCTTCGGCATTTGCATGGAATTCTAATTCATCTTTGTAAGACTTAAACAGATCTGCTCGCTCTGTGCTGTCGCCTGATGTGTTGAGAAGTTGTTCTCCCAAATCTCTTTGAATATCGTGGTCTTTCCTAATGGCTTCGTATATGTTCATCATTGTTATTTAGTGGTGATATTTAGTTAGATAGAAATACAAAAGCCCCACACCTATTGAAATGGAAGATGTGGGGCTCGGCTTGCATTGGCACAACTGTTAGTATTCAGCTATGAATGAGAACAATTGTGGAATCTAGTCAACTTGGTCTTCAAGTTGTTCGAGAGTGAGTATATTAGAGTTCACTTTCGGCAGCAGTTCGTCTTGGATGAGGGACTTGCAGTCAGCTAGGACGTCTTCATTACCTAGTGCATCTTGGTATTCGTTTTGTCCGTGTTTTTCTCCTGTCTGAAGTGATTCTAGAGCAGACTCTTTACCGAAGAGGTTAGCGGTGTGCTGAATGGTCTTAGTAGTCGCACCCCATAGGCCAGATCCTTCCTTCGGCTCTCCGCCCATACTGACTACATTCTGGCGTAGTTTGCTTACAGCATTGGAGTGCTCATCTCGGATCTGAGTTAGTCTCCCAATAGTCGGATGACCACCAAATTTTTTAATTGCAATATCATACGTCTCGACGGCTGATATCTCACCAGCAAGTAGACTATTACAGACGTCAATACATTTTTCAGTTTGGTTATTTGTAGTATTCATACTGTTATCGTTTTGTTTTCTGTTAGTTGATTTTGACTTAATCGCGAATCGAATTATCCGCTAAAGACCACTTTTACTAAGCATTAAATTGTGGAAAGAGTCCCACGCATTTTGATATAGGGAGTCGGATTGCGTGAAATTACACTACCGATATTTTTATTAGAACTCGTTTTGTAAAGACGAGATCATAAGAATCCCATGTCTGTTCACAACGCTGTGATGAAAATTTGGCTGAGTAATATTTTATAGCCTTATTGTGCAATCTAGAAAGGAACGCATTAGAGTCAAATTTTTTTCAGGTAATTTACAAATCTTCGTGAAATACGAGATTTGATCTCTCATGAGGGAATATCAATTCTCAAATGTATTGAAAATCAGATTCTCCTTGGAAATAGTCAATAAATGTTGATAATCTACTAACAATGAACAAAAAACTTACTATTTTTACCGTGTTTGAGGAGTTTTAGGGTTGACATCGAAGTGTACTAAAGTGTAAAAATGTGTGCTAGAGCGATTAAGAGCTTGTTTTTAAAGCTTTTTTCTCCCCCTCAATCGAACAAACAGTATACCTAAATGAATCAATCAGAACATGCTCTCCAGGGAGCTTTTGAACACAAACTAGATCCTAAGTGTAGGGTTTCAGTGCCTTCTGATTGGCGCCATGTGGCGGGGAGTGGTCAATTGAGGCTATTGCAATCATCAAGTTACGGGCTCCCGACTTTAAGAATCCTTACAGAGGAAGAGTATGATGACATGCTCAAGACTGTAGATGGAATGGAAGAGTGGTCACCTGCTCAGAAGAAGAAAATGAAAGGCAAACTCCACTCTAAATGTCAGAAAGGCAGCATGAGTGAACAAGGTAAGCTACTTATTCCTAAAGCATGGTGTGAACGTCCTGGTATTGAATCCGGTGAGGCGATCAAGCTAGTGGGAAGAGGGACTTATTTTGAAATACTTAGCCTGGAAAACTACCAAGCAATGAAGATCAGCGAAGACGAAGAAACCGAAAGGCTAAATGAGGAAGTAGACTTTTTCTAAATAGAAACACAATGTTTAAGAGGGAACCACAACTAGTATCAGGCATTCCAGAGGGATTTATCTCCGCTGTGAATATGGATGCTTATTGCTGTGATTCTGGGAAGGCAATGAGCAGTTCTTCTGAAGATTTAGAGCATTACCACGAAACTGTGCTTTTAGAAGAAGCGGTACACTTCATGGCTCCAGCTACTGGGAAGGTTCTAGTAGACGGGACTTTAGGTGGTGGAGGGCATACTGAAAAGATGCTCGAAGCGGGCGCTATAGTTTATGGTATTGACCGTGATCCTGAGGCTCTTGCTTATGCAGGGCGTCGATTACAGAGATTTGGAGACAGATTTATCCCAGTAAAAGGTAACTTCACAGATACTCAGGCGCTATTAGAACAGATCGGTGTATTTAAGGTCGATGGTGTGCTGGTAGACCTAGGAGTTTCATCACGACAGTTCGATGAAGCAGATCGTGGATTCTCATTTTCTAAAGAAGGTCCACTCGACATGCGCATGAGCGATGAAGGAGAGACCGCGGCAGATATAGTGAATCATTGGGATGAGGCGGATCTCGCAAGGATCTTCTGGCAGTATGGCGAAGAGAGGTCATCACGCAAGATCGCTAAGATGATCTGTGAAGAGCGAGTGAGTCGGCCATTTACTGCGACTACTCAGCTAGCAGAGAGAATAGAAATTTGCTCGCCTCGCTACGGAAAGAAGATTCACCCAGCAACTAAAGTTTTCCAAGCTCTACGTATCGAAGTCAATGACGAGTTAGGATCTCTCCGAGGTCTGTTAGATACAGCTGAGTCATTCTTAGCTCCTGGCGGAAGACTCTGTGTGATCAGCTTCCACAGTCTAGAGGACAGAATGGTAAAGCGCTTCATTAAGCAGACGAGTGCAGAGGAGATAGACAAAAAGGAGTGGCCCGCGCCTAGACCAAATCCAGAATACTTTTTTAAGAACATAAGCAGAAAACCAATCAAAGCAGCAGAGCAAGAAATAAAGAGAAATACTCGCTCCCGAAGCGCGATCATGCGCGTGGCAGAGCGTGTGTAACCATTAACTGAAACAAACGATATGAATGCAAAAAGAAAAAAGAAACATTTCAGTGTTAGCGAGCTAGTCCTACTAGGAATCGCTGCATTCATCCTGACATCTGGTGGGGTGATGCATGCGTATGCCAAGAATAAGGACGTAGAGATAGCTAGAAAAGTAGACGCTGCTCAGAAGGAAATCGAACAAAACCACGAGGCAGTAGCTATGGTGAATGTGAAAATCGACCGCAAACTAGACCGTTACCTTCTCAAGGAGGCACTAATCATTCAGCACTCTACACTCCGTGAGACAACACCATCACAATTCGAGATGGTGGACCCAGGTGCTGATGGCATCAAGCAAGCTCAAACAGACATTCAATAATCAGAAAACAAAATGGATAAAAAAGCACTACATCGATGCATCATCCTCTGCCTAACCTTAGTGGTCGGGCTTAGTGCGTTGTCGGTGCGTCTCGTTTATCTTCAGGCTACGGATCGTGAAGAGTATGAGAAAACCGCAGGAAAACCTTACGAAAAAACTTATCCGCTTCTCGCTAAAAGAGGCACTATTGTAGATGCAAAAGGCGAAATTATCGCTAAAAGTATTATTTCTAAAACGCTGAAGGTCGATAAGTATCACCTTCTGGAGCCTAGAACAGTAGCGAGAGGGATAGCAGTCCAGCAGCTTACCCAGACTCCAGAGTGGGCGACATGGGATGACAAGACTCGCGGCAAGAAAATCAAGATGCGCAGTAGAAAGCTACTGATGGAGGATCACACTAAAGATTGGTATGTGCAAAAGCATTTAGACTATGCATGTGCTGAGCTAGCTCGTCCTTTAGGTATGTCAAAAGGTGCGCTTAAAGCTCTTATAGATGTGAATGCGAAGCCTTACGATAAGTCTATCGTAACCGATATCGCTCCTGATCTGGCATATCGCCTGAAGGAGCTTATCAAGAAAAAGAATATCAAAGGTTTTAGATTTGATGAAAACATGAAGAGATTCTATAAGTCTCCGACATTACTCACGCACCTACTGGGCTATGAGGGGACGACTGCGGACTCCAATATTGAAAGAGGAATCAGCGGTATCGAATATGCTTACGAAGAACATCTTGCAGGAAGACATGGCTACAAGAAAGAGATGCGTGACCTCAGTGGTGAGGTGATGCCTGCCTATAAGGGAAGTATTTTAGCTCCTATCAATGGTAATAATGTCCAGCTCACTATCGACATGGGTATCCAAGCAATCGTGGATGAACAACTCGATATTGCTGTTGAGGAATTCGATCCTGAGCTAGCGACTATTATCGTGATGAATCCTAAGAATGGGCATGTTCTTGGTTTCGCTAGTCGACCGCATTATAATCTGAATACTCGTAAAAATATCGTAAAGCATGGCTATAACTTCGGTATCCAAGGTCAATACGAACCTGGATCCACCTTTAAATTAATGGCTGTAGCAGCCGCTGTGAATGACGGGCTGAAAACGATCGATAGCAAAGTTTTCTGCCACAATGGATTTTATCGTGAAGGTAAACTCTGGGTGCGTGATGAATACCCTAAAGCCTATCTCCCAGTCTGGGGAATCCTACAGAAGTCTAATAATGTAGGGACTTATATGTTAGCTAAGCAGTTAGGATATGAACGCTTTATGAAATATGTTAAAGATTGTGGTTTCGGTGAAACAACTGGTCTAGGTGTGGGGAGCGAAAGTGCGGGAATAGTAAGAGACCACAAAAATATGGTGGATTTTTCCAGAAATAGTTTTGGTTATGGCTTAAATGTTACACCACTTCAGATCGCAAATTTCTATTGTATAATAGCGAACGGCGGTAAGCTCATGAAGACTCGAATCGTTAAAAAGGTAGATAACTACCGTGGTGAAGCCGTAGTTGAATTTAAGCCAAAGGCAGTACGCAGAGTATTTACCGAGAGAACCTGTGCGAAAGTCAGAGAAGCTCTAGAAAAAGTAGTCCAAAAGGGAGGAACTGCGACGAGTGCAGATGTTCAAGGTTACACAGAAGGTGGCAAAACAGGTACCGCGATGATGGCAGAAAACGGCGGTTATTCAGACACTAAGAAAACAGTTTCATTTGCAGGTATGCTACCGATTGACAACCCCGAGTTTGTCTGCGTAGTAGTGCTCCAGAATCCGCGGGCAAAGAAGGAATATAACCTAGGTGGCGGCACCGTAGCCGCTCCGATATGGAGAGAGACTATGAAGCGCGTAGCTGCCTACAAGGGACTCACTCCTACAGAAGAAATTACTGAGCCATTAGCCGGAGCTGCTAGTAGATAACATGAAAATCAAAGAAATCATCACCAATTTAGATAACGCTATAGCATCAGGGAATCTCGATGCTGTAGTCGAATACGTCACCTCTGATAGCAGAGAGGTTAAGCCTGGTAGCGCATTTGTAGCTGTAAAGGGTTCAGTCGATGGAGCTAAATTTATCGATCAAGCTATCGAGCAAGGCGCCGTTCTCATAGTGGCTGAGAGAGCTGCCAGTCCTGAGCAAGAATCTAAAGTAGCATGGGTGCATGTTAAGAACTCAACCATTGCCTTAGCTTCTGTAGCAGACAGTTTTTATGGTAATCCATCAGCCGCTCTTAAAATCATCGGAGTCACAGGCACGAATGGCAAGACTACTTCGACTTATCTCATCCACCATGTGATGAAGGATATTTGGAGACGTGCAGGTCTTATCGGCACTATCAAATTTGATAACGGAGCGGACGAATACGTGGCCACTCACACCACACCAGCAGCGGTAGCTCTTCACGGACTACTCCGTGAGATGGTTGACAATTCATGCCGTGGCGTCGCCATGGAAGTGAGTTCTCATGGGCTTGAACAGAAGCGTGTAGGATCTGTTAGATTCGATGTAGGTGTGTTTTCTAACCTTTCCCAAGACCACCTAGATTACCACCTCACCATGCAAGCTTACTTTGAAGCTAAAATGGAGCTGTTCGAGATGATGATCGCGGCGAAAGAAACTGCTACTCCTGAAGAAAAGTATAAGCCAGTAGCAGTAGTTAATTTAGACGATCTCTATGGCAAGAAAATCGTAAAAGCTATCGGTGACCGACTTCCAGTTTGGACTTATGGAATGGGTGCCCATAGCGATTTCAAAATTTCAAGCATTCGTCAGACATTTAAAGGCACTAGCTTCCAACTCGATGCGAGAGGGAAGTCCTACTTGGTGAAAGTCCCATTGATCGGAAAATTTAATGTCTACAATGTCGTCTCATCCATCACTGCATGTGCAGCTGCTGGTATGAAGATCAGAGACATAGTAAAAGCTTTAGAAGAAGCTCCTCAGGTTCCTGGACGTATGGAAAATGTTGGCAATGTAAATGGCATGAGCGTCTTCGTAGATTACGCTCACACACCAGACGCACTTGCAAATGCATGCTCAACTCTGAAGGAGCTAGAGCCTAGGAATCTCATCACAGTCTTCGGCTGTGGTGGAGATCGCGATAATCTCAAGCGCCCGCTTATGGGTGAGGCTGCTGCTCAAAATAGTGACTTCTGCATAGTGACTTCAGATAATCCACGCAGTGAAGATCCAGGAAAAATCATGAAGATGGTGGAAGCTGGAATGAAAGGTAAGAAATACCAAGCGATCACTGACCGTGCAGAGGCTATAGAAGCAGCTGTGAAAATAGGGCGCTCAGGCGACCTTGTCCTCATCGCTGGAAAAGGACATGAGACTTACCAGGTATTCGCTAATGAGACAATCGACTTTGACGACCGTGCTGTGGCTCGCAGAGTTCTCAGTGAACACCGTGTGGATGACCTCAAGCAGCGTATGGCACAGGTGAAGGAAAAAGAAAAAGAGCAGGAATTTAAACCACGTAGAAGAGAAGACGAATAATGAAAACCATCCCCCTAGATAAATTAGTAGAGTCAACTCACGGTGTATTAAGCCATGGGGGCAGCTCTACCGCCGTTACGTCCGTCTCTACAGACACCAGGGTGATCGGTGAAAACTGCGCTTTCTTTGCACTAAAAGGAGAGCGTTTCGATGCTCATGACTTTCTCACAAAAGCAATCGATGGAGGAGCTAAAACTCTTGTAGTAAGCCACATTCCTGAAGATGTAAATTATGATGGAGTAGCTGTAGTGTTAGTATCAGATACTCTAACAGCTCTGCAACAATTCGCTGCATGGTATCGCAGAGACCTCAATATCAAAGTTATCGGCGTCACGGGATCTAATGGTAAGACATCTACCAAAGATTTTGCAAAGTCAGTTCTCTCTGTGAAATTCAATATCACAGCAACTCTAGGAAATCTCAATAATCATATCGGACTACCATTAAGTATCCTTGCTACTGAGGAAGAGCATGAAGTCTGTATTTGGGAAATGGGAATGAACAATCCTGGAGAAATCGCTCCACTTTGTTCAATAGCGATGCCAGATATTGGCATCATCACAAATATAGGCACCGCTCACATCGAGAATATGGGGACACGTGAAGCTATCGCTGAAGAAAAAGGGGAGTTAGCTAAATGTCTTCCAGCTGGTGGCACTTTCATCGTATCTGCAGCTTGTGATTACATAGAAAAATTTCAACAGAAAACCAAAGCCAATACCCTGATAGTAGGAAATGGACGTGGTACTGTCAGAGCAGAGAATCTTAAAATGACAGCCAATGGATCAGACTTCGATCTAGTGGTAGAAGGTCAAAAGCCAGTCTCAGTGAATCTCCCTGTAGTTGGCAGACACATGGTGGCAAACGCTCTCCTCGCTGGAGGAGCAGGCTACACACTGGGTATGACTGCGGAAGAAATAGCAGAGGGTTTAAATAAATCTGAGCTAACTAGTGGCAGACTTCGTTCCTTCGAAGCAAACGGAGTCACAATCTTCGACGATACCTACAATGCAAATCCAGAGTCTATGGCAGCAGCGATAGACACTCTAACAGAACTTAGCGAAGCTGGTGTCCACATCGGTAAGCGCTACGTTGTCCTAGGTCACATGGCTGAGCTCGGTGAGCATGCAGATGAAGCGCACTTCGCACTAGGAAAACTAGCCGCTAGACGACGTATCATCGCAGTCAGCGTAGGCGAACTAGCAGCAGGTATTCATCAGGGAGCTATTGAAGGAGGAGGGGAAACCTTCCATTTTAACAGTAATGATGAAGCAGCAGAATGGCTCAAAACTCAGTGTGTGGTTTCAGACGTAGTGCTCTTCAAGGGCAGTCGTGCAGCAGGCATGGAGAAGGTCATGCAACAAGCATTTACAGATTCAAAATAAACTAAATTACCAACCTACCAACTTAACAACCAATGTTACATTATATCTACCAAATATGGAATGAGGCTAACCTAGCAGGAGAGTCATGGGCAGAAACATTTAGCTTCTTGAATATATTCAAGTATCTAACAGTTCGTGCTGCACTCTCATGTCTCATCGCATTTGGACTTTCTCTCTGGACGGGACCACGCATCATCCGCAGACTTATATCTCTCAAGATAGGGCAGCCTATCAGAACCGCTGCTGAAGTACACAAACTTCACGAACTACACGGTGCAAAAGCAGGCACCCCGACTATGGGTGGCGTCATGATTATTGCTACTGTTACGATCGCTGTTCTACTCTGTGGTCGTATTTCTAATCCATTCGTCATGGTAACTATGTTCGTGATGCTCGGACTAGGTGCTCTAGGGTTCATGGACGACTACACTAAAGTCAAAAAGAAAAACTCAGAAGGTGTAAGCTCACGTTTTAAGTTAGTTTGGCAAGCAGTAGTCGCGGCAATAGCTTCATGTATTCTCTTCTTCGGAACAGGGCTAGAAGGTGAAGAACTTACTGCAGAACAAGCTCGCGTAGAAGCCACTGCTCACACTCCACACGGAGAAAAGATAGCTGAGAAAGATTTACCAAATAAGAATGCTTACTGGTATGAAACGAAGGAAAAGAAAGCAGTGCATACACCTATTAGTGCTCTCAGTGTTCCTATCATGAAGAAGCCACTGTTAGATCTTTCTTACTTCGCTATTCCATTCTTTATCATTATCATTATCGGAGCATCGAACGCAGTGAATCTAACGGACGGTCTTGATGGTTTAGCTACAGGTTGCACCATTAGTACTTGCATGGCTTATGCAGTGATAGCTTACCTTGCTGGTAATATCGTATCTTTCGAGCGGATCCACATTCCTTTCAATCCACAACTAGCTGAACTCACTGTTTTCATCATGGCAATGATAGGAGCTGGATTTGGCTTCCTATGGTTCAACTGTCACCCAGCAAAAGTATTCATGGGAGACACTGGCTCACTTGCAATCGGTGGATCTATCGGAACAATCGCTATCTGCACAAAGCAAGAACTACTCCTAGTAGTCATCGGCTTTGTCTTCGTAATGGAGGCAGTTTCAGTGATTCTACAGGTTGGCAGTTTTAAACTTAGAGGGAAACGTATATTCGCCATGGCACCGATCCACCACCACTTTGAATTAAGAGGCTGGCATGAGAGCCAGGTTATTATCAGGTTCTGGATTATCTCCATCGTCTGCGCACTCATAGGTCTTTCATTACTCAAACTCGTATGATCCTAAAAGATAAAATAGTTCACGTTCTAGGAGCGGGAAGAAGCGGCAGGGCAGCAGCCCAGCTCGCGGCGTCTCATGGTGCCCTAGTGACACTATTTGATTCTTCTGATGAGATACTTAATCCACTTGACGGTATAAAGTGCCAAGCTAAAGCTAGTGCAGAGGTGGGTAGAAATAGTTCATGTGACTTACTCGTCATTTCTCCAGGTATTGACACCTACGGTGAATATGTAAAAGCATTCTCAGAAAACGCTACCGAGATGATCGGCGAGACTGAGCTAGGATATAGTTTCTATAGTGGCAAAGTGATCGCCATCACAGGAACCAACGGCAAGACCACTACCACAGAGTTAGTGCAGCGTATTATGTCACACAGTGGCACTAGCTGCGCGTGCTGTGGTAACTACGGTATGCCACTTTCAGAATTAGTTATGCTAGATGAAGTGCCTGATTCAGTTGCTCTAGAGCTAAGTTCATTCCAGCTAGAAACGATTAAGACTCTTAAACCTAAAGTAGCGCTCTGGTTAAACTTCGATGCGGATCACATGGATCGCTACACTTGTATCGAAGATTATAAAAATGCTAAATTACGTATTTTTGAAAACCAAACTCAAGACGATTTTGCTATCATAAGAACAGGGGAGGATGTAGGTGAGCTTAAGGCGACTACATATACTTTCACTACTGAAGATCAATCAAGCGACTTTACTCTAACAGGTGGTAAAATATTTTTCAAAGGAGAAGAGTTGTTAGAGATAGAGCAAACCCGTCTCAGAGGTTTGCATAATGCTGAGAACGCGATGGCAGCTATCGGCGCTTGTCTTCAACTCGGCGTCACTGCTGAGCAGATCACACCAGCATTAAAAGGCTTCGCTCCACCGATGCATCGCTGTGAACTCATTCGCACTCTAGATGGTGTGGAATACCTCAACGATAGCAAAGCTACTAATCTACACGCTTTAGACAGCGCACTCCGTAGCCAATCAAGACCAGTAGTTCTAATAGCAGGAGGAAAACAAAAAGGATTGAATTATACAGCCCTTTTGCCACGTCTCAAACAACATGCACACCATGCTATCGTCTACGGAGAGATAGCTCCTGAGCTGAAGAAACTTTTCACACAAGTAGTAGTAACGATCCAAGTAGAGACGCTATCAGAGGCCGTAACAGAAGCTAACAAGTTAGCTAAACATGGCGACGCTGTCCTCTTGTCACCAGGCACCTCATCATTCGATCAATTCAAAGGCTATGAACACCGTGGAGAAGTATTCCGCGAGGCAGTCAACAAGCTAAAATAACTTTACCCCCAAGATAAGAACACTAAACCAAAACCAAACTGACACCATGAAAGATAGAAGACTACAAACCAAACGCCAGACAAAGAGAGGATTCAGAACTCTCTTTGCTAAGACAGGGCAGCGGAAACAACGAGCTGCCACAGCATCACCTGCTGATATGGATGAAATAGAAGGAGACATCCCTAAAGTAGGAATCGGTAGAGCACTCACCGTCATCCTAGTTCTCCACGTCGTAGCTATTGCTGCGATCTATATGGGGACTAAGTGGAAAGGTGGAGAGCCAGAGGGCAGTAGCGCAATAGCAGCCTACGATGAGGATAATAAAGACGCTCCAGCTAAATCTAACATAGGCAATAAGTATAAATTTAAAGTAGGAGAGCCTAGCTCATATCAACAGTTTCCACGTAGCTCACAAGTGAGCCACGAGATGCCTGCTCCTAGCCCTCGCGCAGTGAGAACTCCTCAGAATAGCACTCAGGTGAGACCTGTAGCTGTTCGTGAGCCGTTAGTAACTCAGCCTGCACCAGTTCGTCAGCCTAGGGTGATCCGTCCTAGAAGAAATCCAAATGCACACGTAAACTTACCTCCTGTTCAGGAAGTAAAGTATAAGTCATACACGATGGTCTCTGGAGACTCTATCTACAGAATTGCTATTAAGAATAAAGTAAAGCCACAGCAAATTCTAGACATCAATAACATTGCGGACGCAAGAAAAGTTGGTGTTGGAATGGTGATAAAGATTCCTGTGAAGTAATTCTAACAAAGGAATTCAATAATCTAACAATCAAATATTATGGGTAGGAGAAACGCAACAATGTTGTGCATAGGCACTGCGGCTCTAGTAGTACTAGGTCTAGTGATGCTTGCTTCTGTATCTGTATGGTTTGAGAGTGATGAATCAAAATACTCACACCTGAAAAAGCAGGCTATGTGGACGGGGATTGGCGTTGTCAGTGCCATCATCTTCGCCTACATGGAATACAGAATTCTTAAGAAGTTTGCTAAACCAATCTTCGGGTTCTCCATACTCCTGCTCATCTGTTGTTATATTCCAGGAATTAAACACACAGTAAATGGTGAGACCCGTTGGATTATTTTACCTGTCATAGGTCAGTTTCAACCATCAGAAATGGCTAAGATCGGCGTTATGATAGGTCTAGCGGCATGGCTCGCACATTTCCAAGCAGAGACTAGAAGTTTCAAGCGTGGCTTCATATTTCCATGTATGTTGATAGGTGTTCCAACTCTACTCATATTCTTCGAGAAAGATATGGGAACAGCAGCTGGATTAGGTGCTGCCTGTGTAGCAGTTCTCTTCATAGCAGGTACACGTCTACGCTATCTAGGACCAACAGTTGTATTAGCTCTCACAGCATTCTACTTAATAGTAAAAAGTAATCCAAACCGCTGGAACAGAATCATGGCATTTCAAGATTTAGAAGAGCATAAGCTCGGCTTCGGTCTCCAGCAATACCGTGCGATGCTAGCATTCAGAAACGGCGGTATCGACGGACTGGGTCTCGGCAATGGCGCTGAGAAACATGGCTACCTACCATTTGCCCACACAGATTTCATCTTCCCAATGATAGGGGAAGAACTCGGGCTCTGGTTTACACTAGGCACTGTATTCTGCTTTGTCTTGATTATCGTTTATGGAATCGGAATAGCAGTGAACTCGCGCGATGTCTTCGGACGTTTCTTAGCCATGGGTATCACTGCATCTATAGTGATACCTGCAATGGTTAATATAGGTGTTACTACAGGAGCTTTACCTAACACAGGTCTACCGCTCCCATTCGTAAGCTACGGAGGTACGAACCTAGTTTTCACCCTAATTGGCATCGGTATCCTAGTCAGCATTCACCGTCGAGCTCACTTTAGGGAATCTGCAGAGATTCCATTGGAAGAGCGTGAGAGGACGATAAGAATCTGATAAGTTAAACTACTCTACTGCATTTCTGCTCCTTCAGGAATGGAGAGGTCCACAGTGTCAGCTGGGAGATATTTGACCTCTGATACATCAGTGTAGCGCATTTGGTCAGCTATTTTACCATCAACCATCTCGAAGGTGCGGTGTCCACTAGCCATTAGGATGCCGTCGACATCTTTTAGATTGTCTAAACTAATGAACTTAGCAGGTCCTGGTCCATCTGGAGCTACGAGTTTGTTAGTCACAGTATAATAAGCGCCTTTAGTTAGATTAGTTTTTGGATCGATTAGTAACACGTAGTAGTCGTCAGGAGAGTCGCCTGCCTTTTCATTGAAAGTGATCTTTACTTGGGTGTAATCCTTGGCCTCGAATGCCATCATATCTGGTAGCTTTTCGAAACTAGCGTTGGGATCATTGAAGACAAATGGAATACCGATAAAGTAATAAGGAGTGAGTGACCAGAAAGCAACAGGGCTGCCAAATTTAGCTTCAGCAGGTAGAATCCATGATCTACCGTCTTTCATACCAAATCTTATGTTGCTATCAGGGACTTCATGCACAATAGCTAGTGACTTAGGGTCTATAGTTTGAATGCTATCTAGGACTTTTTCAGGTTCTTTGTCTGACATGTGATATGTCCAGCGGAACTGTAGTTGACCGTTGTTATACCATTTTTCAGTTCCTCCATGCGCCTCAATAGACTTCATCACGAGGTCGTGACCTTCTTTAGCCTGTGTTTGTTCAGTGCTATCTTCCTTATTTGTAGTGCAGGATATGAGCGGTAGGCAGCATATACCTGCGGCAAGAATTAATTTGGATGTCATAGTTCAATTTTTACACACATCGAGAGTGTGGCAAGAGGTAATTCGAATAATGACAATTATATCTTTTTTCTAGCTAGCAAAGATGCCTTGAGAGGATCGGACGCTGAGAGGTGTGCCAGCCCAATTGCCAATGCATCAGCTGCGTCGTGTGGGGGAGTCTCCGATAGTCCGAGGAGTGCTCTAACCATAAAAGCAACTTGAGATTTATCAGCGTTTCCATTTCCTACGACAGCTTTTTTTACTTTCTTAGGAGCGTATTCGAAGATTTCTAATCCGTGATCTGCTGCAGCTATCATGGAGGCTGCTCTTGCGGCTCCCATGGATATGGCTGTTCTAGCGGATTGGACAAAGATGATGGCTTCTACTGCTACTTCATCAGGCTCGTATTGCTTGATGAGGTTTGAGAGTCCAGTTCTAACAGCAGCTAGAGCCCCAGACTGGGGAATCTTTTTAGGGATAGAAATAACACCATAGTCGATTACATTCTGCTTATGCTGATCGCCCTCTAGGACGGCATAGCCAGTGTTACGGACAGCAGGGTCTATTGCTAGTATTCTCAAATCGTATGGGTGGATTAACGACGTCTGCGCTTAGGCGCTGGGCGTCTCTTGCGGACGACTGATTTGATCGGCTCTTCATCGAGAATTGCAGTGTATTTGTAGTCAAATCCTTCAAGCTTCTTACGCTCGATCTTCTGTTTTACGAATACTTCTACTGAAAGTGCGTAGTCTAGCTCATCAGCAGTGAGGATAGTGAATGCATCACCCTCCGATTCTGCGCGTCCTGTTCTGCCGATACGGTGAACGTAGTCTTCTGCGTTCTCTGGGACGCGGTAGTTTATGACGTGAGAGACTGTTGAAATGTCGATTCCACGAGCGGCTACGTCGGTAGCTACGAGGACATCATAAGTATTATCCTTGAATCCAGCGAGAGCCTTCATGCGATCTTTCTGACCGATGTCTGAGTGCATCGCAGTGACCCTAGCATCAGTGCTTGTTTTAAGCATCGTGCAGATGGTGTCTGCTTCTTTTCTAGTGCGAGTGAAGATC
Organism: uncultured Rubritalea sp.; assembly: GCA_937923145.1. Taxonomy (GTDB): domain Bacteria; phylum Verrucomicrobiota; class Verrucomicrobiia; order Verrucomicrobiales; family Akkermansiaceae; genus Rubritalea. The sequence continues at coordinate 45,392 of CALAJT010000009.1, read as the reverse complement.
ATGAGCGAGTCGTGATCTGTCTGCTTTACGAGCTGGACTAGTAGCTCATCTCGCTGGTCCATAGAAACTGGATAGAATGCGTGTTTTATGGTAGAAGCTACCTCTGCACGCGCGATTTCGATGGAAGCTGGGTTGGTGAGACAGAAGTCAGCGAAGCCTTTGATCGCGGGAGGCATAGTAGCAGAGAAGAAGAGTGTCTGACGTTTAGTCTCAGCCTGGAATCTGCGGATTTCGGTGCCTTTTTTCTCGGTCTCTTCCGCTGGTGAGTTCCATGGGCAGAGATTAACGATTTTTCTAACAGCTGGGAGGAATCCCATGTCGAGCATGCGGTCAACTTCGTCTAGAATGAGAATTTTTATAGCACCATATTTCATTGTACCTCGGTAGAAATGATCGATCAGACGACCTGGTGTTGCTACTACGATATCAGCATCTTTTAGCTGCTCATTCTGTGCTCCGTAGCCTACTCCACCGTAGAGGAGAGCGACTTTACAACCAGTATGAATACCATAAGCCTCGAACTGCTCAGCCACCTGATGAGCAAGCTCACGGGTTGGCTCTAGCACGAGAATCTGTGGTTTACCTAATTTAGTTATTTGACTCAATGAAGGGAGTGCAAAGGCAGCAGTCTTGCCAGTGCCTGTCTGTGAAGCGCCGACTACATCACGTCCGTCGAGCACGAGCGGTATAGCTTGTGCCTGAATAGGTGTCGGTTTTTCATAGCCTGCGTCTGTGACGGCTTTGAGGATAGGCTCTGAAAGCCCTAGTTCATTGAATAACATGCGCTCGTATTAGGACTAAAATGCCTAATATGAAAGGTAAATGTGATTTATTCTACCAGCATGCGCATCGGGATCATATTGGAATAGTAGAATCCTTGAGCTTTGAAGAAATTCTGCGATGCAGCACTGAGTTTGTCAGTGAGTAGAGTGATGCGTTTGAACTTCTTGTCCTTAGCAAATTTCCTCACATGCGCTACCATCATCTCTCCGTATCCCTGACCACGGTGATCTGGATGGACAATGAAATCCTCTAACAGAATTACCATTCCACCCATCACAGTTGAGATGGTGAAGACTAGGTTGACGGTGCCAATGATACGCTGATCATTTCTTAGGACGAAGATTCGTCCACGGTTAGGTGACTCTAGGATGAGTCGGAGACCACGTTCTTGACGTTCTTTATCAGCGACGAAATCTCCCTGCATCTCGATGAGCTCCACGACGAGCTCTACGATCTCATTGAGATCTTCGATGGTGGCAGTCTCTATTTTTACCGTATCATCTGACATGAGTTTAGAATGTTAGGCTACCACTACCACTGAATAGCAGCAGCTGCATAAGTAAGACCAGCACCGAAGCCTACCATTACGATGTTATCGCCACGCTCTATTTTGCCTTCGCGGTTTGCTTCATCTAGAGCGATCGCCATTGCTGCCGCAGATGTGTTTCCATATTTATGTAGATTCACGAAGACTTTTTCATTTGGAATAGTGAGTCGATCTGCGATGGCATCGATGATACGTAAGTTTGCTTGGTGGGGGATAATGAGCTTGATATTTTCTGCATCTAGTCCCGCTTCTTCTATGACTGCCTCAGAGGCTCTTTTCATAGCATTTACAGCAAGCTTGAAGACTTCACGACCTTGCATCGCTAGGTAAGGTTGTTCGCCTTCGCCATCTCGGCTAGGTTTTGGACAGGCTGATCCGCCTCCTGGGATATTGAGAATGGATGTTTGTGATCCGTCACTGCCTACCTGAGTAGCGAGTATACGTCCTGTGGTTTCATCACCACGAGTAAGGACTGCGGCACCTGCTCCGTCTCCAAAGAGAACGCAAGTATTACGGTCATCCCAGTTAGTGAATGCAGATAATTTCTCGGCACCGATGATGAGGGCGTTCTCATAATTACCATCAGAGATCATGCGCTGTGCGACTTCCATTGCGAATAGAAAGCCTGAACAAGCAGCTGATACATCAAATGCAACCGCCTTTTTAGCTCCTAGGTTATGCTGCACATAGCAAGCAGTTGCAGGAGTCAGAGTGTCTGGAGTGATCGTGGCTACTATGATTACGTCAAGATCTGCACCGTCTATACCAGCTTGTTCGAGAGCATTTTTAGCTGCCTCAGTAGCTAGATCTGAAGTGTTTTGACCTTCAGCTGCGATGCGTCTAGATTTTATACCTGTGCGAGAGGTGATCCACTCATCAGTTGTATCGACGATGGCTTCCATCTCTTTATTTGTAAGTTCTTTCTCGGGCAGATAACTACCAGTGCCAGCGATTTTTACTGGATTATTAGAAGTATTTATACTCATCGGTAGGATTCATAGCGGTTTGGGGAGAGCTGGTCAATAGTTTCTATGCACTAGCGGAAGTAGACTATTTTTCGAAATCCTTCGGAGTAGAATCTTTATTAGCTTCTATTATATAACGCTGATAGCGTCTTAGAGACTTGGTATCATAAGGAGGAGTTAGTTGCATGCCTAACTCAGGGAGAATTTTATTTTTCTTTAAGATACTAAGAGCTGAGGGTGTTAGCTGGTCAGGTTCGTTGATTTGATTCTTATTTATGAATGTAGTCGGGTTGATACGGTCATGCTGAGTCAGTTTCGGATAGCCAGAGAGGAAAGGAGATACACCATCTGATTCCCGTATCTCTAAGTGTAAGTGAGCTAAATAACCCACGTCTGCCTGTCCTACACTACCTATTAATGTACCACGAGATATCATTTCATTGTGATAAACACTAGTAGTAAGCAGATGTGCATACATACTCTGGACTACTTTTCCGTCAGCAGTTCGGTGCGCTAGAATAATACAATTTCCCCAACCCGGACTAGGATTACCTACGTAAACGACGAGTCCATCTGCACTAGCATAAACTGGGTCTCCAAGATCAGAATTTTGTCCACCTATCCCATTGATATCGTCACCGCTGTGATTTCCACCACGTCTTTTATTGAGTTCATTGAATGGCTGGGCGTTGTAAGTGTATGCCCAAGTCTCTGTGCCCATGGCGGCTTCAAAAAAATGAACCTCTGGGATAGAAGATCGTTCCCAAGGGGTATAAAAACTAAAACGAGGGTCGAATGTCTGAACAGTTTTTATACCGTCTACCTCGATAGGGTAGCCAAAGGGAGCATCAGCATCTTGCCAATTTTTCAGACTGATCACATCAGGCTCACTGAGCTGACGATTACTAAAAATAATGATTCCTAACCAAAAGAAAATACCAATAGCTATCGCAGGAGCTATCCGTGAAAAGATAAATGGCATGACTGAACTCTGAGGATCTATGGAAGCTCTCACAGAGTTCTTATAGATTTTAGCTTAATAGAGTGGGGAGCGGATTATGCAAACATACCTACCACCTTAAATGCATAGATACATGCCATAGAGATAAGAGCGATAATGAAAAGTTTGATTACGAATTCGATTGTTTTGCGTGCCATCATAATAGTGAAAATTGTAGGTGGTTTATTGAGATATTTATTAGCCTCTAAATGGCAAATGGTAAAGATTTAAAATGTTTTTAGCCAGATAGATATTAGTGCAGCTTCCTATGCTTGGATATCAGCTTTAGTAACTTCTATTTGTAAGTTGTTCAAAATTGAGTTAAACCATCAACTAGCATAATACTCATGGAAATTAGTCAACTATTCTACTTCAGAGCACTTTATAAAGAGGGTAGCTTCGCCAAGGCTGCAGCATTCTGCTCGGTGAGTCAGCCATCGCTCAGTCTACAGATCAAAAAGCTAGAAGATGAACTCGGAGAGCAATTAGTGATAAGGTCTCGCAAGGGCTGTAGACTGACTTCTGCAGGGGAAACCTTCTGGCAACAAGCACAGCGTATACTATTTCTCTGGGAAGAGACCTTACAGTTGTTCGATGACAGGAGTGAGATGCATAAGAAGGTGATCCGTATCGGTGCGATACCTACCATCGCACCCTACTTGATTCCTCAGAGAATAGGTAAGATTAGAGAGCTCATTCCTGATATAAATATCGATATTAGTGAGGATAAGACCGCGGAGATGATAGAAAAGGTGATGAGCGAAGAAGTAGACTTCGGGATCTGTAGTAATATTCCCAGCCTCCCTAGCGGGCTTCAACTGGAGTCACTCTATCTGGATCCTCTCCATGTAATACTTCCTGAGACGAAGCAATATAGAGAAATAGAGAAGTTTTCAGATCTTAATTTACAAAAGCTAATTCTACTCAAGGAAGGACACTGCCTAAGTGACCAGACTATGAGCCAATGTAGAGCGATTGATCTACAAACTACTGGGTCTGTCAGATGTGAGAATATCGAAACTCTAGTAGGTTTAGTAGAATCAGATATGGGGTATGGAATTATCCCTGAGATGGCATTACCCAACTACAAAAAACGTGGGATTATTATTCCGAAAATTAAAGGAAGTAATTTAGTGAGGGAGGTCAATATCATCAGTAGAATAGATAAGCTATTTGATGAATCAGAAAGACTTGTCATTAAGGCACTAGTGTCGTCATAGAAACTTATGAAAATCGAATTAGCAGAAAAGGTGGCTCGTCTAGCACTAGCTGGTCTTGAGCGCGAATTCCCTAACAAGCCAGGAGTAGTGATGAATGGTCTTGAGGATGTGAAGCGACCTAAAGATCTCTATCCTGTATTCTATGGTCACTTTGACTGGCATTCATCTGTTCATGCGCATTGGACCTTGGTGCGTTTACTGAGGTTCTGTCCTGAGCTGTCTTGCGCTGATGAAATCCGCTCTGAATTAGGGAGGGAATTTAGCCAAGAAGGTCTACAATCCGAGGCTGAAAATCTAGCGAGTAATCCGAGTTTTGAGAGAATGTATGGCTGGGCATGGGCGCTGAGGTTAGGTATAGAGCTTAGGGGACTAGAGGGAACTGACGGAGCTGACGGAGCTGACGGAACTGAGGGGTGGGCGAAATGGTATGGACCAGTTGAGAGAATAATTGTTGATAATGCTAAAAAGTATTTACCAAAACTAGATTGGCCTGTGCGCTGTGGATTTCATCCAGAGTCGGCATTTCCAATGGGGCAGATGCTGGACTGGGCTCGAGCGACAGGGGAGATGGATTTTGAGGAATTAATCATCGAGCGTGCGATTAAATATTATGGTAAGGATGAGAAATACCCTACTGAATATGAGCCTAGCGGAAATGATTTCTTCTCTGCTGGACTGAATGAAGCTGATCTGATGCGACGGGTATTGCCCACAGCTGAGTTTCAGTTATGGTTGCAAAATTTTCTCCCAGAATTAGCGCATGGTAAAGCCGGGAATCTACTCGAACCTGTCACAGTGAGTGATCTAGATGATGGCCATTTAGTCCATTTAGTAGGGCTTAATCTAAGCAGAGCATGGGCGATGATTGGAATAGCATCTAATATCTCAAATCTGGGATTTGTGAAAAGTCACTTACTAGCAGCTGCTGAGCGTCACCAGGAAGCAGGCCTGAAGCGGGTGAGTAGTGGTAGTTACGAGGGTGAACATTGGCTTGGAACATTCGCAGTGTATTTAATGACCCAAGTGGGAATTACTGAAATATAATTTAAATTGTATTTTTGAAAAATTACTTGTCCATTGGGATTTGCAGATATATTTATTTTTAATAATAACTATTCAGTCACTCGTCATGAAAAGCAAATTCACAAAAAATAAATTCAAAGCTAATCTTGTTAGCTTGGCTTTTAGCACTCTATTACTTACAGATATTTCAAATGCTCAAACTTTTGGGGACTACACTCAGGTAGGAACGATCGATTTTATAGAGTTTCCTAGTGTTGGTGACCAGCCTCCAGAGGCAAAATTTTTTGACACAGACTTTGCTGGGAAATGGCTTCCTAATGAACTGATAAGAGTGAATGAGGCAGCATTCGATGCATCATCTAATACTAGTGCAGTAACTGTAGACTCTGATACTTTATTAACTCCTAGAGGTGGTCCTTTAAGAGTGGCTGTTGCACAGGGAACAGCTCTCATAGACACAGTGGAAAATAGTATTAATACGGACATGTTCAATACCTCGCTTTGGTGTATAGGAAGTCTAGAAGATGGAGATCCTACGACAGATAATAGAGCATCAGCAACCTTTGCTCTTCCAACAGTGGATCTGAAAAGTAACGAGACGATCGAGTGGACAGTGTGGGTTTCTCCAGACAGTAAATATCCAGATAACTTAGTAGCTGTTGGTGGATGGGGTATAGAATCTCTAGTTAAAGGAAATAGTCTTTTTCAAAGAGATGATATGGTCGTTTTTAAAGAAAGAGGGACCACCTTAACAATTAGGAATGAAGCTATCAATGAGCCTGAACTACAAGAAAATAACATGAGTACATTCTGGGTTGGTGCTCGCGTAGTTCCAGAGCCATCCAGCACTCTACTTTCTATGGTAGGTTTAATAGGATTGTTAGCTAGGCGTCAGAGGTAATCCTACCTAGTCTTTCTTCTGCACTTTGATACCACTGATTCTCCAACCTTCGTTAGTTTTCTTGTAATCTAGTATTAGATTAATGTCAGAGTTAAGCTTGCTTCTATTATGCTTAACTTCCGCGTGAGTCTTTACTTTGACTGTTGCAGACTCTTCTTCAATACTGAGCAGATCTATATTTAGATCTGTAAGTGTTATGTATTTAGCGGATTTCATCATGTAGAGATAGTTCCTAGCCAAGTGATCTCGGTCTTGCTTGATGCCACCTTTCATGTCTGGCATATCATCATGATCGAAATCTAGCGCGACCTTCTTGTCCAGTAGATCACGGAATGTGTCTTCGCTCAGAACATTAGAAAGTAATCCATCTCCTTGAGATTTCTCAAAGCATTCCGTCAGCTTGTTAGATTTCCTGACTACTATGTTCTCTGCAGAATAATACCAAAACCCTGTAGCGATGATGCCCGTGATAATAACTCCTAAGATGAGTAATTTTTTCATACGCCTAGACTGAACTGGGAAATACTTTTTTGCAAGGAAAGCTCAAAAGATAGGGGAAACTAGGAAAAAATTTGAGAAAATGTAAACTTATTTGCAACTCTTGGTTATTCACACGGTTAATACCTTCAGAGAAGAGAATTAAGATTAATGAAAATAACTGCTGATTTCTCACAATAACAACAATCAAACTTCAAAAAACATGACAAAGACATTAGTATACGCATCGGCTATAGCCCTTTTTGGATTTAGTGGAATCACTTTCGCTGAAGGTAAGAGCTGCAAAAAAGGAAAGGGCTGGCATAAAGGCGAAGACAGGAAGAAAGAAATGCTTGAGAAGTATGATGCCGACAAAGACGGTAAACTTTCAGAAAATGAGAAAAAAGTAGCTAAAGCAGCTTGGAAAAAAAAGATGCTGAAGAAAATCGATACCAACGGTGACGGTGAAGTATCTGACGAAGAGAAAAAAGCTTACAGAGAAAAAGCTGGCAAGCGCGGCGGTCACAAAGGACATCGCAGACACGGTCATAAAGGTGGTAAGCATAGTGAAGATCGTCGTAAAGAAATGATGAAAAAGTTTGACGCTGATGGTGACGGTAAACTCTCTGAAGATGAGAGAAAAGCTCTCAAAGAAGCAATGAAGAAGCGCCACGGTGAAATGAAACAGCGCATGAAGAAAATGAAAGTGAAATTCATAGAAAAGCATGACACTGATGGTGATGGTGAACTTTCTGGAGAAGAGCGCAAGGCTGTTAGAGAGTCTTACAAAGCTCAGCACGAACAATTTAAAGCTGAAATGCTCAAAAAATATGATGTAGACGGTGACGGTGAGCTATCAAAAGACGAACGTAAAATAGCTCAGGAAACTGAGAAGCAAGATATTCTCGACAAGTTTGACGTTGATAACAGTGGTGAGCTAGATGGTGAAGAGCGTAAAGCAGCAGGTGAGTGGATGATGGTGAATCGGCCATTCCAGCTGATGCACCACCTCAAAGCCAAGCGTGGCGGTCACGGTAAAAGTGGTCATAACAAAAATGGCCGTAAAGAAGGCAAAAAAGATAAAGAATAATTTCCTCTAATCTACAAATTGATTCAATTATAAAGGGCGCTCACTGGGTGCTCTTTTTTTCTATATAAGACATGCTATAAATCTCGACAGAGTGATAGGGACACTGAATTTAAAAGTTTGGCTTTATTCGTGTAGTTATCTCTTTATAAACGAACTGGATTGGGAGATGCAATTAAGTATCCTCATGTTTAGCCTATGCAAGCCGTTCAAACTATTAGACCACCTGGATTATTCTCTCGGAATATATGGATAGGCGTTGTGTTTTTTTTGCTTTCAGTGGCACCTGGATTATGGTCACCAGCTATTTCTAATATCTTAGATAGTTATAATGCACTCTGGGTGACTGAATATGCAGCTGCGATAGCTCCGGCAGTAGCGATCATCTCTAGTTTGTTCTTTGCAGCACTTGCAGATAGGAGGTTTGAGGCTCAGAAGTTGCTAGGAGTTTTATCTATTTCAGGAGCTATTTTTCTATGGCTTTCATTTAGTGTCTTGGAGTGGGGCTGGAGTCCTTGGTGGTTTGTATTTTTCCAAGGATGTAATGCTCTTATCGCAGCACCAATGTGGGCGCTACTCACTAAAGTGGCTCTTGTGAACTCACGTAATGCTGAACATGATTTCCCTCTGTTCCGTGTATGGGGCACGATAGGGTGGATTTGCGCAGGTCTGGTAGTGAGTTACCTAGCTCTAGATAGTAGTGTTATGGCTGGTAAGATAGCTGCTTATGTCCGAATCTTTATGGGGCTCTCTGCTTTTATGTTACCTAGAACTCCACCTGAGGTTCAGCTTAAAATTCCTAATTTATTAGATAAACTAGGTTGGTCAGCATTTTCTCTGTTAGAAAACAGGAAGCTGAGAGTTTATTTTTTATCAGCACTATTACTAGCTCTACCACTAGCTTCATTTTATCTGTATGCTCCTGTTATGCTGAAAGCTTTGGCTGCCCGCGATCAGTCTGAATTTGCATTAGTCGTGCAGTGGTTTCTTCCTGGAGCCTCGGCTCAAATGACACTGGGACAGTTTGTGGAAATAGGGGCAATGTTGTTTTTGAGCTGGGTGGGAGTAAGAGCTAGAGTTAAGTGGCTGATGATCATAGCGATGGTCTTTTGTCTCTTTAGATTCGCGCTATTTGCTCTAGCAGGTCATTTCGAGCTACTCAGCTTAATGTGGCTAGGAATAGCAATGCATGGTATATGCTATACCTTCTTCTCTGTCACAGGGCAGATGTTCGTAGACCGGCAAGTTCCTAAAAACATGCGAGCGCAGGCTCAGTCATTGATGGGGCTACTAGCGAGTGTAGGCGGAATTATAGGACCTCTTTTAGTAGGGCAATTATTTAAGTCTACAGCAGCTCACGATTTCGCTTTATGGCCTATCTATTGGTGGATACTTACAGTAGCAGTGCTAGTGAGTGTGGTCTATTTCGTAGTAGGATTCAGAGGGGATAAGATCGAGGTCTAAGGCTCTAACGATTCTCTGACTAAGTTAGCCTCCCGTTCTGAACCGTGAGCTTCTAGTTGAACTAGAGTCTCTTTGAGAGATGGAATAGTAAGAGCTTCCTTTTCTATTTGTTGGATGTCTCTAGGATAAATCTGAGGAGCCTCAGGAATCAACTGTTCGGTGAGATGTAGGCATGCCCATGCCCTCCAGATTCTGGCTTCAGCATTGGGCTGGGTATGATTCATGCGGCTAGCCAGATGTTGAAAATGACGCACAGGGTTCCCTATGAATTGCTCATCCGGAGAGTTCTCTATGATCCATAGTATAGCTGGGTAGGGATAATCTAAGTATTCATCATCTGAAGCCATCATTGATTTATCTAGCTGTAATATAGCTTGAGCTGGTGAACCACTACTCCAGAGCGATTGAGCGAGTTCTAGGCAGGCTTGAAAATATTGGATATTACAAGCAGTGCGGAACTCACGAGTATGGGTGATTGGGAGACGAGTTCGTGTCTTTGGTAAAAAAAGGCAGGGCTTGTTGATGAATGAAGGGTCTTTCAAATCTTAACCTTCTAGAGATTCATCGTCAGACTCATCGTGATTATCACGGTGGTCTTCTTCTTGGATTACCTCACCTGCTTCGATAGCGGCGATGCGCTGCTGCTCTTCCTCGTGAGAGACGATTTGTAGAGTGGCAGTGATGTCTTCACGCATGGCAGCGGCTTTGAGCACATTTCTGATAGAGCTGGCAGTGAAGCCATTTCTACCAATAAGAATAGCTACATCTGTCTGGTGAACGATCAGTCGAAAACGGATATGAGTCTCACTAGCTTCAGCGACCCTCAGCTCAGCCTGATCTGGGTATTTGATAAATTGGAGCGCGATAAATTGAAGAAAATCGCGCATCTGATCAGTGACTTCTTGCATGTTATTAATGTGAGGGCATTTTTTGATTTAGCAAGGAGAGATAGAAATTCGCTATATTTATTTAGATGTTGATTATTAAGGTTTCTGTAGTATTCTGAAAGTTATGAAATTGATCGACTGTGATGTTCACAATGTGCCTGTCAGTATGAAGGAAATTTCTGAACGAATGCCAGCATACTTCCGTCAGAGAGGAATACACATGCCCGGATCATTCGGGATCAAGAACCCTATGGGAGTGCTCCGTGTAGATGCTCAGGGACCAAATGGAGAGCCAGCTGGATCTGTCCCTAGTGTGATGAAAGAGCAACTGTTAGATGCTTACGATATGGACTATGCTGTTCTGATAGGAGCTAAGTTCCTAGGTATAGGAGTACACCCAGAAGTCGATTTTGCGTTGGCAATTATGCGTGCTTACAACGATTGGCAAAGTGAGGTGTGGCTGGCGGATGATAAAAGATTTTTAGGTAGTATAATAGTCACCCAGATGGATCCAGTAGCCTCAGCTGCAGAAATTAGAAGGATGGGCAAGCAGAAGCAAGTAGTCCAGGTAGTGATGACCAGCGCAACTAGAGTTCCGCTAGGTGACAGATACTACTGGCCTATCTACGAGGCGGCTCAGGAGATGGGCTTACCTATTGCTCTCCACCCTGGCAGCGAATGCACGGGAGTGAGTGAGAGCTTCTCTGCTGGCTACCCAGCGAGCTATCTAGAATGGCATACTAATCTAAGCCAAAACTTCATGGCTCAGCTCACCAGCATTGTTTGCAGAGGGGTATTGAATGAATATAAGGAATTAAACTTTGTATTTGTAGAAGGTGGATTTGGATGGGTTCCTAGCTTACTTTGGCGGCTGGATAAAAATTGGAAAGCCCTGAGAAATACAGTGCCTTGGTTAAAGAGAGCACCGAGTGAATATGTTTTCGAGCGCTGTCGTTTCACTACCCAACCAGTGGAGGAGCCATTTGGAAGAGGAGAGCTAGAGCAGACCATGCGCATGATGCAGGCCGAGCGTACTCTTATGTTCAGTAGTGACTATCCACACTGGGATAATGATAGTCCAGTTAGGGCATTTCCAAAATTAGATGATGACTTGAAACAAGCAATTCTCTGGAAGACCGCGGCAGAACTCTATCATCTAACAGACTGATCTCATGAAGGAAAAAATAGCTCATGAAATCTGCAAAGTCTCAGAACTCCCACCAGGGGAGAGAATAATCATTGAAATAGAAGGTAAGAGTATCGGAGTCTTCAATGTGCATGGAGAGTTCTTTGCGCTGCGTAATACCTGCCCGCATGAAGGTGCAGAATTGTGCAAGGGGACGATCACAGGGATGAACTTACCTAGCGAGGTGGGGGAATACAATTGGGTCCGAGACGGGGAGATCATCCGCTGCCCATGGCATGCATGGGAGTTCGATATTAAGACGGGAAAGAGCATCTTCAACCCACACAAAGTGAGAGTAAAATGCTACGATGTTGAAGTCGAAGGCAGTGAGGAAAAAAGCGTGGCTACTTTTCCAGTGGAGGTAAACGAAGAAGATATAGTGGTAGTTTATCTCTGATTAGCGCTTTCTCAATGGCTTAGCATTCGGATTAACTGTATTGTTTCTGAATGGATCATCGATAGGCATGGTGCCGTCTTGATAGTTATTTTTCTCGATCCACTTCTGAAGTTGCTCGGCTGTCTTGCCCTGCACACCTACATAAACGACTGGCTTGCTTCGCTGACCTTGCGCATTGTAGGAATATCTAAGTGCTCTTACTGGGGTTTCTTTAGATGGATCTAAAGCATCGTTTTTACGGACGACTCTCATGTCGTACATATTCTCTGCGATTAGACGTCCAGTGTCTTTATCGTATCCGTAGATGATACGGTAAAGTCTGTTCTTCTTGCCATCTTCGATGATGCCGCTTCTAAGTCTGCCATTCACATCACGACGATAAACGGTGCGTGTTCTAACAATTTTTTCGCCATTGGTTTTTTCCATGAAGGAACTCTGTTCTAGACGAGTGTTCGTGTGATCTCTCTTAAACTGAGTAGATGAACCGTCCGAGTTTTTCATGATGCGGACGTGAGGACCTTCTTCAGGGATTTCCTGAGCTGGAGCTTCGAGCATCATTCCTGCTGTTAGGAAGCCTAGTGTGAGTAAGAAAGTGAGACGACTTAGCATGTTCATGTAGCCTATTTCACATTTATCAGGTGAGAAATCAAGTTTTGAGTTTTCGATATGTAAAATCTACGGTAGAGGATAGCTATGCAATGGAAAACACGGCGCAGAGTCATTGACCTTTCTCAACGAGGAATGGTGATGGGCATTATCAATGCCACTCCCGATTCATTTTCCGATGGCGGTGAGCACTGCGGGGAAAACGCCCTGAGCCATGCCATCAAGCTTGAGCAGGAAGGTGCTGAAATTATTGACATCGGCGGTGAGTCTACGAAGCCTGGTTCAGATCCTGTGAGTTTAGCTGACGAACTAGCCAGAGTGATTCCAGTGATCAAAGCACTCCGATCAGTAAGCGATGTTTTAATCTCTACAGATACTTCTAAAGCAGAAGTGGCTCGTCAGGCTATCGCAGCAGGTGCAGATATTGTCAATGACGTCACTGGCTGTAGTGGAGATCCAGAAATGGCAACGGTCTGTGCAGAAACTGGTGTAGGAGTCGTAGTGATGCACATGCAGGGCACCCCGAAAACCATGCAAGCTAACCCTAGCTACGGTGATGTCGTTAATGAGGTGCAGACGTATTTCAAAGAGCGCCTCGGTTACTTAAAATCTCAAGGCGTGGTAGACCAAGCGATCTGCTTTGATCCAGGTATTGGCTTTGGTAAGTCGCATGATCACAATTTAAAATTACTAAACACCCTAGACAAAATCTCTATAGATGAGAGACCTATACTATTAGGGGTTTCGCGAAAATCTCTCATTGGTAAAGCTCTAGATATTGAAGATCCTAAAATGAGAGATGCTGCGACAACAGCTCTAACAGCTCAGGGCAGACTAGCTGGCTGTATGCTCCACCGAGTGCATGCTGTAAGAGAAAATGTAGATGCGCTACGAATGGTAGAGGAGGTGATGAAGCATGCTTAAAAATATAAATTCAGATCAATTTGCGCTTCTTAGAAAGGAAGACGGTCAGATAATTATTGGTGAAGGACCGTTCACTAAGGTTGAGACTTGTCCTGCGAATGGTGTGGCATTTTACGTAAATGATTTTGCCTTAGCAGATCCAAAACCTTGGAAGATCCCTACCAAGGTGCATGAATGCCAATGTCTAGAAACTGAAGAGGGGGAGTTAGGAGTAGATTGGAAAGAGCTTACTCCTAATGGCTTCGCTCAGGTATTCTCAGAAATCAACCGAGCGATCAGCAAAGGTGAAATCCAGAAGTCGGTGCCTGTGGCAACAGAAACTGGCGAGATCACTAGCGGTGATGTGCTCTCACTTTTAAATTCACTCAACGAGAGTGGAGATGCTTTCTATCCCTATGCCTATGTGAATAAAGGATCGGGTTTCTGTGGTCTGACACCCGAGGTGCTCTTTAATCTCCGAAAAGGAAGATTAAACACGATGGCTCTGGCGGGAACAGCAAGAGCGGAAGAACGTGATGTCTTTGCATTCGACGAGAAAGAAATTCGCGAACATGAATTCGTAGCGCAGACGCTAGTTTCTAAATTATCAGATATAGGAATGGTGACTAAAAGCGAACGGACGATTCTTAATCTCGGTTCACTAGTCCATTTTCACACACCTATCGAGGTCTTTCTCTATGGAGATAAGAATGTCGACGAACTCATCAAGCAACTTCACCCGACCCCTGCTCTAGGACCTCTGCCAAGAACTCAAGGCACACTTAATCAACTGATAGAATGGCGTGAGCGTCTGAAATGTCCTAGCTATTTCGGTGCGCCATTCGGAGTATTCCAAGACGGAGTATTTCATGCGGTAGTTGCTATCCGTGGGGTCCACTGGAAGGGGGATAATATCTCCATTCCGTCAGGCTGTGGAGTCATTGAGGCATCAAGATTAGTCAATGAATGGCGGGAGCTAGCTCTGAAGCGAAATGCTGTTAGAGATAGTTTCGGTATGAATGATTAGACTACCTAGCAGTTGAGGTGTGAAAATCTAAGATTTTAACTAAATGATGGCTTTACAATCTAGGGTAATCTGAGCATATTCCGCCGCTCATGATAATTTTAGCAGATATGAACTCCATTTTTACGAACGTGCTCCTCGTAGTTCACGTTGCAGTGTGTTTACTCCTTTGCCTCGTAGTGCTTATGCAACGTCCTAAACAAGAAGGACTCGGCGCTGCATTTGGTGGCGGTATGACTGATCAGGCTTTCGGAGCTAGAACGACTGATGTTCTCCAAAAAGGCACAGTTTATCTGGGCACATTACTCTTCATCGTAACTCTAGCGCTGTCTGTGCTAGTAGGTGCTAAGTCTAAGAGTAACGGAATCGATAAAGAAGTAGCTGCTGATAGTGAATCACAACTTGCAGAGAATGCAGATGCTCTCGCTCCAATGCCAGAGGAAGAAACTACAGAAGGTGAAACACCAGCACCTACTGAGGAAGAAGCTGAAACACCTACAACTACACCAGCACCCTCACCAGCACCAGCACCAGCACCCTCACCAGCACCAGCTGAGGAAACTGCTCCAGAGCAACCATAGCTTCTCAGACTCAAAACTTTAGGCCCCCGTTTATTGTGCCAATCCAAGACAAAGCACCCGTCTGGGCAAGACCAGATGCGTTTCCAGAGAAACCATCAGTCAATTCCAACTCTGACGAAGGTGCTTTTTTTGTCTACGGATTTATCGATACTAAAGGTGCTGAGCATGGATTTGATACCGTGGAGGCTCTCAAATCTGCGATAGTGAAATCACGAGTAGGAGTAGATCTAGCTTGGTCTCCTGAGAGTGATCGACTGCTCGCCCCAGAGGAAATACCTGAGCTCCAGTCTAAGCTCTGGGAAAGACGTAAAAGCTGGGCAAAAAACGATCTGGAAGATGGAAAAAAGCTAAGTCTTCTTTTCCTAGTCGTTCTCATTTACTATATCTATTCTGCATACTCTAAGACTGGTGATGTAATGAACGCGCTAAGATTACCTACAGTTGGTATTGCTGCGATTCTATTACTTATATTCGGCTTAGTTCCACTCTATGAAGGCTGGAAGACCTTAAAAAAAGGAGCGCCTAAATCAAGTGATGATTGGCTTCTTGAGGCTGAAGAATCACGATTTGATGCTTGGTTATACCGCCAAAGAACTCCAGTGACCCTGGCTCTGCTAGCAGTGATGGTAATAGTCGGTTTGACTCAGCTCTTTATCGAAGACTTAAATATGGACTGGTCTCGTAAAAGTGTCTGGCTGGCTGGGCTGACTAAGACCCTAGCTACAGAATGGTGGAGATTTATCACTGCGCCATTTCTCCATGGAAACTTACTTCACTGGCTGATGAATGCCGCAGCACTTAAATATCTAGCTAGACGTGTTGAGTGTCTTGCTAGATGGCCTCATGTTATCATTGTTTTAGCTGGATCAGCCATGGTTGGAGGTATAGCTACATTCAACTTTACTGACCAGCCTAGCGTCGGAGCTAGTGGGGGAATCATGGGACTGTTAGGGTTCCTGTTAGTATTCGAGATGCTCCACACGAAACTAGTGCCTAAGCCTACTCGCAAGAGGCTTCTAGCGGGTGTAGTAATGACTGCGCTGATGGGAGCTATGGGTTTTCAATTTATCGATAATGCTGCTCACATTGGCGGGCTAATGGCAGGTATGGCTTATGCTATAATCGTTTTTCCTCCATCGAAATCTCCGAACCGCCCTAGAATTATGAGGCAAGATCGGCTCATCGCTAGTGTAGGTAGTTTGATTATTCTGGTAGGAATGGTATGGACTATTCTGAAGCTTCGAGGGCATTAGGATATACTGCACTTTTTGATTTATTGTATAAATTAGCTACTCATTTTCCTAGAGGATGGCATAGATAGTTCTATGATTCCTAGCTTCGCAATACTTGATTCTCAGTCTACACCTATTGGTGAGGTGACCCTTCGTCGTCGCACGATGATGACTCTCGATAATCTAGAGATATACGAGATAATGCTCGGCACAGAATTTCTAATGTCTTCTCTATTTACTGTGGTCGAGGAAGCTCTATCGACTCTGGGGATAGCGGCTACAGAGAAAGCATTTCCTGGGAATGATGAGCTTAAGATAGTAGTCGGAGGTCTAGGTCTTGGCTATACTGCTAGAGTAGCTCTAGATCATGTTTCAGTCAGTGAGCTTATCGTAGTTGATTACTTACAACCTGTCATAGATTGGCATCAAGCTGGGCTAGTGCCGCTCGGTAAAGGGCTCACGGACGATCCTCGTTGTATCTACGAGCACGGAGACTTTTTCAAACGAGCTATTAAAGCAGAGGGGATAGGATTCGATTCTAAAGATCCAGAAAACAAACTTCATGCTATTCTATTAGATATCGATCACTCACCGGCTCACTTACTAAATGAACAGCACGCTAGTTTTTACCAAGAAGACGGACTACGTAAAATGACCGAGCAACTTCACCCAGGCGGAATCTTCGCTCTCTGGTCAGATGATCCACCCGAGGAGAAATTCATGAATGATCTGGGCAAGATATTTTCTAGTGTAGAGACGTATATCGTTCCATTTAATAATCCTATCTTAGGTCGTGATTCTGAAAGCACGGTGTATGTGGCTAATACTCACGTTTAGATTCATGGCTTTGTATTTGATCTAGCTTCTCCAAATACATCACTTCCAAACTTCTCTTTTATTAACTCGACCATCTTCGTGTTATAGCCTTTAGCGTGGTCGATTATTTCATCATTCACAACGCAACCAGCTACGGTTTTCATATTAATACCACGTTTCGCTAAGTTTTCTTCATAGGGATTAGACTGCGTTCTCAATCCATAGGTTTCTATTTGCATAATCCCATTATCAAAATCTCTAACAGCATCTTGTTTCCCAGTTTGGAAAGAAGAGCTACAAGCAGTTAGAAAAGCGCAGATTAGAAGGCAGGTGATAGATGTGATTTTCATGTAAGTATTGACCGCTTTGTAGGATGATTAGTCAAGCTAGCAGTTTTAAGACCACATAGCACTGATCGGCACTGCCCACATGCCTTCTCCAAAGGGGACAGTGTGCTCTCCTGTATAGAGGACGATGCCTGTGAATGGATTCTCTTTTGCCATTCTATCTCGGAACCATTTCAAGTGTTTAAAGGAGTCTTTGCTGACAGCTGAGCCAGCTTTTACTTCGATACCTAATATACTACCGTCTTCGTGCTGGATGATAAAGTCTACTTCACGTTTCTCACGGTCGCGGTAATGGTAAAGTTCGTATTCATCATCGTCTGCAGTTAGAATGGCGATGAGCTGGTTGTAGACGTAGCTTTCGATGAGCTTACCATTGAGTGAACCATCTAAACGCACTTTCTCAGGGGTCCATCCTAGCATGGAGGTGATGAGTCCTGTGTCGACTAAGAACATCTTTTCTTGCTTGCTGACTCGATCGTAATCCGTGCTGTGCCATGCAGGGATACGGTCGATGATGAAGAGAGCTTCGAGGGCATTGATGTAGCTTTCTACCGTAGGTCTAGTGATGGAGAGCATCTGACCAATACTAGAAATGTCCATGTATTTAGATGACCAAGCAGCGAGAACTTCTACTAGTTTGCGTATACTGTCCTTACGTCTGATCTGAGCTATATCCTTAAGGTCTCTGTCTAGTATAGCGTTGATATAATCATGGTGCCAGCGTTTGCGATCTTTGATGTTTTTAGTGACTAGAGCTTCTGGGTAGCCACCTTTGAAGGCGAGATCTAGGTAGTCGTCTTTGCTGTAGTTGCTTTTAGTTTTAGTAAATTTCTGCTGCAGTGCATTGCGGAGGAAGTCTGGTTTAGTTCCCATTATTTCTCCCTGTGCGAGTGGCTTAAGTGCTATCTTGCGGACTCTGCCAGCTAGTGATTCACTGACGCTAGGGAGAGCCTGAATGTTCGCTGAACCTGTGAGCAGGTATCTGCCCATGGCGGTATTTTCATCGACGCTTTGTTTGATAGATAAGAGTAGTCGAGGCGCCCGCTGGACTTCATCTATAATCATGAGTTCATCACCGTGGCTGACAAATCCTTTGGGGTCCAGAAGTGCGGCATCGAGCAGAGTGACATCATCCAGAGTGTAGTAGATAGGATCTGATGCAGATGGGCTTTTAGTGAGAGTGATTCCGAGCTGTTTGGCTAGAGTGGTTTTCCCGCACTGACGAGCTCCCGCTAGTAGGATGATGCGCCTGTGTGCGAGTGCTTGGATGATGCTTTGTTCTTGCCAGCGAGTGTGTTCCATCGAATTTTACGGATATTTATCTCCAGCTATATTTAAACTAGATTACTCGCTAAAGTCAAATTATTAATCCCGCTATTTTTAAAATAGAATGATCGCTATAATTATATTAGTAGTCCTGCTATTTTTATATTTATAGTGTAGCTATAGTGTATATTTAAATCCCGCTATTTTTAAAGTAGAGTTCCAGCTATATTTAAATTGGAATTCACAAGTAGTTTTTTATGAATGGGTTATGATTTGTTGTTTTTGGTGCTAAAATAGGCGTAAAAAAGCCGTTTTGGAGTGATCCAAAACGGCTTAGTAATTTGTTTGACTAGGAGGTTGGAAACCTCCGTCACTTTAAAGCTTACTTAGCAGCATCGCGCTCGGCAGCTTCTTTGATGACTTGGTCAGCGATGTTCTTAGGACATGCTGCGTAGTGTGAGAACTCCATAGAGAACTGTCCACGACCTGATGTCATTGTTCTAAGGTCACCGATGTATCCGAACATCTCTGAGAGAGAAGCTTCTGCCTTGATGCGAACACCAGTAGGTGTAGTCTCCTGTGCCTGGATCATTCCTCTACGACGGTTAAGGTCACCGATCACATCACCTACGTGATCTTCAGGAGTGAATACGTCGAGCTTCATGATAGGCTCTAGGATCTGTGGTCCAGCTTTAGGGATAGTCTGACGATATCCACCTCTAGCAGCGATTTCGAATGCTACAGCAGATGAGTCAACAGCGTGCTGTCCACCATCTGTAAGTGTTACTTTAACGTCAAGTAGTGGGTATCCTGCAAGAACACCTTTTACCATTGAAGTTTCGAAACCTTTCTTAATTGCTGGCCAGAATTCCTTAGGAACACTTCCACCAACTACAGTTGCTTCGAATTCGAAGCCTGAGTTTGGCTCACCTGGCTCGATAGTGTAGTCGATCTTACCATACTGACCAGAACCACCAGACTGCTTCTTGTGAGTGTAGCTGTCTGAGATAGTCTTAGTGATAGTCTCTCTGTATGCCACCTGTGGTGCACCTACAGTTACTTCTACACCATGAGTTCTCTTGAGAATGTCTACCTTAATGTCGAGGTGAAGTTCACCCATTCCTTTAAGGATAGTCTCGCCTGAGTCTTCGTCAGTTTCTACGATGAATGTAGGATCTTCCTTAACCATCTTACCAATAGCTGTGCCAAGTTTCTCAGCGTTTGCTTTATCGATAGGAGCAACAGCGATGGAGATCACTGGCTCAGGGAATACCATAGGCTCAAGAGTAGCAGGGTGCATAGGATCACAGAGTGTGTGACCAGTCTGAACGTTCTTAAGACCTACAAGCGCGATGATGTCACCAGCTTGTGCTTGATCAAGCTCAATACGGTCATCAGCGTGCATCTCTACGAGACGTCCTACACGCTCAGTTTTACCTGTAAATGTGTTGAGGATAGTGTCACCTTTTTTAAGGATACCTGAGTAGATACGTGTGAATGTAAGTGCTCCGTATTTGTCATCCATGATTTTGAATGCAAGTGCACGGAGTGGCTTGTCAGCAGAAACGATAGCAAATTCACCAGTCTCAGTTCCTTCTTCATCCACTTCTGGCTGAGGTGGAACTTCAGTAGGTGATGGTAGGAAGTCAACAACAGCGTTGAGGACGTTCTGGATACCTTTGTTTTTGAATGCTGATCCACAGTATGTAGGGAAGAAGTCGAGTGCGATAGTTCCTTTACGGATGCACTTCTTAAGATCATCTATAGATGGCTCGTTGCCTTCTAGGTATTCCATCATTAGCTCGTCGTCTTGCTCTACAGCAGTCTCGATCATTTCTGCGCGGTATTTTGCACACTCATCAGCCATGTCAGCTGGTATGTCTAAGATCTCGTAGTTCTCTGGAAGACCTGAATCGTCCCATACCCATGCTTTCATAGTGAGAAGATCAACGACTCCTTTGAGGTCGTTCTCAGCTCCGATAGGAAGAACCATGATGAGTGGCTTAGCTGCAAGGATGTTCTTGATCTGGTCTACAACTCCTAGGAAGCTAGCGCCAACACGATCCATCTTGTTGATGAAAATAACACGTGCAACTTTAGATTCGTTAGCATAACGCCAGTTAGTCTCTGACTGAGGCTCAACTCCGCCTGAAGCACAGAATACACCTACGCCACCGTCGAGAACCTTAAGTGAACGATAAACTTCTACTGTGAAGTCAACGTGTCCTGGAGTATCGATGATGTTGAAACGGTGATCGTCCCAGAAACATGAAGTAGCCGCAGATTGAATCGTGATACCACGCTCCTGCTCTTGTTCCATGAAGTCAGTGGTGGCTTCACCATCGTGAACTTCACCAGTTTTGTGCACCTTACCAGTGAGTTTAAGGATACGCTCTGTGGTGGTGGTCTTGCCTGCGTCCACGTGGGCGAAGATTCCAATGTTTCTGTATTTGCTGAGATCAGACATAATAGTTTACTTGTTTTGTTTGTTGCCTATTGAGGCGTAAAATGATGCGGTTCTATACGAGGGAAAACTACGTTTGGCAATCCTTCTGTGAGTTTTTTTCAAATTAACTAGTTTTATGCTATTAGAAGAGGATTTAGATTGAGCTGATTCAAATGTAAGGCTAGAAATTTATCTATGAAAGTCTGTATTACATTGCCGAGGTTTTTGAGCTTTATTCTTCTCATCACTATGGCTACATCCAGTTCAGCCCTGCCTGATATTCTAACTCTTGCAGAGAGAAAAATCTTACTGAAGAAACTGACAGAGATTAGAGAGGGTGCTGAGAAGTCTTCTAAAGATCGTTTTGAAGTGGCGATGAAGGCATTTCGAGCAGCGGTGAAAAGTGACGTTGCGGCACATGATCTCTATGTGAAATGCGTTGAAAAAGCGAATTTCGATGATCAGAAGCGCTCATCACAAGAATTTAGAGAATGGAAGCGTCAGCACAAGGATACTCAGAATACATTAGAGTTCCGCCGTGCACTGCAGCATCAGCTGAATTGGCTGCTACTAACTGTGGAGGCTTCTGCAAAGCCAGATGAAATTCAAACATTAGCTCGTGAAGCGCTAGGAAAAGTGGATGCTATCATGGAAGATCACGAGACTCTTGAGTCTCATCATAATATTTTAAAACAAGATGTGCTCAGCTCTGTATATGCGAAAGCCTATAATATTAACGGTCTCAAGGCTAGAGACTGGCCTAAGTCTCCTCTGGAAATTAAGGAGATATACGATAAGCTCGTATTCCCATCATTGCGTAATCCGCAATCAATCACAAAACTCCGTAGAGCATGGAGAAAGCGTATCGAGCACGAGGGGCTGATATTAAAAAACTGGGGTGAAAAGCCAAAGTCTGGCAGAGTAGGTAAGAAGCGTGATGAACTGCCAGCAGGATTCATGAAATGGAAGGAGGAGCAATACCCAGAACTATTGTGGATCCAAGAAATGGAGTGTTATGAGGCAGGCGATCAAAAGCAAGCCGCTACTAATATGCTCATCCATCTAGGTCATAATGTTAATCACAAAAAATCTCTAAAATGGACTAATGACTTTAAGTCTCTTATTGAGTTAGAGATGAATACTAGCGAAAGTGATAATGATAATGATAATGATGGAGAGGGGAATTAGGCTTTTACTCTATTAAACTCATCGTTATCAGCCAATCTGGTGGTTTCTTGTAAAAAAATTCATATGTTGAGCCATGGGTCTAAAATTTGGCGAGCAAAAGAGAAAAAGATTTCCCAGGTATAGGCTGGTTATTAGTTGCTATGGTATTTAGTGGGGTGTATGAATTTGGCATATCCTATGAGACAGTATTCCCAGAGAAATAGCTCCCGCTTTTTCGGCGCTCCAGTGACGAAGTGGCTGATGATTGTCATTGCAGTGGTATTCTTACTAGATGTAGCAGGCGCTAATAGTTCTGGGAGATTGAAGCCATTTTTTGCTCTTGGAGTAGGTGAGTTTTATGAGATTTGGCGATGGGTGAGTTATTCACTTGTGGATGTTAATGTGATCTCTTGGCTGTTTGGTTTGATGATCCTTTACTCTTTTGGACGTTTGGTAGAGCAGTCGATAGGTTCAAGACGATTTGCTGTATTTGTGAGCTATTGTGTTCTCGCGGGTGCATTGGTTTTCATACTGATGAGACTTATAAATCCGGGAGGAATAGCTCTCACTGGAGCTAGTAGTATGACGATTGGTCTAGTAGTAGCAGCAGGACTCTTATATCCAGAGCAGCAAGTGCAGATGATGTTGCCTCCTATGTCTGTGAAATTGAAAAACTTGGCTCTCTTTTTAGTAGGTTTCATCGTCATCATGTCAATCGCTCAGCGCTTAGACCCAGCAGTAAGCTTAGCACATCTGAGTGGCGTAGCAGTTGCTTATTTTTGCATGAGAAAAGTAAGTCTGTTAGACATAGGAAAAAGTAATAAGCAAAAGAAGGTTCCTCAGAAAAAAAACTCGAAGCTTAAACGTAAACCAGCCAAGAAAAAATCAGGTATAAAGCCGCGCACCTTACTCAAAATGAGCGTGAATAAACGTGAGGAAGAAGTGAATAGAATTTTAGATAAAGTTTCCTCAGAGGGAATCGGCAACCTCACCGATGAGGAAAAGGAAATACTTAAATTTGCAGCGAACAATGACTGATCAAGAAATGATGGAATGCTCTACACCTGAAATGCAGGTGGAGCGCTTAAAGGCAATCATGCACCGACTCCGTGCGCCTGGTGGTTGTCCGTGGGATGCTGAGCAGACGCATGAGAGCCTTGTGTCTTGTTTAATAGAGGAAGCATATGAGGTTGTCGATGCTATCAAACGCGAAGACCATCCACACCTTGAAGAAGAGCTGGGCGATTTATTGCTACAGGTAGTGTTTCATTCCGAACTAGCGCAAGAAACTGGTAGGTATGATATGAACTCTGTAGCTAACGGTATCTGCGAAAAACTAATTCGCCGCCATCCACACGTCTTTGGTGATAGTGTGGTAGAAGGAACAGATGGAGTTTTAAATCAATGGGATGCGATAAAACGCCAAGAAAAGGGGAGCGAAGAAAAACCATATCTCCATGGTGTCGGCGATGGTCTGCCTGCTATGCTAAAGGCGGCTAAACTTCAGAAGAAAGCCGGCAAAGTAGGCTTCGATTGGAAGGACGCAAAATCCATTTTAGAAAAAGTCAAAGAAGAGCTAGCAGAAGTAGAGGAAGCATTTGAAAATTATCAAGAAGGCGGAGTGGTTCCTGATGAACTCGAAGCTGAGATAGGGGACTTACTATTCGTCACTGTAAACGTAGCGCGTAAGCTGGGAGTAAATCCAGAAGTCGCGGTAGATAGAACCAATCGTAAATTTTTAGATCGGTTTGGTAAACTTGAATCTAGGCTCAAGGCGAAAGGAGTTTCACTCACAGATGCAACGATGGAGCAGATGGATGAAGAATGGAATAAAGCTAGGAATGAAGATCAGGGAAGAATCTGAGCTATTGGGAAGGGTGGTTTATTCGACTTCTTTTGAGTTCTTGATAGTATGTATATATGATTAAGGTAAAGTTAATTAAGTGGGTTCTTAGCCTTAATGTTTCAGATAGAGCCGTAGTCGCGCTACAAATATTGGAGAGTATTCCATCCGAGGATTCTGTAAACGATCATGAGTTGCTTATGGAAACTGAAAGAAGGGACAAAGCGATGGACTCAAATAATGAAAACACGTTTACCGAAGAGGAGTTTTCTAATTCATTTGCTGATCGTATAAAGCGATTAGCATGAACCTTACTTATAATAAGTTAGTTCAGGCAGAGGTTAGCAAGATCTGTGATTATCATGACGAATGTGCTTATTTGTTAGGGGACAGATTCTTTTCAGAATCAATTTACTACTGCAGAGTCTATTAAACGAAATCCACTACGATGGCCTCCTGTAAACAAGGGCTCAGAAAAAAGGAAAGGGCGTATGAAAAATTTCTCGTATGTGATTGTTTACAGAGTGATTGATCCGAGTAATTTGAGGATTTTGGTTGTGTCTCGTCAAAAGAGACCTCCTGACTTAGGGATTCACCGTAAATAAATCCAAACATAACCTTGTCAATTTGCTCTAAATGGGTTAAGGACGCGCGCGCTTGTTCATAGCCACCGCAAAAACTATGAGAAGAACTGACTAGCGTGGACCCTAAATGCGGTGGGACTACTCACAACAAATGCTTATCTGAATTAAGGTAAGCGACACATATATAATGATTAACGAACTAATTAAAGAAATGGTAGACGCTGGAGTTCATTACGGACACCAGACTCGCAAATGGAATCCAAAAATGAAGCCTTACCTCATGAAGGATAAGGGTGGGATTTACATCATAGATCTAGAGAAAACTGTGCAGTGTCTCGATAAAGCATCAGCTTATCTCTCAGACATCGCTGGCAAAGGCAAGAAAGTCCTCTTCGTAGGATGTAAGCGCCAAGCACAAGACGCAGTGAAGGAAGCAGCAGAAGCAGCTGGTCAATTCTTCGTTAATCACCGTTGGTTGGGTGGCACTCTTACTAACCTCACTACTATTCGTCGTTCAGTAGAGCGTCTTAAGTATCTTGAGGACATCGAGAAGCAGCCTGAATACAAAGCTATGTCAAAGAAGGAACTCGCAGCTCTCGGACGTGAGCGTGGTAAACTTTTCCGTAACCTTGACGGTATCCGCGGCATGGAGAAACTCCCTGACGCTATCGTAATCGTAGACTCAGCTCGTGAGACAATCGCAGTAGCTGAAGCACGTCGCCTCAACATCCCAGTGATCGCTATCGTTGACTCAAATGCTGATCCAGCAAAAGTTGACTACCCAATCCCAGGAAACGACGACGCAATCCGCTCTATCCGCATCATCCTTCAGAACCTCGTAGATTCAGTAGTAGTGGCAGGTAAGGTAGAAGCAAAAGCTAAGGTAGAAGCTAAAGTAGAAGCTTAATTTTCCTCATATAAATAACATAACTAAATAAAGATTATGGCTATTACAGCATCAGCAGTTTCAGAACTGCGTAAACAAACAAGTGCAGGCATGATGGCTTGCAAAAAAGCTCTAACAGAAACTAACGGCGATCTCGAAGCTGCTGCTAAACTACTCCGCGAAAAGGGAGAAGCTAAGCGTAGCGACCGTGCGGACCGTGAGACATCTGAAGGCATCGTAGCTACTCACGTAGCAGAAGGCGCTACTTCAGGTATCCTCGCTGTGGTAAACTGCGAGACAGATTTCGTAGCTAAGAATGACGCGTTCCAAGCATGGGTCGCTGAACTTCTAGAGGCTATCGCTAACAGTGGTGTAGCTACAGCGGAAGAAGCTCAGGCAGTTCCTTTCGGTGACGGCACAGTAGAGAACGCACTCGGAGCTAAGTTCGCAGAACTCGGTGAAGTCATCAAAATCTCTCAGCTAGCTCGTTTCGAAGTTTCAGGTTCAGGCGCAGTTGCTTCATACATCCACATGGGTGGTAAAGTAGGTGTTCTTCTAGAAGTAGCATGCGAAAACGCAGCGACAACTTCTGAAGAAGGCTTCGCAACGCTTCTCAAGGACATCACACTTCACATCGCAGCTGCTAACCCAGCTGGTCTTTCACGTGACGACATCGATGGTTCTGTAGTTGAAGAAGAGAACGAGATCAACCGCAAGCAACTTCTAGCTGACGGTAAGCCAGAGGCAATCATCGACAAGATTCTCATCGGTAAGATTAACAAATTCTACAGCGAGCAGGTGCTCACAGAGCAGTCATTCGTAAAAGACCCAGACATCAGCATCGAGAAACTTCTTGCTGCTAAAGGTAAGGATCTAGGTGATACACTCGCTATCAAACGCTATGAGCGTTTCGGTATCTAATAATACTGATTCACTTCAAAATATTTAAAAAGCCCCTATCTGCATTCTGCAGATAGGGGCTTTTTTGATAGTGCTTTTTCAATTGATGCCTATGCAAATAGATAAGTTGAAAACCTTAAATAGCGCTACTCAGGGGAGTGGTTGTCTACTAATGTTAGACTCTCAAAGTCATTAGTAGCGTGTTCTTTGGGGAGATGAAGGGTGGGGAAGTTGGAGGTAATGTCTGGCTTGGGAAGGAGGAGGGTAGGGAAGTTGATTGTTATTTTTGGGAAGTTCATAGTGCTTATCTAGTTTGTTATATTTATAGACAAGGGTTGGGCACTATTAGTCACATTTATTTCATTAGTCTGTAGTTTTTATGGGATTGGTGAGATATTATAGTGTTTTTAATTATTTCATCTTGTTCATGATAGTGACCTTATTGATTTTATTTTTATCAATAATGATAGCTGCGAAGTGGCTAGTAGTACGTAGGTCTCTGGTTCTTATCGGTGATGTGTTTTCGTCGAATATCTCTAGAGTCAGAACTTTACCATTTTGAGTCACTCTAGAGGCTGGTCTATCCTGACCTGATCCTGTGTGGTTATATTCGTAGAGATAAACTTTTTGAGTTTTGAGGTCTGCTGAGACTACGAATCTGGCAAGCTCTCTATTAGCTGATCTGTTTTCTATTAACCATGTATGAAGCGTCTTTCTGGAATCGATATAGCCATTGTAGTTAGAACTTCCTTTAGTTAGGGATGGGCTGAAAAGTTTGTAGGCTGAAGTTTGTTGAACAGTCTGAGTAGAGTTGCTTTGAGGTGTGCAGCTAGAGAGCGCCATTAGAATACTGAGTGATGCGCAGATAATATTAATGAATTTCATGTTAGCAGTTTTATCCTGAGAGCTAGCATTTGTCTATAGAAAGAGAGATCATAGAGTAGAAATATCGAAAGAAAGAGCGTAATGGCAACCCTCTATAGTAACATACAAAGAAAACCCATGGCTGCGCTTTGCTGACCATGGGCTGAAATTTATTTAACCACTTGGTGGCTTTATGTAAGATTAATTTAATTTGTAAGATTTACTTCTCCCCATCATTCCTATCCGCAGTCGGTAGCTGATCTACTTCATCAAGAAGGTTCACAATTCCAACTCCGCGTTCTGCTGACGTGTCGCCACGGAACATGAGGACAGGGGTGCAGCGTAGGGTGACTCGTTTGTTGACTTGGGATTGAATGTTTCCTTTACCTTTGGTGAGCTTTTCTAGCACTGAGACCATGTTACCACCGAGGACGCTGACGAAAACTTTCGCTTCTCTCATGTCTTGGGTGACTTCTACATCACTCACTGTCACCAGCATGTCTTTAAATTCGAAATCTTTCTGCACTATAGTGCTGATCTCTTGCTTTAAGAGCTGATTGATTCTATCTAGACGCTGGGACATGGTTAGTGTGAATTGGTAATTGTTATTGGGAGCTTACAAAGTTTGGTCGATCTTATCGAGCTGATAACACTCGATGATGTCTTCTTCCATATAGTCGCTAAAGCTGCCGAGACGGATACCACATTCGATACCTGTTTTGACTTCTTCTACTTCTTCAGTGTGGCGACGTAGAGTGGACATCTTACCATCAAATACAGGGACACCGCCACGGAGAACACGAGCGTGTGCATTTCTGTTGACCTTACCGTCTTGGATAATACAACCAGCGGCTTTGCCTTTGTTGACACGGAATACCTGCTTGACGAGTGCGTGACCCATGATGGTCTCGCGAAGCTCAGGCTCTAGGAGTCCGAGCATGCTTTCTCTAACAGTATCGATGAGTTCGTAAACGATGGAGTAAAGTTTGATCTGCACTCCTTCGCGCTTTGCAGCTATTACCGCTTTGTTCTCTACCTTAGTGTTAAATCCTAGGATGATAGCATCAGATGAGCTAGCGAGCATAACGTCAGATTCAGTGATCGCTCCAGCTGCTGCTGAGAGGAATCTAGATTCAACTTTGTCAGATACGATTTCGCCAATAGCGCCTTCGATAGCTCCGACTGAGCCTTGCACGTCTGTCTTAAGAATAAGCTGGAGACGAGCTTTCTGACCTGTCTCTGTTGCCATTGAAAGGAAGTCTTCCATGCGGCTCTTCTGAGCACCACCGAGACGCTTAGTTCTACGTTCAGTTTGGCGTTCTTCAGAGAGTTTCTTAGAGGCACGTTCAGTTTCCATTTCTACTAGCTCATCACCTACGTGAGGGAGTTCCGCGAATCCGAGGACCTCTACTGGCATAGCTGGCCCAGCCTCTGTCACTTTCTCACCGAGGTCGTTGAACATTGACTTAATTTTACCTGCGAAAGGTCCACAGATGAAGGGCATTCCGACTTTGAGTGTTCCGGTCTGGACTATTACTGTCGCTGTAGGTCCTTTGCCTGCTTGGATACTAGCTTCGATAACTGATGCACGAGCGTTAGCCGTTGGGTTGGCTTTGAGCTCTAGAACTTCTGCTTGGAGCGCCATGAGCTCGATGAGGTCATCCATTCCTTGTCCAGTGGTAGCGGATACCTGCACACATTCAGTTTCTCCACCGAAGTCTACTGGTGTTAGCTCATGTTCCATTAGCTGGGACATTGTCTTCATTGGGTCTGCACCATCTTTGTCGCATTTATTGATAGCTACGATGATTGTTTTACCTGCGTCTTTAGCGATCTTGATAGCTTCCTTAGTCTGAGGCATGATGCCATCATCCGCAGCTACTACAAGCACGATGATGTCAGTGATATCAGCACCACGGGCTCTCATCTGAGAGAAAATGGAGTGTCCAGGAGTGTCGAGGAATGTGATAGGTCTGCCCTCGTCATCAGTGACTGCGTATGCACCAATGTGCTGAGTGATTCCACCTGCTTCACCTGCTGTCACGCGTGATTTACGCACGTAGTCGAGGATTGATGTTTTACCGTGATCTACGTGGCCCATGAAGGTGATGATAGGAGCGCGAAGCTTCATCTGCTCTTCTGGCTGCTCTTCTTCCTCTTCAGGTTCTTCGAAAACTTCTTCTACTTTATGAACTCCGCCGCCTTTTTCACGCTTCTCACGCTCGTAGGCAAAGCCGTGTGTATCACATAGCTGCATAGCTATATCAGGCTCGATCGCCTGATGTGGAGCTACGAATACTTCAAGCTTGATAAGATCCGCCATGAGGTGGAATGGCTTGAGTCCCATGCTCTCAGCTAGCTCACTGACGATGATAGGTGGCTTGAGTAGGATGAGATTACTGTCATCTATACTACCTTCAGCAGTAATGGCGTTTGCGCTATCATCAGCTGGCGTTGAGTCTGTGGAGCCGCCATCAGACTTTACGAAATCTGTGTCTGCTACAGGATCATTAATCTTGGAAATTGTAGGAAGGATCGCTTTCTTGGTAGTATTGCCTTTAGTGATTTGAGAAGTTTTTTTCTTCCCATCTTCAGCAAAGATATCCAGAGCTTCACGCTTGTGGTCATCGACAGTCTTCACCTTAGATGCCTCTTCACGTTGTCTTTGGCGACGTGATGGCTTAGGCTTGTCTGCGAGCAAGTCTAGAGTTTCCTTTTTCTTTTTAGTAGTATCTTTATCTTCAGCCATTGAGCTGTTTTGGTTATACAATGTTAGCGATCGGTTGCCGCTTACAATGATTGGTTAATCTTGTTGTTGAAATTAAGCTTCCTGCTTGGCCTTGACTGTTTCAAGGATAGTGGCTGCTTCATCTTCTGAAATTTCGAGCGCCTGCGATACGTAGCCAGCGTCCATCTGGAGGATCATGTCTGCATTGATTCCGCCTGCTCTGAAGAGCTTATCAGCAGTTTCTGCATCGAGCCCAATTTCCTCACCGAGTGAAGAAGATGCATCTGAAACTCGCGCTTCGAACTGCTCGTGCACCGAGTCGTCCTTGCTTACCTGCACATCCCAGCCGAGTAGGCGAGAGGTGAGACGAGCGTTTTGACCACGGCGTCCGATTGCTTTGCTAAGTTCTTCTTCGTCTACAGTTACGTTGACGATTTTCTTTTCTCTGTCAAGAGTGACAGTTCTGAGAGTTGCTGGTTTGAGTGCCTCGTGGACGAATACTTCTGGATTGTCATCCCAAGGAATAATGTCCACTTTTTCGTTGTTGAGTTCACGCACGATGTTCTTTACACGTGCACCTCTGAGTCCTACGCAGGCTCCTACTGGATCTACATTGTCGTCATCACTCCACACAGCTACTTTAGTTCTAAATCCAGCTTCACGGGCTATGCCTTTGATCTCGACAGTATGATCTGCGATCTCGCTTACCTCTGCTTCGAAAAGTCTGCGAACGAAGTTAGGGTGGCTACGTGAGAGTATGATCTCTGGTCCACGAGCTTCGTTTTCCACAGCTACTACGTATGCACGGATGCGGTCACCCACGTTATATTCTTCAGTGCTCACACGTTCTCGGGAGCTCATCTTCCCTTCAAATTTCCCTAGATCTACCCAGACATCACTTTTCTCAAAACGTCTAACGGTTCCGCTGACAATATCGCCAGCACGGTCTTTGAATTCATCGTAGATCATTTCCTTCTCAGCCATGCGGAGTCTCTGCATCATCGTCTGCTTAGCAGTCTGGACAGCGATACGTCCGAAGTTAGGCGGAGTGATGTTAAACTCTACAGGGTCACCGAGTTGAGCTTCAGCATTTTTCTTCTGAGCAGTAGAGAGGGGGACTTCATTCCATTTATCTACATAGTCATCGTCAGCTACTACGCGGAGAGTTCCGTAGATAGTGGTGTCACCTTTTTTCATGTCTACAGCAGCACGGATTTCTTCAATAGAGTCAGATCCTGGCACCATCTTGCGATACGCAGAAATGAATGCAAACTGGAGAGCAGCGACTACTTTTTCGCGTTCAATCCCTTTTTCTTTCTCGTAGTATTCGATGAGTGCAACAAT
Organism: uncultured Rubritalea sp.; assembly: GCA_937923145.1. Taxonomy (GTDB): domain Bacteria; phylum Verrucomicrobiota; class Verrucomicrobiia; order Verrucomicrobiales; family Akkermansiaceae; genus Rubritalea. The sequence continues at coordinate 13,918 of CALAJT010000009.1, read as the reverse complement.
GTCGTTAGTCATGATGATCTTAATTCTTAATTAATAAATTTTTTCTGTATCTAGAGACGCAAAAGAGTGGGTTAAATAACCCACCCCTTTCTTTCGTCTAGAGCTGTCTGAGTGGTATATGCGTGATCTATATGAGATTTGCAAGTATAAACTCAAGAGAATATCAGCCTTTTTGACTCTAATTCTATTTCCATTTGTTGGTGTTTTATATTTGTATTTTAACTTCGTGTCACTACATCTAGACCGTATGCAAAAGCCACTTTCTGTCGTGATCTGCGGATGCGGATCTAGAGCAAGAATATATTCTAGATTAGCAATGTCGCTCACGGGTCGCTACAAGATTCTTGCAGGTGCAGATCCTATTGCTGAGCGTGTGAATACGGTTAAGAACATTTCTGATAATCCTGAATTCCAGTGATTTAGTTCTGCTTCTGAGCTGCTTGAGCAGCCAAAGCTAGCTGACCTCATGATTATAGCTACTCAGGATAATTACCACTTTGAACCCGCTAAGAAGGCTCTCGAAAAAGGCTATCACCTGCTCTTAGAAAAGCCAGCTGCTCAGAATACAGAGCAGATTAAGGATCTCGCAGCACTTGCTAAGGAGTATGATCGTAAGATAGTGCTGTGTTTTGTATTGCGATACACACAGTTTTATTCAGAGGTGAAGAAGCTCATCAAATCAGGAAGATTGGGGGGATTATTTCAATGCGAGCTCACGAGGGAGTAGATCCTTTCCATCAAGCTCATTCATTTGTCCGTGGTCACTGGGGTAGATCGGCGGATTCTACACCTATGATTATAGCTAAGTGCAGTCATGATACTGACATTATTACTTGGTTGATGAATTCGCCTTGTAAGAGTGTTTCATCATTTGGTGGTACCAATTATTTTAATAAATCAAATACTCCAGATGGGGCTACCAAGCGTTGCACAGATGGCTGTCCGCATACTGAGAGCTGTCTCTATTCTTCTCTCCGATACACCACTGACCGCAAACGCTGGCTCGATATGGTGCATCCGAATCCAGATGAGGAGCGGACCGTAGAGAAAACGACAGAGTGGCTGAAAGAATCTAATTGGGGACGCTGTGTTTATCATTGTGTCAATGATGTAGTAGATCATCAGGTGGTGAATATGCAGTTTAAGAATGGAACAACGGCGTCACTTTTAATGGTAGCCTTCGACGTAGGAAGAACTTCAGAAATATATGGGACTTAGGCTTCACTTAGAGGTGGAGACAGTATTAGAGCGCAGTTTGGCACAGACTTAGTCATTAGAGATCATGATAATGAAGAATTTGAGAAAATTATTTTTCTCGAAATATAAGATGATGGCTACGTGGGTCATGGAGGCGGTGATTACGTGCTGATGAATGAGCTGGATAATATTATCTCGGGTAATTCCGCGGACTCTACTATGATAGAGAACTCTATTGAGGGTCACCTCATCGGATTCACAGCTGAGGAGTCCAGAAAGCAAGGTGAAGTTCCTTTGAGTATCTAATCTCCAGTATTCCCCGTTGGAGATTGCCATTCCGCAGATTTAACAGCCGATGATTTCCTTGATCACATTTGGATAGAGAGTGTGTTCTTGCTCTTGGATTCTAGTATGGAGGGTCTGTGCAGTATCGCCAAGAATGACGGGGACTTTTGCTTGGCGTATGATCGGTCCTGTGTCCATGCCCGCGTCTACGTAGTGGACGGTGCATCCGCTTTCTGTTGCGCCATCTTCTACAGCTTGTTTCCATGCCATGAGACCAGGGTATTCAGGAAGTAGGGAAGGGTGAATGTTGAGAATTTTCTGCGGAAAAATATCTAAGAGAGGCTGCTTTACTAATCTCATGAAGCCGGCTAGACAGACTAGCTCCACACCTGCATCTTTAAGTTGCCGTGCTACTAGAGCTTGTTTTTCATCAGGGAATTTAGTCCTGAATCCACCGCAGTCGATTACTTGCGCTGTAATGCCTGCTTTTGTAGCACGTTCTAGGATGTATGCATCCGGATTGTCGGATAGGGTTAGAACTATTTCAGCATTGAGATCACCGGAGTCAATCGCATCCATGATAGCCTGCATGTTAGAGCCAGAGCCAGAGCCTAGGACTCCGAGTTTAGTAGGTGGCTTGATGTTAGAATTAGAGTTCATTTTTTTCTAGCTTAGCTCTCTTCTTACTCTCTTTCTCAACTACAGAAACCACTATGCCGATAATTATGAGTAGTCCGATAACAGCGTAGAATGTCCAGAGTGCTCCCATGGCATCTGCACTGGTGAAACCATAGCTGTGGAGACCCACTCCGAGAAAGTTTACATGCCACCAAGAGAATACCACAATGGCTGCTGTGAATGCTCCACAACAGTGAAGTCCCATTTCCTTGATATAGCCACCGAGTCTCGCATGGAGGATTATTAGCACCCATAATACGATGAGCAAGGCTCCGTTTTCTTTGGGGTCCCAGCCCCAGAATCTTCCCCATGAGTCAGCTCCCCAGATGCCACCGAGGATTGTGCCGACTAGGCTAAACACGAGAGTGAAGGCGACCATTCCGTAAACGATAGAAGTGAGCTTCTTGCGCACTGCCTTGCTGTCAATTATTCCAAAAGTCCGTCCTAATATATAGAATACTGAGATGGCTGCAGTGATCAATCCTCCTGCGTATCCTAGAGTAATCGTAATAACATGGGTGGTGAGCCAGTAGTTAGATTTTAGCACAGCACGTAGCGGAGAAAGGTGATCTGTAGCTTGGCTAACTTCGTATTGCTTAGCTAAAACTATACCTCCAATGCCTAATACTGTGGCAACCGCTAACATAATACCATCTTTACTAATCAGCTCAATGAGCAAGAGAAGTGCTAAACAGGCGGCAACGATGAATGGCATGGTATCATAGAGATTTCCAACAGGTGGCCTGTCCATAATATAGCTACGATGTGCGATACCAGCGATAATGTAGAGCGTAGCGATAGAGGTCACTGCGTAGGCAATCCAGTAGAACGTTCTGTCAAATCGAGTTCCTAACAGCATGCATCGTGCGACTACTACAAAAAGAGCTAGAATAATGATTGCTAGACCGTTGTTGAAGTAGTTGCGGTCATTGTGAGCAATCTCCGTATCGATCATAGCGTCTTCGCCTCTTGAGTGAACCGTATTAGCGTATTTCTTTTTGAATTCTTTAATAGCGCTTAGTTGCGTAGTTTCGTTATTAGAGTTAAGTTTCGCAGTGAGCGTTTCTTGCTGGATTATTGCTTCTTGGACATACTTAGGAAAGGGCTTGCTATCTTTGTCGATATAGGTGGTGAAGATCTCGAAGTAGTCTTTGAAAATTTCGCCTGCTTTAGCGTCGTCTACTGGACCTACTGCTTTTAAGAACTTATCGCGTTTTGTTATGTAATTTTGATAAGCTTGGTCGTTGTTCTCAGCAATTAATGCATACTGCTGCCCAGCAGAGAACCACGTGTCGTTGTCTTTCTCTGTAGGTGGAAAGAGAGGGAGGTTAGAATATTTTCCATAATACTGTGGCTGTCTAGCAAGTGTATTAAAGACTGATGAGAGAGAATCTAGGCCATTGATTAATTGTGTAGGGGAAGAGTTCGGACTCTGTTTTGCAAAGCCTAGGATTTTATCTTTAAATCCAAAGACATCAGAAACTTTCTGTAGTCCGATTTGCTCTAGCATTTCTTGATCTCGGGAATTTATAGCAAATGGATCTCTCAAGTTAAGATAAATACTTATCGCCTCGAAGAGCTCAGTCATCTGCTTTTCTTCCAAGGTCAGCGAATCACGACCTGATTTCTTGATTTTCTCGTTGATTAGACGGTTTTCTCCATCGAACTTAGATAAATATGGCTTGAGGTCATTCATGGAATAACGGTCACGGAGATCCTTAATCTCCATTCCGTATTCTTCAAGTATGTGTGAATTGTCTACACGGAATGTAGGTAGCTTGTCAGCCTGCTCTGGGCGGAAAATAGCGTCTAGTAACCAAGCGGTAGGGGTGATTTTTACTTTTTTCTCATTCACCTGAATGTCCATACCGCGTTGACCATGCATTGCTAGCATGAGAGTTTCAGCCCATGTCTGTAATGGCTTAACTCTTCCGTCGTCCTGCACTGGGATACTCTTCGCTTCAGTCAGCACCACTTTACTGTAGGCCTGGTAATCATCTACCACAGAGAGCTTGTCTTTCTTAATAATACCGCGGACACCATAGATAGCGGCTGCGATGACAAGCGCTAGCGATAGAACGAATCCGAGAATGCGTAATTTTTTATTCATGGGTGATTTATGCGTTAGCTTTAGCTTTTGCTTTAGCGTTAACTTTGGATTTAGAGTCAGCTGGCTTTGATTTTCTCTGCTCTTTACCGATATATTTAGATAGTTTCATTATGAAGTGGAAGATAAGTCCTGCGAATGATATCCAGAGGCAGGTCACTGGCCATTGGTCAGCTGGGTTGGTAACGATGACAAAACCTGAGTATTCGATACCATTAGTGGGTGGTGTCCAGCTTGCTTGGTAGAGAGTAAATCCTTGATACCTGAGAGGCTCATTCATCTTAATCTTACTTGTTTTCTCTACTCCTTTGCTATCTTTCCAAATGATGTCACTGCTGTAATAACTAGGTCTCTCAGTGCCTGGATAGAATTCGCCATAGGAATTTACTAGCCTTACTTCGTAAGGCATTTTCCAGATTTCGTTAGGCATTTCGATTCCATAGAGCTTGCCTTCTACAGAGAAGGTAAGTGGATGGTTTACTGTACGGCTAAGAATAAGGTTCCGCGCTTCTGAACCATCATGCGGGCGGATAGTGACGTAGCATGAGAACATGTAGAGATCAGTAGTCGGATCGATATCAGTAGCTCTGAGAAAAATTCCATCGATTACGGCTCCATCTGTCTTCTCACGAGGGTTACCATTATCTACAAAGATAGTAGCATTATCATAAAAGTTTCTGACTTCGACATCGAAGGGGAGATCTTTGAATTTGAAGACTCGATACTTTGGGGTGCCGCTATCGTGTTGGAGATCTTCTAGCATTTCGTGCTTTATAACGTATGGTGGAGTCTTGTTTTGCTCATCATCATACTTGAAGACTTCGAGTGATGTCTTACCGCGTTTCCATGCATAATCATAGGTGCCAAATTGTCGGGTGTCCATGTGACCGTGGACTGAATTATGATGGTCTACGAAGCCTGTCACCAGTAATAAAATAATTCCGAAGTGAGCAATTACAGGTCCGAGCTGTTTAATCCCTTTTCTGATGCGGATAATTCCTCCACATACCATATTTAGAAAGAGAATAACGCATGTCCAGTAGGCTCCAGGTAGAATAAGCGGGATTTTACTACCGTTGATCTCAGGAATGACGAAATAGGCGCTAGAATGGTAATATTTCTCTGCTGTAGCTGAGAGTCCGTAGACAGTCTGCTCTAGTGTGCTGAACCATACTAATAGACCGAGCACAGTAAGTGTGGTTACTGCCAACAAATAGCTGGAGAAGAAGTCGAATATCAAAACTGGGATACTCTTTTTCTTTTTAACTTTTCCTGAAGTTGATATATTTTGTTTACTCATAGTTCTACTGTTTGTCTTCAGGGAAAGTGATGAATTTTAGATCTTCAGCGAATTTGATGAGATTCTTTTTCTCCTTGGCGGTTTCGCTTGTAGGTCCTGTCATTTTGATGGTGATGAGTTCCTCGTCATTATACTGACAAATTATCCCAACTGTGCTCCAGTCATCTTGCTTTACGGTGACTCCACCCATACTTGTTTCAAATTTTCCTTTAATATCTAATAAATAATAATCTGAATTGCCTATCATAGTTCCATGCTTGACCATAATTCCAGGCTTAAGCTCTTCTGTAGTATTAGGAACTGTAACGGTTTGCCCATATTGCCCATACCAGCGTATGATGTTAGACTTCACAGATCCTCTGAATGACCCGAGTGCTACTTCAGTATTTTCTCCGACTCGGTAGTTAAGAATTCGATTTTTAGTCTCAGCTAAGCGTCTCCAGTGGATAGGTTGCTTGGCTTTGAAGCGATTGACCGCTCCACGGAGCGCCTCATTTTCGTCGAATTTGCAGAGCTCACGTTGATGAGTGATCTCTACTTCCTTTGGTATTTCTTCACAACCAACCGTGAGCAGGATTGCGGATAAGAATGCGATATTCCGCAAAAACGGAAAAATCTGAGTGCGAGCATGTGTATGATGCTTTTTCATAGCTACAACCTATTAAGCCCAGATATTACTTTGTGCAAGTCTACGTTGGCTAATTTTCAAAAATAATTAGCTACTAAAGAGCCTAAGAAAGACAAATGAACTAATCGATCAAGAAATGATAAGAATCATGAGCCATTCCCTGAGATAGCTCATAGATCTCGTGACTATACCTAGCCTTAAGTGCCTCCTTAGACATAGCTTGGCAGTCAGAATGGGTGAGAGATCGTATTGCCTTCTTGATTTTAGGTAGCTGATGAGTGCCTACAGACAGTTCATCAACCCCGAGTCCTACTAGCAATGGGGTCAGATTAAGATCACTAGCCATTTCTCCACACATACCAGTCCAGATACCGTTATCGTGTGAAGCATCCACAGTCATCTGGATTAGTCTTATTACGGCAGGGTTTGTCGGCTTGTAGAGGCTTGAAACATTCTTATTCACCCGGTCAACAGCTACTGTGTATTGGATGAGGTCGTTAGTACCGATGGAGAAGAAATCTACTTCCTTAGCCAAGCTATCTGCCATGATCGCTGCCGATGGCACCTCTATCATTACTCCTACTTCTAGTTTTTCATTGAAAGGGATGTCCTCTTTGTGCAATTCATCCATACATTCCTTGAGCACATCCTTAGCTTGAATAACTTCCTTCAAACCAGAAACTAATGGGAACATAACGCCTAATCTGCCGTGGACACTAGCTCTGAGAATAGCTCTTAGCTGATCCTTGAACATACCTTTTCTAGCTAGCGATACCCGAATACCTCTCCAGCCAAGGAAAGGATTTGGCTCTGGCTCTGGTAGCGGCTCAGCTGGTAGCTTATCACCACCAGCATCTAGTGTACGGATGATGGCTAAATGTGGCTGTACTCCAGCGGCAACATCTGAGTATACCTTAGTCTGGCGATTCTCATCAGGGATTTCTCCACCTCCGAGTAGATAAAATTCTGTCCGGAAAAGCCCGATACCTTCAGCACCAGCTCTCTCCACAAGTGGCAGCTCATGGTCAAACTCGATATTAGCAGAAAGCACGATTCTGTGATTATCTACAGTTTGAGTCTTACTCTCCTTAAGCTCCTCAAGTCCATCCTCACGCTCGCGCTTGTTACGCTGAACCTTGCGGTATTTCTTGATAGTTTCAGGCTTAGGATTAAGAATTACTTTTCCTGAATATCCATCCAGTATAATATGGGTCAGAGATCTCACCTTCATCACTGCATCAGGTATACCTACGATCGCTGGTATACCGAGTGAGCGAGCCAGAATGGCAGTATGTGAGTTGACACTACCTTGCTCAGTAGCGAAGCCTAGTGTCTGTGAACGATCCATCAAAACTGTGTCCGAAGGTGTCAGATCATAGGCGACGATGATATGCTTATGTTCGGGATTAGTTTCCTCAGCCTTTTGCTCAGGTTCGGCAGAGATGAAATTTCTTAATACCCTCTGAGCAACGTCCTCAATATCTACCGCTCTCTCCGAGAGGTAAGGGTCATTCATCCTACGGATAGCTTCAGTATAAGTCTGAATGACAGCGTAATAGACAAATTCAGCATTCTGCAAACGCTGCTCAATACCATTGATTACTTTAGTATGGAGAGATTTATCCTGCAAGATCATCAGGTGCGCTTCAAAAATGAGTGCTTCCTGCTCTCCTGAAATAGCTTCAATTTTTTTCTGAATGTCACTAAGCTGATGCTTGGTAACTTCTACTGCCGCTTTAAAGCGATCTATTTCGTTAGAAACGTAGTATTCCTTTATTTCATATACATCAGGGGCTATCATACCCCTTCCAATTACGTGCACAGGAGCAAAGACAAGGCCGGGTGATACGGCGGTGCCTGAAAGAATGATTTCTTCGTTGCTTGAATAGAGTGCCATTGGCATGAAGTAGCATTGGGAGGATTATCTTCCTTACGCTGAATGTAGAGTAGACCTAAAAGGATTAATCCTCGAAGTCTTTAGAGACTAAATCTATAAGTGCTTTCAAGGATTCATCAGCCTGAGGTCCTTCAGTAGTGATGATCAATACTGAGCCATGTCCAGCTGCTAACATCATTAATCCCATGATGCTTTTTCCGTCTACTTCTTCCCCATCTTTTTCGATAGTGACTTCTGCATCAAATGAATTGGCAGTTTTGACAAACTGTGCTGCTGGTCTAGCATGAATCCCTAGTTTGTTAGTAACGGTGATTTCCTGAGTTGGCATGTGATTGAGTAAAATTGTTTAAGGTTGATTACTGATTCTACTCGCTAGAAATATATTGGGGAAGGGATTTTTTTCGTGATTAGCTAAGTTTTTACAAAATTATACGTAAGTGATTTACTGTGAATGTTTAAATATTGTCACTATTGGCAGCTATTTTCTCATTTAATCGGGTGTTAAACTCCCCAGCCATGTCGTATCCCAGCCTTCTGAGCTGTAGCTCTAGCACAGTGACAGCCACTAGTCGGGCAGTGTCACGACCCGGTGCTACAGGGATATCTACATAAGGGACTTTCACCCCCATTATGTCCTCAGTCTTACGATTGATGCCCACACGGTCTACTTCATTCAGGTCAGAATAGGGTCTAAGATTTACGATCATGTCTAACCGCGAATCAGGCTGGATCGATCCGAGTCCATAAATATTAGCCACATTAATAATACCTATTCCACGCATCTCTATAAAGCCACGAGAGAAATCCTCGGTGTAAGCAGTAAGCTCACCATTAGCATTTCGGATTCTAACGTGGTCATCAGCGATGAGTGCTCCGCCACGCTCGATCAGACCCACTGCGGTTTCACTCTTACCCGAGCCGCTCTTTCCTTTGATAAGTAATCCAATACCACGGAAGTGCAGCATACAGCCATGAGCAGTAGTTTCTAACGCAAAGGTTTTCTCTAGAATGATCGCAATTTTATTGATCAGAGTCATCGTTTTTAATGAAGAACGAAATGAAGGGATGTTATATTGATGTATATAATCTATAAATTCAGAAGGAACATCAGCATCACGAGAGATGATGAAGCAGGGGATCGCTAATTCACAGATCGCCGCTGTGCGCTTAGCCATAGTCTCTGAATCTAATGTCCTGATGTATGAAATTTCGGCATTTCCAATGACCTGAATACGCTCCAGAGCGAAGTTCTGTAGGAACCCAGAGAATGCCAGTCCTGCTCTATTCGTCGCAGGCTCAGTGATCTCTCTCTGCATATCCGCGTTTTCACGGAGTAGCTCTAGACTAAGGTCATCTTTGTGATCATTAAAAAATGTTTCTACTGTAATATGCGAGATACGAGTGACTTTGCGTTTCATAGAGTAGATGCTAGCCACATGAGTCCCTGTTTGCCAAAGAAAAATCTCTTAGCTATGCATTCTCTTTGATAAATGTGTGATTTACTCTGGCATAGAACAGTAGTTTTGTTAAGCTCACACCCTAATGATGAAGTTTTTGGAAGAGCACTGGACAGCAGGGATTGAGATTCTTATCCTATGGGTAGGTCTTTACACCCTTTACAAGACATTCCGTGCTACCAGGGGAGCTAGGATTTTCGTAGGTGTAGTCATGATTTTGGCAGTGATAACCACCATGGCTTATTTGTTTAATCTAACTGTCATCGCATGGATTCTACTACGCTCAGCATTAGGTATAGCCTTCGCACTAGTCATCGTATTCCAGCCAGAGTTACGCGCAGCCTTAGCTAGACTAGGTAGCAGTAGGTTTCTAATGTTTAATAAAACTCATAAACTTGAATTTGCAGAAGAACTTACAGATGCAATACTCCAGCTATCCCATAAGAGGATAGGTGCTCTGATAGCGCTAGAGCGTGAGATCAGCTTAAAAGAATATTCAGATAATGGTGTCCGTCTTGATTCTCTCTTTTCCTCAGAAGTAGCCCTCACAATATTCTTCCCGATGACAGCATTACACGATGGTGGCATGGTCTTAGCAAAGGATCGTATCGCCTCAGCCGGGTGTGTATTCCCACTAAGTAAAAATGAGATGGCTGACAGGACACTAGGTCTAAGGCACCGTGCCGCATGCGGTATATCTGAAGAGACCGATGCAGTAGCAATTGTTGTTAGTGAGGAAACAGGCTCTATCTCCATAGCAGTGAATGGTGTCTTAGAACGAAAGTTAGAAGAAAAAGAATTCAGAGAAAAACTCGAAAAAATATTTATACCAGATGAAAAACCAGAAACCGATAACGAACAAGATATCCGAGATGCTGACGAAGCACTGGATAGCGAAGATAACGGCCTTGATCCTAGCGATAGCGATATGGTTCCTGATTAAGAACCAACTCGATGTCTAACCCATAAATATAGTAAGGATTGATAGAATAAATTAATCCGACTCGTATCTATGGTTTATGAAATACGGGATTAGTAGTATACACTACATACTGTGGGCATGTGTAGTAGGACTGCTCAGCCAATGTGCACACAAGGAGGTGAAGCACCAACTAGATAAAATTTTCCAGACACGTGGTCAAAATTATGCACGTGAGCTAAAAGCACAGTCACCGTTCGAGAAGGTCACGCTCTCATGGACTGACGCTACTAAGCTGATGCTAGAACGTAATCCTGAATATAGAAAAGCTCTAACTACCCAATCAGAAGCAAGTGCCAATAATGGGCTGGTTAAAAATGTCACTCACGAGCTAAAGAGAAGCCTTTCCAATACAGCCACTCAGACACTCAACCCTAAGGAAATAGCCAAGGCTATCAATAACCCTGTGGGAGAGCTACCAAAGCGTCTCAAGTCCCTAACAGATCTTAAAAATGTATCACACTCACTAGAGCAGAAAGAGTGGAGTAGGATCGTTCAGGCTGTTGCAGCAGAAAAGACAATGCGTACGCAAATGGTCAAACTGCATGTATTTTTTAGGCAGGAGCAAGTGATAAAGGAACAAGAAAGCCTATTAAAAAAATACCAAGAACTCGTAGTTGGACGGCCGAAACTAGAAAATCTACTTATAAAGAAGCGTATAGCCTGCCAAGCAAACAGGAGAGATTGGCTCAATTCAGTAAGACAGTTTTTCAACGCTGAATACTATGATGTAGATTTCAAAGACACCAACAATAGCCTCACTCTCTACAGAGAAGTAAACGATCCACAGTTCCATCAATGGCAACGCTGGAGAGCACTCAGACATTCACAAGAGTTAGCTACTCAGCTAAGTAAACAACACAAAGAAAATAAGCCAGTAGTGCCAGGAATGAACTCTATCAAGACATCCCTAGGTATTCAAGAATTCCAAAGTAACATAGCAGCCACTGGAGAAAAACAATCTGGAATGAGGAATGAAGTCAGAATGATGCTCAAAAAATGGAGAGAGCTGAAGAACACTCAGACCAAAATCGCAATGTTGAAATCTAAACAAGGCGATCCTATCACTCCTCAAATGATCGAAAATCAATTCAAAATTTATCAACTCCTAGAATTAGAAATAAAGCTAGTAAGCTACTTCTGGATGCTAGATGAGGAATGCTGGAGCTAATCATTCATCCTTGGCATCAGTAATGAAAATTTTGACAAAGAGATACAAACCAAATATGGCAGCAGCTAAGAACATCAGAATAGCCAGTCCAGGATAACCGAAAACCTTAAACTGAGTTTCAATATTCATCATCATAGCAGCACCAATGATCAGTGCAGAAACGATCAGTCCAACAGTGATCCTGTTAGCCACTTGGTAGAGTCCTTTTAAGAAAACTTGCTCATCAATAGTGTCCACCTTGAACCACATTTGGTTCTTAGATAGCTTTTCAAATACACCATTCAGTCGCTCAGGAGTCTTACTCAAAAATTCCTTCAGTTCCAAAATCAAAGGAATGATATTTCCAGCAGTGAGTTCCTTTCGCATCCTCCGACTCGCTATTTTAGTAGTGTGTTTGCGAATACTCGCCTGTGGGTCGAATTTGTCATCTGTAACTGCGCCAAGATCTCCAATTAAATGAATGAGTCTGAGAACAAGATAAGGCATCACGTGGCCCTCAAAGCCTTCAAGTCCGAGCAGCATCTTAGATCGAATGAATCTGTTTTGATGAGACTGAGACTGACCGCAATGAGACGTTTCTGATCACCTATTAGGCAACCATGAACAAGATATGAAAAACATACAAATTACAAGACAACTACCAAGCTTCTTTTTAGGAATTGATGTCGGAAAGAAAGACCTTTTCTGCCACATGATCGGTTCTACTGGAGTGGCATCAGATAGATTTGATAACACCATTGCTGGGATTAAGAAGCTCATCGCGTGGCTTAAAAAGCTAGCAGAGCCACAGCAATTGCCAGCCTGTTTGGAGCAAACTGGGCATTACGGAAAAGCAGTAGCCAAAGCACTCTACGAACTGAATATTTTAGACGTCTATCTTGTCAATCCTCGCAGAATCAAAGCCTATGGAGACCAGCAGCTTCGCCGTAATAAAAGCGACACAGCAGATGCCAAGCTCATCGCAGAATTCCTAGAATCGCAACCTAAAAGGCTCATCGCATGGACTCCACCGTCTATTGATAATGAGAAAGTTACTGAACTATCACGTTATGCTGACTCGATGACCAGAGATAATGCCAGGCTTAAAACGAAGTGCGAGGCTGTCACTAATGTAATCGTATTACGCTCACTAAAAAGGCGTATCAAAGCTCAGGAAAAAGAAATCGGATCTATCCGCAATCAGATCAATAAAGTGATCAGCAAAAATGCAAACCTAAAGATGTGGGACGATCTACTAAGAAGCATCCCAGGAATAGGTGAAGTATGTTGCCATATCGTTATCGCAGAGCTGCTAGACATAGAGTTATTTAAGAATGCTAGGCAATTAGCCGCTTGGGCAGGGCTAACTCCCCAGCATCATCAGAGCGGAACCTCAGGTAGGAGTTCAACACCCATTACAAAAGTAGGTTCAGTGAATCTAAGAAGTGGATTATACATGCCAGCAAGGAGCGCTAAATTACACAACCCACTGTTAAAAAACTTTGCAGATCGACTAGAAGAAAAGGGCAAAACATCGAAGCAAATCACCGTAGCAGTGATGAGGAAATTACTCCATCAAATCTATGAAATATTGAAATCCGAAGAGCCTTATAATCCAGAAAAACGCGGATTTTTGAATCATCCTAAACCTTTAACCCATATAGCCAAATAAATCAAAATACCGTTGACAATCTAAGGCAGCATCTTGTTCGCCATTTTTATTAGCTTCATTGTGCTGGTTATTTATTGGGAAAAGATCTGTTTACTTGGGCTGAAATATAGCTGAGATGAGACATAGGATCGAGATGATTATACTGACTATTACGACCCAAAATGCAGGGGTAATTGCAGGATTCCATCCCCAACCTTCCCAACTTTTTGGAGCTGCTAAAATAATGCATTCAGCGGTTACAATTCCTATTAAGAGAACAATACATCCAAAACGGATAAGAGAACGCTTGGTCATTTTAGGAGTAATGGGAATGAACTCATATTTTTAGGCGAACGTCCTAGCATAGCCATCACAGACGGAGGGCGAACATAGACTTTTGGTTAATGGTTATAGTAGTGTAAAAACTGCGGATACAGGTGCCGTCTGGGATTGGCTACTGCGACTTGTTAGGCATTTTTATTATTGGATTAGCTGAGGCTTCATTGGGTTACAATTCGGCTTCATCGTCTTGGATACTTCCTGTCAAGAGTCTGTCAGGTTGGCTACTCATCGGCAATGAAAACTTCTA
>CALAJT010000008.1 GCA_937923145.1 uncultured Rubritalea sp. | reverse complement strand
CTTGACTGTCGCCAGCAACTTCCAACTTCGGAGCCGTGTTTTTCAATGAATTTAAGAATGCTTCCTATAGAAATCTGTATAAAATCTGCGTAATCTGCGGTAACTTTTTTACTTTTTCTTATTAGCTCTCCCTAGCTTGATAGCCCTGGCCGATCTTAGCTTTGTTTTTCATTGCAATTCTGGGATCATGCGGAAGAGTATAGATATGAAACATTATGTTATTATCGTAGCAATTTTAAGTTCTTTTCTAGCAAAGGCTGCTGAGCCTGAGAAGGTGGTGAGTGGCCATGTGTTTGCTTGGCCGTTTACTGAAACTTCTGAGATGCAACCTCGGGGTGGGACGACAAAAGGCACAGAGGTCGTATTAGCTAAAGGGCCTTCTGCTGAGTGGAAGAAACTGCAGGACAAGACTCTCTCAACTCTAGAAAAAGACCGTCGTGCTATTATGGCAATGGCTGGGAGTTATCGAGTGAGTTTTGATTTTATGGAAACTATGGGTTTTGCGAAAGGTTATACACCTCCGAAGCCTTACTTCTCTTGGGGCACTGAACACGTTCATATTCTGAAAGCTGAGGAAAAGTCGATCAGCCTTCAGCATACTCTAGTGATGTATTTTAAGGATAAAGACGGGAAGGAACTAGGCCCTATGGTGATGAAGCATTGGCGGCAGGACTGGAATTTTGAAGATTCAGATCTCTTCGTTTATAAAGGGATGTCAACATGGGCTCAGGAAAAGAAGCAAGAGGATAAGAGTCGTGGAAAATGGACCCAGGCGGTTTTCCAAGTAGATGACTCACCTCGCTATGAAGTAGTGGGCAAATGGTCTCATCAGGGAGGAATGTCTACTTGGCTGAGTGATTCATGCTGGCGACCACTACCACGTCGTGAGTTTTCTGTACGTAAGGACTATGATTTGCTCCAAGGAACCCATGAGATTACTATAACTCCTACTGGATGGGTGCATCTGCAGCGCAATCAGAAGGTATCGCTTGTAGATGTAAAGCAGCCAAAGATCATAGCTCAAGAACTTGGGGTGAATCGTTATGAGAGAATTCAGAGTCCGTCACTTAAACAAGCTGAAATCACGTGGCAGAAGACTGGTAAGTATTGGGAAGAAGTTAGAGAAGCTTGGGAAGCAGTTTATGCAGCTAATTCTGAGTTTACTCTCAAATCTAAAGTTGATGATAAGAAACTATACCAATATCACTTTGAGTATGCTGGTAAGTTAGAGAACCAAGAAGGTGAAATAGATCTAGTCAAAGCTAAAGCTCATGCCACAGAAACGATTCAGAAATTTCTCGTTACTGATGGCAGTGAGCCAGAAAGTAAGTATTAACATTTATAAGCTACTGAACTGCTTAAACTTCATAGTCAGACGATCACGTAGGGGCAGCTATCTTAACTGAACAGGGTGTCTTTAAAGGAACAAACATTGAGAAGGTCTTAAGTGACCTAGGAATCTGTGCGGAGCGTCGGAGCCTCGGAGCGTGTTGCCATAGATCATGCTCAGATGAATGAGGGCTACTCAGGCTATGAAAATAGCTGTTTACCTTCGGTTATTCTCAGAAAAGTCGATGGTAAGCAGATCGATTAATCCCAAACCATGCTCTGTGGCGGATACCGTCAGGATTATTTGAGCTTGCACCTGGTGCTGGTAGTTAAAGGGCTTTTTTCTGACGGATTTATTCTGGCTAATTAATCTAATTCTGTAGGCGTGTGTGGCTCGAAGGTTGTGGTTTGCTTGAATGCTTCCACTTTTGTCGCTTTCTCGGCTGCTGCTTGTAATGTTTGCTGGAGGCGTATATTACTCCCCTTTCCCTTTCCTTTTGGCTTTCGTTTAGATGAGCCATCAGATTGGATTATATGGGCGTTGCAATTGTCATCGAATGCTAAATTTAGTATATCTAACAGGCGCTTTTTCGCTGCTTTATCTTGGATCGGAATCATGAGTTCGACTCTCTTCTCTAGGTTTCTGGTCATCCAATCAGCTGAAGCTATGTAGATCTCTTGGTCGCCTCCTTGATGGAAATAGATGATCCTAGCGTGCTCCAGATAGCGGTCGATTACTGAGACTACTTCTATGTTCTTGGAGAGCTTTTTATCCTGAGTTTTTAGGCAGCAGATACCACGAATATTGAGCTGAATTTTCACTCCAGCTTCTGAAGCCTTATAGAGTTCATCGATAATATCGAGATCTTGAAGGGAATTTACTTTTGCTATGATACGAGCACTCTCTCCACTCTTAGCACGCTTGGCTTCACTGCGAATTTTCTCGATGAGTGTGCGCTTCATCTGAGTAGGAGCTGGGATGAGTTTTTTGAGTGTTGGGAGCTTTGAGCGACCAGTGATGGCGTTGAAGAATGCTGAGGCGTCATTGCCGTAACTATCGCGAGCTGTTAGATAAGAGGCATCAGTGTAGATTTTAGAGGTGGACTCATTATAATTACCTGTTCCTAAGTGCATGTAGCGCTTTAGCTTACCATTTTCATTTCTAATGATGAGTAAGATCTTGGCATGTGTCTTAAGGTTACGCACTCCGTATACGATCTGAACTCCGGCTCTCTGCAGTTCATCCGCACGTTGAAGGTTTCTCGCTTCGTCGAATCTTGCTTTGAGCTCTACTAGGACGGTTACTTGCTTGCCATTGTCAGCAGCCTTGATAAGAGCATTAATGATTCTTGAGTTTTTAGCCGTGCGGTAGAGCACTTGTTTGATGGCTAGAGTGTATGGGTCTGAGGCGGCTTCTTCTATCAATCTGATCACCGGCTCAAAACTTTCGTATGGATGATAGAGTAGCACGTCCTGCTCAGCTATCGTCTCAAACATAGACTGATCATTCTGGAAAGCTGGTGCTGGCTGAGGTGTCCATTCTGCATCTCTTAGATCATCATAGCCTGGGAGAAATGCTAGCTGCATGTAGTCATTGAGGTTGAGAGGTCCTGACACTTTGTAGACGTGGTCAGCCTTCGCTTCAGTCACTGTGCAGATAGCACTTAGAAGATCATGAGGCATGTCATCTGGAATTTCTAGACGGACTATATTACTGAACTGCCTCTCAATTAAGATCTCTTCCATCTCCCCTGCTAGATCTAAGGCATCTTCTTCTTGGACAGCTATGTCACCATTACGTGTGATACGGAAGCCGCTCACTTCTGAGACTTCTTCATTCTCGAAAATCAACCCGATATTCTCAGCGATGACTTCTTCTATGCAGATAATTATTTCAGATTTTTGATCTGTTAGATGCATAAACCTTCCGACTATTTCAGGGATAGGGATAAAGATGATTCTGCTCTCGCCTTCTTCATTCTTGAGTGAAAGAGTGACTATCAGGTTAAGTGCCGGTATAATAGGAGCACCTTCATCAGTGAGGTAGCCTAGAGGAGTTAATAATGGTAAGACTGCATCCTGAAAACGATTACTCAGCTCTGATTTCTGCTGATGATTAAGGTAGGCATATCTGGAAAACTTGATCCCATCTTCAGCTAACTTTGGTGTGAGTTCGTCAAAGTAGAGAGAATAGCAATCAAGATACATTTTCTCCACACGCTTTCGTATAGCTTTAAGTTGCTGATCTGGCGACATTCCAGCAATACCTTTTTTGCGAGACCCCGTGTTAATCTGTGCGGTAAGACTACCTACCCGAACTTGAAAAAATTCGTCGAGGTTAGTGGTCGTAATTGCTAAAAATTTTAATCGTTCTAGCAATGGTAATTCTTCACGCTGAGCCTCGCTCAGGACGCGTTGGTTAAACTCTAGCCATGATAGCTCTCTGTTAATATATTCCATAATTTTATCTCTCTTCTTGAATTGTAACGTCCAGCCCAAAGATGTGGTCAAATAAGTTCCCTTTCGACTTCATGGAGATACGCTCTACGGAGGCGTCTTTGATTCCTACTAACTGAAGTTCTAGTCGCTTTTTCTTAATTTTCACTTTCACATCATTAATGCGGCTTGTGTGTGTGCGGTCTAATGCGTCTGCCATTCTTAAAATACTAGCTATCTTCGATACTCTCATCTGCTGCATAGTGTCTAGCTCAGAGTAGTAAGGGTGAGTGGACTTAGGCGGGGAGTTCCTATGGTAGCGAGTGATAATAGCAACAAGCATGATATCAGTCTTAGAAAGACCGAAAATTTCGCTATGCATGATGAGGTAAAGCGAGTGCTTGTGGTGCGCTCTAGAACTGATGAAACCACCTGACTCGTGGAGTAATGCTGCACAGTGCAGCAGTAGCCGGTCTTGTTCATCTAGCTTATGCAGGCTCTGGAGTTCATTAAATAATAATACACTAAGTCTTGCGACTTGTTTAGCGTGTTTTCTATTTACACGATATTTCTTAGCAAGTGCCCACGCTGATGCTAGCACCTCATCTATAAATGAAGCTAGTACAGCATGAGATACGTGTATGTCTGAAAGCAGTCCTTTCTCGTAGTTACTAGATGGTATGTGAGCATGATCTAATTTCAGAGCCTTCGCTATTGAAGTATTAATGATCAGAGCAGGTACTAATGATTCCGTCGTTTGATAGGCTAAATTGTATTTGGAGACCATCTCATCGTCATCCATCATTACTAGTTTAGTAGTCAGTTTTTCTATTTCATCCAGCGAGCACCCCCCTACTGTATCACGCTTGATATGGGGGCTCATCAGTTGGATTTCGTAACCAATGAATGCTATTTCCTTCACATCCTGCTCGGCGTATTCTTCTATCAGTGTATCTAGCATACTCTGGATTTGCTCTGTCATTACTTGGCGCACAGCATGATCATCATCAATATTCTTACGGATAGTCTCTCCTATACGGTGAGTCCCCATGCGGTAATTACTATACGACTCGATCTTGCCTTCTTTGAAGAAAATCACCCTCGTGTTACCAGGACCAGCATGTACTACGAGTGTGTTATTTTCCTGCATGGAGTCTTTATCTAAAAGACGTCGTCTAGTCTTCATGTAGATTAGACGCGTCATTTCACCGTCATCGAGCACCTCTACTGATATCCCGCAACCTACTTGTAGACGATTGATAAATATGTCTTTGTTAGATGCTTCTGAGACGATATTGGTAGCCACGATCCGGACATCTAATGAGTCCTGTGAGATGCCGAGTTCTAGGAGAACTGCTGAATAGCCACTCAGTATAGTCACACACTTTTCAATAGTGGATCGAGTGATTGATCCCTTGTTAAAAACATCGTGAGCGAGAGATGTAGATTTCTCTAGATAGTCCACCTGAGCGCCATCTGCATCAGTAACTAATAGCGAGATAGAACTAGCGCCTATGTGTATAGCCGCCTTGAGGTTCAGTGGTGTTAAGTGATTCTCCATTTCAGTTCAATCATCCACCTCATCTTGCAAAACTTCAACAATAGAAATGTGACAGAACAAACATTTTCGAAGTTTCTTTTATTAATAGCCAAAATCATAGGCAGAATTAAGTTCCAATTTTCCAAACCCCACGCTCCCAGAAGGCTTCGATAGTTTGACGGTTTGCTTTGTTAAGGAGGTTGGAATGGGATTCTTTACTTTTCTTAGCGTAGTCCGCTAGCTTGACGATGGATTTTCCTTCTAGGTAGGCTAGGCGCTTATGGTAGCTATTGCTCAGAGCGCGACCTACTATTTCTTCCATTATCTTGGTGTTACCTTTAGTGTTAAAGTCGTGAAAAGCATCGTAATACTGTGCTCTATCTATGAATTTGATATTAATAGGCACATGGTGATCACGGATTAGGAGGAAGTTGTTCACCACTCTACCTATCCTACCATTACCGTCTACAAAGGGATGGATACGCTCAAATGTAAGATGAATTTTGGCGATGCGTTTGATGATATTTTCTTCGCTACTGAGCTTATAATCTATCATCATTACTTGTAGTAGCTTAACTACATCTTTAGGGTCAGCAGCGATGTGGCTGCCTACCCGCACCCATTCGTCATCATTACGGAAGCGCCCTGCGATGTCGTCCTGAATATTGCTGAGTAGCATCTGATGCATGAGCATGAGAACATCTAGAGTAAGTTCCGCTTTTTTCGCTTTCTGATCAATATATTCGACCACCCTCGCTAGGTTTTTAGCCTCGAAAAGTTCACGCTCGTTGATGAAGCGATCCAGGTCGATTTTCTGTAGTATCTTATCCGTCTCGTCTAGCGAGAGAGTACTGTTTTCAATGGCATTCGAGTTATAGACCTGCTCGGTAACTTCTGATTCATAGATCATTTTTAGCAACGATTCTTTGCCCAAACTCGCTTTTAAATACCGAGCTTGGAGCACCTTCACTCTCAACATCACTTTTGCTATATTAGCCATCTAAATTAAATTTATCACCTATTCATCGTAAATCAACTAATTAACGTGAAACACGAGGGAATTAAGACTTTCTTCATTTAATTTGTTATTAATTCAGTGAACGAAAGCGTTGAAACATGCTGTATTCACGTTTTTGAATACTATTTTAGATATTCATTTATCGGAGTGGTCTCTTTTAGGATTTCTAGGATAGCCGTTTTCTCTCTGCTTTTAAGATGTTGAAAATCAGCAAGAATATTCTCTGTAGTCAATATTGTATGTAATTTATGGAAGGTGAGTTTTTTTACTATTTTAGGTAGAGCATCGAATGCCTCGCTATGTATCATATAGGAACAACGGTATTTGAATAAACGTCCGTAGAGTCTAAGTTTTCTCAGGTGTTTACCAGATTTACTAACTCTAGCCTTAGAGATGAAGGCTGCTTCAAACGCCTTGTTACCTTCTATACCATCACCACTTATATTAGCTTCATTGCAGAAGAGTAAGGCTTTAACTAGTGTGTCAGCCGCATTATTAGCTATTCTATAGGAAGAACTTTCCTCCTGCTTCACTTTTGCGGCCATATGAATAGCGTTCTCTAGGTGGAGTGAGCGCTCATACTGGAATTTAGCCTCCACGAAAAGCGTGTGCATCTTACACTGATGCTCAAATACTAGCAGCGACGCTATATCGCTCGTGTCCCTTGGATAGCGGCTCGTTTCGACTCTATCTCTTACGTTTTCTAGCTTCTTCAGTGTAGATTCACCATTGGGATCATTTCCTAGGTGGGAAATACCACTCCAGTTCCCGGTAACATACCAACCGCCCCAGCGTTTAGTCAGAGATGTCTCATCATTAACATCGAAATTATTTTTCTTAAAATCGATCTCCCCGTCATCGTCAGTATAGAGCGATCTAGCGAAGAGCCCCGGCACACCTTTAGTCCGAGTTGAAACATGACAACTCAGGCAGGATCCCTTACGCTGGACTTCAACACCATGCTCTTCTTCACCGTTTTCTGGAGATAATAGATAGAACACGAGCCCTAACTTCGGATCATGTGTAATGATCTCTAGAGGTCCTCCAGGCACATAACCAACGTAGGTAGAATCAGAGTAATACAATGCCCTCGGATAACGAGGAAAGATGCGCTTCCTCTGCGCACTAGTTTTTGAAAACACCAATAACTGAGTATCCTCAGACACATTCAACTCCTTCAGCACTGTTTTCAAGAATGCTAGGTCTGTAGAATACCCAGCTGTACGTTTAAAGGTCTTATCAGCCAGATCAGTCACCGCATTATCTGGCTTAGAATCGCTGTAGTGAATAGGACCGAGTTCAAAAAACTCCGACGCAGCAATAGAAAGTCCACAATATGTGATGCAGCCTATAGCGAGAAGTGATTTAGAAATGGAAAATTGATGCTTCATCTTGATACTTTAATAGCTCTATATACGTAATATTAATAATAATCTAACACTTAAAGCATACTAAACCAGCTCTTATATCGATTTAACAAGGTCTGAATAGGTGTTTCTGAACTATTGAGCTATAAGGTAACTAATTTACTAAAGAGCTCTACAATACATTTAACAAAGACAGACAAAATCGACAAAACCGACAAAATCGACAAAATCGATTAGACCGACTAGACAGCAAAGGGCTACTAAAAAAATACAATCATCATTTTCACCTCTGACAATGGCGGACTTTTCCTCCACTAGAAGTCTAGAACTCCTACATCTAACAGCCCCCTCTTTTCAAACAAATGATAGACTTTCAAAGATGGTCTCCGAATGGATAACTATAAGGTAATTCTCACTAAGATCAATCCTCTGTAGTTTAAGGAAACCATACCTAATTAACCTAAGTTTACTAAATAAAGATTGAAATTAGTGTTCATAAGAGTATCGTGCTTTTATGAACAGCTTACAGAAATTGGAAATACTAGCCGATGCAGCTAAATATGATGCATCATGCGCTAGCTCTGGAGCAGCTAGGAAGGACTCCACTGGAGGGAAAGGTGTTGGCTCTACTGGTGGAACTGGGATCTGCCACTCTTATACACCTGATGGCAGATGTATCTCTCTGCTCAAAGTATTACTGACCAATGTCTGCCTCTACGACTGCCACTACTGTATCAATCGCCGCTCTAGTAATGTTAGACGTGCTAGATTCACTCCTGAAGAAGTAGTAGATCTTACGCTTTCATTCTATAAACGTAATTATATAGAGGGACTATTCCTAAGCTCAGGCATCGTCCGCAGTGCTGACTACACTATGGAATTGGTGATTAAAGTCGCTAAATCTCTCCGAGAGCAACACCACTTTAGAGGATATATTCATCTAAAAACGATCCCTGAAGCTTCTCCCGAGCTGATTGCAGAAGCGGGTAAGTATGCGGATAGACTCAGCATCAATGTCGAGCTCCCCACTCCAGAGGGTTTAAAGATACTTGCACCAGAAAAAAATGTGCATCGAACCCGTGATGCAATGGCAACTATCCAATCAAAGATCACAGAGACAAAAGAAACTTGTAAGGAACTTAAGAAGGCAAACTCACGTGTAAAAAAACCAACCTATGCATCTGGCCAGAGCACTCAAATGATAGTAGGGGCTGATCAGTCGAACGATAGTCAATTTCTAAATCGAGCTGGAGACCTCTATGGTAACTTTAAACTTCGTAGAGTCTATTACTCAGCATTCAGCCCTATCCCTGAACCATCGGTAATTCTCCCACTCAAGTCCCCTCCTCTAATTCGTGAGCATAGGCTATACCAAGCAGATTGGCTAATGCGTTTCTATAAATTTGATGTCAACGAACTCACCACCGCACAAGCACCCAATCTCGAACTAGATATAGACCCTAAGCTTTCTTGGGCACTACGAAATCGTTCATTTTTCCCGATAGATCTTAATCGATCACCACTAGAAATGCTCTTCCGTATACCAGGGCTTGGTGTCAGAAATGCGCAGCGTATCGTAGGACTCCGTAGACATCATGCTGTGCGGCTAGAAGACCTGGTTAAACTTCGTGTAAACTTAAAAAAGACACTCCCCTTCATGATTTGTGTAAATCACAATCCTGCTAAATTAGAACTTGATAGCGCAGCTCTCAGAGCAAAATTCGCACCACCACCTGAGCAGATAGAAATGGACTTTTCAACACCTATTATAGTCCCAAAAGCAACCAGTATGACTGCCCAGCAAGAAGCTAAACACGGAGAGTTTTAAAATATGAGAACAATCACCATAGATCCCACATTCCGAGCATGGCGTAGTAGAGCAAGAACATTGTTAGATGAGAGAGTTCATCCAAATGATGTCATCTGGTCTACTAAAGGAAATGATACCGACGAACTCTTCGGCTTTGCCGAGCCTACTCATGAAAATGTAATTAAGTTCCCAGTCTCGCAAATAAACAACCGAGTAAAAGTCCCTGCTTACTTCATAAAACTATCTGAGACAGTAAGTTGTCATCGATCACAGCAACAGTGGTCGATGCTCTATCATATTCTCTGGTCTATTACCTATGAGCAAGAGCGTGACATCCTAGTAGACCAGACCAATGACACCATGCGAAAGCTAGAGCATATGCGTAAATCCATCAGCAGAGATATCCACAAAATGCGAGCGTTCGTTAGATTCAGACAAGTTGATAGCATAGAGCCTGAAAATAATCGTGAGAACTACGTAGCTTGGTTTGAGCCTGAACATCTTATTGTTAGAGCCAATACACCCTTCTTCCGCAAGCGTTTCGCAGGTATGAACTGGTCTATCCTCACCCCAGACGAATGCGTCCATTGGGATGGAAACGAAATCAGCTACACCGAAGGAGTAGACCAGTCTCACGCACCAGAGGGTGACGAACTAGAAGAACTCTGGAAAGGATATTACCGCAGCATATTCAACCCAGCTCGAGTAAAAATTAAAATGATGCAGAGCGAAATGCCCAAGAAATACTGGAAGAACCTTCCAGAGGCAGAAATCATAGAGGAACTCATCCAGACCAGCACCGACAGAGTTAACGGCATGATGAAAGAGGAAAACCGCCCTCTGAAACCTGAGCCTAAGAACAAGTATCTAGATCATCTGAAGCAACTTAATGACAATGAGTAAAAAGTATCACTACACTTAAACTAAAACTTTATAGACAGAATTATATTCAATGCGATATGAGATTCTGATTATCTTTTTTCTAAAGATCAAAAAGCAATTTATAATTATTATAAATATGTCTAACGCCGCACCAGTAACATCCACTTTAGATACCTGGTGAACAGGCAGGGGCGATCAAGCTAGGGAGGAAAGTTAAAAAATTGACGCTGATTTTTTGTTGTTTATCAGAACTTTTAGAGAAAATAGATTCAACCCGTAACATTAAAACCTCAATTTTTGAACACTGAGGGTATAATATCAGTTTAAAATCAATTTGAAATCTGCGTAATAAGCGGTTTTAAAAGTATTTATCCCTAGCTTGGATGCACTGGTGAAACAGGCATTGTTTTTAACTTGCATCCCTTCCTGTCTACATTATCTCTCTGACATGGACAACGCTCTCGGACTATTTATCGTGATCTCTCTCTTTCTACTCTGGAAAGTAGAGTTCATTTCTACGATTCTAAACCTAAAGGCTCTCGACCCTGAACTCCCTGACGAATTTAAGGATGTGTTCGATGCTGAGAAGTATGCTAAATCTCAGGAATACACGCGAGTAACAGAGAGATTTGGAATGATCGAGGGTATCTTTACGCTGATGCTAACACTCGGATTCTGGCTTGCTGGCGGGTTTGGTATACTAGATAATTACGTTCGTGGATTTGGCTATAATGAGATCTATACTGGACTTGTTTTCATGGGTATTCTGTTTGCTGTCCAAACGATTATCATGATCCCCTTCCAACTCTATGACACCTTCGTGATTGAGGAGAAGTTCGGCTTCAATAAGACAACAATGAAGACATTCTTTATTGATCAGATTAAAGGACTCATCCTATTAGCGGTGATCGGTGGACCTATCTTAGCGTTGATTCTCTGGATCTTTGATTCCGTGCCGATGGCTTGGGTATGGGCTTGGGTTGCATTCACTGTGATTCAATTACTGCTTACTTACATCGCCCCTTCTGTCTTCCTACCGATGTTCAATAAATTTGAACCTATGCCTGAAGGAGAACTTAAGGATGCCATCAATGACATGGCTAAAAAATGTGATTTCCCGCTTACTGAACTCTTCATCATGGATGGCTCTAAACGCTCTACAAAATCGAATGCCTTTTTCACAGGATTCGGCAAGAACAAGAAGATAGCCCTGTTCGATACACTAGTTGAAAATCATACTACGGAAGGTCTTGTCGGCATTCTTGCTCACGAAATCGGACATTTTAAATGTAAGCATATTATCAAACGCATGATCACAGGAATACTTCAGTCTGCAGTCGTCTTTTTCCTCATTGGTCTATTTACAGATAAGGACGGAACGGTAGCTAGAATGCTATTCGATGCATTCTATGTAGAGCAAATCTCAGTCTACGCAGGACTTGTATTCTTCGGTCTACTCTTCGCTCCTGTGAAGAAGTTACTTAGTATCTATAGTAACTGGGGTAGCCGTAAAGATGAGTTCGAAGCTGATGCTTATGCTGCGGACGCTCAGGAGACTCCAGATCATCTAGTGCAGTCGCTTAAGAAACTCTCTGCTGATAACTTAGTCAATCTCACTCCCCACCCTTTCCCTGTATTCCTAGACTACTCACACCCACCGATGCTAGAGCGTCTGGACGCGCTGCGTAAGCTTAAGTAGTTTCTAACTTCACACCATATTCACCATGCAAATCCATTCCGCAGAATTTGAAACTAGCTCAGCCGATCTCGAGAATTGTCCACCTGAGAGTCTGCCTGAGTTCGCCTTTGTAGGTCGCTCAAATGTAGGTAAGTCATCTTTAATCAATATGCTGTCTGGACAGAAGAAAGACATCGCTATCGTCTCCTCCCGACCAGGTAGAACTAGGCTTATCAATTTTTTCAATATAAATAAAAAGTGGAAATTAGTGGATCTTCCAGGATATGGTTACGCTAAAATAGCGAAAAGTGAACAAGAGAAATTTCAAGAGTTCGTGGATGATTATTTATTAAACAGAGAAGCGTTGAAATGTGTTTTTGTGCTCATCGACTCAAAGCTTCCTCCACAGGAAATCGATCTTAATTTCACAAAATGGATGATGGATAGCGAAATCCCCTTCGTACTTATCTTCACCAAAGCTGACAAAGCCAAACCTGGGGCAGTCAGAAGAAACCAAGACGCCTTCCTACATAGCATGAGCGACTGGTGTGATGGGCTACCTAAGTTCTTCACGACATCGTCCAAGAATCGTGATGGACGACGTGAAGTGTTAGGGTTTATCGATGCCGCTATCAAAGCTAAAGACTAAGTTTAGTGACGAATAAATCCTCACTCTAGACTTATTTTACCAGTAGCTATGGAATATTTCACTCAAAATGATTTCCAATTATAGCCATGATTTACGCATAGTTTAGAGGGGCTCAAGATTAAGAAATTGCCAAAGGAAATTTCAAACTTCTATTGCCAAATCTGAGAAAATTCTCGGTTAAACACCCTAAGTTTCTCAAAACACCTACAGGATCAAAAGACAAAGCTTTTCGTCAATGGCTGACGAAAAACTCTGAAAAGTGATCTAAAAAACTAACGTCTCTTTCTCAAGAATGGAGGGATGTCTAAGTCTTCTCCGTCTACTATATTAGGAGCTTCGCCTTCGAATTTCCCTCTAGGTCCGCCATCTAATAGAAGCTCGCCTTGCTCTGTATCTGAAGTAGTCGTTTTGCTAGCTCTTACACGAGTAGTTTTTTTGGTGATTACCTCTTCTACTTCAACATCAACTTCCTCATCGATGAGTTTGACCTCTGTTTCTTCCTCAGGATCAGGATCAGGATCTTGCTCTGGAGTTTTTTCCTCCTCAGGTTCCTCGATTTCAGGCTCTTCGACTTCCAGTTTAATCTTAGCTTGTGGTTGGCTTTCTACTTCTTTAACTACAGGTGGTGGAGGTGCGTTAGAAACGGGTGGATCTACCACTATTTCTTCTTCCTCAGGCTCAATCTCAGTATCAGTATCAGTATCGTCTACTTTTTGGTCTTTTCGTGAACCAAAAATGCCTCTGCGCTTTTTGACAGGTTCGGGAGTAGGTTCTGGAATGCTCTCCTCCTCGGGTTCTTCCTCCTCTTGCTCAGCTTTGGATTCACCTTCTTCTTCTACCTCCTGTTCCTCAGGTTCCTCTACTTGTTCGGCAAACGGTTCAAGATCTTCCTCTTCCTCTTTGGCTTCCTCTTGATCCTGTTCTGGCTCAATAATTTTTTCCTCAGGTTCAAATATAGATTCTACGACTTTATCGACTACTTCTGGCTCCTTGTCCTTCTCAGGCTCGATACGTTCAGGAGCTACTGCAGGTTCGATTTCTTTCTCAACTTTGACCGCTGGAAGATCGACCTCATTTTTCACATCAGGCTTAACAATTGCTTTAGCTGCTGTTTTAGCTACCGGTGCTGGTAGAGGTGTTAAATGACTTACTGCTGTAGCAGCTGCTAGTTTTTTAGCCACAGGCGTAGACTGAGCTTTAGTGCTCGCTACATTTTTAGCCTCTGGCTTTTTGGGCTTTTTTGCCGCTTCGATTTCTTCGCTCTCATTCACGATCACATGCTCCTCAGGAAGCGAGCTAATGATAGTCACACTGAGGCTATCTCCCATGGAGTCATCCACAGCAGCCCCGAATAAAATATGTGCATCTTTAGGCACCGTCTTAGAAAGTTCTCTCATGAGTAGTTCTACTTCATAAAGCGTCATCTCAGGACCACCACATACATGTACGAGTGCCGTCTGAGTGTTTTTCAATAGTCTACCTTTATCTAATAAAGGGCTATTCATCGCATTTTTTAATGCTGTCTGACTACGGTTTTCGCCAGTAGCGATACCAGAACCAAACAAACAGCGTGAACGTGTAGCACGTAAAGAACTCATCAAATCATCAAGACCAACATTTACCAAGCCTGGCTTGATCACTAAGCGCGTCACTGCACGGATGCTTTCACTGATCATATTATCAGCAGCAGCAAATGCTTCGTGAATTCCCTGTGATGCGAGTA
The DNA here is from genome assembly GCA_937923145.1 of uncultured Rubritalea sp. Classification (GTDB taxonomy): domain Bacteria; phylum Verrucomicrobiota; class Verrucomicrobiia; order Verrucomicrobiales; family Akkermansiaceae; genus Rubritalea. Next base: position 52,081 of record CALAJT010000008.1, on the reverse strand, counting down.
CTAGTTCACCCATTCTTCCATTATCAAAAGTTACTAGAGCGTTCGCTAGCACTGAAAGTTCATTCAATGATGTCTCCGCCTGTTCTCTTCTGCGTCTTCCTTCAAAATTAAATGGCATTGTACCAAATACTACTACAAATGCTCCTAGCTCCCGCGCAATACGGGTCACTAGTGGAGCTGCTCCTGAGCCCGTCCCTCCTCCTAAACCTACACAGACAAAGACCATCTTATGACCTCTGAGTGCATCACGGATCTCATCTTCTACTTCCATTGCAGCTTGTAGACCTAACTCTGGATCACCACCACAGCCTAGTCCTCGTGTGAGCTTGCTACCCATCTGAATTTTCTGTTTAGCTACTGTTCTGCTAAGCGTTCTGGTGTCTGTATTGAGCGCTAGCTGCTGGGCATTCTCCATGCCATCTAGTGCGACTCTATCGATTACATTTGCCCCTGCACCACCGATTCCTACGATGATGACCTCTGAGTCAGGTATGGTTTGTTGTTGCTCTCTTTCGTATGTTATCATGTGTAAAACTAATTAGTTAAGCTTTGTTTACCTTTTTAGAAGTCGCTTGACCAGCGATAAATCAAAGAAATTTCACTTTCCTTAACTATTTTTTGTGATAACGTCGCCAAGTCATAAGTTTTACCCTCCATCAACACTATATACCAATGCCCAGAATAGCATTACTACAGCTCAAATCTAGCAACGACCCGCAGCTCAATATTGACAGCACGAAGAAAGCAATCATCAAAGCAGCAGATGGAGGGGCACAGATTATCTGCACCCAAGAACTCTTCACTACAGAATATTTCTGCATCAAACAGTCGGCCGAAGCATTCCAACATGCAGTAGAAGTCCCTGGGGAATTAACCCATCAACTCGGAGAATTAGCTTCTGAGCTTGGTGTCGTGATTATAGCCAGCCTGTTTGAAAAGCGTACTAAAGGCATCTACCATAATACAGCAGTTGTGTTAAATGCTGATGGAAGCTTGCTCGGAAAATACCGTCAACAACATATATCTCAAGACGCAACCTCCGAACAGAAATTCTACTTTACTCAAGGAGAGGAAGGTTACCTAGTAGCGGATACTATGTTCGGAAAAATCGGTGTTCTTATCTCATGGGATCAGTGGTTTACTGAAGCGGCGAGAATCAATGCTTTGAAGGGTGCTGATATCATTGTTTATCCTACTACAGAAGGATGTCATATTGACAATATTAGTGACGATGGCGATGTTCAGCACGATACTTGGAAAACTATCCTCCGCTCTCATGCTATCAGTAATTGTTGCTATGTTGCAGCGGTTAACCGAGTAGGAATAGAAGATTGCATGGAATACTGGGGACGATCATTAGTAGCAGATCCAGCAGGCACTATTATTGCCGAAGGTGCTGAGACAGAAAACTCCATCGTCTTTGCGGACATCGATTTAGAAGCTATCAACTCTCGTCGCTGCAGTATGCCTATCTTTCGTGATCGCCGGATAGATACATATAAGAGAATCATTGAGAGAACGATAGAAGAAGCTAGTGATACAAGTTCTATTTAGTATAATACTAGCCCACGGAATAACATTTCTTTACTCTCTAATTTGTAACTACTTTAGTATTCGTGAAATGATAGGCAAAGAATTTTATACAGCTCTTGGTGCCGCCCTACTCTTCTTTTTCTATACTTTATTTAAAAAACTGTTAGAAAGCTATTTTCCAAAATTAATTGACTAATTTGTAATCTGACATACTAAGAAATTATGCACAAGCAACTACATATCAACACTTATCAACTCGCACAGCAATTTGTGTAGAGGTGTATTGTCGATCTGTTAGAACAACATAATCATTCTTAGATAGCCTAATCCACCCTGCTCATTTGACCGTGCAGGGTATTTTCATGCCTATTTTCCAGGACTTTTTAAAAGAGACAATCTCTAGTCCGACTAATCTAACAGAGTTATTTATTTTGAAATTTACAAGACAACAACTAATCGATGCTGGCTGGCAAGATAATGCCGAGCTAGATCATACCTACTTACACGCACTCACACTGATCGGAAACAAGAGCGCTACTACTACGAAATATCTCTTCAAATTACTGAAGCGAGATTTTCCAGATCAACATGCCTCACTTCAAATGCGGGATGAACCAGCCCCACTAGAGCTGGCAATCGAGGCAGAAACGAAAGATGAGATAAAGAATCTTAACAAGGCGACCAAACAAATCACCGAACTACTTCGCTGTCCAGTGGTCAGTGCTGGAGCACTAATGCCTGACGCCTGCCCTGCTGGCTCAGCACCCGCATCGATGCCAGTAGGTGGAGCTATCTCTGTGGAGAATGCTATTATTCCAGCAGCCCACAGTGCAGATATTTGCTGCTCACTTCACGCTAGCTTTTACCATACAGAGCTGACCGCAGCGGAACAAATCGATACACTAATGAAGGAGACCAGATTTGGTCCAGTAGGGGTAGAGATAAGAAAGATCAAGTTTACCACCCTATACTTGAGGAACAGGTCTGGAGCAATCCATTCTTAACAGGTCTCAAAGCAACAGCCGCTAGCCATTTAGCAGACCAAGGTGATGGAAATCATTTTGCTTTCTTAGGAGAAATCGAAGTTACTACGAACTCATTAACACTCTAGCAGAGAATAATTTTTCTGATTTAACTAATAGTCTGTTAGATAGAAAACACTGGTATGTATTAGTCACTCACCATGGCTCAAGAAGCCTAGGTGCAACGCTCTATACACGTGGACTAGCAGCGGCTATCAAGCAGACTAGGTAATTCGCTAGAGGAATAGCAGATGAAGCTGCTTGGCTAAGTATGGATACTAAACAAGGCACTGACTATTGGGACACTCTTCAATATGTGAGTCGGTGGACTAAGGCTAATCACCTATGCATTCACCATAATTTCTTAAAATCAATAGATAACGAATGCGCTGCAGAGAGTGGCAATGAACACAACTTCGTCTGGAAATATGGTGATCAATTCCTACATGGAAAAGGAGCTAAACCTGCATGGCGAGATAATGAAAGGTCGCCACTACTGGGATTAATCCCTCTTAATACGGCAGAGCCAATACTACTGACGCTAGGTTCTAATCAATCTAAGTATCTCAGCTTTTCTCCGCATGGAGCAGGAAGGAATAAGACACGAAGAGCAGTCTTGGATCGCTATACGAAGTCAAAGAAAATTGGCTTTGATCAAAAGCTTTTGGAACAGGATCTAGCAAAGGCAAGTGAAGGGCTAGAAGTCCGATGGTTCCAAGGAAGATCTGACATCACTGAGACTCCTTTAGGATATAAACCAGCTCAGACTGTGCGTAATCAATTAGAAAAATACGAGCTAGCTTAAATAATAGCCGAGATTAAGCCACTAGGCTCGATCATGAGGGACGTGCTGAAACATTTGAGAAACCACTCACTCCTAAGCAGCTGTGACAAATGCAACACCGCAAAAATCGCAGAAAGATGAATTGCAGAGACTGGATAGAAGATAACAGCAATATAAGTTAAGCTCTCTTTCTCTTTAGAAAAAAACCTACTGCTCCCAAAGCCAACAAAAGCGATGAACTCGGTTCAGGAACCGTTGTAGGTGGAGGAGTATTTTTAATAGCAGATTGAATACCAGTGTCGTATGACCCTAAGTAAGAATAAAAAGAAGTCACTCTTTGCTCGAATGGATCAGGGGCAGGACTTGGTCCAAACGTATCAATAAAGTTTCCTGTTAACCCACCGTTTTGGGTGGCTATTGAATAAGCTAGACCTTGAAGAATGAGTTCATTACCAGCAAATGACATCAAAGGGCTGCCAGAGTCTCCACTTTGAAGCTGCCCTTCATAAGTTTGAAATGAGTGCACTGTATCACCACTTTCATTTTTAAAGGTTACCAGCTGATCAAATGGTGATCCGCTCGAAAAATTATTTGTAACTCCAGCCACATTTACCCCGGTAGTCCCCTCCTCTAGCCATGACTCCGCCTGGTTTTGCGCCACTGCAAAATTCCTAGTCCTACCAACACCACCATAAGCATTGCCTGTGCGGCTGTTGCCAAACATGAGCACATCTGCATTCGCGACTCCTGTGTCAGCCAGACTATTCGCATTCGTAGTATTGTAGCTATACGTCTTTATCGAGCTGTCTATTGATTCATTAAAATACCCAAGCCAAATATCCGTTCCAGATATTGCCATGCCACCAGCAGTTGCATAGGTATAGCTAGGTCCAGATGGATCATTAGAGGAATGGAATGTCACATCTTCTCCAACACCAGAATGAAAATGGTTCGCTGAGAGGAAAAAATTATCGCCAATTCTCGTAGCCCAGTTGCCATCAGCTGTTCTTCCGATCCCTGATAAATCATAGTTACCTGAGATTAAGGAAGCATCATTCTTGAAACGATCATTGGTTTCTGCACTGTGATTTGAAACATCGTTCGCTGAGCTCAGACCTTGTGTAAAAAAAGCTACAACGCCTAATCTTAATAATCTTTTGGGGATGACAGTGTTCATCATATAGATACATTATACAAATTTTATTTACTGTCAATACAACTTTATTAATTGAGACACTTAGTCACGACAAAATGACACACACGTGCCAATATTACCCAAACATCAAATCAATTCAACTGCCAAAAAACTCTTAAAAACTTAATTATAAGCACATTGAATGATCAAATAGTTTTTTGGCATACAAGTTGCATAAATGAAACCAAACAAACCAATAATTATCATGAGAAACACAACAAACTACTTAATCAACGAAATCAATAGCATTCTTAACGGAGCTATCGCCCAGATTAACTACAATCAACCTGACAAAAAGCATCAGCTTTTCTCTACACCAGAGGGGTGGGTCACACGCATCGACCTCCCTGGATATGTAAAATCTGATCTTACACTTCAGTTTGAGAAAGATGCTCTCACACTTACTGCGAATAACGAAGCGAGAGGAGAAAAGACTCTCCGCTTCGCTCTAGGCGACGAAGTCAAAGTGGAAGCCATCAATGCGAAACTTGAACACGGTGTTCTAGAAATAAGTCTTCCTAAGAAAGAAGAGACTACACCAGTGAATCACCAAATCGAAATTTACTAAATCATTCAACTATAGAAAATCAATTATTATGACCAATCAATGTAACACAATCAGACCAGACTATACTAGTGAAACTACTGACCATGGAGTCATTCTCAAAATCGAGCTACCTGGCGTCTTAAAAGAAGATGCCAAGATCACAACTGAGGCAAATACCATTAAAGTCTTAGCTACTAGAAAAAATTCGATACCCGAGGATTGGCAACTCATCAATCAGGCTAAACTAAGCGAAGAATATTCCTTGGAACTAGAGCTAAGCCAAGATTTTAATCTGGCTGAGACCAAAGCAAGCTTCAGCAATGGCATTCTAAAACTTGAAATAACGAAGCACGAAGCTGTCTTACCTAGACAAATCGACATTCTCGATTAACAAATTTTTCATAGTCAAGGAAGTGTGTGTGCCGGATAAGTGTCTCGCATCTTTGGGGTAGCCCGAGGATGCGAGATTTTTTTATCTCGAAGAATTACTCAGCAGCGGACATTCCTTCGATCGCCTTGACAATCTCAGCACGAAGCTCGACTGGATCAAAAGCTCCTGTGTGGCGATAGAGGATTTTGCCGTTTGGCGCGATCACTACAGTGTGAGGCATCGGTCCTGTCCACTTAGGATCTAGAGCGTTTGCTAGAGCGTCTAAATCATCGCTCTGGTAATGATAGTTATTAGTAGTTCTTCCCTCTTTTTTCATCGCTTTCACTGATTGAGGTGATGTTGGCAAATGCTCTTTCACTAGAAACGCCTTCACGGCATCAGCATCTTTCTTAGCATCTGTAGAGATGGTGATAAGATCAAACGGTCTTCTCTGGTAACGACGGTAGGTGTCAATAAGATCGGGGAACTCAGCGACACATGGACCACATGTAGTTGACCAAACATTGATCACTCTCACCTTGCCTGTTTTGTTATTAGCTAGCTCTTTTACTTTTGCAACATCGGCAGCCTCTACAGAGACTTCTAGTGCTTGCCATTCCTTCTCCTTATCAGCCACCCAGTCTTTTTTCCAAGCCCACTTAGTAGAACACCCAAAGGTTCGCATCACAGGTTTCTCGATTGTCTTACCAGCTAATAGCGCGTCGATATTATTCTGCGCAGTATTGTTAGCAGGTGGACCAGGGTCTCTTCTGCCGTCATCAAACTGACCATGATAAAGAAGTTTTCTTTCTGGTCCAAAGATAAATGTATGAGGCGTAGCTTGTGCTCCATAAGCTTTAGCTACTTCCTGAGTGTCGCCATCGTAGAGGTATGGAAATACAAACTTACGGCGCGTTGAAACTTTCTTCATTTCAGGAAAACTATCGCCAAACTCAGAATAACCATTCTCCCATAGCATCAGAGCTGCTGGAGAATTACTTGAGATTGCTACTACCTTCACTCCCTTTTTCTCATACTCTGCAGCAAATGTATTTAGTCTCCCCCATGTAGCACGTGCGTCCGGGCAGTGATTACATGTAAAAATGACCATCAGATACTTATAATCCTTGAAGGTATCTAAGCTATATTCCTTATCATCCACTCCTTGAAGCTTGAATGCAGGAGCAGTAGCTCCTATTTCTATAGTCTTCACTTTAGGAGCTCCTGGCTTAGCTATCGCGGGCAAAAGCATGCAGCTAGATACGACGGTAAAAATAGTAATAAATAATTTCATGGGCACTATTCCTAAACTTGTAAGAGAAAAATGCAAGTTCACAGACACAAAAAAGCTCAGCATTTCTACAGAGCTTTTTTAGGAAATGGAGGCGGAGGTGGGATTCGAACCCACGAATGTCAGTTTTGCAAACTGATGCCTTAGGCCACTTGGCTACTCCGCCTTATTCGTGTGCGCAGTTGTTAACCTTAGATTGTGGTGGTGTCAACATCTCAGTCAGTTATTTTTACGGTTTCTTACGCATTGCTTTCACGTAATCACCTTTCACTACTTTAATATTCTTCGCCGCTACTTTGAGTGATTCTAACTTCACCTCTGGTTCTTCCAGCTCTTTTCCAATTGTAGCAAAAACCCATCTTTTGCCGATCTTAGCTTTTGTATTACTATAAAAAGTTTCGATTTGCTCTAACTCTGTAGCTATTGGCTTTAGAGGACGAAGAGACCTCACTAAAGGAGGGAGGAAATGTTTCTTAACCCTCCATACAGGTGTGCTACCCCATGAATAAATCATCCAAAAAAAGATTAAAGTTATAACAACGTATGATACTTTATAGAGAATCTACTCAATCTGCGTTTCCGACGTATTTCCTGCTAGAAACAGTATTCCAATAAAAGCTAAAATACTCATTATTAAACTCAGGACCAAATGTCTATCTAGATGGGCGCCAGATGAATAGACTGACTCGATCTGTGGCGCTTGAGCTTTAAAGGGTTCTTTAATTAAACTCATTCGCGTTTCATAGTCTATCTCTAAGGGCGCTCTTTTTACTTCTGTTTCTATAGCCAGACGTTCTCTGTAATCTCTATAAATATTAGGATAAGAATTTTTAATCGTTTCTTCCTGTCGCGCTGTAGGTTTCTTTAGAAGCTGAGAGTATGCGCTTATTTCTGTAGCCTCTACTCCACTACACACTGAACAGGTTCTCTCATACCACGGATCTGATTCCGCTTTATAGCCGATATAGTAAAGGTGTTTTACCAACTGATGCTTATACACGCTCACAGCGCTAATTTCACGGCAGTAGATACAGAAATCGACTGTGTATCCAGCACGCTCTTAAGTCTCCTTAACTCCTGAAATAATTAGTAACGGACCTAACCCTAACATTATCCTTGAGCGAAGTCTTCTAACTTTGCTTTCACGATGTCATCTTTGATTCGCTGAAAAGTTAAATTTTCTTTAGCTTGGACGATGAGAAATTTTAGATCTTCATCCCATTTCTCATCGATCTCTGCTGTGTCGCAACGCACTAGCACATCGATGATTCCTTCTTGGACAGAAGGATCAGAGATTGAGAAAATTTCTAACAATAAAGGGATCGCAGGGACTACTGCAGAGTAGACCTTTCCTCCTCCACAAAGTGCTGTCCAGAGTTGGTGGCTGGCTCTTATCGCTCGGGCTGGTTTGCGGGACGATAGATTTTTCAGTATCGTAGGCATCCCAGCTGCGTCCCCTGCTGATGACTTAAATGTCTTCCAGTTCACGTCCCTAATTTTCATCCACATTGCATCTGCCATAATAATATCTTTCTAGTTAGTTTTCAAGTTTGCGCATCAACGCAGCTTCCATTGCTTTTTCTACCAATATCGCCGCCATGTGCTCGGTAGCTTTGTCTAGCTTTTGCACTGCTTTCTTGAGTAAGTTGGCGTCCTCTTGCTTTAGCATTTCTTTTACCTCAGATTCGGCATCTCTTATCAAATTTAAGTCAGCTTCGTCCATTTCCTCACCTACTTGAGCTAGCCCTGCTTCTACTGCTGGCAGGAGCTCTTCGGCTTTTAGTTTGGCTTCAGTGAAGACACGCTCAGCCATGTCATCGAAGGCGTAGTCTACGCTTTCTGAGACCATTTTCTCGACATTTTCATCGTCTACATCCACTGCTGCGCTATTGATTTCTAGAATGGTGTCCTTGCCTGTTTCTACATCTCTGGTGAGGACTTGGAGAATTCCGTTTTCATCAATGCTAAACTGCACACCTACACGGGCTTGCCCTTTCGTAGCAGGGCTGAAGTGGACATCTACGCTGCCTAGCTCCCAGTTATCTCTAGCCATTTCACGTTCTCCCTGGAGCACACGCACTCGCATGGATTTCTGGTTGGCTACGGCATTAGTAAACATCTCGCCTGCCTTGCACGGAATAGTAGTGTTTCTGGGGATGATGACATTCATTAGTCCACCTAAAGTTTCTATGCCCAGCGAGAGTGGAGTCACGTCCAGTAGCACCATTTCACGCAGTGCTCCACTGAGCATGCCACCCTGAATTACTGCACCTAGAGCTACCGCTTCATCAGGGTGCTGGGAAACATCTGGATCTAGTCCGAAGACTTTTTTAACGAGTCTCTGGACAGCTGGAATACGTGTCGAGCCTCCTACCAGGATGACCTTGTCCACATCTCCGCCAGCATCTAACAGCACTTGTTTGCAGTAAGGTGCTGTTCTAGAAATCTCTGTATGAATGAGCTTATCAAAACCTTCTGCTGATAACTCAATATTAATATTTAGCCCTGCTCTGAAAAATGGGATTTGGAGCTTCGCGGTATCGTTCTCTGTGAGCGCCTCTTTGAGCTTTCTAGATTCGTCTAACAGGCGCTCACGCTGCTCAGTAGTGAGTTGATCGTATTCTAAATCATTCGTTTGTTCGCACGCCCACCTTGCCACGGCTTCATCTATATCATCTCCACCTAGAAGGGTGTCTCCGGCGGTGGATATGACTTGGAAGACTCCGTCCTTCATTTCTAGTACAGATATGTCAAAGGTGCCGCCACCGTAGTCGTAGACTGCCACACGGGATGACTCATCTAGCTTATCGAGACCATATGCTAGAGCTGCTGCAGTAGGTTCGCTGATGATACGAACTACTTCTAAGCCTGCTATTTCGCCGGCTAACTTAGTGGCATTCCGCTGAGCGTCATTATAGTAAGCAGGCACAGTGATCACCGCTTTTGAAATCTCGCGATTTAGTTGGTGCTCAGCTACTTTTTTTAGATGCTTGAGGATCTCAGAGCTTGCCTGCTCTGGGCTGACTATAGATTCACCGACTTGAAATCCTACTGATCCATCATCCTGAGCTACGAGTGGGACGCAGAAGTCATCTCCCTTTACAGCCTGATAGCGACGACCCATGTAGCGTTTAGCACTGGTGACTACTATACTTCCTGAGCCTCTACTACGAAGGGCTACCTTCCCGACCTCATGAGCATCACAATTAATATAGCTTATCGCACTTGGGGTAATCCTCGCGCCGCTTTGATCAGCGAGTAAGATGGGGAACCCACTTTCGACTACACCTACTGCCGAATTAGTCGTTCCTAGATCTATACCTATGATATCTTCTGCCATGTAGTTTTCATAATGGTTTTCTGGCTAATTGCAACCAATACCAGATTTACAAGTCACCTGAATCTGTAGTTCATACTGTAGGGCTATGATTTCATTTGCAAAATTGGCGATCTAAGCTATCATAAGAATATGTCAATATTTACATCATCTATCCTTGCATTCAACTTCGGTGGGCAAGAAATGCTATTGGTATTTCTCGTAGTGCTCCTACTTTTCGGAGCTAAGAAACTCCCGCAATTAGCTCGTGGAATTGGTAAGAGTGCTGGGGAGTTCAAGCGCGCTCGTGCAGAGTTCGAGAACGAAATCACTAGAGCTGAGACTGAAGAAGAAACAAAGGCACACAAAGCAGAGACTACTGAAGTTAAAAAAGAAGAACCTAAGGAATCATAAGCTAGGTCTCTAATTTCCAAAATTTAATCACCTCAATGCCTCCCTTATAGATGGGATCAAGCATTGGGGTTTTTTATTATCCCCTCCCAATAAATAATGTTATACAAAGCTAAATCCCATCTCTACTTCTTACTTTTCCTAGGCTCTTTTCTCTTCTTTTCTTGTGAGAAAAAGGAAGTTACTCCAGACTGGGCAGATCTCTCGGAAGAAATTCAGGCTAATCAGAAAGAAGATGATTCAGTAAACACTGACCTCCATGTAGAGCCAGCTAAGATTAAGAAAGCTCAGCCTTCGCCGAAGCCAAATGGAGAAGAAATTACCTTTATGTATTACAATCTGCGGAATTACCTCACTATGCGCAGAGGTGACACGGAGAGAACGAAACCTGAGAAGGAGGTCACAGCGCTCATTCAGAATATTAAAAGAGTCCACCCAGATATTCTTGCTGTATGTGAAATCGGAATAGAAGAGGACTTGGTAGACCTCAAAGATCGCTTAGCAAAAGCAGGTGTACATTTTCAGCACACCTATCTTACCATGGGCTCTGATCCCACGCGTAGACAGGCTATTTTATCAACATTCCCTATTCAGCCCAATAAAGTTCCTAAGTATACTTACACTATGAAGGATAGGAAATTTGAAATTAAACGTGGAATTCTGGATGCGACTATAAATACACCTAATGGTAACTTCCGCTTCCTAGGTGTTCATCTAAAGTCGAAGCGACCTAGTAAAGAATACGACCACGATCTAGTACGAAGGAATGAAGCTTTAATTTTGCGTAAGCATATCACTAGCTTACTATTGGCTAAGCCATATAAGCTACTCGTATACGGCGACATGAATGACACTAAGAATTCCCCTGCCCTGAGATCTATCAAAGGACCATATCGAGGTAAACTCTCGATACGCCCAATCGATATAGAAGCACCTAATGGCAGTCGTTGGACTCAGTATTGGAGTTACCAAGATATTTATTCACGCTTCGACTTCGCAATGACCTCTGTACAGATGACTCCACACATTAATCATAAAAATTCATCCATTCTAGAAGTACCTAGGAATGATCCAGCTAGTGATCACCGTGCATTAATTATTTCTATTCAATAACTTAAGATTAAGACCTACAACCACGGAAAATACACATTCTAAAGGTGATAAATCAGATAAACCAAAGTAGAAACGACCTAGTGGAATTTTCTCAGCATTTATTATGCCGCTTCTACTAAGAAACATATCGTAAAGGAAAAGTCTCTACCCATCTTAATACTACGATGATAAATCCTTTGCTCTATATAAATAAGACGCAATAGACTATTTCAATTGATAAAAATCTAGTTTTAATGCATCTATTCAGCACGCTTATAAAATAAACAAGCTCTAGATATTGAGATAACTATTATAAAAACAGCAGTATTAATAGGTGCAGAGTCTGGCATAGCCAGACCAGTAGCGCACAATCTTACCGCTGATAATCAAAGCCAATAAAAACAAAGATTAGCATAAATCCACATTTCACGGGAAACACCTAATAACAGGCTTCATCCTACAAAAAAATTCTAAGTTCACACCTCAAAATTCATACTTTAATTACATGAAAATCACATCAGCCAAAGTCACCGACCTCCGTATCCCCACATCTGACAGCCTCCTAGGTTCAGATCCATTTCACACAGAACCTGACTACTCATCTACAGTCCTCCACCTAGAAACTGACTCTGGTCTACGCGGAGTTTCTGTAGTTTTCACCATCGGAGCAGGAACCGACTGGGTTTGCCATGGTGTTGAGGATCTTTGTCAGCTTGTTATCGGTTCAGATCTAGAGGACTTTACTAAGTCCCCTATCACACTCTACAAGCGCCTTATCGATCATCACCAACTTCGTTGGCTTCACGATGGAGTATTCCGTATGGCATGTGGCTCTGTGTTAAACGCGATGTGGGATCTTTGGGCAAAGTCTGAGGGCAAGCCATTATGGAAACTCCTCACGGATCTTGAGCCTGAGTTCGTAGTAGACTGTATCGACTGGAGAAATCTTAAGGATGCACTCACTCCAGACGAAGCGTTAGAAATACTTAACAAAGGTAAGTCTAATAAAGCTCAGCGCGAGCAAGACATGTCTCCAATAGGACCAAAAGCCTACTGCACCGCTGGATGGTTAGGCCTTACCAATAAGCAGATTTTAGATACTATCGAGAAACTGCAAAAAGATGGCTTCGATGCCTTCAAGCTCAAGGTAGGTCAAGACTTAGAAGCCGATGTAGATCGTATAAAATTCATGCGCGATGCAGTTGGTGACGATATCGACCTTATGGTAGATGCAAACCAATTTTGGGGAGTGGATGAAGCGAAAGCACATATCGAGAACTATCTACCATATAACCTCAAGTGGATCGAAGAACCTATCGCTCGTGATGATGTCCTCGGATACGTAGATCTCTCAGAAACTTTTAAAGACGCGTCATTCAAAATGGCATGTGGTGAGCAAGGTGCATCACCAGTAATCTTCAAACAGCTACTCAAGAGCGATGCCATACATTACTGCCAAATAGATGCAGTTCGCGTTGCTGGAGTAAATGACGTCATGGCCATCATACTCATGGCAGCAAAATACAACAAGCCAGTCTGTCCACACGGTGGGGGAATCGTGCTATGTAACATGATTCAGCACTACGGAATGTGGGATCAGATCGCAGTCAGTGGCCATTCAGATACACAGCTCGTAGAATACATAGATTTCCTTCAGGAAGCTGTAGAGCATCCAGTCGAAATGAAGAATGGTCACTATGTTACTCCTACGGCACCGGGCTGGGGACTTGAATTTCATCAAGAATTCCTGGAAGATCATACCTACCCTGATGGGAAAGTCTGGAAAGACCGACCAGCAGAAAAATGTGGAGTTCTATTTGAGAGCGTTCGTAAACTTAATTAAACTTAAAAATTAAAACAAACAACTATCTAAAAGCCGGCAGTCATACCTAAGGAATGTTTAGTCTTCTACATTCTAATAACTATTTCATTCGGCCTTTCGGTATTCTCTAATACTTTACTATTCATCAGTTAAAGTATTCAAAGACGTTCTCGCAATCAGTAACGATTAGTCACCAGTAGCTTACATTGTATCCTACTGTGGCTACTGTTCCTATCCCAGCTACCCTATTTATTAGTAAGGTCTGCTGAAAGACAAAGATCGTTGTCGGCTTAATTCCCTTCACACTGTCTGTAATGCTCTCAATTTCAAGAGCATTCATCGTAGCCTTATTTTCACTCACTGAAATCCCCTATTTCTGATTTCAAAACATCGTCGATGGCTACATACGAGAACTCTCGATAGAGAAAACTGCAATCTTAAATCTAGACATCTTTCCCTACCTGAAGGCAGTGCCCACAGAGTGTAAGTCAAGATGCTAAGATTTGGCTTAAATACGGTGCAGATTATCTCTTCAATAATTGGATTCCCCCACTTCGATGCGCTCCCTTAGAAACAGAGTCTTCCCAGTCTTACCAGTCTCCATTAATATAAATGAGATACTGGATTTTCACTCATTTAGTTAAGAGATGACAAACTGGATTTTCTGTTAGTTACATTGAATGAGATATTTAATACCGTTCGGATTTGAGGTTACGGCTTCGAAAGTGGCTTGCACTTCATCAATAGGACTTACCTGAGTGATTAGCTGGTCAAGAGCTAACTTTCCTCCAGCTGCTAGCTTAATTGCTTCATCGAAATCTTCTTCCTCGTATAGACGTGCTCCGATCAATTCTAGCTCAGACCAAAAGAACTTGAATAAGTTCACCGGCTTAGGCTCTGGATGGATCGCTACCATGACGATGCGTCCACGTGCGCAAGAGAGTTCGGTCATCATTTCCACACCAGGCGCGGAGCCTGACACTTCGAATACACAGTCCGCCATAGCTCCATCTGTAAGACTAGAGACAGTAGCAGCTACATCATCTTTCATAGGGTTCACTGCTTCTAAGCCTAGGCTACGTGCGAGATCTAGGCGAGTCTCATTAACCTCTGATAAAATGACCTTGGCCCCCTTCTCCATCGCCACTAGTGCGATGAGTAGACCTATAGGACCTCCCCCGATGACGACGCAAGTTTCACCAGCTTTAACTCTACCAAGACGAACATCATGACAAGCCACCGCTGCAGGTTCAATGAGAGCTCCGTGCTCTAGTGTTAGATTAGCAGGCAACTTGTGAAGCGTGTATGCGGGTACTGTCCAAGAAGACTGCATACCACCAGGTAGATCGATACCTATGAACTTAAGATTTTTGCCAACGTGGGCATGCCCTTTATCAAAGCTGCTAGGCTCTCCAAATTTGAGAGGTCTTACAGCCACATTGTCACCGACTGCAAAGTCTGTAACATCAGCTCCGATTTCAGCAACTGTAGCGGAGACCTCGTGACCAATGATCTGAGGATTAGCCACTCTTTGATCCATGTGACCAAGGTAGATGTGGAGATCAGTGCCACAAATACCGCAATAAGCGACATCGAGGCGGACTTCATCAGCAGCTGGAGCGATTGCTTCTCCAGGGCTGACATTGACAGTTTTATTACCTATGTAGGATGCTGTTTTCATTATATAAAAGTGATTGTTTAGTATTAGTTTGTGCTAAATTTGTAAGAAGTGCTGCTATTACACTCATCTTCTGACAGAAGAACTGCGCTTGGAGAACATGTAATATTTGCACCGATGGGGTAATGTGATGTTTCTAAACATAAGCCCCTGTAATTACCAAACTTAATCCCGCTTTCGCGATGTAATTTATCTGAGGTATTAGGACCATCGTAGAATAGACCGCCTGGGTCGATTGTCGAGAATTCTAGAACTCTACCACTACTTGAGTTCTTTATCGTATCTATTTTATCAAAGATGTAGTAATGATCAAAACCATTTTGAAGTTCACAAAAATAATCGCCAATACGAGTAGGGGTGCTAGTAGAAGTAGAAATATTGATGCCAGTGACCATAGATTTGACACCTTCTGCATCCACAATTTTCTCGCCATTTTCACTCTCACAAAGAATACCTGCTCGACCGTTGAAAATGATACCGAATAGAATTATTAATACCCCTTCTGTCATCGTAATAAATCTTATATTGATGTGTGTGAATAGTATACTCTAAATTGAGTAAATAACAGGGAGTTCCCGCACGTTTACTGAATGTTGCTCAAGAGTAATTTTTCAGCTAATGGCTAAAGAGATTCGGCAAGTATAGGAGCTACCAGACTACTAGACTTTATAGACATTACCCCTAGCAGTTCTGAGAATCCAGATTATGATTTACCTCTATGTTTGATTCCGCTAACTATTCTACTTAATGATCCGCTGGTTCACTAAAAATCACGTTGCTGCTAATTTGCTTATGCTAGGTATTCTCATTTCGGGGATATACGTGGCAGTTGAGAAGCTGGGTGTCGAGGTAGAGCCAGCATTTAGATATAATACTATCGGGATCAAGATCAACCTCCAAGGAGGAACCCCAGAGGACCTTGAGAAACAAGTCATCCTCCCTATTGAAAAGGCACTAGAAGGCACACCTGGGATCAAATCTATCGAGGCTGATGCGAGAAGAGGACGAGCGGATATTAAAGTGGAGGCAGACAGTTATGCAGATCTAGACGATCTCAAGCTAGAAATAGAATCACGTATTCAACGCGTAAATACCTTCCCTCAAGAATCTGAAAAGCCACAGGTATTCATCTACGATAGGTCTAACTGGAAAGAAGTGATCACGGTAGCTATCTCAGGAAATTTCTCTGAAGAACAACTGCTAGTCGCGGCTAGAAAGATCCGTGATGATCTACAGTCTAAGCCAGGTATCTCTAAAGTCAGCATCTCAGCTACCCAGAATAAGGAAATCAGCATCGATCTAATACCTGAGAAACTCAATGCCTATAATCTCACTTTCGACGATATTTCAAAAGGTATCAGGCAAAGCTCTATCGACCTTTCAGCAGGTTCTATCAAAGAATTCGGTCAAAACGTAGCGATCCGCTCTAGCAATAAAGCCTACTACGGTGAACAATTCAGTAAGCTTCCCGTCAAGAATGTGAACGGCTCAGAAATCCTCGTAGAAGACGTCGCGGTGGTGCGTGATAGCTTTGAGGAAGGCTCCATGGAAACGCTCTTTAACGGTAGACCTGCCATTCTCATTGATGTGCTAAGAAAAAATGGAGAGAATGCGCTGGATACCTCAGACATCGTCCATGAGTACATCGCCGAATCTAGAAAATCTCTTCCTGAAGGACTCTACATAGACTCTTGGGATGATGACTCTATCAGTCTCCGTGGTAGAATAGAAACACTCATCTGGAGCCTCATTCAGGGTGGTATCTTAGTAATGATCATGCTTGGTCTTTTTCTCCGCCCGAGTGTTGCATTCTGGGTGACTATAGGTATTCCAGTGAGCTTTGCAGGAGCTGCGCTGAGTATGTATCTCTTCGGAGTCACCATTAATAATATGAGCCTCTTCGGCTTCATCATCGTGCTAGGCATCGTGGTAGATGATGCTATAGTCACGGGCGAGAACATCTTCGCTAAGGCTAGCTCAGGTAAATATTCTCAGCTCGAAGCTGCTATAATTGGCACGAAGGAAGTAGCAGTGCCAGTCACCTTCGGTGTGGTAACAACAATGGCTGCGTTCATTCCTCTATTACTCGGCGACACTTATTTCGATAACATTAAAAAACAGATTCCCTTCGTCGTCTTACCTGTGCTATTTTTCTCATTGATAGAATCTAAATTCATCTTACCAGCTCACCTGAAGCATCTAAAATCAGGGAAGCAAAATGCTAATTTCCTCACTAGAATCCAAGACAAAATAGCGCGAAGCTTGGAAATATTTATTGAGAAGGTTTACCAGCCGTTCCTCCATATCTGCATCAAATTCCGCTACGCAGTCATCTGCGCATTCATCGCTATCCTCGGGATTACGATGAGCTTTTTCATAAATAAAATGGAGAGTAAAAGTATGCCCTCCGTAGAGCGCTACTTTCTCTTTGCCCACCTCGATATGAAGCAAGGCACGGAGGTAGCGGTAACTAAAGACCGAGTCAACATCATCGCCTCCGCGATCAAGGATATTCGTAGTGATTTCATGGACGGAGATACCGGCGAAAGTCTGATCCGCGACATTATAGAAATCTCTGGAGGTAGCCGCAGATGGGGAGGAAATAAAGAGGAGCGAGGATTCGTCATGGTAGCACTTACGCCTCCTAGTCAGCGCAGCTCTGAGAATGCGGTTTCAAATGCAGAAATCGTCAAAGCCTGGGATGAAAAAGTCGGTAAGATAGAGGGCTCCGCATTCTTCTATATTCAGGGAGAGTCTACCCAAGGGAAACATCAGGAAATGGGAACTGGTCTAGAGATTCAGCTAAGAGGAAATGATGATGAAGCTAAAGCGCTTGTCGCAGAGAAATTTGAAAAATGGATCAATGACCATCCCCATCTAAAAAGCCCATATACCTCTGCACAAAAGCCCTCGCGAGAGCTACGCATAAGACCTAAGGACACTGATTCAGAGCTCACTGAACAAAGCCTAGCATCACAGGTCAGAACCGCATTCAACGGCACTCGTATAGAGAAGATTCAGCGTGGTGAAGATGAGATCAATGTCATGCTACGCTTCCCAGAGGAAGTCCGTAAATCAGTCCATACACTGAATACCCTGCGAATCAATGTACCAGGCAACAAGACAGCACCACTCACACAGTTCGCTGACATTACCGAGACCACGACCCCACCCCGTATCGAGCGTGAGGATGGCTCCAGGATCATGGAGCTAAGAGCTAGAGTAAAGTCAGGCAACAAGGTAACAGATATGGAAGATGAGATCACAGCCTTTATGAAGGAGACTATAGCGTCACATCCCACCGTCTCATGGAAATACCAAGGCACGCTAGCAAATCATCGTAAACAGCAAAAGGAAACACTCGTTCAACTAGGTGCTGTGATGCTGCTACTCTTTACACTCTTGGCAATTCCGTTTAAATCATTTTTACAGCCGCTTTATGTCTTACTAGCTGTACCATTTGGTATAGTCGGTGCTATCTGGGGGCACTATATTATGGATATGGAGATTACGATTCTCAGTTGGATTGGCGTCCTAGCTCTTGCCGGTGTTGTAGTAAATGACTCACTTGTTTTAGTAGATTATATTAATAAGAAGCGACTTGAAGGCATGCCACTCAATAAGGCTGTCTACACGGCTGGTGGCAGAAGATTCAGACCTATTATACTCACCTCTCTGACCACCTTTGCAGGCTTGATGCCATTATTGTCTGAGAATTCTATCCAAGCACAATTTCTCATCCCAATGGCTATTTCACTAGGTTTCGGAATCTTGTTTGCTACAGCCATCACACTATTGCTTATCCCCTGCTGCTATATGGTAGGTGAGGAACTGAAAGCTTATGTTGTTAGGTTTTTGCGCTGGTTTCTCATGCTAGATCGGAAACGTCCTACCACTTGATTTCACCATAAATTCTGTAGCTGGATCGCACGTTTCGCTTGCTATCCGCTTCATTCTCATTTCTAACCAACTCTGTGACCTACTCAGATACAGACACATCAACTCAGCTTCAATCCAAGATCGGAATACTCGATTCTGGAGTGGGTGGTCTATCTGTGCTATTAGAAATTAGAAAATTGCTTCCAGACATGGCTATTGACTACATAGCCGACTCTGCATGGTGTCCATATGGTAGCAAGTCGCCAGAGCAGATTCAGCAGCGTGTATTCACCTTAGCTGAGCACCTGATAGCCCAAGGAGCAACGATCATTGTGCTGGCTTGTAACTCCGCTACCATTCAAGCCATCGAAGCAGCTAGAAAGCAGTTTGATATCCCATTCGTAGGCATGGAGCCGGCGGTGAAGCCTGCGGCCAGCGCTACTCAGTCTCACATCATAGGAGTCCTTGCTACAGAAGCATCTATAGCTGGTGAAAAATTTCACCACTTGCTAGATACCCATGCACCAGCGAGTAAGGTTAAGGTAATCACTCAGCCTTGTCCTCAATTTGTAGAACTAGTAGAGTCAGGAACTCTAACAGGATCTAGAGTAGATGAAGCCATCTGCCAATACACCCAGCCTATGCTAGATGCCGGTGCTGACACATTAGTCCTCGGTTGCACTCACTATCCATTTCTAAGACCAGCTATCCAGAATCTAGTAGGAGAAGACATTGTAATCATCTGCACTGGAGCAGCTGTTGCTCGACGCACTGACTCACTACTCACAGAGAAAACATCACTTTCTAATAAAATCAACATCCACACCACTGGAGATTTAGAGCTACTGAAAACTATTTTTCCAACTCTCTGCCCAGACCTTACTGCCACTCTAACAAGTTTAACATTATCATGAATTTCAATCAACTTCCACTCCACGAACGCATCCTCAAAGCCGTCGCAGACTCTGGCTACACCAAGCCTACTCCAATTCAAGCACAAGCTATACCTAAGGTCGCTAAAGGAGCAGATGTAATAGGAATAGCTCAGACAGGTACTGGTAAAACCGCAGCTTTCACGCTTCCTCTACTTTCAAAATTAGTAGATAAGACAGAGGCTAAAGAAGAGCGTCACACTCGCATACTTATCATCGCTCCCACCCGTGAGCTAGTGCAGCAGATTCATGAAAATATACGTGGCTATGCTAAATACACTAATCTCAGAACCGGGGTCATCTTCGGTGGCATCGTCGACAGAGGTCAGATCGCCAAGCTCAATTCTGGCGTAGACATCATCGTAGCCACTCCAGGAAGACTGTTAGATCTGGTAGACCGAGGTCATGGAAATTTCCAGCACGTCCAGACACTAGTCCTAGATGAAGCAGACCGCATGCTCGACATGGGATTCATACCAGACATCCGCACAGTGATGAAGAAACTGCCTAAGTCCAAGCAGACACTCTTCTTCTCAGCAACGATGAACACCCAGATCGAGACTCTAACAAAAGAATTCCTCAACTCCCCTACCCTAGTAGAAGTCGAGAAAAGAGCCAGTGCCGCAGAGACCATCGACCAACAGATTTATGAAGTGCATCAGCATCAGAAAACCGAGCTATTAGAGCACCTACTCGATAGCTCACACGAGCTCTATGCTGTTATGGTATTCGCCCGCACTAAGCTTGGAACTGAGGAGTTAGTAACCGCTCTCAAGATGGAAGGCATCACTGCTGAGGCAATCCACGGCGACCGATCACAAGGACAGCGTAGACGTGCGCTAGACGACTTTAAAACAGGTAAAGTTCGTGTCCTAGTAGCTACTGATGTGGCAGCTCGTGGTATTGATGTCGACTCCGTCACCCATGTTATCAACTACGACTTTCCTGAGCAGAGCGAGGACTACATCCACCGCATCGGCAGAACAGGCAGAGCAGGTGTCAAAGGCGTAGCCATCACCTTCGTCAGCCCAGCAAACCAGAATGCACTTAAGAAAGTAGAAAAACTTATCGGTAAAACACTCCCGAAAAAGCAAGCTGAAGGCTTCAAATACGACCAAGCAGCCGAAGAACTCAGACCAGAAGACCGCCCAAGAGCCAGAAAAATAGCCAAGAAAGCAGGAACAAACACTGGAAGAAACAGTGAATACCAAAACAAATTCGCCAACCGCAAGAATAACGCCCAGGCTAAAAAACGCGGACCTAAGAAGAGCGCAAAGCGTAGAAGAAGGTAATTAGGACTCTGAATTAATGCCTAGTAAGCACAATCCTATTATCGATAATTTTATAGCACCAGCGTGTGAAGATCTATTCGATATTCTATATCAAGATGAGGATATTCTGCTGATCAATAAGCCTAGTGGCTTGTTAAGCCTATCTGGTAAAAACCCTCTGAATTGGGATTCAGTTCATTATCGATTAGTGCATGGTCAGGAAGGTGAGACGCCAGCATTTCCAAATGCTATTTTACCTCACCGATTAGATTTAGGGACATCAGGAGTCATGGTAGTAGGACTTCACACCCAGTCATCGAAAAATCTTAATAAACAGTTCCAAATGCGAACGATAAAGAAGCGTTATATAGCTATGCTAGAGGGGTCTATTGAAGATGACCAGGCGCGGATTAGTGCTCCTATAGCTAAGGATAAAAAGCTATTTCCTAAAGTCAAAATTTGTCAAAGTGACGGTAAAGAAGCAGTTAGTGAATACAAGGTATTACAACGTCTGGAGAATCCCCCTCGGAGTCTTGTGCAGTTTACTCCTATTACTGGGCGGACACACCAGCTGCGGATTCACAGTCTTTTCATGGGTCACCCGATTCTCGGTTGTGATCTTTATAAAAGTGATCGTAGTCAGGAGATGGCGGATCGCTTGATGTTACACGCTAGTGATTTGCATTTTGAGCATCCTATAAGTGGTGAGGATTTTCATGGGTGTTGTTCTAGTGATTTTTTGACCAGCTAGGGAGCTCTGAGCCGCATGGGAACAGCACTCCGTCAGAGGTTTACTTGTCAGTAGTCATCGATCCAGTAACATGAAGCTTCGAGTCTATGTGTCAGCCAGAGAAAAATTGGACTAATGATTAGTCAACCTATGAGCTTTGGACAGCTTTAGCCAGCCCCAGGCTCTATTCTTAGTAACTCACATTCTTAAGCGTGAGCCCATCCGCAGGTGCACAATAAGGTGACTTACCATTAGGTAAATTCTCTAGCTGATTTAGGAGTGCTAGATGGTCATCTAGTCTGAGTCTGCCTTGAGCACACTGAACAGCGGCTCCTGTAAGTAGTCGCACCATTTTATACATGAAACCATCCCCTGTACAGGTGATGCGGTAGCCGTCTTCGATCACTTCGAATGATGATTCTGTTAGAGTGCGGGTGTATTCGGTGGCTTCGGTTTCGTTACCACGATTTGCAGCGAATGCTTTGAAGCAATGTTCGCCGACGTAGTGACTCAGTGCTTGTTCTAAACTTTCTGGATCTAACTGTCGTGGTAGATGCCATGCTCTGCCAGACATCAGAGGGTGTAGAACTGGGGCTAAGCAGAGATCGTAAGAATAGGTCTTTTGCTTAGCTGAAAAACGTGCATGAAAGTCATCCGTAACCTCTTCGCAGTCCATGATACGAATCGTGGCTGGGAGTTTCGTATTTAGAGCAGGAACCCAGTTGTAGGGATTCATATCAACACTTTCAGGAGTATCAAAGTGAGCTACCTGAGCATCAGCATGAACTCCCGTATCTGTGCGTCCCGAGCCATGAAGCGTGACCGGAACTTTAGATACTTTTTCTAAAGCACCTTGAATGAAATCTTGAATAGTATTTCCATTCGGCTGGCATTGCCATCCAGAATAAGGTCTACCGTCATAGGCAACAGTGAGTTTAAGACGCATTTTAATTTTTAGTAGCAGATAAAAAAATTACTTCTTAGGCAAGATCGGACTATTCATGTCCTTAAGATCAGAAGGCTTTACTCCTCTAACATAAGCACCATTTTTAAAGGTAGTAGGCTGATACTTTCCTACGAAAGAAATATCATTATCCGCATTGATATTAGCTTCATCTCCAGCTGCCCAGAAGATACCATTAATCATCATACGTCGGTAGTCATCATCTAAGAAGTCTTCCGATGCCCCCTGTGTAGAGTGAAATACCCGTGCTTTCTTGCCATCAGCCGAGACATAGTGACGTGTCCATGTGGAAGGAACTGCTGGTTTCTTATCATCTAAAGCAGCGTCTTTATTCATAGATACTAATGGCTGGCTGTTAGTGAGGACAGTAAAGCCTTCGCGCGCTACGCCGTTATACCCACCAGCATAACAGAATGCGCCATCTTTCACTCCTGTCAGAATAGAGTTACTCTTCTGCTCAGGTATAATCTGAATACGAGTTCCCTGCTTGTGATTCGTGCCATAGTGACCTTCCCAAGTGTTACCTAGAATCTGCTCACCAAATCCATTTTTGAATTCTGGGTCTTTGGATCTAAAGTCATACTTAGAATATGTCTTACCAGGCTTAATTTTAAATCCGTGTGAAGATGTGCGCATTCCTACTACTGGTCTGCCACGCTTAACATAATCATCAATATACTTCATCTGATCATCTGGCAGATCTAGGAAGCGTGTGTAGATCACCATGAGATCAGCCTTCTCTAGAGCCTCTAGCCCTTTGATATTAGATGCTCCAGCTTCGATCTCTCCCTTGTCATCAACTCCATACAGAACAGTACAGGTGTAGCCGTGATGCTTTGCTAAAATTCTGGCTAGACCAGTGCAGGCTTCTTCAGCGCGGTATTCGTGATCAGATGCTACGAAAACTATATGTTTCTTATTTTCAGGTTTAGAGTCTCCCTTGTAGGTGATTTGAGCGTTGAGTGAAATAATACTAAGCAATAGTATAAATAGAATTTTCATGATTATTTGATGTTAAATAGTTCTAAAGATCAGGATGAATATCTTCTGGGTAAAATTCTGGCGCTTGATCGCTGAGCCATTCTGTTAGAATCTCAACCGCAGCTGCTTGGTCGATCATCGTTTTCTGTTTCTTCGCATTTCTTCCCGCTTGGTGAAGCTTCGCAGCTGCCGATACGGTAGTGAGTCTTTCGTCTTGGTAAGAGATAGAGATACTAACTTTTTCAGCCAGTTCAACAGCAAAATTCCTAATTTTCTCAGCGGCTGTCCCTTCTGATCCATCCATCCGCAGAGGTAATCCTATAACGATTTGCTGTATCTGACGCTCGGCTATTAGCTCTACTATTCTAGAAATAGGCTCCCTGGTCTTTACTTGAATCGTCTCTAACGGATGTGCCAGAATTCCGACCACATCAGTAATCGCAAGCCCGATCCGAGCTTCACCATGATCTATTCCTAATACGGGATGTTGTATTTCCTGATTCACTGGAGATAGCTAGCCATGAAATCACTGAAAAGTCTACCTTTAGAAATAGTCCTTGATCGGGAGCACTCTAGCAGTAGCTTGAGTATATGAAGAATTTATTGTCTCTCAGTGTTCCAGCAGGACTCATCCTGTGCGGCGCTGGCATTACTTCTATAATGGTGGAGAAACCTATCCACCTAGACACTCCCGATTATATTAAGAACAGCATGGATGACGAGGCTACTTATTATGTCTTCGTCTCGGAGATTGAGGTCTTTAATAAAGTGTTAGATGATGGTGATGAGGAAGACTGGGATGATGACGATGACGCTCCAGACCTCTTTTATGAAATCGAATACCAAGGAAAAAGAGTCTTTAAATCTCCGCAGAGAAACAATACTTTTATCGGAAACTGGAGAGGTATTACTTTACCAATTGCGCTGAAAGATCTCACTAGTGTTGTTCAGGGTGACATAAATCTGGGAGTAGATTTCGAGCAGATCGTTAATGCTGCGAGGGTCAAAGGCGCTTCAGAAATCACCATTAAAATGTTCGACCACGATAGCCTCTCCCCTACTGATGATGTTGGCAAACTAACACTCTCCGTAAGCGACCTCCACGAAGGCTCAAATGTCATCTCCAATAAAAACCGTAATGATGACAACGGCTGGAAAAATGTAGATATCAAAGTAGTGAAGCGCGAAGGTAGTGTGAAGGACTACCTTCTTCCCCTACTCCGTGAAATGACTCACGAACAATCTAAGTAATCTCTCATGAAGCGTATTTTTCTACTCCTAATAATTTCTAGCTTCACCCTAGGCATAGGCATCATGGCACCTACGATGCAGACTGAGCCTAGACTCACGCTCTATGATGGTGATTACACAGAAGTGATGCATCTACTTTTTCCTGAGGAATTTAAAGTTTCCAGCTTCTCTATCATAGATGGTATCTCCCACATGTGGCATGGTGGCGCAAAAGGAATAGCATCACTTATCTTTGGATTCTCTATCGTATTTCCCGTTTTGAAATTACTGATTCTCTGGATGGCATCGCTAAAGCTCAGTCAAAAAAAATGCCCTGGAAAATCTCTCAAATTTGTCGAAAAGCTTGGCAAGTTCTCCATGATCGATGTCTTTGTAATTTCCGTACTTATCGTCACAGTAAAAGGACTCCCTGGAGGTTCTCTGATCCATGCTGAGTGGGGACTTTATATTTTCGCACTGAGTGTGGTTTTATCCATTATAGCTGGATTCATGCTCGCACATCGTGCTCACGAGCAAGAAATGGCTATTTCTAGAAGCTAAAGTCTAAGTTAAACCCACCTAGCGACTTGACAGAGCACATTCTATGACTGAATGTCCCGCATCGTGAAATACACTAAATCTAAATACTTAATTGCGGCTGGCTTTGCGAGCCTTATTGCGTTCGGGTCTATGAGCATTACTAATGCTCAAGACATACCAGCTCCTAAAGACGTGGCAGCTGCACCTGCTGATGCGGTCAAAACTAAATCTGGACTAGCATCAAAAGTTCTCCTAAAGGGCACTGGCAAAGACCACCCTACCGCAGCAGATACAGTCGAAGTACACTACACTGGCTGGGATAAGACTGGCAAAATGTTCGATAGCTCAGTCACACGTGGAGAATCTATTTCATTTGGACTAGGTCAAGTCATCAAGGGCTGGACTGAAGGTGTCCAACTCATGGTCGAAGGAGAAAAGAGAAGATTCTGGATTCCTGCTGCTTTGGCTTACGGCGAAGTTCCAGCTCGACCTGGAGCACCAGCTGGTGACCTCTGCTTCGATGTAGAACTTATCAAAATCAAGAGAGCACCTAAAGCTCCTGAAGTTCCTGCAGATTTAGCTACCGCTCCTGCTGATGCAGAAACTACTGCTTCAGGTCTAAAGTCTAGAGTAATCACCAAAGGCTCTGGCACAGTGAAGCCCAGTGCAGCCGATACAGTAAAAGTCCACTACTCTGGATGGGACAAGTCTGGCAAAATGTTCGACAGCTCAGTCATGCGTGGCGAGCCAACTTCATTCCCTCTGAACCAAGTTATCAAAGGCTGGACGGAAGGTCTTCAACTTATGGTAGCTGGTGAGAAGCGCCGCTTCTGGATTCCTGCTGAGCTAGCTTACGGTGCAACTCCTGCCCGTCCTGGTGCACCTGCCGGCGATCTCGTGTTCGACGTAGAGTTACTCAATATTCTCAAAGTCCCTGACGCACCTGCTGACCTAGCTACTCCACCTGCTGATGCAGAAGTAGCCGGTGACATCAAATCAAAGGTGATCAAAGCAGGAACAGGAGAAAAACCTAAAGACACTGACGTAGTATTCGTAAACTACACTGGCTGGGATATCAAAGGAAACGTAATCGATTCCTCTATCCCTACAGGTGAAACTGTCCCACTTCCACTAGAGAAGATCCCACCTGCTCTCAAGTCCGCGCTTCTTCTCATGCAAGTCGGTGAGACTCGTCGCGTATGGATTCCTTCTGAGCATATCGTAGGAAAAGAACCACAGCCAGGAGCTCCTGAAGGTCCTTTCTGCTATGAGTTCGAAATGGTAGAGATCAAGTAACCTCAACTTATTCTTTGTAACAAAAAAAGCCACCCAGCAGATTTGCTGAGTGGCTTTTTTAAGTTTAAAATAATGCAGTAAATCTATTTCACTAGCTGAAGACGAGTCGCTCTACCTGTAGCGTTCCAGTCTTGAACATAGAGATTACCATCCTTATCGAATGATAGTCCGTGTGGCGCAGAGAAAATACCTAGTTTTTGCTCTTTTGGCTTCACACCATTTTTCGCCCATTGACTCTTGTTAGGATTGTCTCCTAGGAAAGAAACTGGCGTTCCATTCTTATCTAACACTACTGCTCTTGACTCAAGCTCAGCCACTGCACAGTAGTCACCCCAGAATGAGATAGCACATGGTCTGCGTAGATTAGTAGCGTGAACACCGATAAACTTTCCATCTAGACTATAGTGAACAAGACGGCGCTTCTCACGATCAGCAATAAGTAATCTAGCATCACCGAATCGTGTGTCGATAGAGAGTGAGTGCGGAGTCTTAAACTTCTCTTCTTCATTACCTTTTCCGCCGAAGCTTGTCACTAGCTTACCTGCTTTATCGAACTTATGGATCATGTTAGACCCATATCCATGAGATACAAAGATGTGTCCGTCTGCCGCTACAGCGACTCCAGTGAGACCACCGTATCCGCCGGGAACTTCACCTGAAACCTTCTCAGAAATTTCCATAAGAATCTTACCATCCAGATCTAACTTAAGAACGCGGTTACCTTTAAGGTGAGCAGCGTAGATTACTTCCTTATCACCTTCTTTTACGATACACAGATGATGAGTTCCTCTAGCTTCAGGAGCTATCTTCTTAACAAATGTTCCATCAGACTTAAATACGATGATGGAATTTTCACCGTCTGTACTGATGTAGATAAGACCTGCTGAATCAACTACGATTCCACCGTGAGTAGAGCCAATATGCTCTCCATTTATTTTACCCCACTGAGCGTCAGCCACATAAGTGAAAGTTCCATTCCCTGTAGTCACCTTATCGGCGATCACAGGCTTTGGTGCATGGTCATGCTTGTCGCCCTTTGCTTCATCATGCGCATGGGCGAATGATGCAGAAGCAGCTAATAATAATACTGTTTTTAGTTTCATAGATGGAAGTATGCTAATTGCTAGCTTTAATGGGTCAAACCCTTTGTGATATTTTCTAGACGTTTTTAATGAAATAACAGTATAGAAATGCCATTGACCATCGTTGCTCTTGTGTTATTATAGACTTATGGAAAATAAAGATAACTTAAGCAAGTTCAAGAAATCCTCTTGTTTAAAAGTTCAGCGCTCATCTATCGTCACGCTTAGCCTAGTAGGGAGCATGACTACATGTAGTTTACTCAGCGTGAGCTGTAATCGTGATACTCAGGTTCAGCAAGATAAGAAAAAGCTAGAGCTAGTAGGCTATGAATATAATCAAGACGGTCTATTCAAGGCTGCTGCCCAAGATAACATCGAGGCACTCAAAATTTTCAAGGAAAACAAATTCGATCTGACAGTAACAGACTTACTAGGAAGATCGGCAGTTCATGCTGCGGCTAACTCTGGAGCCATTAGAACACTTAATTTCCTCAGCGCCAATGGATCTGATCTAGAAGCTCTCGATAAAGAGAATACCACACCACTTATGCTCGCCGCTGCAAGTGACCAGCTAGAAGTAATCCAATACTTGCTTAAGGCTGGCGTTCCCACACAGATGAGAGACCATGAAAAGAAATTTGCTCTACTCCACGCTATTGATGCCAACTCAGAAGAAGCCATCCGCCTCATCGCACCACACAATCGCGAACTATTAGACACGGCTCTCCTCTATGCATCAGATCAAAACAAGTCAGATGCTATCGATCCTCTGATCCAATATGGAGCATCAGTCTACGCCAGAGACCAAGGCAAAACTAGCCTCATGATAGCGGCAATGAAAGGTCACGATAAAGTAGCAGAAAAACTTCTCGCTAACGGAGCCAATCCATTTGCAGTTTCTCAGGATGGTCAGCTAGCCAGAGACTACGCTCAAGATAATGAACATGTCCTAGCTGTGCTCCAGTCAGCGTCCACCGCTACCAATGAAGAAGGAGTTCTCGCTCTGGAGTGGAACGAAGTAGAATTAGAAGACGTAGTTAGACACGCTATGGAGCGCTATCACGAATCAGAGATAGATGCTCTCAAGAGCACCAAATCTGAAACGGTAAAAACTGATGACGGCAAAATGGTAGCTAAAGTCTCCATACCTGCTCCACCAGTAGCTCCTGCCCAAGTTACGGTAGCAAGCATACGCGGTAAAATGCTACCTATCAAAACAAGTTCATCAGAAAGTCTTCAAAAACAAATGAGTATGGCTAACTATGCAGAAAAACCTCTACCTCTCATCATGAATGCAGAGGAGCCAGGAAGTGTAGAAATCAAAGACCTTAGAAATTCAGATGCCGCGCCCGTAGCAGTAGCAGAAGGCAGTGAGATCGGAATGACTGGACTTAAAGTTACTCAGATCAAAAAGAAAATCATCAACAGCAAGATGACTGGTGGACTTGACCAAGAACTCGTCACCCTCATGGTCACAGATGAAAAATCTGGTAAAAGTCGCGAGATCTACTCTGGCTACGAATCCACCGCAGCAGACGCTGTCGCAGTAGTCAGACTAAAGGAAACGGGCGATCACTGGATCGTCCGCAGAGGTGATACATTCACTGATGCAGACGGTATGAACTATAAAGTTTCAGATGTAAATGAGCTTGAAGTAGTAGTAGAAAACACCCAAACTAATGAAGTAACTTTACTTCCCCTGCTGGGCATAACACATCAATAAAACAACACCATGGACGACGTACTAGTAAAAAAAGAAGGTGATCCTGTGATTCAAATCTCAGTGATGCTGCAAAATCGTGTTGGCTCCCTAAGCTCACTACTTAAGCTCATCAAAAAACACGGTGAGGAAGTAGTTGGCTTCAGTATGCAAGATGCTAAAGACGCTACCATTGTCCGTCTCATCCTCACTGACCCTGAAAAAGTCCGCCGGATTTTCCAGGAAAAAGGTATCCCACACGCCACCTGCCGCATGGTGGTAGTCGCTACGCATGATCCTAGCGTAGACCTAGAGAAATGTCTCCAAACTCTACATGCTGGTGAGACCAATGTAGACTTCGCTTACACCCTATTATCTCAACCAAACGGTAAAAGCCTTCTAGCCTTCCACCTCTGCGATCACTTATTCGGCACAGAAATTCTTCGTAGCGCTGGTATTCAAGTACTTTATCAGCAAGATATTTCTCGTTAAAATACCTGACTTTCTGCCATCCTAAGCACTTGCTTTTATCTTAAGGCTAGTCGAGAGTAAATACATGGCTAATACAGCAATAGCACCAGTTACTAAGATCAGCGGCAGAGCAGTCCCCGTGCCTGGGGCTGATGTAGACACAGACAGAATTATTCCAGCACGTTTTTTAAAATGTGTCACCTTCGACGATCTCGCTGAGGGCATGTTCTATGACGAACGCTTCACTGACGATGGATCTAGCAAAAGACACCCCATCGATAACGCTAAATACTCAGGCGCCAGTATCATGGTAGTAGGACCTAACTTTGGTTGCGGTTCCTCACGTGAGCACGCACCTCAATCAATCAAACGATTCGGTTTCGAAGCTATCGTTGGAGTGAGCTATGCAGAAATTTTCTTTGGGAACTCTACCAATCTTGGCATGCCCTGCGTGAGCCTAAGCGAGTCTGACAATGAAACACTTATGGCTTTAGTAGCCTCTGATCCTCAGCAAATACTTTCCCTAGATTTACAGTCTATGTTAGTCACATTTGGAGATAAGACATTCACCATCACCATGCCAGAAGGGGCACGCGAAGCGCTCCTGAGCGGCAAGTGGGATGCTATTCTAGAGCTGGTCGACAACATTCCTCAAGTGGAGGCAATAGCAGCCAACTTACCCTACGTTTAAACTCCCAACTTACTAATGAGCGAAAAAACACCATTGATAGAAGTCCGTGATCTGCACCAAATATTCGGTCAGCACCACGTTCTCAAGGGTGTGACTTGTAAAATCTACGAGGGCGAAACAGTGGTTCTTCTAGGTGGATCGGGTGGAGGTAAAAGTGTGCTAGTGAAACACTTCCTCGGTCTACTGTCACCTCACAGTGGCGACGTCATCGTAGAGGGAGAAAACATCTCTAAAATGAACGAGCGCCAGCTTGGAAAAGTAAGAAGAATGATGGGCATGATGTTTCAGAACGGTGCTCTCTTCGACTACATGACAGTCGGTCAGAACATAGCCTTCCCTCTCCGGCAGAATACAAAAGCTAAGGAAAAGGAAATCGAAGAACGCGTAACTAGATGTCTAGAGATCGTAAAGCTCGACGGACAAATCGACAAAATGCCAGCGGATCTCTCAGGCGGAATGCGTAAACGCGTAGCACTAGCCAGAGCCATCGTTGATAGACCTAAATGCGTTCTCTACGATGAACCACACGCAGGACTCGACCCAATCACCGCTGATTCTATCGATCACCTGATGAAGAGCCTGCAAGATAACCAAGGCATCACAAACGTAATCATCACCCACGAAATGCGCAGCGTATTCCGCATCGCAGACCGTGTTATTTTCCTCAAAGAAGGGCAAATTTATTGGCAAGGCACACCTCAAGAAATGAAAGATTCTGGTGACCAAAACCTCACTGACTTCATAGAAGGACGCTCTAGAGAACACATCGAAACTATCTAATCTACCAAAAAAATGGCATTAAAAGAAAAAAGATCAGAAGCTGTCGTAGGCTTATTCCTCCTAATCGGCCTAGGAGTTCTGGGGATACTCGTCCTTAAATTCGGTAGACTCGGTGACTCAGGAATGGACGGTAACTATATGGTTCACATCACCTTCAATGACGCATCTGGTCTCATCAAAGGTAGCGAAGTGCGCATGGGTGGAGCGCGTATAGGTAAGGTAGTAAATACACCTGAGCTACAGGATGATCTTACTGTTAGAGTAAATCTTAAGCTAGATAAACGCATAAAAATAGACAAAGCCAGTACTTTTCAAGTTCAGTCTCTATCACTCATTGGAGATAAAATGATCGTTATCGGTAAACCAAAGGCCAACAGTGGCGAGCACCTTAAACACGGTGACGAGATACTGGGCGACGCAGCTGGTGGTTTAGACGCTATACAATCCGACGCAGAATCAGTAGCTAGAGACTTACGAGTTCTGATGAAGGACGCCCGGACTACTCTTCTGAAAGTAGACTCATCTATCGATGACATCCGCTCGGTTGCTGGAAGACTCGCTGAGACAGTAGAGAGGGTAAATACAGGTATGTTAGATAAAGAAAACATGACCAGTATCAAACGCTCACTCAAAAACGTCGAACAAATTACTGCTAGCTTCAAAGGAATAGGTGATCAGATTAATCCGACATTTAAGGAAGCCCGCGCCACAATCGCTAAAATTAACTCTGCCGTGGAAACTGCGCAAAAAACTTTTGCAGACGCGTCAACGCAGCTCAGAAACATCGAACCTGCAATAGCTGACGTCCCCGAGACTCTAGCAAGCTTCAAGAAAGCAGCAAAACAAGCAGAAACTACAATGGATAGTGCAGAAAAAACTATCACTAAAATTGGTAATGGAAAAGGGTTACTTGGATCACTATCTAACGATAAAGAACTCGATACCGACACCAAGCAATTCGTAAAAAATCTAAAACATTACGGTATCTTACGCTACAAAGACGACCAAACTGCAGACCCTAAAGATCCGAAAAAAAACCGCTACAGAAGTAAGAGACGTAGATAATTATAATCTCTGATCAAATCTAAACTCTCTAACCTCTCCACAAACAACCTGCTTAAAATCCGGATGGTTTGGATTCAGCAAAATATTCGTCTCTTCTGGAATAAGCACTGAAGGAACCTGCATAGCAAGTTGTCCTCCAGCCTCTATCCAGTCATCACCTATCACCGTAGTCACGCTAGGAGATGGACTTTCTCTCCATCCTTCATGTAATAATCTAGACGGGTAATTAGCTATAAATTGTTCAGGGATTTTCACCTCAATAATACGATAAGGCTTAGCCCTGCTCAACGCTGAAGGCAGATGCACCAACAATTCAAGAGCAGCTAGAGCTCGGCTACCACCAAGGTAAGTCATGGCCCTCCCTGGAGAATTCCAGCGCCCCCCAAACTTCCTAGCGCCCTCGCCTGAGAGAGCATCTTCCGCCCACCTAGGAGCGACTATTCGGTAACCACAAATGTAATCAATATCAGACATCTAATTAAAAACCCCATGATCAATTCGCCCAATGAGGCTCTCAACCTCCCTAGCACCAAACTCCGTATCAGCATAGCTAAGAGGGCTCTCATTCGCTGTACCTGGGTTTGCAGTTTTAAGCCATTCACGAGTTGCCTCCTGAGTCTCAAAAACATCCATTACAATACCAAATAAGCGAGCAAAGCGAACCACCCTCTCACTCTCTGGAGTCTCCAGACGACCAGACTTCTTGCGCCTGTGAAGAGTAGCAGGAGAAATCCCCAAATATCTACCTAGCTCTTCTTCAGAAATCTTCAATATCTCCTGAAGCAGACGAAACTCCTGCATAGGAAAACCTTTGCGCAATCTCTCTACGAGAGGTGTCTGGGCAGCAATACAAGTTTCCGCTAGCATATTAGCATGTTGTTTATCACACGCTCTAGGCAAAAAAGAGGTTACAATGGGTTCATCTGTATATCTCATATGAATACATTAATTCATCCATAAGAACATGTCAAATGAAATAACCGCATCCATCAAGTGAAACAATTAACTAACTTTTTCTTCTTCATCCGAATAATCTTTTAGCATGTTAATACAGTCTTCTAGCAAGCTTTCGTCCATAGAATGAATGTCTTCTCCTTGTCCTAAAGACTTAAGCAGAAGTATCGTTAGCTTACCACCTAGGTGCTCGCGGAATTCTTCTAGTCCAGCGAATACCTTACGCCTGCCTGACTCATCTCTGAGTTCATAGGATTCGTGATACAGAGGAAGCTTGAGCGTGACCAGTAAATCTAGGACGCGTTTTGCATCATCTTCTTCCAGTCGCCCAGTGCGCCAAGAGTATACCGTATCTAGAGCAAGCCCGATACTCACTGCCTCTGCATGAGTAAGCTCGAAATCAGTAAGCTGCTCTAGCTTATGCGCTGCCCAGTGACCATAGTCTAGTGGGCGGCTACTACCTGTTTCGAAAGGATCTCCACCCTGGGTAATATGTTCAGCATGTAAGATAGCTGAGCGCTCCACAGCTTCTTCTAGAAAGTGTGGTTTCAAATCACATAGAAACTTTGCATTATCTTCCAGCCAGTAATAAAAATCGCGATCTCTAACAAGGGCTACCTTAATAGCCTCGATCAGTCCATCTCTACGAATCTTCTTAGGTTGTGAGTGAAGGAAATTAAAATCATTAACTACGGCATAAGGAACAGCGAATGAGCCAATCCAGTTCTTCTTACCAAATGCATTAATCCCATTCTTAACCCCTACTCCGCTATCGTCCTGCGAAAGTGTAGTAGTAGGAAATCTAACAAGTCTAACACCACGGTGCGCTGTGGCAGCTCCGAAGCCTACCACATCTAGAAATGCTCCCCCACCAATGGCAAATATGTAGGAATGACGGTCGATTTTCTCTTCCTCAATGCCATCCCAAACTCTGCGTAGCACCTTCTCATTACGCTTACATTCCTCTGCTCCTACATCTACTCGGACACCTTTAAAAATCAGCCCTGAAGTGCCTTTAAAATATTCTTCTATTTGTTCCTTTAATTGGGGGAATTCTACCGCAACGGCCTGTTCTAGAAACACCAGTACTTTGGCATGCCCATTTGTCTCTAACAATTGCGCTAACATCCTATTGGCACCCGAGAAGGCATCTTTCGTGAACCTAATCCTATGCTTCAGTTCTAAGGATATCGTGTAGTCTTTTTCTATGCTATTACTGTTGCTCATCGTTTCTATATTTCATTTACAATTACGAATGAGCAATAGCAAATCTTATAACAATCTATTGGTCTTTTTTCTGCATCTTTAGGAAATTAACTATATCGTTAGGCTCAGCTCGCATGTGGTAATCATGATGAAGAAACGCCCAGTTAATCTTTCCATCCTGTCCTATGATATAAGTTGCCGCTAATGGTAGTGTATCAGTCCCTGCATACTTGCCATTGAATTCCTTTAGATCAAAGAACTTTCCGTAGAGTTTTTCCACTTCTGGGGTTAGTTTAAAAAGTAATCCATATTGATCTGCAACTTTGTGGTTCAAATCAGTAAGAACCTCAAACTCTAACTTATTTTTTCCCACAGTAGTTAGACTCTTATCCGGAAGCTCTGGTGTGAGCGCTATCAAGCTCGCTCCTGCCGCTTTAATCTCTGGGAGTTTCTCCTGCATTGCCGCCATAGCTATATTGCAATAAGGACACCAGCCACCTCTATACCAAGTAATAACTACAGGTCCCTTCTTAAGCTCAGCGGTAAGGCTAACCTCTCTAGCTATCGCATTTTTTAATGTGAATTTAGGAGCATTATCGCCTACCTGCTTTGCACTCTCTACGACTTTTGCACCTTTGATTGATTGGATACCTTTCCCAAATTCAGCTTTAATCTCCTCGGTTAATTTTTTAGATCCCCCATCCTCTAGAGCCTGCAGCCTCTCTCTTAGAGTCAGTTTTTTCTCTGCCTCTTGAGCTTTTAGATTCAAGTTAGCACAAATGATGGAACTTGCTGTTATAGATAATAATTTTCTCATCGTTATTTTTTTAGAGTGATCTAATCTACTGTCTATTCTAAAAAAATCTACTTATTTACAGGATTTGACAAATTCTAATTTACGGATTAAAAAAACTAATGCTTCTCCAATTCAACAAAATGAACGGTGCTGGAAATGACTTTGTCGTCATCGATAACAGAGACCTTGGTATCAATCTCAGCAAGTCCGAGATCGAAGCCCTGTGTGACCGTCACCGAGGTATCGGAGCCGATGGACTACTCGCTGTAGAACCAGCCGAACAAGGAGCTGACTACAAATTCCGCTATTACAATGCTGATGGCGGAGAAGCAGAAATGTGTGGAAATGGCGCGCGATGCTTCGGTAGATATGTAGCTAATTTAACTGAAGAGAAGCCTACAACTGTAAGCTTCGAAACCATTGCTGGGACACTCACTGCTGAGATGATCGGTGACGACGTGCGCATCGCCATGTCAGACCCATTTGATCTAGAGATGAATGCCGACTGCAATATCGAATCACTCGGCGCTGCAGTCCATGTAGTCAACACAGGTGTCCCTCATGCAGTTGCATTCGTAGATAATCTTCCTGAACTTGATGTGATTAAAAACGGAGCAGCTATACGCTATCACCAACGCTTTAGCCCCAAAGGCACAAATGCTAATTTCGCAACAGTAATCGATAATGATCACATCGCTATCCGCACCTATGAGCGTGGAGTAGAAGGTGAAACTCTCGCATGTGGCACGGGAATGTGCGCGGCCGCCATAATTCATCACCTACTCACAGATGCCCCATCTCCTGTAAAAGTAGACGTAGCTGGAGGAGACACCCTAGAAATAGGCTTCGAAAAAGGAGCGGATAATCAGTTCACCAATGTGACTCTTTGTGGTCCAGCAGACTTTGTGTTCCAAGGAAGTATTCAGGTCTAAATACAGTTTATCATCCTACTACTCTTAGCGCCTGGGAGCACTGAAAGATCCATCTGATTCATCGTGTAGGCAAAGGATATACCGGAATCTGGATCGCCAAATGCATGACTGCCACCTGCCCCAGGATGACCAAATGCGCTGGTTGATTTACCGTAGTTATTACGGATTTTTTCGCCAATTTCATCTAGCGGATCTTTCTGGAATCCACAGCTGAAATGTGTCGGAGTGATTAAGACTTTATCATCTCCCATACTTTGACTCTCTTGCATCCACTCTAACACATCGTCAGCAAAGAAATCGATAGCTCCGATAGCAGATTGATAGAATTTAGCTAGAGCAGAAGCTGTCGCCAAGCCTCCCATCGCTGGTAATGCTGATTGCCAAGCAAGTGGAGTGTTCATCTCATGAACAGCATGAAGCCCTCTAGGAGAACCAAATGCCTTTCTTACAAGTGTGTCAGGTTGGTTAAATTCTCTGTAGAAGCCGCTTTCTAACTCTGATTTATCCATTTTGCCAGGATAGAGCTTCGCTACTCGATAGAACTCCGCT
Organism: uncultured Rubritalea sp.; assembly: GCA_937923145.1. GTDB lineage: Bacteria > Verrucomicrobiota > Verrucomicrobiia > Verrucomicrobiales > Akkermansiaceae > Rubritalea. The sequence goes on along the minus strand of CALAJT010000008.1, from coordinate 14,972 downwards.
TCAGGCAATCCTATGTGAAAATCTATATCCAATTTCTCTGCTATTCTATTCTGCCACACCTGCCCCAATGTCTCACCTGTCAGCCTCCTAACACATTCATCTAACAGGAAACCGTAAGTCCTAGGATGGTAGCCGTGACCATCTCCTATCGACCAATTCGGGGTCTGAGATTCTATTGCAGCGATCACTGCAGTGTAATCAAACACACTCTCAGCCTGATCCAGAGAGCTCAGCCCACATTGGTGCGACATCATCTCTGCAAATGTAGCATTCTGACTTGGGAAATTTCCCCATACTTGAGCTACTAGTGATTCTGGCGTCAATCCATTTTCCTCTAATAGCATTAGCAAGGTCGCAGAAGCTGGTCCCTTAGTTGCTGAGTAGACAGGTACTAGCGTATTCTTGTCCCATGGTCTTTGCCGCTCTCGCTCGCACCATCCTTGAGCTAGGTTTAAAATTTCTTCACCATTTTGCCACACTGAGACGCTCGCTCCTAGTTCACCATATTGGTTGAAATTTTCTTCAAAAACTCGTTTTATTGTAGATTGATCCATAGCTGTTAGATACCCTGATCCACAGCTTTGTATCTTAAAAATAGTGCATGCCATTTATCGTGCATAGGGACTAGTCGTTCCTCACTACTCACTATGTATTGCCTGAGATTCTCGAACATACTTGTATAGCCAGTATAGAACTCACGCATTTCCGTAGAGTAAGGTTCCTGCATCATCTCGGAGAACTCAAATCGCGCATTATGAAGCCGTTCACTATAGGCTAGCAGCAACGCGCTCTTAGTTTTACTGCCGAAGTAAAGCATGTAGAAAAATAAGCCCGTCGCAATAACCAGTATGAGCCAAGGCAGCTCAGCAAAGAAGTTCAACTCCATATAACCTGTGAAACCAGCGGCACTAACTAGTAATAGTAGCCAGCATAACATCTTCTTAAGCGCGCGCTGACGTGCTACCATCATTCTATCTAACAGTCGACTTAGCTTGAGCATCATCATCGTTCGCTTAGTCTGATGCTGCATCTGGTCAGAAAATTTCTCCACATTTTTTTCAAACATCTTGGAGTCGAAACCGACTACGGTCACTGCCATACGCTTCTGTAAGTCATCTCGCATCCCACGCCATTGATGCTCGCATTTGGCTAGCAGACTGAAAGCTATTTCTCTAGCCCTCTCAAATGCTGCTCCACTGACATCTAGCTGAAGTTGCTTCTCCACTTCGAGTGCTCCATCACCGCGGCTGAAGACTGCGATCAATGTTGAGAAAAATCCATTTTTCTTAGAAGCATATTTCACCGCTGGCTCTATCTGCTCTGTGATAACTGATGCCATCTGAAGTAAGCCTATTTTTGCATTCTCCACCTCTCCCTCGCGAGCTCGCTCTACCTCTGCTTCTACGATTTTTAGCGAATTAGTATCGGATCGTAATACTCCCATTTTGCCTTCGATAGAAGACTCTATTCTATCTATAACTTGCTTCACCTTCCTACTGACATACTGAAGTGCACCTCGGCGTTCCTCTCCTCCATTGAGTTGCTCATTAAGATAAGCTTCCAGTTCTTTATAGCCAGAATGAAGCCACGCTCTGCCGTCACGCTTTTGCTTTCCCCATGAAGCAACACCAGCAATTGCTGAAATACAATGAATCTGAAGAGCATGCCCTACCCTCTGAATAGAGAGCGATGTTAAGTGACCGACTAAAACTTCAATATCCCGCTTTTTGAGTATGTCTGTCTTCTGCAGAATTACTGAGCATCGTTTACCTACCTGTTCCCTAGATTCAGTCACAAAATCCCATGATTTCGCTGCCCATGGATTCTCAGCAGACATCACGTAAAATACATGATCAGCTTCTTCCATCAGTTCTTTGAGGTAGTCACGCTCATCAACAGTCAGTTTTGAAATCCCCCTGTTATCAACGATTTCTACCTCAGATAGCGTTTGGATCTGAGTATATTTAACAAATGGACTTTCTCCACCAGACCAGATTCTAGCCGAACCATAAACATAGATCGGATACTCATCATCCTCTATGAGATTAATGCCCAGTAGAGCATTTAAAAAGGAAGTTTTACCCGACTCTGATTCACCTGCTACTACAATGCGGAATGGACTCGTCAGGCATATCCCCATGTCCTCGTGCTCGAGTTCATGGTAGTCGACTTGAGTCTGAAAAGCTAGCGACTTGACTGCATCAAGCACTTCAGCCAATCCTACTCTAGTATCTAAATAACGCTTGCCCAGCATAGCTATTTTCTGTCTATCGATCGTAGCTCTAATAAATTAGCAATTATTGCGACATTGCAATCAACTGAGACACAGTGACAAACTTATATCCTTGTCTAAGTAGAGCGTCCAGAGTCGCTGGCACAGCATCTACAGTAGTCTTGTGTAGATCATGGAGTAGAATGATAGAGCCACTCTTAGTATTGTTCACGATTCTACTTTTGATCACGCTAGCTCCTGGCTTTTTCCAGTCCTCTGGATCTACATCCCAGAGGATAGTAGGATAGCCATACTCACTGAAAATCCAATTACGCTGACGTGTTGAAAGTGCTCCATAAGGTGGGCGCATTGTGCGTGGCTTTATACCAGTAGTGGCTACGATAGCGTCACGAGTTCTATTCAATTCAGAACGCACCATTGAGTCACTCATCCCTGTTAGCTTACCGTGTGTCCAAGTGTGATTACCCACTTCATGTCCTTCAGCTACCATTCTTCTCATCAAAGATGGGTTGTTTTTGACACGTGTGCCGATCACGTAGAACGTAGCCTTAATATTTCTCATCTTTAGCATGTTAAGCACTCGAGTGGTATTTGCAGATACAGGACCGTCATCGAAGGTCATTGCCACATACTTACCATTCACATTAGCACGACTCCATGAAATCTTCTTATTACTACCAATATTAGATGAAAGCGGCGGGACATAATTCCTAGGTGGCGCTGTGTTCAGTGTAGGGGCTACATAGCCAGTATTCTGAGGCACTGTCATCGAACCGTATGGCGTAGGCTGCGGGATAGGATTATTTACAGGACTTACATTACTACCTAAGGCATCTGGAGATGTGCCGCAGCTATTTAGCAAGAGCGCTCCACAGGACACCAAGACAAGTTGTTTGATAAACATTTTCATTACAAGTCTTGTAAAGTTTAGTCTTCTCTATGTCACGCCAATTATACTATTTATTTAACTTTTCTTAATATTCCAGAAAAATTACCAAACACCCTGCTACAATAAGCGTTAAAATGAATTGGTTTGACTTTTGGCACTAGTGTAGCCATGCAACCTCTCATTTAGACAAAAACGCCAAGCTGACTAAACGCAAATGACTACCGACAATCTACCGCCTATAAGTCCAGAGACTGAGCATAATCTAGCAACTAGGCAATACTTAGGTCCAACGCTAAAGTGCCCAATATTCGGCCGTATCCCACTAAAGCCGAGCGAAATCCTAAGTGATCTTAAAATTAAGAATAATCCCCCACTCTGGGCTCAATTTTTCAAATATGGAGTTTGTGGAATTATTGCGACTCTAGTTCTTGGCTTAGTCTGGACTCTCGCCAGAATCTACATTCCTGATTATATAGCTAACGATTTACCTGATAATACAAAGAAATTACACTCTGCTCACGTGATGCTAGTTGCATTCATACTGGCGAATTTCGTGGCTTATTTCAGCAATAGAATCTTCGTATTTACACCTGGAAAGCATTCATTCATCCGTGAAATGTCTCTATTTTTCCTAATTTCCGCTATAAGTTTCTTAGCTGGAAACTTCGCTAAAGATTGGTTCATAGACCTCGGAACCAATATAGATGTCGCAGCACTATCATTCGCAGTCTCCTCTGCACTTGTCAATTTTGTCGCCAGAAAATATTTAGTGTTCTCAAACACCTCTGAACCAGATAATACTATCTCGCACTAATATAAATCATGTCTGATCTACCCGAAAACCCACTCACCGTCGTCATCCCTGCCTACAATGAAGAAGAAACTGTAGAATCTGTCATCAATACTGTCCTTAACACCCCTCTGGTAGGTGAAGTAGTTGTAGTGAATGACTTCTCAAAGGATAAGACAAGAGAGATCGTGGAGGAAATGGCTAGAAAAGAGCCGAAGATTACCTTTATCAGTCACGATCACAACCAAGGTAAAGGCGCTGCTCTTCGTACCGGCTTCCAACACGCTAAGCTACCATTCGTCATCGTCCAAGATGCAGACCTAGAATATGCCCCCTCAGAGTTCGAGCGTGTAGTCCGCCCGCTGATCGATGATAAATGTGATGTCTGCTACGGCTCTCGCTACCTAAAAAACAATCCACGGCGCGTCCTTCAATTCTGGCACACCATGGGAAACCGCTTTCTAACAACTCTCTCTAACATGGCGACCAACCTCCACGTCACTGACATGGAAACTTGTTACAAGGCATTCAAACGCGAGGTCATTCAAAACATTAAAATCGAAGAAAACCGCTTCGGCTTCGAACCTGAAATCACAGCAAAGATAGCTCGTAGGGGTCTCCGTGTCTTCGAGGTCTCTATCTCCTACTTCCCACGCACTAACGCAGAGGGAAAACACATCGGCTGGAAAGATGGTGTTAGAGCTATCTGGTGTATTTTCAAATATGGTATCTGGAGACGTAATAAAAACGTCATGCTTATCGATGAGAATAACAAGCTCTCCATCTCTGAACGATAATCTTATAAGCTATGTTCCAAAACACCACGCAGCGCAATGTATTCTGGTTTACCTTCACACTCGGAATAGGCTGGGCGCTCTATCGTCTCTTCACTAGCACTGGATACATCCTTGACGATGAAGCTACGCATTACATTAAGTCTAGAAGCGCTTGGACTAACACTAGTATCTTCTTTGATGGCTGGACCCGAGCTGGCAGAAATCTCATTCACGCTCCCATCGCAATCTTCGGTCTAACAGCCACTCGAGTGTTCACCCTGCTTCTAGCTGGTATAGCCGTCTGGCTCACTGCTAAGTCCGCCAAACACATCGGCATCAAGTCCATCTGGGCTATCCCTGTGCTAATGCTTTTCCAATCATGGTTCCCTGATCTTTCCTACTCAGTGCTCACCCAGACTCCCTTCATGATCGTATGGATTCTTGGTATCTATCTTGCTCAGAAGGACCGTCTTTACCTAGCTTCTATCTGCTTCGGCTACCTCTCGCTGATCCGTCATGAAGGCATACTTCTCACAGCTCTTTGGGGTATCTGGGTATCATTCCAGCCAGGAGGAATCCTCTATAACCTCATGAAGAGGAAATTCAGTTTAGAGGCGATCAAGCGTGATCTCACCCTAGCTTTCTTCACTGTCCTCGCTATCCTTATCTATAATGTAGCCAACTACTTCTTCGATGGCTCCATCCCATTCCTAGTCTACTTCAACTCCGAACCGACCGACTACTACGGCAGCGGACCCATCTATCACTACGCTAGCTTGCTTCTTCCAGCTCTCGGGTTATTCTCTCTCCCATTAGCTATCTTCGGATCATTCTACATCAAGAAAGACCTACCTCAATGGTCGCTCATACTTTTCACCTACGTCAGTTACTTTGCAGTTCATTCGGTCATCTTCTGGGCTGGTAAATTTGCATCTGGCGGCTACTTCCATTTCCTCATGCCCATGGCTCCTCTATTCGCCATGCTCGGGGCTAAGGCTTTCGATGTTATTGAATTCAAATATAAAAAGCACGGAAACACCATCGTTCTTAGTATCACAGCACTCATCATGGCCCAAGGTTTCCACATGATTCAACAGCAAGGCATGTATCAATGGCAAGCAGTCATAGCAGGACAGAAATCTTACGAAGGATCATTCTTCAACCCACCAATGACTCCAGAACAGCGAGGACTCAACATGCGAGAAGCCATTCACCACGTAGACCAAATCAGGAAAGACGAGCCCGTCACAGGTAATCATCCACAAATCGATATCCATTTCGACAACCTCCACACTAGTGAAGCAATAGCCAGAGATTGGGGAGATATTCAGAACTTCGAAAAAGGAACCTATTTCATCTGGGATCAGAGACTCTCCGAGCTACGCGAAAATCACTCCCGTGAGAAATTCGACAGCTCAGAATGGTATGTCATTAAGACCTGGGATAATGAACGCTTTAAAAAAGCTGATGACCCTAAAAAGAAGTTCTCTACCATTATCTTCAAAAAGGTTAATTAAGAAGAGCTATCAGCTAGGGTGGATCTGACCCCTGACGTGCCGCAGGCACCATAAGGGTCGAATGGCTCTAGCTGCTAAACCTCTGCAGTATAAATAGAAGCTATCCCACCACTCAGTGCTTCTTGACGAGCTTCTTTGTAGCCTTGGGATTCGATCAGATCACACATCGCTTTACCACTTGGAAAGTCTCCAATAGATCCAGCTAGGTAGGAATACGCTTCCTTTTCATTGGTGAGTTTCCCTGCGATAATCGGGAGAATTTTATTCAGATAGAAACCGTATGGTTTCTGCAGCAGACCTTCAGGCTGAGAGAAATCTAGGATTAGCAGATGTCCACCAGGGCGGATGACGCGCTTCATCTCCGTGAGAGCTTCTGGATAGTTCGCCATATTCCTAAGACCGAAGGCGACCGTCAGGACATCACAACTATCATCATCAAACGGCATACTCATAGCATCCACTACCTGAGTGATCTTGACACCTCGCTTAGTAGCGTGAGCTAACATCTCAGGGCAGAAATCAGAGGCTATTACCTCCGCATCATAACAGACCTTCTGCAACTCTAAGGCGAGATCTCCTGTGCCAGTAGCGATATCCAGAACAGTATCCGGATTCCACTCCACCACGATCTGACCCACTCGCTTACGCCAGAGAATATCAGTTCCCATACTTAGCACATGGTTCGTGACCACATACCTATCGGCTATCTTGCTAAACGCGTCTTTGACAAATCCAGGATCTTGCATCGTATCTATAAATTAAAATTAATCAGGTAAAATATCTGTATAAAGCCCAGGATCACTATTCGGAATCTCGTGGGCATTGCATACTTTCTCGTAAAATTCTCGGGGGCCTACGCCTCCTATCACTCCATACACATAGCCACTCTCTCGGAGAGCCTCCATACTCTGGAAAAGAAGCGCCTTGCCGATTCCTGTGCCACGAGCCGCCTCGCTGACACCAGTAGGTCCGTAGAATCCTTTGGCAGTAGTCTCTATACAGGCAAATCCCAGTATCTCTTTATCACGAGTAGCAATAAAGCAAGTGACTGGCTGGCGTGACATAGCGACTTTCACCTCACTAACCCACTTCGGTGAGAAATGTTCGCCCACCCAGTTAGCCACGCTTTGGCGCTCATAAGCACGTGCTCTGCGAAGGATTATCCCCTGCGCTTCTACTTTTTCATAGAGTTCTCTAGAGTCTGGTAGCTCATAGAGATTTACGATCATGTCTATCATAGTATTAAACTAGGCTCTTTTAGAAAACTTACAACCCGAGAATCTCCATAAATGGCCAACTCTCGATCTCCTCTTGACCGCGGATCACATCAGTAATGACTTCTATACCGCACATGTCTTCCACTATTCCCTTATTTGTGATAGTAGCCGTATCTAGCTCATCGATTAAATTATTAAAAATCAGTCCAGCTGGCTCTACGCCTCTGGAGCGCATCGCTTCGACAGTGAGTAAAGTATGATTAAGCGCTCCAAGTTTATTCCCCACTACTAACAAGACTGGATCACCTATCGCCACCGCGAGCTCTGCCACGCTGAATTCCATCCCTTGGATAGGAACTAACCAGCCACCCACACCCTCAGTGATCACACAGTCATAACTTTCTGTTAGACTCTGGTAGCCATCTAGCAGGAGCTGCTTCTCTATCGGTGAGTTCTCAAACATAGCCGCTACATGCGGAGCTGCAGGAGTCTTCATCCAGACAGGATTGATACGCTTCATCACAGCTTCATCCTCTGCTGAGAGACCACTAGCATCTGCAAACTCTACTGCATCATTACGGTCACCGCAGCAGATCGGTTTATAGCCGATGGTATTCACACTCTCAGCCCTGAGAGCCCTGATAATTAGTGAGCTAATATACGTCTTGCCAGCATCTGTATCAGTACCAGTAATGAATAATCCTTTTTTCTTCATATCAATTTTAATATAGAACTGGTTAGCACCCGTAGCTTTATTTGCAATCACCATCCTACAATTTATCTCTTGCACCATCTAATCTAAAAACTATCTTTATCATATGAAATCATTTCTTAAGCGTATCCCCACCTTATCAATTATATCAGCCGTAACTACTCTCTCATCTACCTGCGCTATCCAAGCACAAGAATCTCCGCAGAAGCCAAACATCATATTCATCCTAGCAGACGACATGGGAATAGGTGACGTCTCACATAATGGGGGCAAAGCAGCCACACCCAATATAGATCTTCTAGCCAAGCAAGGAATGAGATTCACCGATGCCCACTCCAGCTCCTCAGTCTGCACACCCACTCGCTACTCCTGCCTCACTGGTAGATACTGCTGGCGCACACGTCTGAAAAGCTCAGTATTTTTAACTCCCCATGACGCCCCTCTTATCAAAACAGACGAGCCTACTATCGGCTCTATACTCCAAGATAATGGCTACCACACAGCATGCATCGGCAAATGGCACCTCGGGATAGGATGGCAACTTAAAGAAAATTATAAGCCAAATAAAAGTCAAACAGGAACAGGCTGGGACATCGACTTCACCAAACCTGCCATCACACCACAGAACAATGGCTTTCACTACTTTTATGGTATCCAAGCATCACTCGACATACCTCCATACGTCTACATAGAAAATGATAAAGTCACACATATCCCCACAGTCACCAAAGCATTTAAACAACCTGGAGCGGCCACCACAGATTTCGAGGCAGATCAATGCCTCATCACATTTGCTGAAAAATCAGTAGCCTACATTAATCAACGAGCCACAACAGAAAAGAAAATGCCATTCTTCCTCTACCTACCACTCACATCTCCACACACACCCATCCTACCCAGTAAGCCATGGCAGGGAAAATCTAGCATCGGAGCCTATGGTGATACCCTCATGGAAACTGACTGGCTAGTTGGCGAAGTCATAGACGCACTAGAGAAAAATAGAATCACGGATAACACCATCGTAATATTCACTACAGACAATGGCTGCTCCCCTGCCGCTAAAATTCCCAACCTTATAAAACAAGGTCATCTCCCAAATGGTAATCTACGCGGCCACAAAGCTGATATCTACGAAGGCGGACACCGCGTGCCATTCATCATCAAATGGCCAGGCAATATCAAACCTGAGACTACTACTGACAGAATCACTTGCCAGACCGATATTACCGCCACCGTCGCTGAAATAGTAGGGCACACTCTAGAGCCTCACGCAGCTGTAGATAGCGTATCATTTCTTAATACGCTAAACGATGCCTCCAAGACTGAGCGCACACCCATAGTAAATCATTCTATCAATGGCAGCTTCGCCATCCGATCAGGAAAATGGAAACTCGCTCTATGCAAAGGCTCAGGAGGATGGAGCCCACCAAAGCCAGGAAAATCTCCTGAAAATGCCCCTCCTGTCCAACTGTTCAATCTCAAAGACGACCTAGGAGAACAGAAAAACCTCGCAGCAGAAATGCCCGAAAAGGTCCAAGAACTAACTGAACTATTAGAAAAATACATTAAAAACGGCCGCAGCACCCCCGGCTACCCACAGCTCAATGACGGTAAAGTAGACATCAAACCTAAGCAATAGATTTAGCTCACCAATCAACACAAACAAAATCCAACAGAGCAAAAAAACTCTCATTTAACCCAAAAAACGCAATTTTTACAAAACCTCCACCCAAAACAAAGCGCACTCGTGCCTAAATCGGCTATTTTTGAGTTTACTTTTTACAAAAATAAGGCAAGTTACTACACAAACAACAACTTTCAACAATATGAGCGAAGAACAACTAGATGGAGCGCAAGCTCTCATAATGACCCTGAATGAACTCGGAATAGAATATATTTTCGGATACTCAGGTGGCGCAGCGATCCCAATATTTGATGCGCTAGAGACAGTCGAGAGCAACATCAAATTTATTCTAGCCAGACACGAGCAAGGAGCCTGCCACATGGCAGATGGCTATGGACGCGCGACTGGTAAACCTGCTGTAGTATTAGTAACATCTGGTCCAGGTGCAGGCAATACCATCACAGGTCTCATGACCGCACAGATGGACTCCGTTCCCATGATCGTTATCTGTGGTCAGCAAGTCACATGGATGCTCGGAAAAGACGCATTCCAAGAAGCAGATATTTTTGGAATCACCATCCCAGTTGTTAAGCACAACTACCTCATCAGAGAAACAAACAGCATTCCACGCATCACCAGAGAAGCGCACTACATTGCCACCTCAGGTAGACCAGGAGCAGTACTGATCGATATCCCGAAAGACATCAGCCAAGGACCATTTACAGGAGACCTAAGCATCAAAGAACCTATGGATCTCCCAGGTTATCAACCTGAGAAAGCTTACACCGTAGACAAAACTGCGATCAAAGAGACCCTAAAGCTAATCAAACGCGCTCAGCGTCCACTCATTCTAGCAGGTCAAGGCGCCATGATCTCAGGTGCCCATAAAGAACTACTAGAATTCGCTGAGACACTAGACTGCCCAGTAACCACCACTTTACTAGGCAAAGGCGTCATCCCTGAAACCCATCCCCTAGCCCAAGGAATGCTAGGAATGCACGGCACAGCCTACGCTAATAAAGCCGTCTGTGAATGTGACCTACTCATCAACATCGGCTCTCGATTTGACGACAGAATCATCGGTCAGGCAGACAAATTCTGCGCCAATGCGGAGATCATACACATCGATATCGATGCTTCAGAGATGAACAAGATGATCACCCCTGACGTTCAGGTAATCGCAGACGCAAAAACCGCACTCAATGCTCTTCTAGAAAAAATCAAGCCAGCTAAACATCCAGAATGGAATGCAAGACTAGATGGATACAAAAAGAAATTCCCCCTCGCCTACAAAAAGCAAGGCGGACTCAAAATGCAGCAAGTCATCGACGAGTTTAACAAGCAAACCAATGGCGAAGCCATCGTATCCACGGACGTAGGCCAACACCAAATGTGGGCAGCCCAGTTTTACAGAAATGCCAAGACTCACTCATGGCTCAGCTCCGGTGGAGCAGGCACCATGGGCTTCGGCTTCCCAGCAGCAATCGGCGCCCAGTTCGCCTGTCCAGACCGCACCGTCATCAGCATCTCTGGAGACGGTGGCTTCCAGATGACACTCTTCGAGCTAGCTACAGCAGCCATTCACAAGCTCCCGATAAAAATCGTAGTCCTGAACAATCACTACCTAGGAATGGTTCGCCAATGGCAAGAACTCTTCTTCGAAAACCGCACCTCTGGTGTAGACCTAGAAGGCAACCCAGACTTCATCAAGCTAGCTGCATCTTACGGCATCAAAGGCATCAACATCAAACGCCCTGCAGACGTAGAGCGCATGGTAAAACAAGCCTTAGAATACAATGAAGGCCCAGTCCTAGTCCACGCAGAGTGCACCAAGCTCGACAACGTATTCCCAATGATCCCAGCAGGAGCAGCTCTAGAAGACATGCTCACAGAGCCACCAAAACACAAAATGGCCAAGCCAACAGGCTCAACCTAATCTACAGGCTCAACCTAACACACTGACTCGACCTACTAATTGGCTCGACCTAATACGCATTAAATAACATTGGATACACAAAGGCAAACATCCTCAGATGTTTGCCTTTTTAAGTTGAAAATCTAAAGCTCTAAGACCTAATCTAACCTATAACTGCTTTTCCTTTTAAAACCCAACATCAAACAATACTCCCCCCTTTCGCTGAAGACGAAACTCATACCAGCCCAGCGGAAAGGCAACGCCGCATCCCTGCGTTACCGACAACAATAACCAAGTTGCCTGAAGGGCAACCTTAAACCCTATCATCCTCAGGCTCCATCATGCAGGATCTATTGACCATTGACAGAGCCTCGGCTCTACAAATCATCCAGCGGGCTCTTCACCTTCCCAGCCATAGCCTTAACTACGTGTGTATAAATCTCTGTAGTTTTCAAATTTTCATGCCCTAATAACTCCTGTATACTCCGCAGATCCACCCCAGCTTGGAGTAAATGTGTAGCAAAACTATGCCTCAAAACATGCGCTGTTACCCGCTTCTCTATTCCTGCCTTCGTCACAGCATACTTCAGCCATTTACTCACAGCGCCTTCTAGCATATGATGCCTTTTCTCTTCACCATCCCGTGGGTCAACACCACGTAATGCAGTAGGAAATACCCAAAACCATTCCCAACTTCGGCTTAGTTTTCCACCCATCTTCTTATCTAATGCCTTTGACACATAAACCCTGCTCTCCCCATGATTCTCTACATCCTCTTCATACTGTAACCTCGCCTTTTTAACCTGTCTTTCCAACTCTGGTTTAATATTTTCAGGCATACTCACACACCTATCTTTTCCACCCTTGCCATCTCTTACCCAGATACAATCATTCTTAAAATCAACATCCTTTACTCGTAGGCGCAACCCCTCGCTCACGCGCAAGCCACACCCATAAAGAAGCCTCAGCATTAAACTAGGTAGTCCAGCCTTAGTATGCTCAAATAAACCTCTGATCTCATCCCTACTCAGCACCATTGGCAATTGCTTTTTCTTCTTAGCTCGTTTGGCATCCACACCAGTCAGTTCGATTTCCAAAACTTCTCGATAGAGGAACACTAGCGCATTAAAAGCCTGATTCTGCGTGCCCGCTGCAACATTCCGCTCCATTACCAGATAATTTAGAAATTCTTCTACCCCCTTACTACCTAGATCAGCAGGATATTTCATGCCATGAAATTTCACATACCTCCTATACCAGGAAACATAGTTTTCCTCAGTTCTATATGACATACCTCGTCTTTTCATCAACGTTCTCATCTGTTCTTCCAACTTTCCTTTAGCCATAATTCACTAGATTACTATCCTCGTTATTATCTGCAAGATATTTTAAAATAATTTAATTTTCCATAAGATAAAAAATGCGATACCAGTTATCCACTTGACGCCGAATAAGGAAATCATTATCCTACTCTCAATTATCCACCATCACATAAACAACCTGTTAGCACAAAGGAATCAGTCTTTCATCTTCTCTATGCTCTCAGTCAAAAAAGATAATAAAAGTTTAGCTTCACTCTTACTGTCTAATGAGAATATTTTGTGTTGTTCCTCATGGTTTTCAGGATTATAAAGGTCGAAGCATATACCTTCACCTTCACTCTCTCCATCAAAAGCTATTATTTCTAATTTCTCTAGCTGCGGAGGATTCGAGTTTTCTTCCTTGAGAATAAATTTACGTCGTTCATCGCCGTTGTTTTTATATTCGTGTTGTATCGTTATCATAATTCTTTGCAGTGCTAACAAGTCGCAGTAGCCAAGCCCTACGGCTCTTGTTAGTTTAGTTTTTCGGTATTAAATGTTGCTTGGTTTATTTATGCTCCCTCTCTGTAGGGCTGGCTATGCTAGGACGTTAGGCTAAAAATATACATATGTCAGACAAAGAAGAAATTATTACCGCAGACCAAAACCTAACTCAGGCTCAACAATATTGGACTGAATTCAAAAAGAAATGTGCGAATGATCCAGAATTTGTGAACAAACTTCCAAAACCATCAGTCGAAATGTTTAAGGACGGAGATTCTGAAATTATGAATTTGGCTAGAGCTTTGGTTCGTGCTGAGACTGAATATCTGGATAAGAAGACTACTTATTAGAGTCATATTCATCCATCAGCGATTTGATGTGCTGTGTCATTTCTAACGCCTTAGTTCCTAACCGTTCTACTATTTGGATAGCATTTGGATCGCCATTTTTAACGGATGTGCAATTTAAGGACTGTTTGGCAAACTCTAGTGTTTCACCGAAATTTTCTATATCAGGATCAAGGATGTTCATGCTAATACTTAGTCAACAAAAAATCTCAACCTATTACAACAAACTGCCTAACAAGTCGCAGTAGCCAATCACAGACGGCGCCTTAATCTCGAACTTTTCACTCAATTAAACCATCAACCCAAAGTCTATGTTCGCCCTCCGTCTGTGATGGCTATGCTAGGACGTTCGCTAAAAAATTTACACCCTCTTTACATACAAAACATCATTACTCGCTATAATACACCTCATGAAAACTATTTTTATATTAGCTATCACTCTAGCCCTGAATCTTCAAAACTTATTCGCAGGTGCTCCCAGCGTAGAAATTCGTGAAGCTCTTGTTCACGATGTAAAGAAGACTCCAACTGGTTTTGCTTTAATTGTCTCAGGAGATATTACAATAGGACGAGTAACAGGTTTGAAGGCTGACCATGCAGTGTTAACTCAGCCATTTGGAAACCCTGCTTACTATGTTCATGACCGTAACAAATATGAAAAGAGATTAAGAAGTTATATAGGTAAGAAGATTACAGTTCAAGTCTGGGGAGATATTCTTACTATCGAAGCTGGACGAGTGACAAAAATACATGGCGGACAGGTTAACCCTCTTTACCCGACTAAAGAAGAGCATGCTCTAAACTTGCAAGAACCCAAAGAAACAAAAAAAGCGAACAAGGCGCAGTAGCCAATCACAGACGGCGCCTGTTACCGCAGTTTTCACACCACTAAACCATTAACCCACAGTCCACCATCGCCCTCCCGTCTGTGATGGCTATGCTAGGACGTTCTGCTAAAGTGACTCGGGTAATGTCTCAAATATATCTATCGGAGTAATACCAAGATCCATCATGCGATAATGATCTTCAATTTCTGATCTATGCTTTTCGATTATATCACAAAACACATCCATCATTTCTCCAGTATTCCATGCTATTTCATATATGTCATCATCGTCACCACATGTGTATTCTTTTATGAATCCTT
>CALAJT010000007.1 GCA_937923145.1 uncultured Rubritalea sp. | reverse complement strand
TCTGGTGGCCATAGCAAAGTGGAACCACCCGGTCCCATTCCGAACCCGGAAGTGAAACGCTTTTGCGCCGATGGTAGTTGGACGATAGGTCCTGTGAGAGTAGGTCGTCGCCAGTTCTTTATGCCCTTACTTAGTTAATAGCTAAGTAAGGGCTTTTTTATGCCTAGATAGCACAAATTGCGAAGCCATGTTACCCCTATTGGTTATTTTCTAAAGGAAAAAGTTCGGCCCAGGGGCATCCCAGAAGAATGAGATACTTGAATTAGTAGTACAAGCCTTTATGTCAAGTTTTCCCTAGCTGGATGCCCCTGGCTGTTACCTGGCTTTAAGAAAGCTAATGATGGGAGACTACGACTGGGTAGCTGTAGTTAAAGGTTGTGACGTGGCTGATGCTGTAGTGTTCCATGAGTATTGATCGAGTATTGTGGTATTTTTGGATTGGTGCTCAGACTGGGTGTGTGCAAAATAACTGGTCACGATAATGCCCGAAAGTTTGGCTAATTGTTTAGTGATAGAGGCAAAAATACGGTGGTTGGTGATGTTCCATCTGAAGTTTCTATATCAATAAGTTCTCCTGAGCTTGTGATACCAATCTGACTGAATAGCTGGGTGGCTGTGACGTCTGCCGGGTGGCGAGCTTCTGCTCCAGCATGGGGGAGGTGTTCTACGAGGTCACGCAGGTTTTCCATCTGGAACATGAGGGAGTGAGGGTTAGTCGCGTCAAATACCATGAGATCTAGTAATGGGACAGCACTGAGTGTGTTTAGATATCTGCGGCGGTAGGTGATACTGCAGTCGTAGAGTTCTAGTAGCCCTTGAAAGAGGATGTCGCTGTAGCGGTTACTGTCTTTGAAAATATCGCTCAATAATTTTGCTGTTGTAATACCAGGTTCGATTCTACGTCCTAGTTGTAAAAAGCGCCAGCTTTGACTGCGTGTCATGTTTTCAGTGACTGTACCCGTGATGCTGGTCAGGGTTTCTAGAGTCCAGTCTAGAAAGTCAGTGGTTTCTTGGTCGTATATAGAGACTTTTAAATCGGTTGATTTCTTAGTGATTTGGTTGATTTGGAAGATACGTTTCCACGCGTCTATGGAGAGGCGTTCTTTGAGTTTCTGTCCAGTAAGTTCAATTGTGTAGAGATTGTTTACATTTGGCTGAAAATTATGCTCTAACAAATAATCAACAAGCTATTTTGATAAGAGCTATTAAGACTCATTATTTGGTCAAGGAAATTGATGGAAATAATTTTTACGAAGCTATCTAATTATTCCTGATGTTAGTGAGATGAAACAATAAAGGTAAAGTTCTTAGTTCATGCCCCTAAAGGCTAGAAATTGAAGATAAGAGTTTGATCATAATAGAAAATGGCTTCAGCCAATTAAGGATGAAGCCATATTAGATTAATTTTAAATGGGAAACTAGGTTGGTGATGGTCCTCTAGATATTACTACTTTTCCAGTGCGGACTGTCTCGATAATCTCGAAGTGGGAGAACATCGTGATGGCTGCATCTAACTTATCTGGATCACCAGTAATTAGCGCTACCATAGAAGTAGGGGTAATATCCACGCCTTTGCCACCGAAGTGGTCTACGATTTGAAGCGCATCTGGACGTTCTGCAGATCCTGCTAGGAATTTGATGAGTAGCATTTCTTTTACTACTGCATTTTTATCAGCGTGTTCGGTGCATTCAATGACGTCTACTAGCTTGTATACTTGCTTAACAATCTGTTCAAGGCCATTAGATGATCCAGTGATGCCGATTGTCATGCGGGAGAATCTGTGATCACGGGTCTCTGATACTACGAGTGAGTCGATATTGAATCCGCGTCTGGCAAATACCTGTGTGATACGCATGAGGACACCAGGCTTATTGTTCACATACACTGAGAGTGTGTGAAGAGTGTTGTCTGGGTCAGCAGTAACGGGGGTATCAGTGGTTATGATTGTTTTAGGCATGGTGTTTGGTCGTTCTTGGGTGACTAGCTTACTTTATCTTTGCGAAAAAGACAGCCATAATTTTGATGTGCCTTTAGAAGCTCTAGAGACTAATGCCTATGAGTGGCTCTAGGACTTTCGGGTAGACACCTAGGATGATAGTCGCTGCAGTGAGGATGATGATAGCTACTTTAGAGATACATGGGACGGTGAGAGATGTTGTGTTCTCGGAGCTGTGCCAGTAGATGGCTCTGATGACTTTAAAGTAGTAGTAGAATCCGGCTGCTGCGGAGATGAATGCGATGACGATTACAATCATTGGGACAGTGCCAATTGCTGCGCTGAACATGAGGAATTTACCGATGAATCCTGCTGTGAGCGGAACGCCAGCCATACCAGACATGATGATGGTAAGAGCTAGGGCTAGTTGTGGGTTACGTTTGCTCAGTCCGTCGAATGTGCTGATTTCGTCACTGTCGTTCTGGATGCGTACGATGCCGAGGATGAAGAATGCGGCGAAGGTCATTACTAGGTATGTAGAGAGATAGAAGAGAACGAACTCGAATGCTCCAGCTGCCATGCCGAGTAGCATGAATCCTGCATGGGCGATGGATGAGTATGCGAGGAGTCGCTTGAAGTTAGTCTGAGCAAGTGCTGAAAGGTTTCCATAGAGGAGTGTGGCAGCGGCAAGGGTGACTAGGATCATTTTCACGGTGTTGCCAGTTTCTGCAGATTCGATGAATGGTCTGAGGATCGTGATCGCTACTCCGAATCCAGCTGCTTTTGAGGCTACTGAGAGGAATGATGTGATTGGTGTTGGTGCGCCTTGGTAGACGTCTGGTATCCAGAGTTGCATCGGTGCAGCACCAACCTTGAATGCTAGGGACAGGATGATGAGTGAGAGTCCGAAGAGTAGAGTCGGTGAGTTCACTATTGTCATATTAGTGAGATCAGTTGTCCCAGTAGCGCCGTAGAGCCAAGCAATACCATAGACTAGGAAGCCAGTGGAGAGTGCGCCGAGGATGAGGTATTTGACGCCAGCTTCGAGAGATCCTACATTTCTACGCATGAATGCTACCATGATGTAGAAGGTGATGGTGACTAGCTCTAGTGAAACGAAGATGGAAACGAGGTCTGTCGCTGAAGCCATCCACATGAGGCCAGCACAGGCGAATAGGGGGAGGACGTAGAATTCTCCAGTGTTTTCGTCGGAATTATCGTTGCTGGTGTATTTATTAAGGATGCTACGGAAATCGTAGGACATGAGTAGCACGAGGATGGTGCTGACTAGGGCGAAGCCTTTGAAGAAGATAGCGTAGCCTCCAGTGGAGTAAAAGCGTGAGAGCCAGTCTGGCACTACTTTGCACGCTGGGCAGTAGCTGCCAGCAATGAGGAGTCCGAGAATTATGGTTAGTCCGATTGCTCCGATAATGGCAATGCAGGATTTGCTCTTAAATTTATTAGGTGCGAAGGCTTCGAGGAGTAGCAGAACGACTCCGAGTCCAACGACGTAAAATTCTAGTAAATATGTGCTCATGTTATTGAATATGAAAATTGAGGTATGGCTTAATTAAGGAACTGAAGAATAGATTGTGGGTAGATGCCGACCCAGAGGAGGGCGATACCTAGTAGAATAGCAGGAAACTTTTCTTCTAGAGTGAGGTCTGTGGCGTTTTCTGTGCGGCTGGCTGTTTCGCCGTGGAAGATGTTTCTGAATGCGCGGAGCATGTAGACTGCGGAGATGACTACTCCCCAGATGGCTATGATGGTGGCGATTTGAACTGGCCCGAGTCCGTCTGCTTTATTCCAGCCTTCGAAGCCGGAGATGAAGACCATGATTTCTCCAGCGAAGTTTGCTAGTCCAGGTAGTCCGATGGACGCCATGCCTACGAGTCCGAAGTAGAATGCGAGACGTGGTGCATTTTTAGCAAGTCCGCCGAGTTGGTTGAGTTCTAGTGAGCCGGTCTTCTGCTCGATGCTAGCTGCTAGGCTGAATGACATGGCGATGGAGATACCGTGTGCGAACATGAGGAGGACTGCTGCTTGGAGAGCAAATGTAGTGCCTCCACCGATGTAGGCTGCGATAGCTAGGAAAATGTAGCCCATGTGCATGACGGAGGAATTACCGAGCATGAGGTCGAGGCGCTTTTGGTTGATGGTGACGAGTCCGACCCAGATGATGTTGCAGACTAGGAGAACGAGGAGGAGTGTGAGCCAGTGCTTCATTCCTTCAGGAGCTACTTCTAGTCCTACACGGATGAGTCCGTAGAGTCCGAATTTCTTCAGCACACCAGCGTGGAGCATGGAGACTGGAGCTGGTGCGGATGCGTAGGCAGGTGCTGCCCAGCTGTGGAATGGGAAGAGTGAGACGAGTGTGCCGAATCCGATGATGAGGAGTAGGGCTGCTGTGTTTTGGTTCTCTGCAGCTAGAGCGCGGAGGTTTTCCATGTTGTAGCCGATTTCATTTCCTACCATGACGAGTCCAGCGAGTAGGATGATTGAGCCAAATGCTAGGTAAACGGTAGTTTTCCAAGCGACTTCCTTGCGATCACCACGACCGAGAATACCGATCATGAGGAAGGTTGGGATGAGTGCTAGTTCGTGGAATGCGAAGAAGAAGAAGAGGTCCTTAGAGATGAATGCTCCGATAGCACCTGCGGAAATGAGCAGGGAGCTTGAATACCAGAGTTTTTCGCGTCCCTCAGGGCATTTGCCACTGATTACTGCTGCTAGTGTAACAATGACTGCTAGCAGAAGCATGACAATGCTCATTCCATCGATAAATCCTAGGGATAGGTTGATATTCGGAGTGCTGAGAACATTGAGATTGAATGTAGACTCTGTGACGATAGCGCCGATGGAGGCAGCGATGTTTGCCACGGCCGCGATGAGAGCTGTGAGTTTGGCTGGAGCTCCGAAGTAGATACCAACGGTAGCTAGAACGGGGATCAGAATGAGTGCTAGGATGAGCATTTGAATAAGTAGTTAGTAGAGAGTAGTTAGTAGAGAGTAGTGGACTGCTATTAAATGGTTGTTTTAATAGATTTGATGAGTCCTCCGATGATTTTCTTTGTTTCTGATGCTAGTTCTTGGAGATCAGTAGTGTTGGCGTAATTCAAGTCGTTTGCTAGAATGAGATGGTAGCGTGTTTCTTCTATGGTTGATTCTGAGATGTTATAAAATCTAATTTTTTCAGTATTTGAAATTCTGGAAAACCCTTCCGCAATATTTGCAGGAGCAGATGCGGCTGAGCGTCTAATTTGTGATGTTAATCCAAATAGTTCTTCTTTCGGAAAATTTGAAGTTAGCTTGTAGATAGCTAGCACAAGTGCATGTGCTTTTTGCCAAGCTATAAGGTCTTCAAATTTTCTAATTGTTTGCATTATATTTTCTAAAATTTCTATGTGGAAGCTGTATACTAAATACTCTCTACTACCTACTAATGGAACACTGTGAAGTAGATTACTAGCACGATACCGACTCCGCTGAGGAAGGCATAGTGTTGGAGGTTTCCAGATTGGATGTGCTTGCGGAATAAATTACCGAAGCCTTGGGCTGTTCTGGTGAGTCCGCCTACGATCATTCCGTTGATGATGAATTCATCGAGGAAATGGACGATTGCTGCTACGATGTCCTGGAGCCATTTGACGATACCAGCGTAGAATTCATCGATGTAGAACTTGTTAGCGAAGACCTTCATGATCTTGTTGTTGGCTAGTGGATCGCTTTCTTTTCCTTTGTAGAGGAGGAAAGCTAGGATGAAGCCTACGACGAATGCTCCGATAGAACATACTGTGATGAAGTTCATGTGGAATCCTGTGTCAGGTGTGAAGTCATTAGCTGGGATCAGTTGCCCTAGGAAAGGAGAAGCGAATGCCATTACTGCTAAGATAGCAAGAGGTGCCCACATGATAGGGGAGACTTCTTTAGCATCTTCAGCATATTCATGCTTAGAATCTCCAAGGAAAGCTACGAATATTAAGCGGAACATATAGAATGTAGTGAGAGCTGCAACAGTTACTGCAAGCCAGAAAAGAGGTGGGTTACCTTCTGCCGCATGAAGAATACCTTCTTTAGAATAGAAACCAGAAGTGAATGGAACGGCTGTCAGAGCAGCTGTTCCGATAATGAATGACCAAGCTGTGATTGGCATTTTCTTGAGTAGACCACCCATTTTCCAGATGTTCTGCTCGTGGTGGCATGCATAGATAACTGCGCCTGATCCTAAGAAGAGGAGAGCCTTGAACCATGCGTGGGTGAAGAGGTGGAACATTCCTGCCTCTGGTGCCATGAGTCCTACAGCCATGACCATATAGCCGAGCTGGGAGAGTGTGGAGTATGCGAGAATCTTTTTGATGTCGTTCTGCTGAGTCGCCATGAGAGCGGCTACGAGAGAAGTGATTCCGCCGATCCATGCGATGACCTGTGCGCCTGGGACTGTGTCGAGTTCGATAGAGAAGAAGAAACGTGCCATCATGTAGACACCAGCAGCAACCATTGTTGCTGCGTGAATGAGAGCTGAGACTGGAGTAGGTCCTTCCATCGCATCTGGGAGCCAGATGTGGAGTGGAAGCTGGGCTGATTTACCTACAGCTCCACAGAAGACTAGTAGAACTGCTGCCATGAGGACACCATCGCTAGCTGAGAATGCGCCATTTCCCATGCCACTAAACATGAATGTGCCAGTGATACCTGCGACCATTAGGATACCAATGAGGAATCCGAAGTCTCCGATTCTGTTAGAGAGGAATGCTTTCTTCGCTGCCTCAGCGGCTGTGGCTTTCCTATACCAATGTCCGATGAGGAGGTAGGATGAGAGGCCTACTAGCTCCCAGAAGATGAACATCATGATGAAATTCGATGCGAGGACGATACCTGTCATGGAGAACATGAAGAGGGAGAGGTTACCGAAGTAGCGTGCCTTTGCCTCGTCTGTCTTCATGTAGCCTAGTGAGAAGACATGAACTAGGAAGCCGATTCCGCAGACGACGATCATCATACCTTTAGCTAACTGGTCACCGATGAGTCCAACTTCGAGTGAGTTACCACCTACCTTAATCCATTCGTAAGGTGTAGGTAATGAGAAAGAGCCACTGACCCACATAATAGCTATGAGTAGAGTAACGCCAGTGGAAATAGTTCCTACTAGAGCAGCTATAGAAGCATACTTTTGCTTGAGAACAAAGTGGATGACTACCGAGGTGATGAGTGGTAGCAAAAAGAGTAACCAGAGTGGATTCATGATTCTTGAGTAAAATTAGTTTTTGAGAGTAGTGAGATCGTCAGTGTGCGTGGTATTCCGAGCACGGAATAGAGCTACGATGATGGCTAAGCCTACAGCGACCTCCGCGGCGGCTACAGTGATGACGAAGAAGACGAGCATTTGTCCATCGTAGTCAGGAAGTCCATTTACCAGATTAGCTCTGCTGAATGCGACAAGCGTTAGCGATGCAGCAGCGAGCATGAGCTCTAGACACATGAAGATGACGATGATGTTCTTACGGATGATGACTCCTGAGAGTCCTATTGCGAAAAGCAATCCGGAGAAGAAGAGGTATTCTGTGAGTGATGCGGTAGGCATGATGGTGATTTAAATTTTGAGATTGGTAATGTGAAATTGAGCTTAGCTGTATTTCTGGTCGTGAAGTTTTTTGGCTTGGTCTTGCCAGCTATCGCGTTCAATTCTGCCTGGGAATGAAATTAGGTTATCAAATATAGCAATATTCTCAGGTGACCAATCTGCTACTTGTTTGTAAGTGTAAATTCCAATATCATTGAGCTTTTGCTCTAAAACAGGACCCACACCGCTGATTATTTTAAGATCATCAGCGGAGTCGGGACGTTGTGAGTAGATGAGACCTTTTTTGTCATCGAGGCTAGAGTTCTCAGGAAGTTCTTCGGAGGTAGGTTGAGCTTTTTGCTCAGGGATAGTGTCAGCTTCTCCGCTAGTCTTTTCTTCCCGCTCTTCTTTAGGCATTTCGTGATCTTGGACTGAAATGACTTCAGGATCGATGTCATTTGATTCAGCCTTGGTAGTATCTTCGACTTCTCCCGCGACTACTGTAAGAGCAGGGGCTACTGGGATTTTATCTGACTTAGGCTTGGTCTTCGCCATGCGTATGTCTCCAGCTGGAGCTTCGTCGCCATGGAGTTTCTTCGAGAGAGCTACACAACCAATTGTTGCTACAAGGAGAAGAACCGCGACTACTTGGAGCGGGAAGTTGTAATCTGTGTAGAGTTTCTGACCGATGAGGTTCACGTCTGGAAGTGTTGCTAGGCTCGGAGCTGCCTTTACGAAATCTTTAGTTCCTGCATCTTTAGATCCTAGGAGTGCTTGGCGAATGATGCTGGTTTTGGCAATTTCCTCTGGAAGCTGACCTTCAGCCGCTACGAGAGCTTTGCCGTCTAACTTGGAGAAATTAGTATCGATACTCTGTAGAACTGGGATGGTGATAAGAACCATAAGAAGGGGAACTATGATGCCTGCTGCGATAGTCGAGTTGCTGAACTCCGTGCGCTTCTCTTTCTTGAGGTCGAGCAACATGATGATGAAGACGAATAGCACCATAATAGCTCCTGCGTAGACGAGAACTTGGAGAGTTCCTACGAAGTAAGCATTAAGACCGATGAGGAGTGCAGCGATACCGATGAATGAACCAATCATCCCCATAGCAGAGGAAACTGGGTTTTTCATGGCAACTACGCAGACGCCACCTGCTAACATCAGGATGGCGAATAAGTAAAAGAGTACGGATGGCATAATTTAATTTGTGATTTAAAATTGGGTATTAAGTATTGGAAATTACTTTAGATTGTTCCACTTGTTGACTAGTCCGACGCGCTTACCGCCGATTTCGTAGAGTCTTTCTTTATCGTGGACCATTTCTTCGCGGCTGGTGCCTGTGATGGCGTAGTCTTTGCGGAGATAGATGGCTTGCTCGGGGCAGACTTCTTCGCAGAGTCCGCAATAGATGCAGCGGATCATGTCGATCTCGAATTCTTTAGGCTTTTTCTCTACCTTTGCCCATTCGTCTCCTTCAGGGATTTCTCCTGGGATGATCTTGATGGCTTTTGGTGGACAGATGAATTCGCATAGTTGGCAGGATACACAACGCTCGCGGTCTTGCTCATCAGTGACCAGGGCAGGGGCTCCACGGTAGTATTCTGGGAGTTCGTCGTCCCACTTTTCCTCTGGATATTGCATCGTGACTCCGAGTCCAGATGACTTGAGAGATTCAGATCCGCGAGATTTGCCTACTAGAGACTTGAATGCATGCTTGAGAGTCACAAGTGTGCCTTTGAAAATGCCGATGAGATAGACCTCATCAGATTTATTGAGAGTAGGGCGAGTTAATTTAGTTACTTTTGCCATGATGGTTAAGTGTAAAGTGGTGTTAGTCTTTTTAACCGCTGATTACGCTGATTTTAGACTGATTTCTTGTTAAGCGAGATTTATTTGATCGGTTGGAGTTGGTGGTGCTGTTATGGCAACTCTTCGGATTTTTACGGATGCGTATTTGAAGTTTATAATTAAGCCGACTTTTAGCCCCGTGATATTGAGGTAGCTTTGCATTTGAGAAATATGTTCTGAATTTATCTCTTTTACAACCTTGGTGTCGACGATGACTTTTTCATCAACAACTAAGTCGGGGATTAGAGTCCCACATAATTTTTCATGATAATGGACTGGATAGCGATTTTGTTGAGCAAAATGAATGTTTTGTTCTGCGAAATCTATACAAAGTGCGTTCTCATAAATCTTTTCAACTAATCCGTTCTTAAGCTCACCACCAACACGATAAGCTGAAGCAATGATTTGCTCAGTTAATTGTGAATGTGGATATTGTTGCTCAGGATAGCTCATAAAGAAAATCAGTTTATAATCAGTTTAAATCAGCGGTTTTAAATTAGTTAGTTCTAGTTGTTAGCGTTCTCAGCAGGCGGAATGAGTTCTTTGTCATCGCTACCGTCACTAGACAGCATTTTGTCGAGTGATTTGGCGATGTAGAACATGAGGACTGAGAAAATAATGACCCCTATGATGAGTGCTGCTAGAGGACCTTTATCTAGGTGAGGAGCAGCGATGATCACTGTTGCAATGAAGATATTGATGAGTGCGGCTTCAAAGAATACTACCCAACCGAGCTTCATGAGCTGATCATAGCGGAAACGTGGGACTGTCCAGCGGATCAGGATGAAGAAGAGGATAAAGGCTACTAGCTTGCCAAGGAATACTCCGAGGTGGATCAGTCCTGCCCAGTTGCCAAAGGTGTCGAACACCCAGCTATCCCATCCGAACGGAAGTGACCAACCACCGAGGAAGAGAGTCACGATGAGGGCGGAGCCTACAATCATGGCTGCGTATTCTCCGAGGAAGAAGAGGGCGAATTTCATGGAAGAGTATTCAGTATGGTAACCACCGACGAGTTCTGTCTCACACTCAGGAAGGTCAAATGGCATACGGTTAGTCTCTGCGAAAATGGAGATGGTGAAGATGAAGAAAGAAATAGTCATCGGGATCCAGAGCCAGAGTCTCTCGTGAGTTTCAGGGCTAGCCCAGAATGCTGATGAGAACATGTGTCCACTTTCATTCCATAAAGGAAGGATTAGCCAGCCGCTTTCAGATTGCTGCTGGACGATGTTAGAAAGATTGAGTTCGCCGAACACCATGAGTACAGGAATGACTGAGAGACCGAGTGCGATCTCGTAAGAGATCATTTGCGCACATGAACGAACACCACCGAAGAATGAGTATTTGTTGTTAGATGCCCAACCAGCGATTGTGATTCCGTAGACTGAAAGTGAAGCGATCGCGAAGACTAGTAGTGGTCCTACAGAAACGTCTGCTATGACGAGCTTCTCACCAAATAAAGCAGATCCAAAAGGAACCACTGAAAGAGTAACCAAAGCAGGCACCATAGTAAGTCCTGGAGCTAGCCAGAAGAAGAATTTGTTCACGTGTGATGGAACGAAGTCTTCCTTAAGAATAAACTTGAGACCATCCGCCAGTGGTTGGAGTAGACCAGCGAAACCAGTTCTGTTAGGTCCAACACGATCCTGAATGATCGCTGCAAAACGTCTTTCTGCATATACAGAATAGGCAATGATCGGGAGTGTCAGAACAAATGTGATGCCAATTACTTTCGCAATGACGATGATGATAGGTATGAGTGCTTCCATGTGTGTTTCTTTTGGACAGAATTAACAAAATTTACAGAATTTTGCTTGGGTTGAGTTATTGTGAGCTAGGTGGTTTGTAGTCTTTGAATTTCTTTTTAAATTCTAGGCTATTGGATCCGAAATTGATAAGGAGACCTGCTTGAGTATTAGTTGCTGTGAGGTAATTGACAAGTTGAACTTCGTGTTCAGGGGCTAATGTTCTAATTGATTTTAGTTCTAATATAATACTTTCGTTAACGAAAAGGTCGGCTGAGAAATTACCTACAATACTTCCTTTGTAGTAAACCTTAATC
Source organism: uncultured Rubritalea sp. (assembly GCA_937923145.1). GTDB lineage: Bacteria > Verrucomicrobiota > Verrucomicrobiia > Verrucomicrobiales > Akkermansiaceae > Rubritalea. The sequence goes on along the minus strand of CALAJT010000007.1, from coordinate 45,950 downwards.
TTCTTTTCTAATTCAACGATGAAACCTTTGCTCTCTAGTTCGACAGTTAATGAGTTTTGATAAACTGCTTCACAGAATCCTGATCCCATTTCACGATGTACCTCCATAGCGCAGCCTATGATCTGTCCTGCTAAATCATATTCTTGAGAGGTGTTGTTATCGTTCATAAGAAATTCTGTTAATTTTGTAAATTCTGTCTAAAAAACTATCCTACAATAATCCCCGCTGCTGCTCTTTCGCGTTCTTTAGTAAGGAGTGGGATTTCTACTCCGGTTTCGATGAGTTGGGTTCCTTGGTCGCCGATTTTGGAGAAGGTTAGACCATTGAATTCAGTTACGTTCTCAGCGATCATTTTAACAACGTCTTCGATCATATACATGTCGTTGCTTTCGCCATTGATAGCTAGGATGAGGTCGCGGATGATTTCCCAGTCTTCTTTGGAGTTGCCAGATGGCTGGATCGCTTGGTTGAGACGTTGAAGTCTGCCGGTGACATTCACCATGCTACCGCGCTTTTCAGCGAAGCTAGCTCCAGGGAGGACGATGTCGCTCGCGTGGGCTGTCTTATTAGCAATGATGTGTGAGGAAATGATTAGCTCAGCTCCTGCTAGATCGTCGTGGCTGAAGTTCGCCTCTTCGAAGAGGTCTTCGTTGAGAACGATGAGAGCTTTTATGCTGCCGTCGTTTAGACCATCTTTAATTGTTGCTAATTTAGCAGTAGAATCACCGAGTAAAAGCTTGGCTCCATTCGTGTTCGGGTTTCTGTCAGCTGATATGAGTTTGCCGTCTGGCTCACCTGTGCGTTCTACTGTGGCTACGTTTTCTGTGCCGATAGTGTCTGCGAGTCCCTGAGTGAGGAAGAGTTCTTCGTTTGTCTGGCGAGCTGAGGCTATTATTGCAACTTCGCTAGATTCAAATTCTTTCAGAGCGTCTGCAGCAGAATTGATCGCTGTATTCCAGTCTGTGATTTCGTGTTTACCGTCGACCTTGATCATTGGATCAGTGAGGCGGTTTTCGCCTTGAACCTCGTGGAATGCTAGTCTGTGTGAGTCAGGCATCCATTCGGAGTTGACGTCGTCGTTTCTACGTGGAGTCACGCGGTAAACTTGATTTCCGCGAGTCCATACAGTGGTGTTACATCCAGTGCCGCAGTTCACGTCGATAGATTTTGTTTCCTTGAGGAACCAGACTCTCATCTGGAAACGGAAGTCTTTAGAGGTAAGCGCTCCGACAGGGCAGAGGTCGATGGTGTTCATACCATAGTTCGAGTCGAGTCTACGGTCTGGGTGACATGTTACAGTCGTGTGAGTTCCTCTCTCTGAGAAGCCGAGCACAGCATCGTCTGCGACTTCGTCCATGAAGCGGATACAGCGAGAGCACATGATGCAGCGCTCGTCGTCGAGATTGATACGTGGTCCGATGTCTACATTCTTAGGTTTCTTGATCTTATCTTCTACGAAACGTGATTGTCCACGTCCGTGTTCTACGGAAAATTCTTGCAGTGAGCATTCGCCAGCCTGATCACAGATAGGGCAGTCGAGTGGATGGTTGATGAGAAGGAATTCCATCACGCCTTCACGTGTTTTTTCTACTAGATCACCAGAGGTTTTAATTCCCATGTTCTCAGCAACTGTGTTCGCACAAGCTATGACAGGGCGAGGCATCCAGCCAATTTCTTGATAGCCATCATCTCCAAACACAGGATCTGCTCCCGGTGCTGGGCGTGGTGGCATTCCCATCTGAACGAGACACATGCGGCAGTTACCTGGCGATGTGAGTTTTGGGTGATAGCAGTAGTGAGGAACTTCCTTTTCAGCGATCTTGCAAGCCTCGATCATACGAGTGCCGCGTGGCACCTGGATCCAGTTGCCATCAATCTGCACGTTCACTAGCCCCTTTTCAGCGGCTTCGTCTTTAGGAAGTAGTTTGGTAGTTGTTGGTGTGTCTGACATGTCTTGGTGATTCTATATTGTAGCAGGTAGCATTGCCTGCGGCGGTAGCGGGTAGCACTCGCTAAGCTCGTATTGAGTTTATTAACCTTGCAAGGCTGGGTTTGATCTTTTGGGCTAATGTGAGTGCTTGGGCAGGGTCTGCATATTTGAGTTCTCCTGCTAGGAATAATTGGTAGTCTGCTTCGGCTAGGGATGCTTCTGCTATGTTGTAGAATTTGATTTTGTCTTGATTTCTCCATCTTGAGAAACCTTCTGCGATATTGGATGGAATACTTACTGCTGACCTTTTAAGTTGAGAGCTTAGACCAAATTTTTCATCATCTGGGAAAAACTTGGCAATACGGTAGACCTCCATGACAAACTCGTGAGCGAGTTGCCAGACTTTTAGGTCTCTGTATGTTTTTGCTTTGTCCATTTATTGTGTCTTGAGTCTTACGTAGTTCTAATGTGTAGCAGGTAGCGTTCGCCTGTGGCGGTAGCAGGTAGCACTCGCGATGCTCGTATTGTGTATTTTATGGTTTGTGGTATTTAGTAAATTTAAATGGTGTTCTCAGGTAATGCTTTTCGCTACTTGCTACCCGCTTTTGCTACTTGCTACGGGTAGAGCAACTCTAGCAGTTTACTTCCCCAAGAACATCTCCCTCTGAAGTTGTTCTTTAGAAAGGCGTTCGTTGTTCTCATTGGTATCAGCTGTCAGCTCATCTCTAAATTTAGAAATGATAGCTTCTACAGGCCATGAAGATGCTTCACCGAATGCGCAGACTGTCTTGCCGTCGATTTGGTAAGCAACTTCTTCTAGAGTGGTGATGTCTTCTGGAGTTGCTTTTCCTTCTACGATACGGTCTGAGATTTTCTTCATCCATGTAGAGCCTTCACGACATGGTGTGCACTGTCCGCAGGATTCGTGAGCGTAGAAGTGATTGATGTTGTTGAGCACCCAAGACATTTTACGAGTGTCATCGAGAACGATAACTCCGCCTGAGCCTGCCATTGATCCACAGGCTGCTAGGGTGTCGAAGTCGAGCTGGATATCCCAGAAGCTGAGATCCTTTGCATCTTCGCCACGCCCGATCTGGAATGTCTCGTCACAGCGAAGTATCTTGGATGATGATCCGCCAGGGATGACTGCTTTGAATGAACGGCCTTCGAGAGGTCCGCCGCAGACTTCGTTGAGAAGCTCGCGCATGGTCATTTTACCAACCTCAATTTCGTAGTAACCAGGCTTCTGGACATCGCCAGATACGCAGAGGATACGAGTGCCAGTGTTTCTATCTACTCCGAGCTTGGCGTATTCTTCGCCGCCCATTTCGATGACGTGCTTTACATGGCAGAGTGATTCTACATTATTCACAATAGTCGGTGCCATGTAGAGACCGAGTGCAGCAGGGAAGTAAGGTGGCTTGATTCGTGGGTAAGGGCGCTTGCCTTCAAGTGACTCGATAAGACCAGTTTCCTCACCACAGATGTAGGCAGCCGCTCCACGGTGAACCCAGATTTCTAGGTCGAACCCTGTGCCGAGGATATTCTTGCCTACGTATCCTTTTTCGCGTGCTTCCTCGATAGCCTTCTCCATAGTAATGGCAGCTTCAGGGAATTCCTCACGCATGTAGATAAATGCAGTATGAGCACCGACTGCAAAGGCAGAAATAACCATGCCTTCGATGAGTTGATGCGGATCTTGGTGGACGATGTATCTGTCCTTAAATGTTCCTGGCTCAGATTCATCACAGTTGCAGATGAGATAGACTGGCTTGGTGTTTTTAGGTGGAATGAATCCCCATTTGACGCCAGTAGGGAAGCCCGCTCCACCACGACCACGTAGTCCTGATTTTTTGACTTCTGTGGTGATGTCACCCGGCTCCATAGCCATTGCTTTTTTTAGTTGCTCATAGCCGCCGTCAGCCGTGTAGGTATCAATAGATGGGTCCCAGCCTTCACGGTCGATGTTCTTGAAAATGAGGCGGTGCTCACGTGGGTGAGGTTCTTTACCTGGTAAATATTTAATGTCGCTCATGATGAATTATGGCTGGTATTTATTGATGAGGTCTTGTGCGTTCTCAGGCTTGATGTTCTCGTGGAAATCATCATTGACCAGACAGACTGGAGCAGTGCCGCAAGATGCGAGACACTCGGCGAATTCCACCGAGTAGTTACCACATGGGGAAACTACGATCGGGTGGTGATGCGAAAGTTGTGAGCGGTCGATATTCGTGATCTCACAGATCTGATCCATGAGCTCATAAGAACCAGCCATTGCACAAGAAAGCGTGCGGCAGACACGGTAGTGGAACTTACCCGGAGCCGACTGACGGAATCCTGGGTAGAATGTCACTACAGAAACGACCTTCATAGGCTCGATCTCAAGTTTCTCAGCAATCCAAGTGATAGCTTCCTTAGAAACGAATCCATGCTTATGCTGCACGATGTGGATCAATGGAAGCACCGCAGAAAGCTTGCTCTCAGGATAGTGAGTAATACGCTCATCAGCTAGCGCGACGATATCATCGGACGCTACGAATGGCGGAAAGTGTTGCTCACCAGGAGTGGTTGGCGATGCAACGTTGTTTTCTAGAGTATTCATTTGTTAGTAGGAAAGTAGATAGTAGTGAGTAGGAAAGGTGAGCGTGACTAGCTGAATGATTTCATGAGTCCTCCGAGTATTCGTTTTACTTCTCGGCTGTAATTTCTCAGTGCTTCGGTATTGGGGTATCCTAGGTCTTGGGCTAATAAAAGTTGATAATGTGCTTCTTCGCAAGATGCTTCAGCAATGTCGTAAAATCTTAGTTTTTCTTTGTTTGATTTTCTATTAAACCCTTCAACAATATTTGAGCTGACGGATACAGCAGCTCTTCTAAGTTGAGAAGTTAGTCCGAACAGTTCTTCTTTAGGGAAAGCTTTCGTAGTGATGTAGGTAGACAGAGCAAACTGATGCGCCTTTTGCCAGGCTATCAAGTCTTCATATGTCTGTATCTTATTCATCGTATTCATATCGCTCTACTACTAACTACTCTCTACTTTACTGCTGCCCTATCTATCACATTCGCCCATCACGAAATCGAGTGAACCTAGGATGGCTGGGACGTCTGACACCATAGCGCCTTTCAGGAGTTCGGAGCAGATGGATAGGTTAACGAACGACGGGCTACGGATCTTGAGACGATGCGGGACTCCGCCTCCCTTTGAGTGAATAAAGAATCCGAGTTCGCCTTTCGGGTTTTCATGACCAAAGTAAACTTCGCCCTTCGGGGCATCGATGCCCTGAGTAGAGACGATAAAGTGGTGGATCAGCTCTTCCATAGACATCATGACGCGTTCCTTGTCAGGCAATGTGCTCTTAGGATCTATGATGTTTATTGGTCCTTCTGGAAGGGTATCGAGAACTTGCTCGATGATGCGGATAGACTGTCTCATTTCCTCCATACGGACTTGATAGCGAGCGTAGCAGTCGCCTTCTTCTGCAACAGGAACATCAAAATCATATTTTTCGTAGCCGAGGTAAGGGGAGTCTTTTCTCAAGTCACGATCTATGCCAGAAGCACGGAGGTTCGGACCTGTCATTCCATATGAAATGGCGTCTTCCTTAGAAATGACACCCACATCGCACATACGCACCATGAAGATCTTGTTCTTGTCTAAAAGGGCAGCGATCTCATCGATCTGCTCCTTACATTCTCCGAGGAATGTTCTGACACGAGCTTCAAAGCCTTCAGGTAAGTCACGAATCTGTCCACCTACACGAGTGTATGAAGTAGTGAAACGAGCACCTGTAAGCTGCTCACAAAGGTTGTAAATTTTCTCACGCTCAGTGAATGTGTAGAGGAAAACTGTCATTGCCCCGACGTCCATAGCGCAGACCCCGACACCAAGCATGTGGGATGAGATACGTGCTAGCTCACAAGCCAATACACGAACTGCCTGCCCACGAGGCGGAAGCTCCCAGCCCATGAGCTTCTCTACTGCACAGGCGTAAGCCACGTTATTGGCAAGAGGTGCGAGGTAGTCGAGGCGGTCTGTGTATGGGATGAACTGATTATAGTGCATGTTCTCTGCTATTTTTTCATCACCACGGTGCAGGAAGCCTATATCTGGCTCCGCATTAGTGATCACCTCACCATCTAGCTCTAGAATCAGGCGCAATACACCGTGAGTAGCAGGGTGAGATGGTCCCATGTTGAGCACCATCTTATCGCCCATTAGATCAGTGGTTTCAGCCTGATAATCATTGGCAAAATCTACAGCTTTTTGCGCATTATCAGGTGCTTGGTAATCAGTAGTCGTCTTCATAGATGAAAAAATTAGATCAATTGCCATTTTATCGACAACTTTCCGAGCGCAGTGAGCCAAATTTTCGGCGTTAGGTCAAGGAGCTTGTGAAATATTTCACAAGCGTTTATTGCATGAACTGAAAGTAACGAATCTACACGAGGTTTTTTAAGGTAGAATGGACAGAATTTTTCAGAATTAACAAAATTTCTTGTAGGGGAATAAACTATTAGAATATTGCTCTTATTTCATTGAACTTGAATGAGTAGCGCTGGCCTATAAATTTAGCATTATAAAATCACTGTTACTACCCATTCTTTCCTCTCTGTTTTTAATCAATCCAGCTTTTGCTCAAAAGAAGGATTATGTCCCTGAAGAAGGTTCAGCGGAAAAGAAGGCAAAGAAGACTGAAAATCAGACGGTTGATCCTAAACTCCCGATGGTTCTTATTCTAGGAGACTCGATTTCGATCGGATACACACCGCAAGTCGCACAAGCCTTCGCAGGAAAAGCCAATATCATCCACAATCCAGGCAACAGCCAAGGAACTACTCATACAAAAGCGCGACTAGACAAATGGCTAAAAATGCAGAAGTGGGATGTGATTCACTTTAATCTAGGTCTCCATGACCTAAAGCGAATGCAGAAAGCAGACCCTAGAAAGAACTCAAACAATCCGAATGATCCCTACCAGGCTGATCTGGCAACTTACACGACTAATATGACGGAGATCGTGGCGAAGCTAAAAGCCACCAACGCAAAGCTAATCTTCGCCACCACCACACCATTTCCAGCAGGAGTCAGCCCCCACAGAGATCCAGCCGATGCCCAGAATTACAATAAAGCAGCATTGAAAATCATGGAGAAAAACCAAATCCCCGTCAACGATCTCCACAGAATTGTAGCAGACAAGCTAGACACAGTGCAACAACCCGTAAACGTCCACTTCAAAGCCAACGGAACTACACTATTCGCCAAAGAAGTAGCCAAGAAGATCGGCGAAACTCTAGATATCACTCCAGCAGAAATTAAACCTGCACCACCGAAGAAGCCTAGAAAAAGGCAGCCTAGAAAGAAGCAGAAGCAGTAAGATCTAATTTACCTCGGCTATGCTATCTAAACCTCCAAAGAATATTTTAAGGTATAAAATATGCGATGTGGCAACTGTTGCACAATATGCAACAGTTCAATAAGAAAGTAGAAGTATAGGGGGATCAATTACTAAAAAAGCTTCGTCGTGTCCCTAAACAGTTTTAAGTGTAATAGCCTTTAAATTGTACTTGCGCCTGCGTTGCGGTCTTCTCGAAAGTAAACTTTTACATCCGCTATTGGCAGACCTAGGTATTGGCAGACCTCTACCATACGGTCTTTGATACGGTCTGCACTTTGATTGACTTCTATATAAATTCCTCCGGCAGCTTCTTCAGCAACTCTTATTCCAGAAGGTGTTCTTGCAAAGAGTGGTTTGCCTCTTTTGCTGAGGTGTAGTTTTGAATTAGGAATACTTAAATAACGCTCTTTGTCTGTATGGTAGAAATGTGCCATGACAGCATGAAAGACAGCTTTCCATGTGATTAGGTCTTGATACACTTTCCCAGAGATTTCGAGCGCTATAGGTCTCTTATAGCGAAACTCTTCTCTTAGGGAGTGCGGAGTATGCTGATTTAAGCTTTCGATAAGACGTTGGTGATCCACATCACTTCGATTAGAGAGGGAAAAGTCTTCGGTGATCTCTTCTTTTTCTAGTTTGCTGACCTCTGAAATGAATGAAGTCATTTCTTTGGAAAGCTGGGCAAATGCGGTCAACTGGTCATTGTATTGAGCTTTGATTCTTACGCCTTCTTGCATGGCGTCTGTATCATTGTGGTCGATTGAAAGCCAAATGTCGTCTGATAAAGAAAGTAAATCTTCATTCAACTGATCTAAGGTTTCTTGTAGCTTCTTCGCTTGTGCTGGTTCTTGCATGATGGAAATTTATTTTAATCAATATCAAATTTAGGTGATTATCTCGGAAAAACATCAAAATTCCGAGATGTTCACCTAAATTTCGTTTTCTTCGGTTTTGAGATTGGTGAGTAATTGGGTCAATTGCGCTTCGATATCCTGCCATGGTTGGTTTAGATTAACTGAGCAGATTTGTAACCTGTGTTTTTTCTGCAGCGTCATAGACTCATTGAAATCATTTGTAGTAGTCGGATAGAGTAACATACCTTCTACATTACCCCAGCCAGTATCTTCTCGCTTGTTCATCAGATAAGCGAAGATTTGGTAGAGGTTGTTGGTTTTGAATCTAGTGACCTCCTTGTCCTCAGCGTAGGTTCTGCTGCTGAAGGCGTTTTTGTAGTATTTACAGTCTAGGATGAGTTTGCGTCCTGTGTTCCACTCGATGGTGACATCAGTGTTCATAGTTGGCATGAGGTTGGCGGAGCTTTCTTTGTGGTAGTCAGCTAGCCATTTGATTGTAGGGCGGTGACTTGTGGCGTTAGTGAGATGTTTCTTAGCGAAGGCTAGGATGAAGCTTTCGAAGATGTAGGGCATCACTTTCTTATTCTCTTCTATGCGGCGGAATTTGCGTCGACCGCTGTTGTCATGCTCTGGAAGTAATGAAGCATGGATCAATTCGCATAGGTGGAGGAGGAAGCGGTATTCTCGGTTATTGCGGTGGAGCTGGATACGGTGAAAGCTTCGTGGGGTAGTGGGGACGAGCTTTACCTCGGCAAAAGCATCAAATTGGCGGTGTAGGGTCTTCTTTAGCTCTGTGGACAGGGTTGTGTCACGATAGAGTAGCAGCAGGGTAGATTTGAGAATGCGGTTGTGTGGGACATCGTGGGTGAACTCACTATAGCTACAGTGCATTTTGCCATGATCCCATGTCTGGCGCTTCGCACTGGCGGTGAAGTCTATGCGTCCGCGTGGCTGAGAAGTGAGTTCTTCGTGAGTCGTGTAAGCTCTGTCTAATCCACGTCGTATAAGCGGAGCCAGCCGATTAGTCAGGACTTTAGCAAAGAAGCTGGCTAGGTCTGGGCATTTGAGATCATCGATGTTCTCCAGCTCACTCTCCTCTAGCTTATCACTCCATGCATAGGACAGGAGGTAATAAAGATTTTTTACTGGAATGGCTGTGGACTTACTCATCGTTCACTACCAATGGAATATCTGGATCAGTTGCTTAGCTTTCTCAGGTTGATCTACGAAGTATTCGTTGAGCAGGGGAGCTATCTCGAATTCGATCACATCACGATACCACTCTTGCTCAGTGCTAGAGTCTAGCTGCTTAGCAGGTGTGAAGAAACTGTGCCCTAGCTCGTAGCCTGCACCGAGTGCTAGGTCTTCTTTGCAGATTTCTTGGTTTACTTGCTCTACAGAGGCTTTGATCTTATTTACTAGATTGGTGCTGACTCCTGAATCGGTCAGATAGCTAGTGAAGGTCGGTGAGGCAAAGCCAGCGGTGAGGCGGATGAAGGCAAAGCGGCGGCGGAGGGCGAAGTCCACTACAGCCAGCGATTTATCAGCCGTGTTCATGGTGCCGATGAGGTAGAGATTTTCTGGCACGTAGAATTCTGCGGAGTTCTCGTCTGAATAGGTGAGCTTTAGTGAGTGTTTTGCTCCACGTTTGTCAGATTCGATCAGCATCATCAGTTCACCAAAGATCTTACTCAGATTACCTCGGTTGATTTCATCGATTATCAGGAAATGGTCTTCCTCTGGGTTTTCAATCGCTTTCCGTGTTAGGCGATGGAAAATACCGTTCTGCACTTTGAAACCACCGTCCTTGATATTAGGTCTAAGCCCCTGAATGAAGTCCTCGTAGGCGTAGGACTGGTGAAACTGCACTGTCTCTATCGTGCTTTCCTTAGTATTCGCTTGCTGTAAATAGGCAAGACGCTTGGCTACAAATGTTTTCCCCACTCCAGGAGCTCCCTCGAGAATGATGTTTTTCTTTCGCTTCAGCTGTCGTGAAATGAGATCTAGCTTGGTCTCATCCATGAACAGGTCTCTAAGTGCATCTTCTTTGGTGTATAGCGGATATTCTTCTGGTATATCTACGATTTCGATTTTGTCCTCGTAATACGAATCAATAAATTCTCTAAAGTTTCTGTAACCACTAACATTGGTAAGCGTTTTTAGTGGTATTTTACAGTCAGTGGGAAGCTCTACTTCGCTAGTACTGAGCCATTTGACTGTTCTAAAATGACAGTATTCAACTCTTTGATCATCGTATTCATAATCAGAGGTTATTTCACCTACAGAGTAGATATTAGACAGCCCTTTCTTAGCATATACTGTATCCCCAATTTCCATTTCATGGCAGAATTGCCATACTGCTAAGCTATCGTTAGTGGGTTCAGCATCCATCCCTCGCTGATCTTTGATAGTCGCTTGCATCTCAGCTTGGTCTTTATAGGTATTTAGATCATCTAAGCCCCAGCCAATCGCAATAATAGATTCTTCTCTCCACTGATTCCAGAGTCTGCCACCTTCACCCGCGGCTATTACCCAGCGTTGTGCGTTTGGATTTGTTAATGTGTCTTTGGACTCTTCTTTTTCCGCCTCTTCCACTAGTTCTTCTGGAGAGGAACTATCTAGGAAATCTCGGAATTCTTCATATTGATTCAGATAGGTGCGATCTACTTTATCGACTCCTGAAGATAGAGCTTCTCTACCACGGTCAGATATCTGATACATTCCGTGCGCTGGACGATCTAGCAGTTTTGCTTTTGCTAGCTCAAACATTGCCCAGTTGATACGGCTTTCTACTTTAGTTTTTTTCTTGCTAGGAATCATCTCCTGGCGATCTTCTTCACTGAGCTGCATGTGATCAGAGACCATGGTGAAGACATCTCTAGCCTGCTGAGCTTTACCATCAGCGAGAACTTTTAGAACTGGGAGACAACAATCGTGGAGTTTAGGTATAGGCATAGTGGAATGTTTATGTATTCAAAAGAACAGTATCGAACCGTTGACAAGTGACAAGTTCTTTCTTATGGATAGTTCTGCATGAGCGAAAATCCATTAATTATTTACCAGACTGAAGACGGGAAGACTAGGCTGGAATGTCGCTTTCAGGAAGAAAGTCTGTGGCTCTCGTTGAATCAGATTGCTGACCTGTTTGAGCGCGATAAATCGGTGATCTCTAAGCATCTAAAGAATATTTATGAGGATGGTGAATTAATAGAAAATCGAACTGTTGCACAATATGCAACAGTTCAAAAAGAAGGATCTCGTGAGGTGGAACGGAGCATTACTCACTATAACCTAGAAGCTATTTTCGCTGTTGGTTACCGTGTTCGCTCTGCACGTGGTGCTCAGTTTCGTAATTGGGCTAGTTCTTTGCTCAAGGAGTATCTTACGCAGGGGGCAGTGCTAGATGATGAGCGGCTTAAGAATCCAGATTCGAGTGTTCTGTTCGAGAAGATTCTAGCACGTATTCGTGATATCCGCTCTTCTGAGAAGGTTTTCTGGAGCAAGATCTGTGATATTTACGCCACCAGTATAGATTATGATGGCAAGACAGAGACAGCTCGGAATTTTTTCAAGATGGTGCAGAATAAAATGCACTGGGCAGCACACGGAGCTACTGGTTTATGAGCGTATAGATGCTAGCAAGGAACATCTCGGATTGACCTCATTTGAAGGTGAAGAACCTACTAAGTCTGAAGTCTCCGTAGGTAAAAACTTTCTCACAGAGAGTGAGCTGAATCTCCTCAACCGTATCGTGACAGCCTATTTGGAATTTGCGGAACTTCAGGCGCTCAATCGACGTGCGATGAAGATGCAAGATTGGGGGAGTAGGTTAGATGACTTTTTGAAGCTAGGCGATCACGACTTACTGACTCATGCTGGGAAAATATCTGCCAAGCAAGCGAAGGAAAAGGCTCATTTAGAATATGATAAGTTCCGTAAAGTCATCGATCTCAAACCGAGCCAGATCGATAAGGATTTAGAAGCGGCAATGAAGAAAATCTCCAAATCGCCTAAGCATTAAGTTACTTGGCTAAGGTGGTTTCGATGAGGTCGATTTCTTCTGGGTTGAGATCGAAGAGGCGGTAAACGATGTGGTCGATTTCGTGCTCGTAGGAGGCTAGGGCTGTGGTATCTCGGGATGATGTCGCAACTGCACATGAATCACATAATTTTGTGAGTTTACTCTTAATGGAATCGTCCGCTGATGGAACAGTTAGTGGAGTTATATACATTGGTTTAAATTCAAAATAACCATTTTGTCTCTCTGCTCCAGCCCACAAAATTTGATATTGAATTAATTTTGAATTTAAGAAGGCTAGTAACCAAGTTTCGTCTGTAACAATTAAGTTCGCTGGTGCACTTATACAAGCTTGAGAGTTGTCTATGGCAAATTGTGGTTTAGTAGCTAAATTTCCCCAAATAATTTTATTACTATTAAATTCTTCCCAGTATCCACATGACCTTAATTCCCAAAAATAGAACCCTTGATCGTCTCTCGAAAGTAATCTATCCCAAAGACAATTACCCTTGTTATCGAAAACAGACTCAAGTTCTGTGAAATGCTGAGCAATGCTTGGATATAGTTCTTTAAACTTCTCCCATGCATATTCTGCTTTGAGTCCAGACCAAAGATGAGAAGTATTAGAAGAAGATTCAATTTTTATAAAATATAAGTTTTCGTGATTAACTGACCATCTCTTAATATCTCGTCCTCCTAGAAAAGGTTTAATAATCTTTTCGCAATTAGGATCTTTTCTTATGAGTTCAGCTCGTTTTTCACTATCAATTACATAAGCATCATTCAGACCTGTTAAAATGCCACGATAAAATCGACTTTTGACATGTTGACCGAGAGGAGTGCCTTGAGCTTTGAGTTTTTTTAGTAAATTGTTTACACTAGGAACAACCATACGCCAGCCATCAATACTAAGGTCTGTTTGATCAATGGGGAATAATTTACAAATTTCGGAGTTAAACGATGAAATAGGTTGAGTTAAATCCCAAGGTAAACAGCTAATGGAATGATCATTCTCGGCAATGGACTTTCTTCCTATTAAAATTGATGCATATGCTATTACATTGTTGAAAACTGGTGCATCTCTGAAATCAATTAGAGTTTGCATCTCTAAGTTAGAGTTCAAGAATGCACGAAGTTTTTTTCCATATCCAGCTCGATAATATTTATTGGATGTAATAAATGTAATAACGCCGTTATCTTTCAATATATTAGTCGCCTGCTCATAAAAATATACAAGTAAATCAGCTGTTCCAACAAAGCACTTATAGCGTTTTTTGAGCTCCGGCTTGATAGCTTTGATTAGCTCATGACGAACATAGGGCGGATTTGCTATTACAATATCAAAACCTCCTTCTGCCATAGCTCCTCCAAAGTGGAGATTCCAAAGGAATGTAGGCTTTTTCGGATCATCAAACCAATGTCTGAGCTTATCCAACAATGTGTCTTGTAGATGGACTTTAGCTTTTTTTACCGAATCAATTTGGGTGATCCAGTGTCCAAAGTCCTTGATGCCATTGGTGAGCATGTTGAGGCGGTCGCCATCGGCAAAGTTTGTGTCGCTACGTAGCCAAGTAAATTCTGCTTGGGCTAGGCTGGATAGTGAACGGTAGAGGGCGAACCATGCGTCACGCTTTTCTTGACGTCTCTGAGCGGTGAAGAGGGATTTCTTGGCTGCAATGAGTTCGTTTACTGCTTGTTTTGTCGTTGCGTCTGTGGGCGTATCTGTGCCTAGATTTACGGCCTCGCCACGGATGTATTCGATGAGGGAGTCGGCACGGTGGATCTTGTAGTCTAGGTTAGGCAGTGGTCGTGGGGCGTCTTCATCTACTACGAGGGCGAGCCAGAAGCGGAGTCGTGCTATCTCGATGGCGCCGGGGTCGATGTCTACTCCGTGGATGGAGTTCTGGATGATCTGGCGTTTCAGTGTCGCACGATTTTCAGAGGTATTCTGATCATCTGGCATCAGGGTGAGCATGGTCCAGAGGATCTCATGCAGCATCCCGATGGGGAAGGCTCCAGAGCCAATGGCTGGATCACAGACAGTGACATCATGCAGTAGCTGGATGATTTTTTTACGGTGTTGGTTTACGAAGTTATCGTCTGCGGTGTGATTACTGTAGTCTTTTTCCTGGAGTAGCTTCTCTAGCTCATCGTTTTCGCCCAAATGGGTCTGGAGATAGTGGAGCAGGGACTGGCGAGACATGTAGGAGACGATCGCCTTTGGGGTGTAGTAAGTTCCTTTCTCTTTGTTGTCCTCTAGCAGGTTCTCAAAGATCATACCGAGCATCTCTGGGTCGATTCCTACCTCATGGTCTTCAGGGTCATTCTCATCGATAGTGAAGTTATATTCGCCAAAGAAGTCTAACAACTCAGTGAAGTAATGAATGGGGAAGTCTATGTCTCGGTGCTCATCTGCATCTTCTTCAAATAATCCGCCATTAAGGTAAGGCATACGGGTATGCGTCAGCTCAAATAGGTCATTGTTGCGGTCTTCCTGATTCAGAGCCTCGAAGAAAAGGGGGCACAGATATTTAGAATGGAATAGGTCTTCCTCTTCGGCATCGACTGCCATTTGCTTATAATTTTCTAAGAACTGAGCGTCACCATCTGTCCACTGTCGGCTGCCTTTAGAGCAGGAGAGCCAGCGTTTCTTCTGGAGGAAGTGGAGGAAGACGAGTCTGCCAAGCAGAGTTTTTACAAAATCTCGCACTGGCTTGTCTTCTTTTTCCTGAGCGGCTTCGTTGGCTTTGATCTCGATCTCAAAGTTAGCACGGGTGGAGTCGGCTAGGTCTGGGGAGAGCAGATATTCAGTGAACTTCTCATAGTGTTCCTTGTATTTCTTAAAGAAGTCCTTGGAGAGAGATTCTACGGAGAATGCTAGCTCTATAGTCTTGAGATCTATTTCATCCTTATTGTCACGTATCTTAGCTAGCCGAGCGGCTGGGGTGCGACAGGGTTCATCATTTCCTAGTAGATAGGTGAAGCGTTTAGGAGCTGTCTCTATATTGACGACCTCGAAGGTGTCTTCATCAAGGGTGGTAGTCCTGGAGGCGTAGGTGAGTCGCCAGTCATCGCTATCCTTCTGATAAAATACGGCAAGAACAGCAGTGGCGTCTGCCTGGTCAATAAAGCTGGTGACGAAGTGGCGTAGACCGACACGATTCCGAGCGAGTGTGATCTGATCCGTGGTTTCTATTTCTAGGACTGCGATGGTGTTTCCATCATCCAGCTCTATATTTCCGAGCTGGAGCGTCTGTTTGACACTATCATGCGCCGCCGCGAGTGGAGTAGGACTAATTAGGGAAAGCCGCTGAGCACTCTTATTGAAAACCTCTTCTAGGATTTTCTGCCACTGATCTCTCTGGTAGTGGCTGCGGAGCGTTTCTTGGATGGTCATTTTTTAGTCGGTAAAGGATTCAGAAAGGATGATGGTGGGCTCTAGGTCAGCGTAGGTGAGTCCAGCGTGGATGTTCTCTACGGTGACGTTTTCTTCATCGCCATGCTCGAAGTAGCGCTCGATGATCTTCATGGTGTGATCGAGGAGAGCGGCTGGCTTGCGCGGGGTCTTGGTTTGCTCTTTGTAGGTTTTGTTGAGATTCCGCTGGAGCTTAACGAAGCGTGCTTTTTTGATAGCGTCTTGTGCTCGTCTTAGAAGGATGATTTCGCCTTTAGTGGCTAGGTTTGGTAGATCGATGAGGAGCTTGAGGATCTTTAGGGCGTTACGCTCGGCTGGTCCTATCTTGTTGTCCACAATCTGATCACGTGAGGCTTCGGTGGTGACAGATTTCTTGTAGTGCTCGATGGCGGAGTTGACTTGATCGTGGTGGCAGTCTGGCAGGGCTACGGCTTTTTCCTTGGCATTAGCGTAGAAGACACGAGCTGCTTCTACGAAGGAGAGTTCTTGGATTTCTTGCTGACCTTCATTTTCGGTAATGTAGTAGAATCCATCTCGACGTTTGTTGCGGATGAATCCAATGGTGGAATTTTTTTGTAGTTTGTCCTTTCTGCCTACGCGTGCTCTGAGTGGAAGATTGCGGATTTTCCTGAATTCTTCTGGATATTTGGCACGGAACTTTCTGAGTTCCATGAGGAGGGAGAGAGATTCGTCTTTTTCTTCTTCGAGGTCTTTATCAAAGAGTCCAAAGGTATCGACTTCTTCTTCTGTCGAATAGATTTGACTGTCTTCTCCGAGGACGGAGTGGAATGCCTGGAGCTTAACGAGGGCTTTCTTCTTAAGATCGATGTCTGCATCTACCTTGGCAGTGGGGAAGAAGTTATAGACGTAGACCTGCTGAGCTGTGGTTCCGATACGGTTGATACGACCAATACGCTGCATGAGTCGGGTGGAGTTCCACGGGGTGTCGTAGTTGAGTATGACATTGGCACGGTGGAGATTTACGCCCTCAGCTAGAACTTCTGTGGCGATGACTATATCGTAGTCATCCGCTTGCTCTTCTTTAGGGGCATTGGCATCAAAGTTCGCTCTGATGATGGGCATGCGGTCTTTTCGTGTGGCAGAGTCGACTGTGATGACGCGTTTGATATCTTCTTTTTTCAGCCTTTTGATGAGGTAGGAGGTAGTTTCCTTTGACTCTGAGAAGATGACGAGTTTTGGATTTCCTGAAATTGAAGCTTCGTGATTTATCTCTGGTGTGAGGAGTTCTTCACGGAGACAACGGAGGAATTCATCGAACTTAGGGTCTTCTTCGACTTGTTCCCAACGTTCTGAGAGATCAGTGAGAATTTCAAGGTCGCGTTTGAGTCCTGGGAGGAAGTTCTTGTCAAAATCTTCTGGAGTGCAGATTTCTATCTTGTCGTCGTCTTGTTGGCGAAGGATAGCTAGTTCTAGGAGTTCGTCTTCACGGTCTTCGAGGATGTATTCGGAGACAGGGAGATTTGGGGCTATAAAGATTTGCCCAGTATCGAACATTTTCACCATAGCATAGGAGTTAGCTCTAAAACGCTTGAGTGACTGGGTGAATGCGTGGAATGAGCTATCGATACGTTTTACCAAGAGAGTCTTCATGAGCTTAGCGAGCTGTCCAGAGATCTGGTCGGCTTGCTGGTATTTCGCTTTTTTCTCAGGGACTAGGTGACCGATAGCTCGGTAGCGATTATAGGTGAGCCCGTCTCTGAGTTCGACTAGGGTGTTATCGTAAAGATTATCCAAGAATGGGGGGAGCTGGTAGAGGATCTTGCGAGGTGGATCTACTCTAGGGAAGGTGATGCCCTGTGCTGTGAGATCAGAAAGATAGTCATCATGAGCACGGAGATCTGTGCGTGTGCGGCGGATGGTGACTTCTGCTAGGACTTTGACACGGATTTTCTCGTAGATGGTATGGATTTCGGTTCTGGCTTGTTCAGTGGTTAGCTTGAGAGCTTGCTGAAATTCTTTTTGGCGGTTGGCAAAGAAGCGCTGGATGTTGGGGACTCCGTCGATGGTGGAGTCTTTACCGTCTTGGAAGAGGAGAAGGAGGTTTTTGATGTCGCTAGGACGGTTGTTCAGAGGCGTAGCAGAGACGAGCATGACTCGCTTTCGATAATAGGTGCCATCTGGGTAGCGTCTGTCTGTGCGTGTTTTACAAATGCGCTGAAGTTCATCGTAGGCAGTGGATGTATCATTACGGAACTTATGAGCTTCATCGATAATTACGAGATCGTATTTTTTAGCGTTCTTGATTTTGTGTAGCGAACCGTTAGTGACGATTTTCACGCCTTTGAGTTTGAACTTATCAATGGTTTCTCTCCAGCTGTCTTTGAGTGCCGGAGGGACGACCACAAGGGTTTCTGAAAGGTGAGCGGGGAAGCCGTTGAAGTAAAAGAACTTCTTAGCAATGAGGATGGCAATGATTGTTTTACCAAGACCGACGACATCTGAGAGGAAGAATCCGTGGTGCTTTTGTAGCAGAAGAAAACCCTGAGTTACGGCATCCATTTGGTAAGCAAGGCGCATGAACCCTTCTGGTAAATCTGTTTCACTGTTAGGATTATATTCAATGGCGTTACCGAAGTATTCAATCAGTAACTTATAGTAGATTTCGAATGGTGTGAGATCAGATCTGAGAAAGCTTTCTTTTGTGACCGCTGTTATTTCTTTTGGCAGAACGGTTACGGATTCAGACCAGAGTTGTTCGAATTCGTTCTCGGCAAATTTGACATCATCGAAATCATGACTGAGGGCATTGAACTCGTATGTTTGATCGCCATGTTTTGATCCTAAGCCTGAAGCCGATAGATTTGATGAACCCGTGATGACATGACCTGGTTTGTGCTCATTGAAACCTTCAGGAATAAAAATGTAGATCTTAGCGTGAAGAAGCTTGGTAGGGTGGGCTTTTATTTCTAGTTTCCCAGAGGCGACATCTTCTGCGAAGTCGAGAATGCCTTGCTCTACATCTTTAGAATACTGAGCTTCTTCGATATCGTGTGCTAGATTATCCCGAAATTCGCGCAATGTCTGCCCTGCATCTGCAAGGAAAAGCTGACCTTTCTTATTAAATTCCTCTGTGATGTTATCGACATTAATACCAACAAGAATACGAACCGATGGAAGGTCTTTGAGTTTAGGTCGAATCGCAAAATATCCAGACGCTCGGAGATAACCTACAAGGGCATCAAATCTCTTCAGGTCAGGATTATGTTCAAAAATACCTTCAAATTTTGAAAGCAAAGTATTGTGTTCGGTGTTGGTAAAAAAACGTGTAGGCATCAGACTAATATCTGCAAGCCAGACTAGGGAGTGATGACGAATCGGCAAGGTAAAATCTAGCTAGGGCATAGATTTTAATGTTTGCTATACCTTTAAAGAATAAACAATTTCTATAATAAAGAAAAAACCCAAGGCGTATTATGCCTTGGGTTGTAGATTTTTAATCACTGATCACGAATTACGGATCACTAATCATTCCGAACTATGCAATAGTGCGGAATTTCTCGTCTAGGAAGTTGAGGACTAGGTTTTCTAGTTGGTCGTTTTCTAGGCGTTCGATTACTTGGACGCAGAAGCCGCGGGCGATGAGCTGACGGGCTTGTTTTGGCTTGATGCCTCGGGCTTGTAGGTAGAAGATTTCTTCGTCGCTAATGGCTGAGGCGGTTGAGCCGTGGGAGCATTTTACTTGGTCTGCGTTGATCTGTAGTCCTGGCATGGAGTTTGCCTCGGTGGTGTCTTCCATGAGGAGATTGCGGCATGTCTGGTAGGCGTCTGTGTAGTGGGCGCCTTCGTCTACTGCGATGAGACCTGAGAATGTTGTCTTGGATTTACCGTAGAGTGCATTCTTGTAGAGGAGATCTGAGTAGGTGTGTGGAGACGCATGGTGCTGGAAGGTGCGCTGGTCATACTTCTGGTCGCCAGTAGGGATATTGAGCGAGAGCATGTCAGAGTGTGCGCCTTTTCCAGCTAAGGTGCTGTAGGACTCGTTACGAGCCCATGATGCACCTACGTTGAGAACGAATGATTTCGTTCTAGAGTCACGGTCAACTGTAGTGCTGCCGAGTTGAACTATCTTAGATGTTAGATTGAGGTTCTGAATTGCAACGTAGTTAAGCTGCGATCCATTTGCTGCTACGAGGTCATTCATAGCTAGGACGAGGTGTGTATCTGTGTCTGCACTAATGAAGTAGTCGACTACGCTGACTTTCGCATTGTCCTCGGTGATTATAAGGGTGTGTGGGAAAATAGCTGCGTCTTCACCTGCTACGATGTGGTAGGCTTCGATAGGCTTTTGGATTTCGATTCCTTTAGGAACGTAGACGAATAGTCCATTTGAAAGCGATGCCGCGTGAAGTGCTGCATATTTCTCTGATCCTAACTTCACTTCCTGCTTTAGGAGGTGTTGGTGGATCAGTTCGCTGTGCTCTTGAAGTGCGTCCGAGAGGGGGAGACAGATGACTCCGTCTGGGAGATCTGTCTCAGCATGGACTGTGTCTTCGTTTGAGAAGATGAACTGTGCAGATACTTCTTCGAGTCCGTTGAGTTCTAGTTCAAGATCACCGGTGTCGATATCTGAAGCTGGTGTGAAGTTGTCGAAGTTGAGTTGCTTGAGGTCACCAAATCTCCATGTCTCCATCTTACGCGTTGGAGCAGGGGTGTTTTGGAATGTTTCCCAAGCTGCGTTTTGCAGGTCTTGGAACCACTGTGGTGCGTCTGGTAGCATCGGTGGTTGTTGTGAGGTGATGCTAGGCATTTCTAAAGTTTGCATGTTGTTGTGAGTGTATTGCTGGTAGAATGAAAGATAGGTCTTATGAGTCCTATATGACTTATCCGACCGATCCTTCCATTTCTAGGTCGATGAGGCGTTTTAGTTCCACGGAATATTCCATTGGGAACTGTGAGACCAGATCGTTGACAAATCCGTTAACTGCTAGAGACATGGCTTGAGTCTCTGAAAGTCCACGCTGTTGCATGTAGAAAAGCATCTCTTGGGAAACTTGAGATACTGATGCCTCGTGCTGGGTGACGTGTTGGTTGCCTCTTACTGTGATAGCAGGGTAGGTGTCAGTCTGTGAACTTGAGTTGATGAGTAGGGCGTCACATTCGGTGTTGTTCTTGCAGCCTTTGAGGTGCTTTGGAATGTGGACTTGTCCGCGGTAGGTGGAGATTCCTTTACCTACTGAGATGGACTTGGAAACTACGTTTGAGGTCGTGTTGTTCGCCGCATGAATCATCTTAGCTCCAGTGTCTTGGTGCTGTCCGTCGTTGGCTAGTGCGATGGAGATGACTTCTCCACGAGCGCGTTCGCCTTTCATGACTACGCCAGGGTATTTCATGGTGAGTCGTGAGCCGATGTTACAGTCGATCCAGCGGATCTCTGCGTCTTCGTGCGCTATACCACGTTTAGTTACGAGGTTGAATACGTTAGCTGACCAGTTCTGGACGGTTATGTATTGGATTTTTGCGCCTTTGAGTGCTACTAGTTCTACTACTGCTGAGTGGAGTGTGGCTGTCTCGAATTTAGGGGCTGTGCAGCCTTCCATATACATGACTTCTGAGCCTTCGTCAGCGATGATGAGCGTGCGCTCGAACTGACCGAAGTTCTCGGAGTTGATACGGAAGTATGCTTGGAGCGGTTGCTTCACTTTTACTCCCTTAGGAATGTAGATGAATGAACCTCCTGAGAATACTGCTGAGTTGAGAGCTGAAAATTTGTTGTCGCCAGTAGGGATTACTTTACCGAAGTAGGGACGGAAGATGTCTTCATGCTCGCGGAGTCCTTCTGTGGAGTTAACGAAGATTACGCCTTCCTTAGAAAGAGCTTCTTTGACGTTAGAATAAGCCGCTTCAGAGTCGAATTGAGCCTCTACACCAGCTAGGAATGCACGTTCTTGCTGTGGAATTCCGAGACGTTCGAAAGTTTCTTTCATATCGTCAGGGACTTCGTCCCAGCTACGTGTTGGGCGTTGGCCATGAGCTAGGTAGTAGCGGATTTTGTCGAACTCGATGTTCATGAGGTCTTCCGTTGCCCAGTTGGTAGGCATTGGCTTAGACATGAATACTTCGAGTGCTTTGAGACGCATTTCTAGGATCCAGTCTTTTTCTTTTTTGACCTTTGAAATGTAGCGGATGGTGTCTTCGTTGAGACCTACACCGGCATCGTACTTGTGATTTTCTGGGTAGCGGAAGTCGCCTTTAGATTCCTCATCAATAGCGATGGCGTCTGCGGTCTCTTGGTCGATCTCTTGTGGTTCTGAGGTTACTGTGCTTGAAATGTCTTCGATTTCCATAGTATTAAAATAATTAGTGATTCGTGATCTGTGATTCGTGATTGATAGCCCCTTCGGGGATTGTGATTTTAGGTTTTCGAGCGGAGCTCGCTGGCAATTACTAATCACCAATCACTAAATCACAAATTAAAGTCAGTTACGCTGTAACAGGCTTAAGGTGTTCGTAGCCTTGTTCTTCTAGTTCTAGGGCTAGTTCTGGACCGCCTGACTTGATGATTTGTCCGTCATACATGACGTGGACGACGTCTGGCTTGATGTAGTTGAGGAGGCGTTGGTAGTGAGTGATAACTAAGAAACCACGGTCTTCTGTGCGTAGCATGTTGACTCCTTTTGAGACTACTTTTAGGGCGTCGATGTCGAGACCAGAGTCTGTTTCATCGAGAATGCAGTAGCTGGGCTCTAGCATTGACATCTGGAGGATCTCGTTGCGCTTTTTCTCTCCACCTGAGAAGCCTTCGTTTACTGCACGGGCTGTGAATGAACGTTCCATTTCTAGAGCGTCCATTTTAGCGTAAAGGTTCTTGTAGTAAGCTACTGCGTCTAGTTCTTCGCCTTCTGGGAGGCGTGAATTTAGTGCGGCGCGGATGAAGTTAGCATTAGATACTCCTGGGATTTCCATTGGGTACTGAAATGCGAGGAATACGCCTTCACGGGAGCGCTCATCTACGTCCATTTCTAGGAGATCTTTGCCATCCATGATGATAGATCCAGATGTGACTTCGTAGTCATCATGACCTGCGATTACTTTAGAAAGTGTTGATTTTCCTGAGCCGTTGACTCCCATGATAGCGTGAACTTCGCCTTTAGGGATTTCTAGGTTGAGTCCTTTGAGGATTTCGGTGTCGCCAATTTTAGCGTGTAGATCTTTGATGATGATAGACATGATATTATTTTATGATTTGAGATTGATTTTGAGTAATGTTTAAGAGGGGAGAGTTCCCTTTAAGGTTATTTCTAAGCTTGAAATTTCGGTTCCCTCTGGTAGGTCTAGAATGTCAATTAAGTTGATACCCGATTTAAAATTGATATCATGAATGGTGCCTGTGCTTTGGTCGTGAAAATGACCGTGCTGTGCAGAGTTTTGACAGTATCTAGTTGGTTCGCGGTCTACATTGACTTGCTTTATAGCTCCGTGTTCAACGAGTGCTTCTAAGCAGTTGTATACTGTAGCTAATGACATAGATTCCTGAGAGTTCTTAAGATTGTCAAAGAGTTGGCTAGCAGTAGGGTGATCAGCGTTTTCCATGAGGGCACGATAGACTTCTTTGCGCTGTTTCGTCATGCGTAGTCCTGGAACTTCGAGTTGGTGGTCGTATACCTTCATGGGTTGATGAAAGTTAGTCACGCAGAGAGTGTAGGCAAGCCTTTTTTAGAATTATTCTAAGTTTGTTGTTTTATAATCTCAATAGCGGATAAATTGTTGAGAAGGCATAAAAAAACCTTACCTCATGGTGAGGTAAGGTTAAATAAGTTTATTGACTGTATAAGATTATCTCTTGCGTCTGATGAGAAGAGTTAGAGCACCGAGTCCTAGAAGAGCAGTTGATGAAGGTTCTGGAACGCAATCCACACATTCTACAGTTACTTTGAAGTCTTTGAAAACTGTTGTAGTGCCTTCTTCTGCTGACTTGAATTCTACAGCGTTACCTCTTGAGTCAAGATAATACATAGTGATGCTTTCTTTTCCATCAGTTATGAAAGCATCTGTTGAGTCATATTCGTAAGTCTTAGTTCTTTCGTTATACTTAAACGCGTCACTAAATGCGACAGATTCTCTTTCATTTCCAATGGCACCAAAGTAAACTTTGACTCCATCAGCTTCAGCATTTCTAATCTGTTGAAAGAGTTCTGAGCTTTCGTCTACAACTGTGCATTGATAGAAAGAGAAATCAAGAGTTCTGCAGTTCTCACCGAGTCCATCAGCGTTCCCTAATTGAGAACCAGTAGTAACTAGAGCGACAGAGCCAGTAAATGAGAGCACACCGTTATTGATTGTTGCAACAGTAGTGCCGGTTGAGTTGAAGTTAGAGACGAATGATGTGATGTTGTAGCCACTGACGTCAGGTAGGTAAGTTCCACCAGTGAGGTTTCCTTTAACAGTGATCGCTCCACCGTTACTAATGTCTGTGCCTACAGGGCCAGCATCAATAATGTCAAATTTGAAGCAGTCGATAGTTGTAGTGCAACCATCGTCATCTGTAGTCTGTGATGGAGTGATTTGAGCAGTTGATGTCGCAGTGAATGCGGCAAGGCTCAGGGTAGTAAGTAATATTTTGTTCATTTTTATAATTAGGTTGGAGTTAGGAGGGTGAGGGATAAGTATTGGTAATCCCACTACCTGTAATATTAAAATACTTGAACTCTTAGATAGCAATTTTTTTTTGTAATTAAATTAATTAGGTAACCATAATATTAAATTATACTTAAATTTATAGTTTATAGAAATATTTAATATTAAAACTCTTAAAGGTATGTAGAATTTAATGTTTTTTATTAATAGATCTTAAACAAGCATTAAGAAGGTCTGTTTTTGGTGCGTATTTACTAGGACAGATAATTGAAATTTAAATCATTTGTTCCAAGATAATTATTACGTAATCATTAACTAACTATACATTTTTAACATTTTGACATGACCTTGACCTAGACCTTGAACTTTGATCGTTGTTCGTAAAGGTTTAGTGAGTAGCTCGTTGTCATTATCAGTACATTTTAAATAAAATTGTATCCATGATGATTGAACCATCCAATAGCATTTGAGTGTGTCACTTTATTTAATGCTGTTCCTATTGCTTTGACTAGATCTTCTGGATTCCTAGCTGCTATTTTTCGAAGTATACTTTTCACCTTACTCCACATCAGTTCTATAGGATTCAGGTCAGGTCAGGTGAATACGCGGGTAAAAAATCAACTCTAGCCCCTACACTTTCAATCAATTCTAGAACTCGTTTACTCTTATGGGAGCTTAGATTATCCATGATGACCACATCCCCTGCACTCAAGGTCTCTAACAAAAAATCTCTAACATAGATATAGAAGCTATCAGCATTCATAGCCCCTTCAATAGTCATGCAAGCTGTAGATCCATCAGAACGTATAGACGAAATCATCGTTGTACTGCTCCATCTGCGAGTTGGAGTAGCAGCGTGTAAACGACATTTTTTTTGACAGCGACAATATAGTCTGGTCATGTTTGTTTTAGCGCCTGATTCGTCAAGGAAAACAAGCTTTGTGGGATCAAGTTTTACCTGGTTTTCATTCCACTTTAGACGTTTTTGTCTGATGTCTTCTCTGTCTTGTTCAGGGGCTCTGAGAGTCTTTTTTTATATGACATTCCCATACCTTCTAGTACATAATGAATAGCCTGAATGGTGCAATCGAGTCCTAATTTTTCTTTGAGTTCTTCTAGAGTAAGGTCTGATTTTTCTAACAAAAATTCTTTTAATCTTTCTTTATGTTCTGCGGTAATTTTAGGCTTTCTGCCACTTAGGTGATCCAGTGAGGCTATATCACCTAGCTGCTTTCTTTGGTACAAAAGTTTTTTGACCATTCCAAGTGAAACATCAAATCGATCTGCGACTTCTTGGCGATTGACACCGCCTTTGTCATAGGCTTTTAGGATTCTTTTTCTGATATCTAGATATTGTTTTAGGCATTTTTTGATTATAAAGTCTATAAATCTTTGTACAAGCCTAAATAGACTATATTTTTATTTAAAATACACTAATTGTCACAAAAAAAACCTTACCTCTAAAGAGGTAAGGTTAGAATTAAGTTATATTGGTTTACTTGACTATCTCTTACGCCTGATAAGAAGTGATAGAGCTCCAAGACCTAGGAGTGCAGTAGATGAAGGCTCAGGGATTACCTCTGTGCATTCTACGCATACTTTGAAGTCTTTGAATACCGTGGTAACTTGGTCTTCTAATTCGAATTCTACAGCGTTACCTCTTGCATCTAGATAATACATAGCGATGTTTACTTTTCCATCATTTCCATCAGTTGTTAAAGCATCTGTTGAATCATATTCGTAGGTACCAGTTCGTTCGTTATACTTAAACGCATCACTAAACAGGACAGATTGCCTTTCATCACCAACAACACCATAGTAAATTCTGTTACCTGAATCTTCAGATTCTCTAATTTTATTAAAGAGATCTGATTTTTCATCAACGACTGTGCATTGGTTGAAAGAGAAATCAAGAGTTCTGCAGTCTTTATCCAAGCCATTAGCTTCTTTAAGCTGCGAAGATGTAGTAACAAGACCGACTGAACCAGTGAAAGAGAGGACTCCACCGCTAAGTGATGCTGTAGTGGTGCCGCTAGAATTATAGTTAGTAACGAAGGAGGTGATGCTGTAGCCTGATACGTCAGGTAAATATGTTCCACCTGACAAGTTACCTCCAATGGTAATGGTTCCGCCATTTGAGATGTTAGTTCCAGAGGGTGAAATCTTTGTAACGTCAAGATCGAAGCAGTCGATTGTAGTCCGAAGTCTTCCATCATCATTTTGTGACGGTCTGATTTGAGCATTTGATGTAACAGTGATCGCTGCAAGACCAATTGTAGTAAGTAGTATTTTGTTCATAGTGTTAATTTATATTTTTGGTTGGGGGGAGGTAGTGGGAAAGTTTATACAACCTCTTCTTTATTATTAGTAAAACTTAGTATTCGATTCGTCAATATTTTTTTTAAAATCATTTTTTTCGTCTAAATGTTATAAATAAAAATGATATTCCTAATAATACTGATGTTCCTTGCTCAGGAACATGCTGAGCGATGTAAGCATCAATCTCTCTGGTATGACTACCAGTAAAGGTGTAGACAGATGCTGGTCTACTACCAGATAGGCTAAATAGATTCCCTTTAAACCAACCAGTTCCTATAATGGTTATTTGCTTGGAATTATCAGTTACAAATAAAGGGGAACCTGAGTCGCCGTTTTGCACAAGAGCTTCATAGTTTACATGTCGACCATTATAGTGTGTGATGCTCTCTTGGGCTGTCCAAAATGAGTCTGATGTGCTGCCTGAGTGTGTTCTGTTTCTAAAGCTGTCAAGTTTGTTTAAGCCCATTACCATGTTTAAGGTGTTAGGGAAACCGCTATCTAAAGTTTTATTGACGTCTGGATTGCCTACTTGGTAAGCAATAGTACTTGAAGATAATCCTGCAGTTGAGGTGGCGAAGTTATAGTGAGTAATATTAGGAGATACTGGAGCATCTAGGTTGCCTATATATAGATCACTATTGCCGATTCTAGAGCCTGATACAACATTGCGCTTCACTGCTGTTTTAGCTGGATTGTTGTCTTCGTAAAAGCTCACTGTGCCAGATGGAGCAAAGTGGTTAGCGCTGATAAATATGGATGGTGAAATGAGAGTTGCCCATCTTCCTGAATTATCCCTCCCTATTCCGGACAAGTCCATTCCTGTGCCCACAAAGCTAGCACTATCTTTAAATCTTTCGTTTGTTTGCTGTGTGAATCCATCTATTTCTAAACCAAATGAAGCATTGGATAAGCAAGAGAATATTACAGCTTTGGGGATGAACTGCTTTAAAGTCATGTTGATATTATAGTTAAATTTTCTTAGTTAAACAAGTAAAATTTAATGCTATAATTTTCAAAATGTTCATGATTTTTAAATATTGACTGTATTTCTAGAATGTAACTTCAATAGTTGACTATTACCTAGGGCTTGCTGAAAAAGACCTCAAAGCATGTAGAGTATAACTTTTTTCACAATATTAGGTGTAGAGATTAATTCTACGGTTCTAGAGGGGGATGTTTACTGACCTAACCCCAGAAGAGCCCAAGGTCGGTTGCGACCCTAAAGACAAAAAAATAGATAAAGGAGTCCCAACGAGTGATAGATATATCCTCATCGAGGAATCTAAGAATCTAAGAATCTAATAATGGCTGGTGGTATTATGCTGCGTTTGGAGTTTTTCTTGTTATACTTGTCGCTGTTTGGAAACGAAAAGGATAGCATTGCTTAATAAAGTTGCGATCTAGCGAATTACTGTTACAGAAGCTTTGGCTTCTAGCAATAGGCTGGGAAGCGGCAAATTTAAAGATAGGAGAGAAACATGTTTGTAGATAATATTAGAATTTATTGTAAAGCTGGCGACGGCGGAAATGGAGTAGTGCATTTTCGTAGAGAAAAATTCCGCCCGAGAGGTGGTCCAGATGGTGGTGACGGTGGTGACGGTGGTGATGTAATTCTGCAAGTCAGTCCACACACAGATAATCTCAAAGAATTTTTCTATGACCCGAAGCTAGTCGCTAAAGGTGGTGACCACGGGGCAGGTGCAAGAAAGCACGGGAAGAATGGTAAGAAGAGAATCGCTAAAGTTCCACCAGGGACAGTTATTTATAAAAGCCCAGCTCTCACCATCAAAGACGCTGTGGAAATGGAACGAGGTGAAGGCATCGATCTAGAACCTATCGCAGATCTAACAACCTATGGTGAAGAGTTCCAACTCTGTGCTGGTGGTAAGGGCGGTAAGGGTAACTGGCACTATAAGTCATCCACCAACCGCTCTCCAGAAGAGCACACTTTAGGAACAGAAGGTGATGAAGGAGTTTATTATTTCGAGCTAAGGCGTATAGCTGATGCTGGTATGGTAGGGTTCCCCAACGCTGGTAAATCCACACTAGTGAGCAAGCTCTCAGCTGCTGAACCTAAGATCGGATCTTATCCATTCACCACACTTAAGCCCATGGTAGGTGTGGTAGAGTTCCCTGGATTTAAGCGCTGCACAGTGGCTGATATTCCGGGATTGATCGAAGGTGCACACCAGAACCGTGGACTAGGACATGAGTTCCTGCGTCACATCACACGTTGTCATGTGCTACTCTTTGTAGTGGACATGGCTGGAGTGGATGGTCGTAACCCTATAGAGGACATTCAGACTCTTCGAACTGAAATTAGCATGTATGATGAAGACTTGGCAAAATTCGAGTGGATCATAGTAGCGAACAAGATGGATCTCGAAGGAGCGGAAGAGAATTTAGAATATTTGAAGCAACGTTTCCCTACTCAACGCATCATTCCAATGTCGGCTGAAACGGAAGACAATATTGATGAACTTAGAGATTATCTTTGTGAGACTGTAGCCTACCGCCCGACAGATACAAATAAGGATCAGGGTCAGGACCCCAAAAAGGAGTCAGATGTCATCAACGCTGAAAAGGAAGTCGTAGAAGAAGATGACTAAGTAGTTCTCATATCTCTAACGGAGAAATTCATACAAACACAGGGAGAGGTGAAACCATATCCCTGTGTTTGAGTATAAAAAATGCGTTTTTTGGAGGTGGACATTATACAGGTTTAGTATTCAAACCTCTAGCTTATGTCATGCGCATAGAATTACCATTTTGGTAAGCTGATAAGATACTTGGGGGTTACCTAACTTTCCCATTTTTTGATCTTATTAACCATCCATTTAATCCATAGAGGATGGGTATTTAGGCAGGGAATGAGTTCGAATTCTTCTCCGCCGTGCTCTAGAAACTCTTCTTTCCCTTCCATCGCTATTTCTTCCAGAGTTTCTAAGCAATCCGTGATAAATGCTGGGCAGATTACCATTAGGTTTTTTACACCTTCTTTAGCAAGACGTTCGATTTCAAAGTCGGTGTATGGTGAGAGCCATGGATCTTTGAGCAGTCTAGATTGGAATGATACTGTGACATCTTTTTCATCGATGCCAGCGTATTTTATTAGTTCTTTAGCAGTTGTCATGCACTGGTGTTTATAGCATGTAGCGTGAGCTGGATGACAGGTGTTACAGCAGTCAGGGGTTACTAAACAGTGATCGTGAGATGGATCTGTCTTCTTAACATGACGCTCAGGAATGCCGTGGAACGACATCATAAGATGTGCCCCAGAACCTTCGTAAGTAGGCTTTATAGACTCCCATAGAGCATGGATGTATTCGGGATCTTTATAGTAAGGTTGAACTAGTTTTGTTAGGATATTAGGCGCTTGTTTTCTAAGCTCTCCCATAGTCTTTACTACAGCAGATTCATAGCTAGACATAGCATAGTGAGGGTAGAGAGGGATAATGAGAAGCTCAGTAACACCGGCTTTCTTTATTTCTGAAACAATGTCAGCCGTAGATGGATTACCGTAGCGCATTCCTAAGAATACAGGGATCTCGGTATCTTCCTGCACCAGTTTTTGTTGAGCTTTACTCGTGACGATGAGTGGTGAGCCTTCATCCGTCCATACCTTAGAGTATGCTTCTGCACTTTTCTTCGGACGTGTAGGTAGAATGACTAACTTAAGGAGTAGCTTGCGAACCAATGGAGGTATGTCTAAGACACGCTCATCCATGAGGAATTCATCGAGGTATGTTTTGACGTCTTTGACATCTGTGGAGTCTGGTGAGCCGAGGTTGAGTAATAGTGCGCCTTTCATTAATATATTAGTGTGAATGTTGTTGTAGGACAATAGACACTATTTTTTCAGGATTTACAGAAACTTTTTGTATCTTAGCGAAATTTCTTTTCTCAGTCACTTCCATTGAGTAATACTGCGGCTATGCAACATCACGTATATTTTTGGCTAAAAGAAGAATTTAAGGACGAAGCAGGCAGGGCAGCGTTTGAAAAAGGAATGCAACTCTGTGTAGATGTGGTCTCAGTAGCTCAAGGAGGCTGGGGGAAGCAGGCGGGGACTCCTGACCGTCCAGTGACTGATAAGACATGGGACTACTCTATTTACTGCACATTCGACTCTGTAGAAGACCATAATGCTTACCAAGTAGACCCTCAGCACGATGTTTTCGTCAACGGTTGCAAACATATGTGGGATAAGGTAACCATCATGGACGTAGAGTAATTTCTTATGAGTATTTGCACTAAAAGAGGAGACGAGGGTCAGACAGACTTAATGTTCGGGAAGCGCGTCCCTAAGACTCACGCTCGTGTAGAGGCGTGTGGCGCGGCGGATGAGCTAAATTCTGTTCTGGGAATTATTAGAAATTCTAATGTGTCGACAGAGATGAAGCAATGGGTCGATGAGGTGCAGAAGCGTCTAGTCGGACTCATGGGTGTCATCGCGACGCATGAGGATGACCATGGTAAATACGCTAAAGCTGGCTACACAGGTATAGATCCTGAGGATGTAGCTTGGCTGGAAGTGCTGATCACAGAAGCTGAGACCGAGAAGGGAATCAAGTTCAAAGGCTGGGCTAGACCTGGCGAAGCAGGGGCTATGGCAGGGGCTTATTTAGACCTAGCTAGAACTGTCTGCCGTAGAGCTGAGCGATCACTGTGGTCTATTGATGATGATTTTCTAGCAACAGCAAGGCTCTTTCTTAATAGGCTTTCAGATTCGCTCTGGTTGGTAGCGAGAGGACGTGAATCTAGCTAGATTACTCTAGAATGCTCCCCACTTGTTTTCTCAAGGCCCAGAAGACAGGAACCGAGCTAATCAGCACCCCGACATTTGCGGCGGTAATAGTCCAGGACGTTTCGCTGCCCCAGTAGAGTGAATTAATATCAGCAGAGGACTGAATTTTTAGACTGCTGAAGATGACATCGTGATATTTAGATAGTAAATAAATCACTGCGAAAGTTACACAGTTGACGATAATCATGTTCTCAATCACCGAGCGGATACCTAGCATGATACGCGAGACGCCGAAGCTTTTGAGAAGCGCGGAGACATACATACTCTGGCGGAATTCTAGAATGGATAATACTCCATAGATTAATGCAATAGCGCCGCCCAGAATAGCTGCTAGCCAGATTCTCATCGAACTCTGCTTTTTTTCTAACATGTCTAGTTTCTTCTTAATCTCGGCAGCACTTTTAATTTCTACTTTGCCATTTCCATCAGCCTTGATGACCTGCTGGATAGCACCTGTTAGTGTAGGTATGTCAGGAGCATTTTTATTTCTCTCTAGGTAGTATATCATCGCATAGCCACGCTTTTCAATTTCTGGAATGTAGCTGAGTGGGATAAAAAGGGTATCATTTTGGATTAGCTGTGAAATATTCTCCTTTGGGTTGAGGGTGATGCCCGAGAAGCTGATGTCTTGCACATCACAGTCGATCACTAGGCCTTCTTGGTCTGAATTAGTTAGTAAGAATACTTCATGACCATGCTTGAGATAGGGGAGTAACCCGCGAATATCATTGTCAGAGTAAGCCACAATAGAAGTATTTCTACCATTGCTTAGTGTCGCTGAGGCGATCATACGCTTACCAGTGAATAGGTCACCCCATTTGTGAATACTACGAAATCGATCCGCTGGCACCCCATTGGCTATATCCATAGGGGTCACGGTTTCCATGATAAGTAGGTTATCGAGTCCAAACTTATCTACTTCAGTTCTGAGACGCTCGATCTGCATACGGAATCCTACTAGTAACAATACTGAAAGGCTCACCATAATAATGGTGACCACTGATCGCGCTAGGATGCTGCCAGGCTGTTCAAGCCAGCGCTTCCAGGTGTCCTTCCATAGGTAGGAAGCGGTTAAAATCGAGGATATCATCGGCTATTTTATCGAGTCTTGAGTCATGTGTGCAGATGACGGCGACTCGGCTACCATCGTCTTTGATAAATTCTTGAAGTACTTTTTTAATAACCTCTGTGTTGAGATCATCAAGTCCTGAGGTGGGCTCATCTAGCAGGAGCACCTTTGGCTCCTTAATTAGAGCACGGGCTATAGTCGCACGTTGCTGCTGCCCTCCTGACATTGATTTAGGAAGACGTTTCTTAAATGTTTCTAACCCTAGTCGCCCTAGGTAACGGTCGACATTTTCATTTCTCTTAGTCCGCGAAATTCCTGCAAGTGAGGCTGCAAGGTGGAGGTTTCTGCGAACACTAGCGAGGGGGAGGAGATTGAGTTGTTGAAATACGAAGCCTAAATCACGTTTCTGAAATTTAGTGCCATTGTTCCTATAGCCTTCAATGTCTATTTTTCCTTTTTGCTGCTTAAGGTAGCCACCTAGGATTCTGAGCAGGGTAGATTTACCGCAGCCAGAGTAGCCCTTGATGAGGTGTATCCCAGGAGCGAACTCATGCGAGAACTCCTCTAGCACCCATGGGGCTTTCCATGAGTATCTGTAGTAAATGTTAGAGCACGATAGCATAGTACTTATCTAAGCTTAATTGCTACATGGGTACGACCTTCAGCAATTACGGCAGCGGTAGGCCAGAGTTCTTTGGTCATAGTGCTCCAGTCGATGGATTTTGTCTTACCATACGCATAGAGCGATAGATCATACTTAGGAACAATGTAGCAGGTCTCAGGGAGTTTGTAGACGAGTTCGCTCTGCATCTGAGTGCCCGCGAGTCGCTTCAGAGATTCATTATTCTTTAGCGGAACGGTGAAGATATATTTACGCTCTTCTTTTCTGGTGCGCTCGTCTTTATCTATCCTGTCTTCATGGAATGTCATGAGCGTGTTAGCTTTATTTTTGAGCTGGATATAGAGCCTCTCGGGTTGCAGTGTGATCCATTTAGAATTCGCTACTTTCACGAGAGCGTGGATCTCCTCGTAGTCATTAAGTGTCGCTATGGTTTCACGGCCTCCCACGGTGTATTCGTCTTGGTCTTTGATAAAGTTTACTTCTAGCCTTAGCTCACCTTTAAATGGCGCAGTGTAGATCGATCTGTCTTTTGCGTCTTGGTGTTTACGTTTGTTTTCCGTCATGTCCATCTCCTGAAGTCTGAGCTGACCTTGACGAATTTTTTCATCAAATTTTTCAGCCCACTCAAGCTTCTTTTCAGCTAGTTTGAGTGAATCCTCAGCTTCTTTAAGCGAGTTCTTATTCAGTGTGCCTATGTCACCACCGATTAACTCCTGAGACATTTCAGCCATAGCTGGGTTGTTAAGAACCATTTTGAGTAGTCTTACTTTACGTTTAGCTTCAGCTAGATCTTCGGTGGCCTGCTTACGTTTTTGAGGGATGTTTAGCTTCTCATCTTTCATTTCATCGAGAAACTGTTTTTCCTCCTGAAGTTGTAGGCGCTCCTCTTGTTCAGTGAGGGTATCCACATCCATCTTAGCAATCACGTATCCTTTTTCCACGAGTGTGGTTTTTTCCGTAGGCATTATGGTGATGATGCCAGAGGCTTCACTTTTTATTTCGAAGGACTGCTTAGGTTGAACGTCTACTGGCATAGTTCTTAGATTTAACTCAGAAGCCTGTGGGTATTCTTTCCAGTTCCAGATTATCTCCTTCTTTTCTTCGATGAGAGTGGTGGTGTTTTTCTCTTTAGAGTCACAGCTTGTAAGAGCTGCTGCACCAGCAGCAGTAATTAGCGAATAGAGACTAATATGGCGTAGTCTAAAGAATTTAGAAAATTGTTTCATAACATTATATACGGAGGATTTTTAGCGAAGACCAAAGAAACCTTTCTTTTTTTTCTTTGTCTCTTCAGTTCGGATACTAGCTCTGGCTTCACGAGTGGCAAGCCATCGTTTGGTGATCGGTCTCCAGCGGCTTTCATCGATCAGCCAGAATGAGGTGCAAATCTCTATTTCCCTAGCTATTAAGCGGACTTCGCGCTCACGTAGTTGGCGCATTGTTCGAATTGCCTTTTCTGGGTCTTTTATCAGACCTTCACGGACAGCTTGACGGTATCCATTCATCGCTTGACGTAGTGTGCCAAGTTCTTTGCGAAGATCTTGGAGCGCTTTTTTACCTTCAAATAATTTTCTGACCTCATCACGTTGACGTTTGTCCTTACGCCATTCTTTAATAGGTTGCTCACGTTTGAGGCGTCTGATCTGCTGACCGATGTAGCCTCTGGAGTCGAGACTCCAGTAGAGGGAGGGTCCTAGTCTGATATCACTGGCATCAAATGACCGTCCAGAGGTATTACTGTAAAGAGCGGGGGCTGAGACTGATAGATTAGCTCTTGGTAAATAGCGTAGGTAGACGTCTAATACCTTACCATCATCTGCGATCTGTTCTAGTGCTAGCAGGTTGAGCTGTAGCATTCCCCAGCGTTTGGTATTGGTAAAGTCTAGGTCACTTATTTTATAAGTGATATCAGGTAGCCCACTTTCTTTTAAGTTAATCTTACCGTAGCCAGCCATAAAGAAGTCACCTACCTTGGTGTTCCAGTTACGGTAGTTTTCCTCCCAAGCTTCGAGTGCCTCTGTGTTCTGCACTTTCATTTCAATGATTTCAGAGCCTTCTATCCCAGTTATGCCTCGCACTAGTTCACTTTCTAGGTCGATTGCTTTCTTTTCTAAATTTAGGAGTTTTTGAAGCTGAAATAGGCGATAGAGCGCAATGACCTGTTGGCGCATCGTATTCTCAGCCTGTAATTCAGAGCCGAATGTAGCGATCTTGCGGACATAGACATTTTTCGGTAACTCTAGTAAATTACCAAGACTTAAGAAACTATCAATACGGTAGACAGGATTAGAAAAGGCATCGCCTAGTTCTCCGATTCTAAAGGAATTATTCACTCCTAAATTAAGTCCCGGAATCATATCCTTCCAGATCTGTTTCTGACGTTGCTTAGCATCTTCAATACGATGGTCAGCCTTAATTAGCTCAGGATTATTAAGATACATTTTGTCCAGACCTTGCTGCCAGCTAATATTTAGAGAGCCTTGGTTCGTCCCATACTTCTGACGTTGCACTTCTTTCTGAAACTTAGCGCTCACGTCATCACGAGCTTCCGATATTCTTTTAGAAGCGGGCGTCATCCATGTGCAGGCTGCCAATGTAGCTATAAAAGAAGCTACTAAACTAACCTGCAAGATTTGTGAGTTCATCTTTGAGGTAATAGTTTTTAATAAGGCTTTTGACCTTACTGGCTTATATCGCATGCTATTCATACTTAGATTTCTAGCATGTGAATCCGTGCGAGTAAAACGGATTCTTGGGTAAGAATTTAAAAGCACAGCCCTGAGTTAGGAGAAGCGCATGTTAGGCTAATTAGTATAGCTACAACTTCTGTTTCTGTAGGTAAGAAGTGTTCCAGTTCCGATGATTAGAAGTATAGTAGTGCTAGGCTCTGGGACAGGTGTCTGGTAGATAGTTGGGAATGAACCATTGTATTTAGAAAGGTCTACGATTCCTGTGCTATTACCAAATGCAGCTGTTCTCTCTGGTTGGTTTCCTCTCTTCATGACAAAAGAGGTGATTCCAGCGAGCTTCCAAAGACCATTTTCTTTGACAAATATCGGTCCACCAGAGTCACCTGCGCCAGCGATACCTTCATAGGAGTCATTATAGTTTCCCGC
The DNA here is from genome assembly GCA_937923145.1 of uncultured Rubritalea sp. Lineage (GTDB taxonomy): Bacteria > Verrucomicrobiota > Verrucomicrobiia > Verrucomicrobiales > Akkermansiaceae > Rubritalea. Next base: position 9,810 of record CALAJT010000007.1, on the reverse strand, counting down.
TCCTGGGTCATCGAAATTAAGAAAGAAGGTGCTATCTTGATACCCGAGTGGTGTAGTCCATTTTATAGAGGTGTCTCTAGTAGGGTATAGCGGAAGTGTTGAGACTTTATTTGTTCCGAAACTGATAGCTGAGGTTGCCGCTCCCCAGTTATAGACATTAAAATCTCCACTTTTTACCATATCGCTGGTATTAGGATCTTTATCAGTGCCTTCTTTGCGAGTGCCTCTTCCGAACATTAGCACATCTTCATCTGCCTTGCGTGCTAGGGTGGCAAACTGAATACTTGGGAGATCTGGTAAGTTTCCACCCTTGCCAGTCTGAATAGTGTAGAGCTTAAGGTCGGATTTATCGATCTGCTCCCCAGAGATCACGTCGTATGAACTTCCGTTGACTGAAATCGTTTTAGAAGATCCTAGGTGGTCTGCGGTGAGGACGTATCCTACATCACGTTTCACACTCTCTCCTAGATAAACTCCAGCTCCACCACCTATTCCTACTACGTTGTTGTAGTAAGAGAACTCAGGAGTAATTTTTTTTAAGTCTTCAATACTCGTATTAGAACCATTTGCTCCGTTGGCACCAGGGAGGATGACAGCGTCGCTTACTAATGCAGTTGTAATCCAGATTGGTAATCCACAGGTGGTGAGCTTTAGTTTGAATTTGTTCATAGTAAATCTAGGGGGAATTAAAAGTTTTTAAAACTTTAAAGGTTTACTTACAAGTTTTTAGATTTAATTTTTAAAACTTTTTTAAATTTTAACTGGTGTTCAGTGAGTTATGAAACTAAATAAATTGTAATTAATAGTTAATTTTTCTTAAGTATTATGAAATATTAATTAAAATAATTGTGTAAAGTTAGGAGAATCAGGTGTTTTTATAGCTTTTAAAAGAGAATTAACAAACTTTTGTGTAGAGTGGATAATTTAAACAGAGGCTTGCACTGGTGTTTTTTTAAATAATTGTTTTATGGGTTGAGTAGGATTATCAGTGCTATTATAGAGGTCGGTAATGGAGAGAGTATTAATAGTAGATGGACATAGCGTGATATTCACGACACCAGAGCTGCGATCTATCCATGGACCTGGATTACAAGGTGAGGTTGCGCGAAGAGAACTCATCCGTATTTTAACTGACTACCAAGATAGGAACGAAGTCAGTGTAGTATTAGTATTCGATGGGCAAGGAATGAATAGCAAGCCAGAGCCAAGACAGGAGAAGGATATTATGGTGATCTATAGTCGTCAGAGACAAAGTGCGGATGCAGTGATAGAGAGGCTGGCCGCTAGCTATGCCGAGAGATATGATATCAATGTGGTATCTAATGACCGTGCTGTTCTGGATAGTGTCTCAGTCTCAGGAGCTCATGCGATGAGTGTGCGCTCGATGTGGGAAATTGTCTAATTTGAGATTGCGCCAATAGGCTCTGAGGTGCATCTTAGCGCCGATGGCACGCGAGTATAAGATCAATTCAAGAGAGAAAGACACAGAGGCAAAATCAGGAATCGATTATGCTGCTGAGCTAAATAAGCAACAGTATGCGGCAGTGAGTTCTCAGCCAGGTGCTGCTCTAGTGATCGCTGGTGCGGGGTCGGGGAAAACTCGGGCTCTTACTTACCGTGTGGCTTATCTTTTAGATAAGGGAGTGGAGGCTCGGAATATTCTGTTGCTCACATTCACTAATAAAGCATCGAAAGAGATGTTGGAGCGAGTCAATGAACTAGTTGATGATAATATTAGCGACCTTTGGGGAGGAACATTCCACTCTATAGGTAATCGTATCCTACGTCGTCATGCAGATGAGCTAGGGTTTGAGCGGAATTTCTCTATACTGGATCGCGATGATCAGAAGGCGCTGCTCAAGCAAGTGATCAAGGATAGTAAGGTGGATACGAAGAATAAGCGATTCCCCAAGCCAGATCTGCTCCTGAGTATATTCAGCCTGATGGTGAATACACAGGAGATTCTAGAAGATATCCTCTATCACAAGTACGACTACTTACTAGAGTGGCAGGAAGATATTGAGAAAATTAGAAAAGGCTACATCAAGAAAAAGCTAGAGACTAACTCGATGGACTTTGATGATCTTTTAGTTCTACTTCTCAAGCTCCTTAAACAAGACGAAGATATTTTAGAGCTCTACCAGCGGAAATTTAAATACGTTCTCGTAGACGAGTATCAGGATACAAACTTAGTTCAGTGCGAAATCGTAGATCTGCTCGTAGGCAAGAGCAGAAACCTTATGGTCGTGGGTGATGATGCTCAGTCGATTTACTCATGGAGAGGAGCGGATATGGACAATATCCTAAAGTTCCATGCCCGCTATCCTGAAGCTACTACTTATAAAATCGAAACGAACTACCGCAGTCAGCCTGAGATCTTGGAACTCTCAAATGCTGCCATTTCTGCGAACACAGACCAGATACCGAAAGAACTCAGAGCTGATCGTCAGGGCGGAGAAATGGTGCCAGCACTCGTAGCGCTGAATGACCCCAGAGCGCAGGCTGAGTTCGTTGCGTCACGTATCGAGGAATTAATGGATGCAGGTATCGAGCTAGAAGAGATGGCTGTTCTATACCGTGCACACTATCAGAGTATGGAAATCCAGATGGAACTGACCTCTAGAGATCTACCATTTCATATTACCTCAGGCTTACGTTTTTTTGAGCAAGCTCACGTGAAAGATGTCTCTAGCTACATTCGCTTCGTAGTGAATCGTAAAGATGAAGTAAGTTTCAAACGCATGGTGCTCATGATGCCCAGCGTGGGAGATGCTGGCGCTGATAAACTTTGGAGAGCATGGCTGGCTTGCCCATTAGCAAAGAGTGATAAGATACCTGAGTTGTTTTCACTCACTCTGTTAGATTTTAAAGTGCCAGCAAAAGCGAAGCCTTACTGGGAGCAACTTTGCTACACGCTTGATGAGTTAGTAGTTGGTGAAGGATATGCAGCGCCATCTGATATGATCTATAGTGTGCTGGAAGGTGTCTATGATGAATTTATGAAAGACAGCTTCGATAATTACGAAAACCGTAAGCAAGATATCGAGCAACTCATGCAGTTCGCTACTCAGTATTCTGATGTAGAAGAGTTCCTCTCCCAGCTATCGCTGATGTCGAATACAGATGGCGGAGTGGGGGACAAGAAAAAGCAGAAAGACGAAGGAGTCGTCCTCTCTAGTATTCACCAAGCAAAAGGTTTAGAGTGGAAAGTAGTCTTCCTCATCTGGCTAGCCGATGGAATGTTCCCTAACGGCCGCATCTTAGAAACTGATGATAGAAAAATGTTAGAAGAGGAAAGGCGACTATTCTACGTAGCTCTAACCAGAGCAAAAGATCAGCTCTACCTGTCCTACCCGATGACAAATCCACGAAGCTACAGCGGCGATGTCTTTCAGAACCCATCCAGATTCCTAGATGACTTCCCAGCCGAGCTAGTGGAAGAATGGCAAATTACTGGCGGCTGGTAGCTTATCCTAGACTAGATAGGATATGACAAGGTGACTAAATTGTATCGATATTACTCCACTTTTGGCACAGAAAACTCATTGTTATCTGCAATTACGGAAAAACGAAAGCCAGCTTTCTGTATGGTATTTTTAGCAAATTGGAGAAAGTAGATATCGTCTGCTGTTATAGGAGTGAATTTACAGTTTAGGCAGATTTCAATTTCTTGTTCTCTGGCATCTGGTCTGGAGTCGTATATTTCACCTGATTCTATAAACGCAAGGTAGTTATTTAGCTTATCTTGAAGAGCTATAAGGTGGTCTCGATTATCCCATTCTAGGTGGTCAGAAATACCGACTACGCAATATTTATCGTTTTTGTTATCGGAAAGAAAATCGATAGCTCTCGGTTGATCAACGGACATAATTAATTAAAACAAATTCATCTGAGGTGAATCAGAGTCGGGCATTGTTTGTCTGGTGTTCTTTGCCTTTGGCTTGTTTTTAGCGTCGGGTTTGGAGGAGTTCATTTCTAGGTGAGAAAGGATATCCTTGGCTCGGTTGACGATGGAGGGGGGTAAGCCTGCTAGCTTGGCTACCTGGATACCGTAGGATTTGTCTGCTGTTCCTGGGAGTATCTTGCGTAGGAAGATGATGTCATCGTTCCATTCTCTTACCGCAACATTGTAGTTGGCTACAGAGTCACGTGTGTTAGCCAGGTCAGTGAGTTCGTGGTAGTGGGTGGCGAAGAGGGTGCGTGATTTGATTTCATCATGCAGGTGTTCGGCTACTGACCATGCTATAGAGAGTCCGTCAAAGGTCGCTGTTCCTCTGCCTATTTCATCGAGGATAACGAGAGATTTCTCAGTTGCATTATTGATAATGAGTGAGGTCTCATTCATTTCTACCATGAAGGTGGACTGACCACGTGCTAGATCATCACTAGCTCCGACACGGCAGAAAATCCTGTCTGTTAGACCGATGTGGGCAGACTCCGCAGGGACGTAGGCACCGATCTGTGCCATGAGTGTTATCAGAGCGACTTGGCGGATGTAGGTGGATTTACCTGCCATGTTAGGTCCTGTTAGGATAATGAGGTTTGAGTCCTCGGGGTCTAACAGGGTGTCGTTAGGAACAAATTTTTCATCGACTAAAGTCTGCTCTAACACTGGGTGTCTACCATTGATGATCTGCAGGTGAGTGGATTCATCTAGCTGAGGGCGGGTGTGCCCTTGAAGCTGAGCTGTTTCTGCTAAGCCTAATAAAACGTCTAATGTAGCTAGTGCATCAGCGGTGCTCTGGAGCTCGTCGATGTGGCCGCAGAGCTGTGCGCGCAGGGTGGTGAACTCTTGTAGTTCTAGTTGCTTAGAGCGTTCTTCTGCTCCGAGAACTTTGTTCTCCACTTCTTTGAGTTCTGGAGTGATGAAGCGCTCGGCGTTTGCCATCGTTTGCTTACGAGTATAGTCATCAGGGACTAGGTCGGCTTTGGATTTGGTGATTTCGATGAAGTAGCCGAATACGTTATTAAATTTGATTTTAAGATTATCGATTCCACTGCGCTGGCGTTCGGATTCTTGAAGCTTGGCTATCCACTTTTTGCCATCTTTAGAGGCGGATCGGAGCTCATCGAGTTCTGCATTATAGCCGTCTCGGATCATCCCTCCATCTTTGGTAGAAGCAGGAGGCTCATCCACTAATGCAGTATGTAAAAGTTCTACTAGCTCAGGGAACTCTTCTATTTTCTGAAGAAGTTCAGAAGCTAAACTTGTGGTGGATGCCACCGCTGTTAGATCTTGCTTAAGAGTAGGGATGTTATCCAGTGAGTTAGCTAGAGAAAGAAGATCTCTAGGTGTTCCCGCGCGTTGGGATAACCTTCCTGTAGTGCGCTCGATGTCTCTGATATTTTTCAGTGTGCCTCGACAGGTAGAGAGTAGATAGGGCTGAGCGATGAAGGCAGAAATGAGATCTTGTCTAGCGAGTAGCGGTTTTAAATCTCTAATAGGATGTAGGATCCAGTCACGAAGTTTGCGAGCTCCCATCGGTGTGGAGGTTTTATCTAGTGCTCCTAGAAGTGTGTGCTGTTTACCTGTGCGGGATTCTACGAGGTCGAGATTTGCCTGAGAGGCAGCATCTATGAGGACGTAGTTAGAAGATTCTCTGATCGAAATTTTACGTAGGTGATCACAAGAGCGTCTTAACTGGTGGCTTAGATAATGGAGAATGGCACCAGCTGCAGAGATAGCTGTGTTCATTTTAGCACAGCCGAATCCATCTAGCGAGTTGACTTTGAAATGATCTGTTAGAGTGTGCTTAGCAGTGTCATGTAAAAATGCGTAGGCGTCGTAGGGCTGGCAGCTGGCGATTCCTGCAAGTTCTTGGAGTTGGTCGTCTGCTATGATGACTTCAGAAGGGGAGAGGCGCTTGAGTTCATCTGTCATGAGCGCCATGTTAGAGAACTCAGCTAGGGTGAATTCTCCGGTAGTGTGATCAGCGCAGGCGATTGCGTAGCAGGGATTTTTCTTGGTGCCACCGAGATATACAGAGGCTAGATAGTTATGCTTGGTGTCATCTAAGAGGTTGATGTCATTGACGGTGCCGGCTGAGATGATCTGAGAAATTTCTCGCTCTACTAATTTACCTGCTACTGGTGTAGTAGTCTGTTCTGCAAGTGCGACTCGTGTATTCGCTCTTACCAGTTTAGCTATATATCCTTCAGCCGCATGGTAGGGGAAGCCACACATGGGGACTTCATGGCGTTTTGTTAGAGCTATGTTTAGGACACCGGCAGCGCGCTGCGCGTCCTCAAAAAACATCTCGTAGAAGTCGCCGAGGCGGAAAAAAAGCACCACGTCATCGGGCAGCGATCGGCGCATCGCCTGATACTGCGCCATCATCGGAGTGAGCTTATTTGGCTTCTTTGCAGCCATTAGCTTTTAGGAACTTCTGTGCTTGCGGAGTCTTTAGATAGTGGCTGAGCTAGCACGAAGGGATTCACAACCACTGCGGTGAAGCGTGTTTCGTCATACTCCCACCACTCTGCATGGAGTGATGAGGGTTTTACGAGATCCGCTGTCTTTAACCATACTTGAACCTTTTCTTTATCATCCTGCACGAAGACTTCTGCGACATCGCTCAGAGTGAGTTCAGGGTCGACGTAGATCATAGCACCGTTGTTAAAATGCGGTTTAAGGTAAGTCCAATCTACGTCGCCCGTATATTTAGCTATCTTTTCCGTTTCAGAGTTCTGGTCATCTCCTAGCATTTTATACTGGAGCTTTTCTGGAGATTTGTCACTCATGAGGCTTCGTCTTATTATTGATTTTCTGAGTCAAAAGCGGAATCAAAGAGGCCATTATCATTTGTCGGGAAATCAAGCGCTTTAACGAAGGCTGCGGATTCTGCGGCTCCATGGAATCGATCCATACGGATGTCCTCCCACTCGACTGAGAGAGGTCCATTGTAGCCAGTGTCATTAAGAGCCACCATGATGTCTTCGAAATTAATATCTCCTCTACCTACTGAGCGGAATTCCCAGAATCTACGAGGATCACCGAAGTCAGTGTGACCGCCGAATACGCCGATAGAGCCATCACCGTGATTCCACCATACATCTTTCATGTGCACGTGGTAGATACGATCGGAGAACATGCGAATGAATTTTACGTAGTCGACACCTTGGTAGCCGAGGTGTGATGGATCGTAGTTAAAGCCGAATCGCTTGTGACCGTCTACTGCATCTATCGCACGTTGAGCGGAGACTATATCGAACGCTATTTCTGTAGGATGAACTTCAAGGCCGAAGTTCACATCTACTTTATCAAATTCATTGAGAATACGTGTGAATCTAGTGCCGAAGTCATCGAATCCAGCTTGTAGATACTCCTGTGATGTAGGAGGGAATGAGTAGAGTGCGTGCCAGATAGATGAGCCTGTAAAGCCGTTGACTACAGCTGGGAGATCGTTGTCACGGAGTGATTCTGGCTTTGCATCTATGAATTTGCGGCAAGCCTGACCGGTCTTGATCATGTGAGCTTCTGCACGGGTGCGGACGCCTTCAGGATCTCCATCTAGCCAGATCTCGTCAGGAAGGATTGCCTTATGGCGTTCATCGATATTGTCACAGATTGCCTGACCTACTAGGTGGCTAGAGATGGCGTAGCAATTTAGCCCATTTTCTACTAATAGAGCCCATAATTCAGATAGATAGTTAGGGTCGTCTATTGCAGCATTGACATCGAAGTGGTCGCCCCAGCATGCTAGTTCGACACCATCATATCCCATTTTTTTAATCTTAGGGAGTAGTTCTCTGATCGGTAGATCAGCCCATTGGCCAGTGAATAATGTTACAGGTTTCATAGTATTAGAATATGGTAGTTTTACGGTTTATGTGTTTATAGAGGAGTTGGTGATAATGGCTGAGATGGTTTGAGTAGATATTTGCCATATATGGCTCGGGACTATCTTTCGCTTTGATCACAGCGCTACTGTATCTGTCAAAGATTTGCTTTTTGCTTAGATCTTGCTCAATATCACAGTGGATTGCCTGACCTTTCATAAAAGCGTTTGCATCGTCAATATGAATACAGTCTACCTGAAAAATATTTGAGATGATCTGCCTGAGGGACTTAATAACAGCTCCTTTGCCTGTAACATAGATTCTGGTAGGCTGTTGCTCGATCCACTGACTGTATAGTTTTATATGTAGTATCTGACCACGAGTAAACGAGAGTAATGAAGAGTCTAATTGCTTAGCAGCAGGGATAAGTAGTGCTTTTTCCTTCTCTACAAATGGTAAAGAAGGTTGGTGCTGGTTAGATGTAGGTATGGTGAGTAGGTTAGAGTCAATATCTTCCTGATCAATTTCTAGTCTCTCCAAAGTAGCTATAAAACTCTTCAGCCCGTTTTCTAATACCATGTGGGTGAGGTATCCTGAAATAGGGTGGTAGGTGACTTTAGCAAGAGTAGGTACAGTCTTGGGGATCTTCTTAGTGACTAATGAGAATGTGTAGCAATCGCTAAGGTCTAGGTTAGCATCGCCTGGATTTAAGAGATTCAGTCCGATAGCGTGTGCAGCTTCGGGGCTCATCCATGAGAGGCATTTTGTCTTGCTTGAAAATCCATATTTAGCACAAAAAAATTCAGAAATATCTTTTACGAAGGCACCTGGCGTAGCAACACGAGGTAGCTTCTCGAGTGCCTCAGGGCTGACCTCGTCGACTAAATTTTCTTGCCATGTGTTTTCGTGAATATTGAAGAGGCAGAAATGTGACGTGTCCGTGAGGTCAACAGGTGCATTTCTACCTATTAAAACAGAGAGTAGGAATGAGCTGCTAGTGTGAATATGTGTTGTGTTTTGCCACTCTTCCTCAGATTCACGCTGAAACTTATGAATCTGAGCCGCTCCAGTGGCGGAGGATAAATTACAGCCAGTGACCGAACGGGTATCTAGACCGTGATTATCTAGGAAGTGCTTCTTGATACTTAATGCGTAGTTTCCGGCTGAGGTGTCAAGTAGTGATGGGCTAAACCGGCTAGCGTATGTAGGTCTGATCTGTTCTATAGCAGGTATGCTGGGATTAAGTTTACTAATGATTTCAGTGAAAGATTTTTCTACAAAAATAGTAGATGCTGATGCAGATCCCGTGATGTGTGTAATGTCAGCGATCTCTATTTCCGTAAAATCTAGAAGATTCTCTAAAAGCAATTCCAGCGATTCTACTAGCACCTGAGGATCAATCCCATATTCGCCAGGATTGTCTCCTTGAATAATTCCTTCTCTAGTCTCTCGGTGAGGTAAATCTTTATCGAAATCAACTACGTCAAAATAGACAACCTCTCCTGATTTTGGGTCAAGAACTGTAGCGGAAAATGTATTTTGGTTGCAGTTTAGTCCCAGATACATGGGTGAAGAAATTATAAATTTAAAAAGTTTTTGATGAGGGAGCTAGTAGTAATTGGGAGTTAGCTGGTAATGGATTTTAAAGATTAATCTTTGTAAAATCACATTGGAACTACGTGGTTAGGTATAGGGTAGCTTTAGCAGCTGAGTCAAGTATTACCTAATTTTTAGAATATCTATTTAGGCTATTAAGTTTTAAGTTGGCATGCTTATTTAATAATTAAAAATATAGTTTATTCATAGTGAATAAATTAAGTTATGGGAACTTCTGTAAACTCATCAAACTAGTGGAATCAAGATTTTAGGATTTTTTCACCTTCATGAAGGTGTCGCATTTTCGCTTGATGGGCTTCAAACTAGCTCCTTTTCGAGGGCGTTGATTCCTATCTTAGTCTGATTTAGCTGTGGTTTCAGGGTTTCTACCTGTTATCTCATTAGGAAGGCGTAACAATCCATATTATAGGTAAG
>CALAJT010000006.1 GCA_937923145.1 uncultured Rubritalea sp. | reverse complement strand
GGCAGCGAGACAAGTCTCTCAATAATTTAGTAGCCCGAGAGGTTAACCGTTTATCTCCAAAATCAGCAGAGTTTATTTCGTTGTCGAGGCAGAGAGCGTGAGAAGTAGTGGCATAAGGGTGCATACTACCTATACGGAGATAATTAAGGAAGCCTAACTAAAATCACGACAGTAATACCTCTTAGTATTTGTGTATAAAAGTCAGGGATGAAGTCCTAGGCTTTGAAACCTTTCTCCCTTCAGGAGAGCTGTGGTTCCGCCTTTCATAGTTATGACTTTTGCTCCTGAAGGGAGCGCGGCTTCAAAGCCATGGGTTTTAACCCATGGAAAACCATACATCCTCAGTCTGTGCTGAAGGCACATTGGAAAAGGTATGAACTTATAACTAAAAATAGCTCCCCCAGCGCTGATGGCTGAGGGAGCTGTTTAGTTCCTATGCTTTTTAGTAATTTATTCCTTCCAAAGTATTAAAACTTCACTTCGAATCCTACGTAGGCAGCTCTGCCTTGATTAGAGCGAGCCCCTTCCGGGAGCCTTGATGAGATGAAGCGTTCGTCAAAGAGGTTAGACAAGCCACCCACGAGCTTCATGCTCTCTGAGACTTGGTAGCTACCACTTAGATCAACGATAAATCCGCCTCCGACTTTTCCATTTCTGGAAGAAGAGCCAGCTACTGCATTGTCCTCAAGCGCTGTGCCGAATGATGTGCCTATATAGCTGGCATCGAGGTTTGCACCCCACTTACCCATCTCGAAGCCAGCTCCGAATGAACCCTGAAATTCTGGGATATATGGGATGCGTGCTCCTGCCACACCACCACTGTAGATATCGCCTTCTCCACCTTCAGAGAGTGCGTTTTCAAGCTTAGCCGATGTGAGCGTAGCAGTAGCGTAGATTGGGACACGGAAGCTGTCATTATCAGCTAAATCATAGCTGATGCTAGCTTCCACCCCGTAGACCTCAGCCTCTCCAGCATTAGTCGAGCTAGTATCGCCTAAACCTGCGTCAGATGAGATAATGTTAGAGTAATCGGTGTAGAATAATGCTACTTCTGCATTCATTTTACCTGTGCGATGACGTAGCCCGATTTCATAGCCGATGCTTTTCTCTAGATCCACTCCATCTTTAAGGTGGGCTCTAGGTCCCGGGAGTGAAGCTCCTTTATATACACCACCATAGACGATGTTGTCATCACTGATATCATAGGTGAAGCCGATACCTGGTGCGACGTAGTCAATAGATCCATCGAAGGTAGTGCCCGCCGCGTAGTCAGCGTGATATTGATCTACATATTCGTAGCGAACGCCCGGCTTAAGCTTAAGTCTACCAAAGTCGATTTCGTCCTCTATCCAGAATGAAATAGCATCCGCAGTTTGCAGACGATTGCCTTCCCTATCTGGTCCACGGTAGCGCTCATTTACTGAGACGACCGCTCCTGTTGCATCAATATTATATTGATCAGCATGTTGGAAACGGCGAATCTTATCTCTGTGAATACGTGTGCCGAAATCTAGCTTATGACCCTGATTCCACGCTTCAAATTCATAACGCCCAGCAAGCTGGAAACCATAAGATTCATAGTCACGATTGTTAGCCTTAACATCAAGTGGTCCAGCTGTATTCCCATTAAGGATGCCAAATTCTGTGGCGAAACCATTAGGGTCACCCAGCACATTATGCAGACTCGTGCGCCCTGCTCCTACTTTATTAAGCTTATACCAGTTTCTAGAGAATTGATTATAGTAAGCTATCGCCTCGAACGACAGATCATTAGTTGGAGCGAATTGATACTTAAAACTTGTTCTATGATGTTGCGAATAGAAATTATCAAACCTAGATCCAGAATAGCGTCTATCGGGATTAGCTCTAGCGTCTGAATCTGTCTGACCTAGATAGGACTCATTTGCGTCTAGCTCAGAGTAGCCGTACTTGAACTCAAACTTCTGCTTCATAGCAGTGTCAGGAGACCATGACAGCTTGAACATCGGCTCGATGAGTGAGTGACTGGTGTCACGTGGGTTAGGATTCCCTGGAGTAGCCTGTATATCACGGAAGCCATCAGATGCATCGTAGAACATTTCTAAAAGAAATCCAATCTCACCATTACTAGTCTGGATCGTATTACCGTAATACGCATGAGCGAGTATATCTGTGTCTGTGCCTAAAGTGAACTTGAGGTAAGTAGTCTCCTCCTCAGGAATTTCCGTAGACAGGAAATTTACCACACCGCCAGTAGTATTAGGACCATACTTCACTTGGCTAGAACCTTTGAGAATTTCCAGTCCTCTCATTCTACCTACTTTAGGAGAATAGTAAGCTGAAGGTGCTGAGTAAGGAGCTGGTGACATCAGCACTCCATCTTCCATGATAGTGGTGCGGTCCATACGGACGCCGTCTGCTCCACGGATTGAGAGGTTCGGGAAGAATCCTGTGCCTGTCTCATCACGAGCGAATACTCCAGGGACTCTTGCTACTACACGGTTGAGATTCGTGTAGTTCTGATCACGGATTACTTTTTCATCCAAGTAAGCAGCTGACCCCGCTAGTCTAAAGAGTCTCTCCGTGTCACCCACTACTGAAGTAGTGCCGAGTTCTTCGAAGTCGTCTAGGTTATCCTGCTTTTGCTGTGCTTCCTGTGCGTAGACTGAGCCTGCCGCTGCTAGGAACGCGAGTATCTTGTAGCTAGTGTGTTTCATGTTTAGTGTGTTATTAAGTGATGAGGGATAGAAATGTTCGTTTTGTTTTAGGGATGCGGCTCTTCTATTGAGAATGATTCTCATTAACAAGAATAAAAATAACTTTTTTTAGAGTTTCATCATAATTAGGGTGCTAGAGGGTCGAAATTAAGAAATAATCATAAAATTAATCGGTTTTGCTTGACCTGAACTGAAATTTAGTTAGTTTGCGCGTCCCGATTTCAACCAATTTAAAGACCATGCCACGCGACATCATCATACTCGAATGCACCGAAGCCAGAGCTGAAGGAAAATCACCTTCACGCTATACATCCACACGTAACAAGAAGAGCCTCAATACACCAGGTCGTCTTGAAAAGAAGAAGTACAACCCTGCTCTCAGACGTCGTACAATTCACCGTGAGCTTCGCTAATCACTTTTACCAACACTAAACAATTTAACAATTATGTCTGAACCAAAGACCATCGAACGCCGCATTGCATTCCGTAAGAACAATCGCTGCATGACCAGAAAACGTCTGGATTTGCCTGCTGAACTTATCGAATTCAAGAACACTGACATCCTCAGCAAGTTCACTACTGAGACTGGTAAAATTTTACCACGTCGCGTTACAGGAGTTTCTGCGAAACTTCACCGTAAGATCACACGCGAAATTAAGCGTGCTCGTTCTTGCAATCTTTTACCATAGTTTTCCTAATCGGAAAAATCTGGGACGTGAGTATTAGTCGCACGCAACTATAAGGTTTTTATAAACAAGCTTGTCTAGAATTTCTGGGCAAGCTCGTTTTGTTCTAATATTTAAGTAATACATCTAACACTATTCCTTCAATGCCAGCACAGATCCAAACTCTCAAGGACACTCAAAACGAACGCGATGACCGCAATATCGCTATTGACCGCGTGGGTGTAAAAGCACTCCGTTTCCCAGTAGAAGTACGTGAAAAAGGCGGTGGTTCTCAGCGCACAGTAGCCACTACAGCACTAGCAGTAGATCTACCAGAACACTTCAAAGGAACTCACATGAGCCGCTTCGTAGAAGTGCTCAACTCACATGGCAACTGCCTAGATGTGCGCGAAATGAAGAAAGTACCTGAGGAAATGTTAGAGCGTTTAGAAGCATCTCGTGCTCACGTGGAATTTGAATTCCCATTCTTCAGAGACAAGCCAGCACCAGTCACGGGCAAGAGCGGAATGCTCGACTATGAAGTGAAATTTGAAGTAGAAGCAAGTAGCGATGGAACATCAGACTTCATCTGCACCGTCATGGTGCCAGTAGCCACTCTCTGCCCATGCTCTAAGGCGATCAGCGAATACGGAGCGCATAACCAACGCGGTCTAGTTACCTTTGCTGTTCGAGCTAAAAAGCCGATTTGGATAGAAGACCTTATTGATCTAGTAGAATCATCTGCCAGTTGTGAACTTTACAGCCTACTCAAGCGTCCGGACGAGAAATACGTCACCGAGCGCGCGTATGACAATCCAGTGTTCGTAGAAGACCTAGTGCGTAACGTAGCTAGTAAAGCTAACGCTCAGGACAACATTGTATGGTATAAAATTGAGGCAGAAAACTTTGAGTCTATCCATAATCACAATGCCTACGCAATGATTGAAAAACATGCTGAACAACCCTAACATCTATTCTACTATTAGAAAATTTAAAACGACTTTGGTATTAACGGTAGAAGCTGGGGTTATTCCCAGTCATACGTTTGACAAAATTTGAGAGCCCCGCAGCCTCTGAAAAACCTGATTGTTCTGCTACGCTTTCGATGCTGGAGTTCTGGTCTTGTAGGAGTTTGATAATTGCAGCTAGTCTTATATCTCTGATTAAGGCGGCCGGACTAGCTACCCCACAGCTTTCAAAAGCTCTTTCCATTCCTCTTCTGGAGATACCACAAGCTCTGGATAATTCATCTACTTTCACATTTCGTAATGAGCGTGAGTGAATGTAGTCGAGAGCTTTTTGGTAAATGAGTTTATTTCTGTCTATCTTATCACAAGATTGTCGCTGAATACACTGCGCATCCATGACAGGCGATTGCATTTCCGAATCTAAAACCCCTAACATCTTACCTAGCTGGATAGCAGCCGCTCTACCAGTGTCCGCAGGTTTAAGGTCGATACTAGAAAGCGCCACCGAACCTGATTCACAGATCAATCGGTCATTATCCACACCTATGATGGCGACATCTCCGGGGATATTGAACCCAGCATATTCACATGCATGAATCACATCTAGCCCAGCCTCATCATTACAAGCTAGAACTCCACATGGCTTTGGTAATTTCTCTAACCATCTAGCAATACGCTCAACAGCAGTCCAGTTCTTACGCTCAGATTCAGCTAGAGCCAGAGTATCATTACTCACAGCACGGGCGGTAGCATAAGAGTGAAACACTTTCTTACGAGCCTCAGACCACATCACTCCTTCCCAATGCACAAATCCCCAGTAGCCGAGCTGCAGTCTACTAAATTCTTCTCCTGCTAATTCTCCTATTATACTGTCGTCAGCATGTGGTCCGTTGATGTAGTCCGCTTCCGCATTCTCACTAGACCTCAGAAACACGGTGGGTATGGAATAATCTATGAGCACACGAGCTGTCGCATCAGGAACTCCTCTGGCAATAACTCCATCTATAGACTTATTTTCTAAACACGCTAACAGCTCAGGAGTAGACATCGTATTAGGTAATGCCCAAAAATCCCAGTCACACCCAGATTGCCTCATAGATAAAACACCACGTAAGATTTCTCTAGAGAAAAAATCCGCAGTTCCACCCAGATAAATAACTCTAGGCTGACTAGTGAATTCTACCTGACTCTTTTCTGAAGCTTTTCCCATTAGTTTTATTCTTAATTAGAGACACAGATCTGTCAAGATTGCCTATTACTATACAATAAGTAATTTTTTCAACTTAACCGTTAATTATATAGTATAAATATACCTCATATTGCACTTGCCCAGTATCCATTGATCAGATACGTGATCTCTCAATTACGCAATCATACGCAATATTATTATGGCTATTAAACGAGCACTACTTTCAGTATCTGACAAGACCGGATTGGTCGATTTCGCAAAAGGTCTCCACGAGTTTGGAGTAGAATTACTTTCCACAGGAGGCACCGCATCTACACTCAGAGAAGCTGGTCTTCCAGTAGTAGATGTAGACACCTACACAGGAGCTCCCGAGCTTTTCGAAGGTAGACTAAAAACTCTCCACCCAAAAGTACATGGCGGACTTCTCCAGAAGCGTGATAGCAAGGAACACCAAAAGCAAGCCAAGGAAAATGACATCCCACAGATCGACCTAGTGGTAGTAAACCTTTACCCATTCGAAGAGACAATCGCTCAAGAAGGGGTGACTCTCGCAGAAGCTATCGAAAAAATAGATATCGGCGGACCTTCAATGCTCCGCTCGGCTGCTAAGAACTACAGCAGCGTGACAGTCGTGACAGAAGTTGATGACTACTCGCGAGTGCTAGCAGACATGATGGAAAACAGTGGCGACACAACTCTTAAGCTCAGAGAAGAATGTGCAGTAAAAGTCTTCCTCAGAACATCTTCTTATGACGGAGCTATCACTAACTACCTCAGCCAGGCGGCAGAAGGGACTAAGTCTAACTTCTCACTCACTCTCCCACTCGAAAGAAAACTCCGCTACGGTGACAACCCTCACCAGTCAGCAAACCTCTACGGAAGCTTCGACAAGTGCTTCACACAGCTTCAGGGCAAGGAACTCAGCTACACTAATATTCTCGATATCGAAGCTGCTGCTGACATCATCTACGATTTCGCCAGACCTACAGTAGCCATTCTCAAGCACACGAATCCATGTGGAATAGGTCAGGACGATGAGTGCCTCAGAAAAGCCTGGGACCTCGCATTTGAGACAGATAAGCAAGCTCCATTCGGTGGCGTTATCGTTTGTAACCGCCCACTCAGTGCTAAACTCGCTCGTGTGATTAGTGAGATATTTACTGACGTTATCATCGCCCCTGACTACGAAACTGAGGCTCGTGCCATTCTGCAGAAGAAGAAAAATCTACGCCTTATCAAAATGAACACAGTAGCTTACGCTCTGGACAAGAAGAAGCCGCTACTCCGCTCAGCACCAGGCGGGATCATGGTCATGGACCGTGATCACACTCCACTGGGACTCGAAAATCTAGAAGAGAAAGTTGTCACTAAGCGCCCACCTACAGAAGAAGAATTACGCGCTATGAAATTCGCATGGAAAGTGGTTAAGCACGTTAAATCTAATGCAATCATATTTGCCAAAGCAGACAGAACACTCGGCATCGGCGCAGGTCAGATGAGCCGCGTGGATTCATCAAAGGTCGCTGTCTGGAAAGCTGAGCAAGCTGGACTTTCACTCGAAGGTAGCGTGCTAGCATCAGACGGACTATTCCCGTTTGCTGATGGATTAGACGCAGCCATCGAAGCTGGAGCTACTGCCTGTATCCAGCCAGGAGGATCTATCCGTGATGAAGAAGTGATCGCAGCAGCAGATGCAGCAGGCATCGCTATGGTCTTCACAGGACATCGCCACTTCAGACACTAGCCTTCTAATAACCCTCATGTTCCCAACCGCATTCAGAGACCTAGCTAAGCCTCAGGTTCTGAGTATTATAGGTGCGGTAAAGACAGCAAATGGCATCACTATTCCAAAACTAGCTGAGGAGTTAAACCTCAGCTATATGGGGGTTAAGAAGCACTGCGTGAAGTTAGAAGATCTAGGCTATATCAAGTCTTGGAGAATTCCCAGAGAAGGCGTGGGACGCCCGCAAAAGCTCTACACTCTCACATCTAAATGTGACGAACTCTTCCCCGACACAGGGATAGAAGTAGTCATCAATGTTCTCGAAGGCGTGAAAGAATTCTTCGGCGAAAGCTCACCGGAAAAACTCTTCTTCCATCACTATGAAAAACAACGTGAACAGTGGTCTAAGTCTATTAGCAAGGGTAGCTCACTAGTAGAAAAAGCCACACGTTTAGCAGACCTAAGAGATAAATCCGGCTGTTTCAGTCGCTGTAAATACGACAACCAACACGGCTTCCGTATCGAAGAGTATCACCACCCGATGAAGCAACTCTTCAAGCTCTATCCCAACCTCATAAAACTTGAAGTCAAAATGATGGAGCAACTGTTAGGAAGTGCGGTATCCCGTAAAGAACTCTCACTAAGTAAGGGTGGCAATCTAGTCATCTACCAAATCGGGACTCTAGCATAGCTCTACTTTAGCATTCTGTGACCTGATGAGCTCTATATGTTCTTCGATCACAAATTCTGAATCTTTAAATTTAGTAGACCTTGTTCTAGCTTGCTCAAGTCTTACGATACTTCTCGTATATCGTCTGACGCCCTCTTCTGTATCTAAGATCAAACCAGGTATTTTAGAATTTTTACCGTCTTCCTCCTTAGCCACCATTGTAAAGTAGGAGGAATTACAGTGCTTCACTTCACCAGTCTGAACATTTTCTGATTCGACACGAAGCCCTACTACCATAGATGTTCTACCAGTGTAATTTACAGATGCTTTCAGAGTTAATAGCTCACCCACCTCAATAGCATTCAGAAAGTCTACTCTATTCACAGAAGCTGTGACACAGTATTTTCTAGAATGCTTAGAGGCGCAGGCGAACGCTATCTGATCCATCAGATTTAGAATATGCCCACCGTGAATCTTACCACTAAAATTCGAGTGTGATGGGAGCATAAGCTCGGTGAGAGTTACACGTGATTCACTAGCATGTTTAAACATATTTTATTTCTATAATCAGAGTTGGTTACTTAAAAAACTTAGACTGCCTATGCCTATGAAGTTTCAGATCTAGCCATCATTTACAACGGCTTTAAAGTTACTAATATAGTAGATATATTTAAGATGTTTTAGCAAGTTTTTACGATTTGCATGAACATCTACGTTTTAGAAAATAAAGCTCGCAGCCTTATAATCAATTCATTCAAAGCAACTTAAACAGTGCATCATATACCATCATTAAAAGCAGAATAATATCTTTCTGAAGTGAAGTCCCAATACACTATTACCAATAGAGTTTTGACTCCCAAACTATTATCCAAATCATCGATATGATAAAACCTTCTTTTGATTATTTTTCGCTCTTACCGTATTTATATTTAGCTCAGCTAGCTATGATGAAGTAAGCTGGTCCTCAGCTATGTTCACCGTAGGCACAAGCTTAGCTAGGCTCTAGTCCTTTGCAGGTGGAACTGAAAACATACCATAACTTTTTCACAATAAACCCCGAAGCTATCATCACATTTATCATAGAATCCTGCGTATCGGCTAATTACAAGTCAAAATCTATCAGTATCAACTATAGGATAATGTTACGCTAAGGAACTTTACTCGTCAAAAAATCTATGCTCATAATTAGAGCATGAAAACTAGTCTCCTCATTGCCCTAATTACTCTTGTAATCTCGACCCTGCTAAATGCTAAGCCGGCAAAAATATTCCGAGTGGTAATAGACCCAGGGCATGGTGGAAAATTAGTAAAAGGAAAGAATGATGGTACCCAGGAATCGCATGGGGTTAGTCATAATAATGCGAAGGTTACGTTGAAAGACGGTACTATCATTTTAGAAAAAGATATCGTATTAGAGTATGCTAAGGCACTAAAAACTGCTCTCGGGAAATACGAAAATATAGAGGTGACACTTACTCGTAATGATGACAGCTCACCTAGTGCTATGATGCGAGCAGCCATTGCAGTAGATCAGCAGGCTGATGTTTTTCTGAGTCTGCATTTTAACTCAGGCGGCGGCAAAGGTCCTCGTGCTTATGTCGTTTCTGATGATCATTTTGCTTGGCAATACATCCACTTTGTAAATCCGTATATCCAGAGAGACATTGTCCTCGCTACTCATATTGTGAAATCTCTAGAGCTGGCATTTAAGCCGTTCGGTGGAAAAAAATCTAAGACCAGAGTATTTAATGATACGGTAGAGCCGTCTAATGATTATGGACTAGGGAAAGGAAATCTTATCGATGGTATTCGCAGTATTGGCTACGCACGAATAGACACACATTTATACAATGCGGCTGTAGTTCTGCTTGAAATCGAATTTCTAGACACTAAAGGCTATAGCGAATTTCTCACAGGTAAAGAGAAGGATAAGGTAATGCAACAAGCGGCTCTCTATATGGCTAGAGCCATCAATGACTACAAGAAAGCTCAGGTGCTTATAAAGAAGCCTATTCCTGCTAGGCAATAGTAAAAAAAGCTCCCTACACCGAAGTGCAGAGAGCCGAAGTGTAGAAAGCTTTGTGGATTTTCTAGTGAAGTATTACTCTTCTGGTGAGTCAGATGCTTCTAGTGCATCTTCAGTCGTTGGAGTTTCTGGAGACTCTACGCCTTCTTCCCCCTCCATTTCTTCTTCCTCATCATCTGGCACTACTCGGGCAGTGTCTTGAAGCTTTACACCGTCTTTCATGGTGACGAGCTTCACTCCCTGTGTGTTACGTCCACATTCGCGGACGTCTGCACAGCGGATACGGATCGACTGACCATCGGATGTCATCAGCATGAGCTCGTCATCTGGAAATACCGTGGAAGCTGATACAACTTCGCCTGTCTTCTCGGTGACTTTCATCGTGATGATACCCTTACCGCCACGAGACTGTGAACGGTAATCGGAGAATGGTGATCTCTTACCGATTCCATTTTCTGAGGCTACTAAGAAGGTTCCATCTTCATTGACGATTGCCATACTCACTACATAGTCATCATCGCCTGGCCTGATACCACGGACACCAGCAGTTGCTCTGCCTTGCGGCTTAGCTTGGTGCTCTTCGAAGCGGAGTGATAGACCTTTACGTGTGACGAGGATTACCTCGTCATCACCATTTGTGATTCTAACATCGATGAGGGTGTTGCCTTCGTCTAGCTTGATTGCGATTATTCCGTCTTTACGGTAGTTCTTGAAGTTAGAAAGAGCTGTCTTTTTCACCTTACCACTACGTGTGGCGAAGAGAACGAACTTGTCTTCGACTTGAAGCGTGATGTCGTTTCCGTCTTCGTCAAGTTGGCGCTCTAGGCGCTGGGTCGCTGCGATCGTTTCATCTGCTTGGAGGTTCAGCACGTTTTTAATGCTGCGCCCTTTCGATGCACGGGAGCCTTCTGGCAGACTGTAAACACGCTCTACATAGACACGACCTGTGCTAGTGAAGAACATGAGATAGTCATGCGCTGCTGCTGAGAATAGATGCTCTACGAAGTCTTGCTCATCATCTTTGGTTTGATTCGCTTTCTTCGTATCCATTCCTTTCACACCCTTACCACCACGAGCTTGCACTCGATAATCGGCGGATGGTGTGCGCTTGATGTTACCTTTGTTCGATATGGTAACAATCATACCGTCATTGGAAATAAGATCTTCGATAGCTATTTCACCTTCATCTGGAAGGATTGGGCAATGTCTAGGAGTAGCGTGCTTTTCTTTGATCTCTAACAGCTCAGTTTTGATGATAGCTAGAACGCGAGCTTCCTTAGCGAGGATGTCCATGAAGTCTTTGATATCGATAAGAAGATTGTCGTATTCACCCTTCACCTTATCACGCTCCATACCAGTAAGTTGGTAGAGGCGGAGTTCGAGAATAGCATTTACCTGACGATCAGTGAATACATAGCGGTTACCTTCTACAGATGCCTGTCCACGGATTAGGATTCCTAGTTGCTCTGCTGTTTCTAGTGAGAAATCATACTTTTTAAGTCTCTCACGCGCTTCATCACGGTTCTTAGAATCACGGATGATCTTGATAAAGTCATCGAGATGACCAAGAGCGAGAAGGAATGCTTCTAAATTCTCTGCACGAAGCTCAGCCTTCTTAAGAAGGTAACGAGTTCTACGTATGATGATCTCACGTCTATGCTCAATGAATGCGTCGAGGCAATCTAGAACTGACATTTGCTTAGGACGACGCTCATGAATCGCGAGCATATTGACACCGAATGATGTCTCCATAGCAGTGAGCTTGAAGATCTGATTCACTACTACTTGCGGACGAGCGTCACGCTTGAGAGTTATTTCGATACGAGTCTCATCATCAGAAAGGTCACGCATTCCAGAAATATCTAGAAGGATCTTTTCTCTAACAAGTTCTGCAATTCTTAGCTGAAGAGTCGCACGGTTCACACCATGTGGCACTTGAGTGATTGTGATGATAGAAGTTCCTGATGCCTTCTCAGTGATCTCCATCGTGCCACGCATCTTGATACTGCCACGACCAGTGCGGAAGTAGTTATCGATACCTTTAAAGCCACGGATCTCACAAGCTCCAGCAAAGTCAGGACCTTTGATATACTGCTTCACTTCTTCAAATGTGAGCTGTGGGTTATCGATACGTGCGCAGACGCCATCGATCACCTCACCCATATTGTGTGAAGGAATATTAGTCGCCATACCCACCGCAATACCTGTTCCACCATTGACTAGGAGGTTGGGAATCGCTGCTGGAAGAACCACTGGCTCCTGACGTGTTTCATCGTAAGTTGGTTGTGTATCGACTGTTTCTTTCTCCAGATCGATCATCATTGCCGAGCCCATGTGAGTGAGTCTGGCCTCAGTGTATCGCATCGCAGCTGCTGCGTCGCCTTCCACCGAACCGAAGTTACCCTGACCATCAATGAGTATCTCACGCATGGTCCATGGCTGAGCCATATTTACCAGAGTGGTATAGATCGCGCTATCACCGTGTGGGTGATACTTACCCATCGTGTCACCCACAATACGCGCACTCTTCAAGTGCGCCTTGCTCGGTGTGAGGGAAAGGTCATTGTGCATCGCATACAAGATACGTCGCTGCGATGGCTTCAAACCATCACGCGCATCCGGTAAAGCACGAGAAATAATCACCGACATCGAATAGTCCAAAAAGGACTTCGACATCTCGTCGGCTACGTTTACTACTTTTATATTTTCGTTAGACATGTTCTAAATTTTTTCTTGGTTAAACGTCGAGGTTTCTTACGTTGAGAGCGTTGTCTTCGATGAATCTCTTGCGAGGTTCGACTACGTCGCCCATGAGGATGTCGAACATTCTGTCCGCTTCGATTTCGTTGTCTTCATCTAGTCTGACTTGGAGAAGCTGACGTCTTTCTGGATCCATTGTTGTCGAGAATAGCTCTTTCGCGTTCATCTCACCTAGTCCCTTGAATCGCTGAATACGCATTCCTTTTCTGCCGATCTCTAACACTCTATCGAGGATCTCGAAAAGGTTAAACACTGGCACTGGACCATCATCTCCCCCATCACCTTCGATGAGTTCGTAGACTGGCTTATCGTCTGAGAAGAATGGATCCGTATCGAGTCCGAACTCACCGAGTCGCTCTAGAATCTTGCTGATCGCCATTGATTCATTGAGGTCACGCTTGACTGCTCTTCGTTGAGCACCTTCGTATTTTTCTTTGAATTCGATGATTTCTTCTTCAGTGAGTTCTTCGTGATTCAGTCTAAGATCACGATTCTCAGCGGCGAACGTTTCTAAATCTGATTCATCATGTAGATAGTTCACTAATTCTTCATTTCCAAGTCTTACCCTCACCATGAACTCTGGAAGTTTACCATCTTTCTTGAGCTTGAGAATCTCACGGAAACTTCCTCCGTGACCTTCAAGTGCTGATGTATATTTTGTGAGTTGAGCAAGAGTGTCTAGCACGCTACGGAGTAGATCAGAATCTACTTCATCGTTAGTGCCATACTTGCGGAGTCTTACATCTTCAGAACCTAATTGGATGAGAATTTCATTCAAAGCATCGTCGTCAGCGATATATTCCTCACGCTTCTTACGAGTCACTTTATAAAGTGGCGGCTGAGCGATGTAGAGATATCCAGCCTTAACCATATCCGGCATGTGGCGGCAGAAGAATGTGAGGAGCAGAGTCTTAATGTGCTCACCATCAATATCCGCATCCGTCATGATGATGATTTTATGATAACGCACTTTCTCTACATTAAAGGCACCTTCCTGATCACCATCACCGATGCCTGCACCGATTGCTGTGATCATTGCTTGAATTTCCTTGTTCTGTAGCGCTCTATGGAGACGCGCTTTCTCAACATTGATCACCTTACCACGGAGCGGCAGGATAGCCTGGTTGATACGATTTCTACCAGACTTGGCAGAACCACCAGCGGAGTCACCCTCCACAATGTAGATCTCGGATTTAGCTGGGTCACGCTCAGAGCAGTCGGCTAACTTGCCAGGAAGTCCACCGCCAGACATGACTGATTTACGCACGGTTTCACGAGCTTTACGGGCTGCTTCACGAGCACGGGCAGCGTTCACAGCACGGTCGATAACCATCTTAGCGAGATTAGGATTTTCGTCAAAGTATTCTTGGAGCCCCTCGTAAACGATTGAGCTTACTACGCCTTCGATCTCAGCATTCACTAGCTTACCCTTAGTTTGTGAACTAAATCTCGGGTTAGGCATTTTTACAGAAATCACACAGACAATACCTTCACGGACATCATCACCTGAGAGCGATGGGTCTTTGTCCTTAAGAATCTTGTTCGCCTTAGCGTATTGGTTGATCGCTCTTGTTAGAGCTCCGCGGAAACCTGTTAGGTGTGTTCCGCCGTCTGCGTTGGGGATGGAGTTAGCGAAGCAGAGGATATTATCTTTATACGAATCGTTGTATTGGAACACGACGTCCGCGAAGACATCATCTTCCATTACCTTGCCGTCATAATCGATCTCGATACTACGCTTACCGTGAAGTTCTACAGGATCAGCATGAATGAGAGTCTTATTCTCGCCGAGCTGCTCGACGAATTCTACGATACCACGTGCGTAGTAGAAGGTGCCTTTCTTAGCTGACTCTGGACGCTTGTCTTCGAGATTAATTGTTAGACCAGGGTTGAGGAATGCGAGTTCTCGCATACGTGTAGCCAGGCGATCGAACTCAAATTTGATAGTATCTACGAAAATAGTAGCATCAGGGAAGAATGTAACTTTAGTTCCTGAAACGCCTTCTGGAGCTTCACCTACTACTTCGAGTGGCTCAACTGTCTTTCCTATCTCAAACTTAATGCGGTGCACCTTCTTCTCACGAGTGACTTCTGCCACAAACCAATCTGAAAGCGCGTTCACACACTTGGCACCCACACCGTGAAGACCACCGGAGTATTTATAAGCTCCTTGACCAAATTTACCACCAGCGTGCAAACTAGTAAGAACGAGCTCTACTGCAGGAATACCGGATTTCTCGTGAATATCGACTGGAATACCACGACCATCATCGCTGATAGAAATGGAGCCATCAACATTTAATGAGACATCAATCGTATCGCAATAGCCGGCTAGGTGCTCATCAATAGAGTTATCAAGCACTTCGAATACGCAGTGATGGAGACCTCTAACATCTGGGTCACCGATATACATTCCGGGACGCTTACGGACAGCTTCTAGACCCTCTAGTTTATCGATTTGTGAAGCACCATACTCTTGCTCCCCTGAGACATTAGTATCCGCTACTTCTGACTCGTTTTCTGGTTGAATTGGATTATCTGACATGTGTATTAAGAAGGTATATTTCCACCCTCTTAATACCAGAAAAAAACAGCCCAAAAAGGACACTTTTTCAGTCACTATTTTTTAGAAAAAAACCTATAATCAATTAATCTTTTTAAATGATCTTAACAAGCTAATAATAAACAACTTAAAGAAATAAAATTAAGCCTTATTTTACTTTACAAAACAGAGTATAACTGACCGCTATATAGATCCGATAGATGACAAGATTTTCTACTTAATATTGGAGTAATTCTTGCTGCCATTTCATAAGTATTTCTTCAGGCTTTACTTCATTTGCAGCAAGCGACTCTAATACCGATCTAGAGATAAGTAATGAAGCATCTATATCAAGCTTATGAGCTATGGAATCACGCTTGCTTAGCATATCTTCTACTCGCTTATCAAAGGTCTCATCCTTAAATCTTTTGCCCTTGCTCTTCAACTTCTGAGGCAGAAGACTTTCTTCCATCTGCTTAGCTTCAGTAATAGCATCAAAGAATCTATTGCGTCGATTCGTACGATAGTGTTTTGGCAGTTGAGGCGTTTGCCCTTTGATCGCTTCATTTACCCAGAAGATAAGCTGCTTATTACCGCAAACCATAAATGTAGGTCTGTCCCAATCTTGAGCTTCCTTGTCTCTCCAATACCAAAGACTGCGGAGGTAGGCTAACTCCCTCGGCTTCATGCGACCTGCTCCAGATATCCTCCATGGATCTTCTTTCTCCAAAGGACGATCTAGACACTTAGCCCTGGCTTGCTGACAACTCTCAACGAACCATTCATAACGTCCTTTTTCATGTAGTTGAGATACTATCTGGTCGACAATTGTTTTAAGGTAGAGAACATCATTGATCGCGTATTCACGCATTTTTTCTGTTAGAGGTCTTTTAGACCAGTCCGCCTTCTGCGATGTCTTTGAAATTTCTACTCCTGCATAATGCTCCACTAAATTTCCGTAACCAAATTTCTTAACCCCGAGTAGACGCGCTCCAATCTGAGTATCCCAGATTACCGGAGGCACGATGTCTAGATCTTTACGCATAAGGACGATGTCGTAATCTGCACCATGCATCCAGAGCTCAGCATCTTTGAGATAGTCCTTGAGAGGCTGCATATCTTCGATCGCTAGGGGATCGATAAGCTGGTGCTGTTCACCATCGGTAAATTGGATCAGCGATAGCTTTTCGTAATAACGATGTAAGCTGTCGGCTTCGAGGTCCATAGCCCTGAAATTCCCTTTCAGAGAGCCCATATACTGAGCGAGTTGGTCTGTTGTTTCTAACATGTTGATTAAATTCCTTTGAGCAATAGCTCCGTATTATTCTGTGTTTGACTTAGCGCCTTGAGGAGAGTCTGTATAGCATCACCTACTGGTAACGCGGCTATTACTCTTCTAATTTCTAACACTTTCTCCATTTCTTGTGGGTGGTAGAGACGATCATCATTTCTAGTACCGCTCTGAGGAATATGAATTGCTGGGTAGACTCTGCGCTCGGCTAGATCTTGATCTAGCTTAATTTCCATATTTCCTGTTCCTTTAAATTCTTCAAAAATTACTTCGTCCATCTTACTCTCAGTTTCCACCAGTGCGGTAGCTAGAATAGTAAGGCTTCCGCCACCTTCCACATTCCTGGCTGCGGCAAAAAACTTCCTACTCTGCTGGAGAGCCTTCGGATTAAGACCACCTGAGCCTATAGCACCACCGTGCTGAGCGTTATTATGACCACGCGCAAGTCGAGTGAGCGAATCTAACAGAAGCACCACGTCCTTACCTAGCTCAACGAGACGCTTAGCGCGCTCTAAAACTAAATCAGAAACTTGAGCATGCCTGCGTGATGACTCATCAAATGTGGAGCTGAAGATCTCAGCATCTACCGTCTCTTCAAAGTCAGTTACTTCTTCAGGACGCTCATCAAGCAGCAAAACTATTAGCTCCACCTCTTTATGATTTGCTCGGATTGATTGAGCAATACTCTTTAGCAGAATTGTCTTACCTCCTCGTGGTGGAGCCACAATTAAACCACGTGCACCTTTACCTAGAGGCGCGACGAGATCAACTACCCTAACAGCGAGTCCACCCTCTGCTCCATTTTCAAGAATAAGTCTATCTTCTGGAATCAGTGCGGTGAGTTTATCGAAATCTAATGGTTTTTTATAGTCCGCTATTGGGATATCTTCTACACTGATTACCTCTAAAGCAGAGAGGTATTTATCCCTGCCACGAGGTGGACGCATCTTTACTCGGACGTTTTGACCTACAGCTAAGCCGAGCTCTTTAATAAGTTTACCACTGATGTAAAGATCGTCTGGCGATGTTTTGAATGAGCGCTTTGGACAACGTAACATTGCATAGTTATCTTTAGCCTGCTCCATGAAACCATAGCCCTCTAGCTCAGTCCCATGTTTTCCATAAAATGATAGGATATCGAAAACCAGCTGACTTTTCATCGCCATGGTGTGTGGCTTAATAGGAAGCTCGTCTAATATTGCATGTAGTTCGGCCAATGGCTTATCGCGGAATTCATTGACGATTATCTTATCAGGAACATCATATACAGGCTCCTCAATTTTCGGCTCTTCTTTCGGCTTATCTTCTTTTTTTTCAGTAATCGATTCGCCTTTTTCAGACTGCTTCATTACAAGGTCAGATTTAGCCTCAGGCTTAGACTCAGGTTTGAAGTTAGATTCCAGTTCTAGATTTTCCTGAACTGGAGCTTTAGCTTCCTCGACTACTTTGGGCTCTGAGATAGCTTCTACCTTTGGAGCGTCTACCTTTGGAGCTTCAGCTACTTCTGGTTTTGTGATCTCTGCGTTTTGTTCTTCACTCATCGTGTATGTGTCTTTTTAAATTTTTTATGCTGGTTTATGAATCGTTTTACTTGTGACTCTAACACAGATCTGGGACCTTCGTTCCATAGCACGATATCGGCACATTTCTGCTTATTAGAGATGGGGAGTTGTGCCGCAAGAATGGCGAGAACCGTAGCATCACTGAATCCGCTCCTCACTTTTAGCCGCTCTACCTGCGTCTTGCGCGATACAGCAACCACCAGATTCGCTGACTGACCGAAATCAAATCCTCCTTCAAACAAAAGCGGAATATCAGCAATGAACAATGTTGCGTTCCGACTATGCTTGGCGTGTGCTAGCATTGCAAGACATTCTTTTCTCACCATCGGATGAATGAGATCTTGTAATCTCTCCTTCATCATCTCATCAGAAAAAACGACCTCTCTCATGAATTTACGATCTAACCCTCCATCTGAATTTAATGATTCAAACCCAAACAGGTTGGCGACCTCTGAGAGCACTTTTTCATTTTGATACAAACTACGAACACATTCATCAGCATCGAAAAGCACTAGCTTAGAATCAGCTTGCTTCATCATTTTTGCTACTGTTGACTTACCGGTAGCTATGCCACCTGTTAGACCGAATGATTTCATTCCTATTTTTAACTAACTATCTGGAAGAACACACGCATTAATTTTAGACAAAAAAGCGGAATCGAAGTGAATCGATCCCGCTTTGCAAAGTGTATTTTGTCAGCTAGTAATTAGTTGCCGATAGTAGGAAGGAGTGCACCTGTGCCTCCTTCTGCACCACCGCCACCGCCACCGCCATCATCCGAGATAACGCTGCTCTGCTGAACGCGTTGTCCTGTCGCATCGATGATGTGAGCTGTTACAAAGATGATAAGATTACTCTTAATGTGGTTCTCAGACTTAGACTGGAACAAGCGTCCTACAAGTGGTAGGTCACCGAGTATTGGAACTTTATCTTCTACATTCTGAACATCTTCCCTCATGAGTCCACCTACTGCCACTGTGTGACCGTCATAGATAGTGAGTGCGGTATTCACACGACGTGTGGAGAATACTGGCATTTCGATTCTGTTCTCTGTAATCGTAACAATGATAGGGTTACCAAGAGCATCAGTAGCTGGTGTCTGAATCGGTGATCCGTAGTTTATAAATCCTTCGAACTCGACAATCTCTGGAGCGAAACGAAGATCGATGGTATAGCCATCATCACCAAGAGTAGGCTCAACTTCTAAAGTTACACCTGTGTTACGTGTCTCGAATGCTGTTGGAGTAGCTGGAGTAACAGGGAAGACATTAGCACCCTGACCGCCACCATCATCATTATTTCCTCCACCTACCTGAACTGCGTTAGGAAGTTCTGGTGGCTCGTATTCAGTTGGGTAAATAAATTCACGGATGATCTCAATAGTCGCTTTCTCACCTGAGCGAGAAACGATGCTCGGAGCAGTCATAACATCAGAACCTTTTTTCTGAGCTAGTCCACGCATAATCATCTGCACCTGACCATCTGAGAACAGACCAGTAAGAGAGAGTATACCTGGAGAAACACTGCTATTTTGAGCAGTTCTGTTAGGATTATTTAGAAATGCATCTATGCTGTCACGAGTGATAGCAGTGTCACCACTTCTTAAGCTTCCAGTAGCAATGTTAGAAACGTTCTGGTTAGCAATATTAGGAAGACCTGCGATCGCTACTCCTCCTGGAGAATTACCAAAATCGCTTGATACACGAGGAGTACCATTACCAATGGTGCCACCACCTAGGAACATTGAGTTACCAGTAAGACCGAATGGTGAGATGATCCAGTCAAAGCCGAGTTCATCAGTGTTCTCTTGCTTAATTTCCACAAACTTGGTCATCATCTTGATCTGCTTAGGCTTGAGACCCTTAAGGTTCTCTACCAAGTTTTCAATGATGTCTAAATTGTTAGCTGTATTACGCACTGTAAGAACAGAACGCGCTCTACTGAAGATTGCTGATGAACCTTCAGGGAATGGAATGCCTGACTTGGATAGTAGCTCTTGTATGCTCTTTTCTGCAACAGCTCCACCACCACCTTCGTCGAATGGGTCTCCACCTCCGCCACCACCAGCGCCACCTTCATCTTTGATGAGGTTCTTGAAATCTGGTGGAACACGGAATGTGCGAGTGTACATCTCAGAATCATCTACATCTGTCGCTCTGAGTAGCACTACTGAGTAGTTCTCTACTTTGTAACGAAGGCCAGTCTTCTGGCAAATTTGTTTAAGAGCTTCCTCAAGTGGGACGTTACGAAGGTTGAGTTCACCTAGTTTGATGTTCTCAATCTTGTCTGAATCGCCAAATCCTGCACCTGCATCTTGTTCGTCGTCGAGACCATCAAGACCACCTTGAGCACCTTTTACACCTCTATCACGGAATACGAAGTTAAGGCCTCTTTTGGTTGCGTCTAATTCATCAACATCTAGCTCACGAGCACGGAGACGGAGGAAGTTAATCGCCTGCCTCACAGTTGTATCTGCTGTAAACTCAACAGTTTCTAGCTGTATTCTCTGAAGTTTACGTCTTAAGTAAAGTGCTGGATTTTCAGTTTCTAGAAGATCTACATTATTCCCGTTATCAGTAACGCGAAGTGTCGGAGGAATAGATGTCTCCCATGCTGCGTCGACCTCCATGAGCATTTGCGCTCTAGTTTGGTCATATGCCGCACGGTAATAGTCACTTTTAGCTGCGTTTACTTTCTCCATACCACGACGTGCTGCCTTATTGTATGGGTCTACACGAAGTATCTCTTTATACTCGCTCATTGCATTATCAAACTGAGCTTGATTATAGTAGCTCTCACCACGGTAAAGTAGCTTTCTTACTTTCTCGACGTTCTGAACGTGCTCGTAAGTAAGTGTTGGGCTGGTTCTGATAGGATCATCAAGGTATTCTAGCTGCTTGATCGCGAGGACATTACCAGGATCTTTAGCGATGATGCTATTAAGAAGCTCTCTCGCTTCGTCATACCTTCCTGTTCTACGGTATTGTGTAGAAAGTGCTATGGAGCCGTCTACAAGATGCCCCATGTAGGACTGTCTTCTATCTGCTGCGATAGGACCTTGAGGCAAAAGATTGATTGCTTTACGATATTGAGAAACTGCTTCCTCATAATTCTTTTTAGTGTAGGCTGCTCTGCCTGCTATGATTGCTGTGTCTGCGTCTGCTACTGCTGCTGTACGTCTTGCGATTTCTTGCTGCACGAGGCTTCCCTGTGCATTCGCTATAGTACTTAGGCCTAGCGGCATGACAACAGCTACTGCCATGAGAGCGGCAGCTTTTTTACTGGATCGGTGCGTAGGTGTATTTTCCATGATTGAGTTTACTTTCTTCTATTTATGGTAGGGTTGTGAAGTTTATTTTTTGTTTTTTGTAAAATAATTGAAATAATCGGGCATAAACAGCGTAGATCAGCCCACTTTTGTTAGAATTTGTTAGATTATTAGAATATAACCTTAGTTTCTGATGCTGCTGCTTCAGGTACAGCGGGTGCAGCAGGAGCTGGAGCTTCTTTCTCCTCAGGCACTATCGGTGCTAATCCCAAAGGAACGACTCCGTCTGCACCTTCGATATCTAGTCTCTCTATCTTTTTCTGCTTTGTGTCACGCTTGTTATCAAGTTTGAATTTATAGCCCTTGCCTCCTTCTTTATAAGGGAGTGAGAATTCTCCACCTTCTGGAACTTCAAAGGCTTCACCTCCGTCTGGAGTATTTAGCTTGAACTGAGCTGTCCAGTCGAGAAAACGTCTAGGTCCGTCAGATCTCCACATTTTATGAATAACACCAGGTTTCTTAGTGTCCTCTATCTCATAGAATTCTTCCTCAGAATTAGTAGTTGGGTTTGGACCTTTTCCTTTAGATTTTAATTTAAAACGATTGAGAAATTCTTTTGGTTGCCCATTAGTAGGGAACGTATCTCCCACTCCGCAGATATCGAATGATGTCCTCTTGAGTGTAAATGTCATGTTTGCGCGGTTATCATCAACTCTGGACCATTGAATTCGGTATTGAGTCTTTTTGGAGTCAACAAGCTGTAACTTCTTAATTAAATCTGGATGGTTCTTAGCATCTACTGGGCTTGTCTCTGCATCGTGCTCTTCCTTGTTAGTGAAGCCGTCTGAGTCATTATCCTTCATCGCAGCTCCATCGAACTGGTAGTCATCCATCTCAAAGCTTTTCCACCATGAGAGCTTGATACCTTCGAACAATGTGTCTGGGTCTAGCTCTACAAGCCCCGCTGTGCCTTTCACTCCATAGATAGGGTAAGCGATGAAGCTGTTCACATCTGTTTCTAGATGCTGCTGAAATTGGACTACGCCTGTCTTATCCAGAGCAGTCACATTTTCGTCCAAGATAGACTTTTCAGGGACTTCGAATGTATTAACACGAGTAGGATTTTGCTCATCTTTGACTTCACCTGCATCGCTAGTGAGGATCAGAGAGCCAACACCTAGTGCGATCACTGCTGCACCACCAAGCGCAGCTTTTTCATAATTTTCTTTTAACCAAGACATAGTATCGTTTGTTTAGAGTGTTGTTATTTTACAGGTTCAGCTGGTGCTGCGGGAGTAGCTGGCACCACTTCTTTAGATGCTTTCTTTTTAAGTTTATCAGCGCCAGGGAAAGTAACTTCATTGGCTTCTTTAAATAGTGCTAGGTCTAGCTTAAGGTGTACTTTGATTTTCTCTGTGCCTGTCACCTGCTTGAGTATCGGCTTACCAGTTTCTTGCAGGACTTCGAAACCTTCACCACCGAATCCATTAATTGCTGCTGGAGCGGCTTTGAATTCACCTTCATTGAGGTCAGGTGATTCAACTTCTAAGTTACGTATTTTTACTGAACGGGTGATGAAGAAATACTCTTCAGCATTACTCAGTTCTTTAAGAAATTCTTTGAGTGCTTTCTCGGTGCCTGTAAATGTCACCTCGATAGGCATTGCTCGATAGACTGATTCCACCTTGGCAGATCGGTTAGATTTGCGGCTCTTCTTTCTACTTCTACCTTTAGTTGGAGCAGCGGCTTTTTCTTCTAAAACTTGAGTCCGGTAAACATTGTCAAGGCTATCTGGTCCTGCATCAGCTAGTTTTTTGAACATCCACTCCAGAGCCTTACGCTCGTAGTTTAGAACTCTTGTGGCTTCACCCCTAGGTAGTTTACCTCCAGCGTAATCTTCGAGCCCGAATGCTACGCCTTTACCTCCTTCACGTAATGCTACGCCTTTTTCTCTGTAGTATCTAGATAGAAGCTCTCTGTGCTCACTGACTTTTGTTCCAAAGGCGCTCTCAGATAAGTTAGGTAATTCCTCTGGGCGGAATGCTAGCAGGCTTGCCTGGAAGCCCAGTGCTTCTTGCGTAAAGTTAGCCACTTTCGTGATTACTAGTTGTTGATTCTCAGCAGATGGGAACGGCTGATTACGCTTGAGGGCATTTGTCTTCGCGACAGCGGTATTTGATGCCTCTCTGATTTGCTCTGCTTCTGATCTAGCGCTATATCCTAGGTAGAATAGAACTCCTGATACGACTACTGCGGCACCGAGTACTCCGGCGGTAAATTTATTTTCTTGAATCCAGCTCATGATCTTTATTCGACAGTTATAGGATTAGTTAGTGGTAAAATGATAGTGAATGGAGCGGCTACTTTGCCCTCAGCCATTGCTGTTTCGCTTTCGATGATAAGTTCGCCAATTCTGAAGACGTCATCATCACTATTCTTTTTCTTGCCTACTAGAGG
Organism: uncultured Rubritalea sp.; assembly: GCA_937923145.1. Lineage (GTDB taxonomy): Bacteria > Verrucomicrobiota > Verrucomicrobiia > Verrucomicrobiales > Akkermansiaceae > Rubritalea. The sequence continues at coordinate 57,110 of CALAJT010000006.1, read as the reverse complement.
CTTTGCCAAGGTGAAGTAGTTAGACTCCTTGAGAATGTGTGATAAACGATCAATCACGATTTGGTTACTAGCACTGCGGCGGAAGCCTTTGATGCGAATCGCGTTAATTGCTGATGGCACATAATTTCTATTTTTTTGCCCATTGGCCAGTGTTTTAGGCTCTAGGTTTAGCTTAGATAGGGCCCCTTTGCCGTATTCCTTACCCATGTAGTCATTATCTATATAAGGGTTTTGCTTATCTTCAAGAGGGTCGAAGTTCACAAGAGGCTCAAAGTCTACAATCCACATTTCAGGTGTTGTAAAGTGAGTATTCACATCATTCATGATTTCCAGCCAGACTGTTCTGCCCTGGACAGCCTCTCCATAGAGACTTACGATAGCTCCTACAGTTTCAGCATTCTTTTTCTGCTTGTCCATAGGGACTGAATATTGCTTCACTCCATTGAGTGCAGTCTGAGCTGCTTTTTCTTCTTTAATGACGGCACTCTTGGCGGTAAAGCCAGTGAATGCGTATGCGGCACATGTCACAATAGCTATAGCTGCAGCAGCTACTACTTTCGGACGGCGCTTGGCATCTGCACGTTGTTCTTCGACTACTTCTGGAACGAGGTCGATATCTAGCTTAGTCTTGCCGACTTGGCGAAGACCTAGTCCGATGATTTCACCGAGCAGGTGAGCTTCTACTGATACCTTATCCACATCGACCCCTTTGCCGACAGATACTTTTCTCAATGGGTTAAAGAATTCTGCAGGGATTCGGAGCTTCTCTTGGAAGAAGTCAGCGATCATCGGCATATTAGCGCCTGCACCAGCTAGAAGAACGCGCTTAGGAGCGGAGCCTTCATGCTGACTGCGGAAAAAATTAGTAGTTCTAGCTATCTCAGCAGGCATTCTGTTGAGTGCCGTTCTGATACATGTTCCAAGGGCTGCTGTGAGTTCATCAAGTCCAGAGGTGTGTCGTGTGTCGAGTGAAACAAGTCCATTACTTACTTTCTGAGATTCAGCTTCAATAAATGGCACTCCGTATTCTTTAGCAATCGCAGCAGTAACTGTAGCACCACCGATGGCTATTGTTCTTGTGAAGATTTTAGCTCCATCTTTATAGATGAGGTTACTAGTACGAGCTCCGATATCGATCAGAAGAGCAGACTCTTCAAGGTCGCTGTAGTTATATAGAAATGCGTTGGCTAGTGCCATTGGAGACGCATCAACTTCGTTAGTAATTAGACCTGCATCGACTACACAGTCATTGAGATCATCTAGAGCGTCTGCTTTGATCGCGACTAACACTACTTCATGCTGTCCGCCTACTGAGCTGAGTAACTGCCAGTCCCAAACGACTTCGTTGATAGGAAAAGGAACGTGTTGCTGAGCTTCGAATGTGACGAGCTGCTCGATGTCGTCGTCATCTAGAGCTGGTAGCTGAACGAATCTGGTGAAGACTGACTGACCAGAGATAGCGTAATTTACTCTATCTTTAGAAACACCAAGTCTAGTGACGAGTTCGTTAATTGCCACACGGATCTGAGGTAACCTGGTCATCTCCTGAGATGGATCTGCTAGGATATTTGTAGAGTCATACTTCTTGAGAACTAGACCACCATTATTAGTGGTGCCTAGCTCTGCGATAGTGAGACGCTGTGAGCCAATGTTGAGTGCTATGATAGACTTTGGGTCAGCCATATAATTAATAGTTTAGTGAATGTTTAAATGAATTAAAATAATGTAGAGATTTATAGGTATATCTCTAAAAGCATGGAGGACGTTTTTACAGAATAAGGTATTTACTATTTTTCTACTTCGATTTCGGCATATCGATCATACCAGAGATTTTTAAAAGGAGTTTCGTTTTTATTACGAACAGGGATCTTATCGTAACGTGAAAGTTTACCGCTGTTCCACCACATTGGCTTACTTTTCATAGTAAAAAAGCCTGATTTGCCATAGGCTTCGCTGCCGTTGACGCGGATTTCTCCACCTACGTTTTCTACATCGCCTTTAGAAACTCTGTCACTACCTGTCAACCGCATGATCGCTGATGGCGAGAGGTAGATGGATGTGAAGACGTCTTCACCAACTGGAACATTAACGTGATTTACTTCCTTTTCCAGGAGGATCAACTGTCTTCCTCCATCTGGAGTTTTAGTTGCAACGTACCATTTCACAGTAACTTTATCTACGAACTTAATCTTGTCCGCATCTTTAGGCGGGACGATGACTTTAAACTTAACTTCTATTTCCATCCAGTCTTTAGGCTTGAATGACTTATTCCCGATACTCCCGCCAAGGTCTGGTGAAGGCAGCTTCTCAATCTCAGGCTTATCGAGTTCGATTTTATATGCCTGTGCGCTCAGACCGCTCTGCATAAAAATGATGCCGAGTGAAACTGCCAATATACGTTTAATAAGATGAGTCTGTTTCATAATAGATAATATTTATCTAAAAAATTAGAGTACCCCACCAAGGTTTGGCGAGATAAAACGTATTAAATTACCATTCACTTGATTTATTTAGATCTGAATACGTCCGCTTAGAGCCCTAGATCGTCTATAGATAAGTAGATTACCGAGATAGTTATGATCATTTACTGTAAGCAATAACATTTGCAAAACATTTGATATACTTCGGTTCATTGTATGAACATTGCGATTAAGCTCACTTTACGCTTTTCAGATTCGAGATTTATCTCTTCACTCACGCTATGGCAAAGCAACCAAAGAATGCGATCTCACCAACAAGATCCGAAGACTTCCCTGAATGGTATCAACAAGTGATCAAAGCCGCTGATATGGCTGAGAACTCAGAGACGCGAGGCTGCATGGTGATCAAGCCGTGGGGTTATGCATTGTGGGAAAATATTCAGCATCAGCTCGATAAATATTTCAAGAGAACAGGCCACCAGAACGCCTACTTCCCACTACTAATTCCACTCGCTTATCTGGAAAAGGAAGCGGAGCATGCAGAGGGATTTGCTACAGAATGCGCGGTCGTCACTCATCACAGACTTGAAGCACAGAAGCAGGAAGATGGCTCTACTAAGATGGTCCCTAGCGGAAAATTAACAGAACCTTACGTGATCCGCCCTACATCTGAAACTATCATCGGAGCTGCATTCTCCCGCTGGACTACTTCTTACCGTGATCTTCCACTACTTATTAATCAGTGGGCAAATGTAATGCGCTGGGAAATGCGCACACGTTTATTCCTACGTACTGCAGAATTCCTATGGCAGGAAGGACACACTGCACATGAAACGAAGGAAGAAGCTATAGAGGAAACCCGCTTGATGCACGGTATCTACACTGACTTTATTACAAACCACATGGCTATCCCAGTAATCCCAGGTGAGAAGTCTGAGGTGGAGCGATTCCCTGGTGCTGACATGACTCTAACAGTAGAGGCTATGGTGCAGGATAAAAAGGCGATCCAAGCTGGAACTTCGCATTTTTTAGGACAAAATTTCTCTAAGGCACAAGACATTTCATTTACAGGCAGAGATAATTCTCAGCAACTAGCATGGACAACATCTTGGGGTGTATCCACACGTCTCATTGGAACATTAATCATGGCACACTCTGATGATGATGGGCTCATCTGTCCACCACGTGTCGCATCACAGCAAGTCATCATCATACCTGTGACTCCTAAGGATGACACTCGTGATGCGATAATTGATGCCTGTGAAGCGCTGGCGACAACTCTCCGCCACAAAGATTTCCACGGTGAGCCTCTCCGCGTCCATGTAGATAAACGCGATCTCGGTGGCGGAGCTAAGAAATGGGAATGGGTAAAGAAGGGCGCTCCGATAAGAATCGAAATCGGTCCACGTGATCTAGAGAACCGCAAAGTCTGCCTCCAGCGCAGAGATGAAGACGCCTTTGAAAAGCACTTCATGGACAAGGAGAGCTTCCTCCAAGACTGCACCGAAATCCTCCAAGAGATTCAAAATACTCTGCTCCAAAGAGCGATCGATTTCAGAGACGAAAATATCGCAGATTGTGGCAACTTAGGAGCTTTTGAAAAGCACTGGACGGAGAACGACCAACCAGGCTGGCTCACCACTGCATGGGCAGGCTCTAATGAGCAAGAAGAGGAACTCAGCAAGAAGCACAAGATATCAATCCGCTGCTTCCCAATTGACCAACAAGATGGCGAAGAAGCTCCCTGTTTACTCACTGGAACCCCAACGAAAGCCAGAGCTATCTGGGCACGTAGTTACTAAATAACTTATTTCTACTAATCCTATGTTCCTAGATCTCCAAGACGTAAAAACTCATTTCCCTATCAAAGAGGGTCTCTTGATCCAAAAGCAAGTGGACTCCGTAAAGGCAGTAGACGGAATCACGCTATCGATAAAAAAAGGTGAGATTCTAGGGCTCGTTGGTGAGTCAGGTTGTGGCAAGTCCACACTCTCCCGCACTATCATGCAGTTGATCCCTTCCACCTCTGGAGATATCATATTAGAAGGCGAGAATCTGAGTAAACTAAGTAGTGGTGAAGTCCGTAAACGTAGGCTAGATTTTCAGATGATCTTCCAAGATCCCTATGCATCGCTAAATCCACGCATGACCATCTACTCTACTCTCTCTGAAGCCCTTACTCAGCGCAATCCTCAGCTAGCTAAGAATAGGAGTGATCTGATGGAGGCTGTAGTCGCTCTGATGGAGCGAGTCGGTCTGAATCCATCCTTCATGAAGAAGTATCCACATGAGTTTTCAGGTGGTCAGAGACAGCGTATTGCAATTGCCAGAGCTCTGGCTCCGGAACCGAAGCTTATCATTGCAGACGAGCCAGTATCTGCTCTCGACGTATCGATCCAATCTCAGATTCTAAACTTACTTCTCAAGCTAAGAGATGAACTCGATCTCACGATGATCTTCATTTCGCACGACCTCTCAGTAGTGCGCTATTTAGCAGATAATATCGCCGTCATGTATAAAGGAAAAATCGTAGAATATGGTGATGGTGAGCGTGTGTTCAATCAGCCTGAGCATGCCTACACGAAAAAACTGCTAGATGCTATCCCAACGATGCTCTAGAATATTACTATCCCCAACTCTTCACCCTATGGCAACAGAGACACAAACCAAAAAGAACACACAACTAGCGATGCCTTGGACAGTCATCGTCTATGATGACCCTGTGAATCTGATGCAATACGTGACTACTATTTTTAAAAAGGTATTCGGCTACTCTGACGAAAAAGCTACCGCGCTCATGATGCAAGTCCACCAAAAAGGACGTTCACTCGTATGGTCTGGCGAAAAAGAAAAAGCTGAATTTTATGTTCAGCAACTCCACTCGTATCAGTTAAATGCCTCGATGGAAAAAGAGGATTAAATAATCATGACAATGGCACCCACACTAGACGGCGGTCTCCGGATCGATGCTGACTCATTAACAGACTGGATGATTCTGGAGCTCATCTGTGCTGATGCAACTAACCTTCCTGGTCCCCCGCTCTACGATCAGATTTCTTCTAGGATGGTGCAGAATGATGATTGGAAAGAATTTGTAGTCCCAGACATTGTCACTCAATTCAACGACCAGATCACATTCGTATCACGTGCTATATCTGCAGCTCCAAGGGATGAAGATCACGCTGGATCTATATTTATAAGTAAAGAAGATGCTATGACATGGTATGGCACCGTCAACCAAGCACGCCTCTCTCTGGAGCATCAACACGATCTCAGTAAAGTGGATGATATAACGACAGAAGAAGATCTTGATGACCTCGACTCAGATGTCCGAGCCGCAGTCATACGTAATCACTTTTATACCTCTATCCAGACGTTACTGTTAGAGTTTGTCATTTAGGAGCATAACTCTGCCAAAGGCACAACTAACTACTCTTCCTCAGCCTTACGCTGACCTAACTTATCGTCCATGTAGAGAAGCCCAGCAGTGTCATCACCTATACGCTCTAACAGAGCGATCACGTCTTCCATGCTTTTTTCTTCTTCCACTTGCTCATCAAGAAACCACTGGAGGTGACTCTTGGTAGCGTGGTCGTTTAATTTGAGCGCTAGTTCATAGAGTTCATTGATTGATTTGGTATTCTCACACTCCATCTCTAGAGAGATCTTGAAAACTTCTAGAGGCGTTGAAAAAGTAACTCTAGGGCTAGGAATCGCAGCTAGTGAAACACTACCGCCACGGTCTTGTAGATAAGTAAGCAATTTCATAGCATGCTCCTGTTCTTCATTATGCTGATTCAGCATCCAGCTAGCAAATCCATCTAGACTTTGTTCGTCAAAGTATGTGGACATTCCCAGATAGCTATATGAAGCGGTGAGTTCCTGTGCGATTTGGGCGTTGAGTGCGTCTGCTAGTTTTGGATGGATCATGATATTATGTGTTAATAGATTATTTTTCATAATATGAGCCCGCTTTTAGGAAGGTCAAGTGGATTTCAATTCATATTGTTAGAGTAAAAAAATGATTTATTTTTCTCTACTCGGTAACTTTGGGAAGCCAGTCATCTTCTACCTCACTAAGAGCGCCTTCTTCTTGGAGAGTTAGAAGTATGAGATTATACTTATCCGCCCTAGAATCTCCCTTTTTGAAGACGAAGCCATATCCTTGAGGACGGTATTTTTTTAAAGAAACATTCGCTCCCTCAATAGGGTTTTTTTCTAAATAATAACGCATCTGGGGACGATCAAATACCACTGCACTGACTTCATCATTTTTTAACAGATTCATCGATGCATCTAAACTTTCTGTATAAACCTTTTGACCTTCATGCCTACTGACAAATTCCACACTGGGACTGTCTCTAACTACAGCTACACGTTCGCCATCTAGATCCCCAGCAACTTCTATTTTAACGCCATTTCCAGAGGACATTGCAATCGTCCCAGCTAGACCAGCTAACAGAGAAGTAGCTGACACTAATGCCACCACCATCCATCCTCCTAATACGATTCTACCCATGACCGTACGAGGAGCTAAATCACCATAGCCCACGGTAGTCATCGTCACGAGTGCAAGCCAAATTCCATTCCCCAAGCCTTTGACTGGACCTTCGCTAAATGGTCCATCTGAGGTCTTACGCTCTACCACCCAGACTAGGAAACCTACTATTCCAAGTATGATCATGAAGGCTCCAATAGCGACAAAAAATGTCTTACTGAAAAAAGGCTTCACCCTATCCCAGATCGTTGGACCTACATCTTTAGAAACAATACCTAGACTCGAATTAAAATACGGCTGTGTGAACTCAAATTTTTGCTGCCTATCTGCTGTGATACTAATAGGTCCTACAAGAACATCTACCTCACCAGTGGCAAGCTGCGCTAGGCCATCCTTCACACTAGATATCTGCTTATACTCAAATCCTTCTCCAGTCTTGAGAGCCATCTTTTCCCAGATATCTACTGATAGCCCACTGACACTCTCGCCCTCTTGAACCACAAACGGCTTACTCCCGCTCACACCGACCTTCAACTTATCGTTTTCCTGAGCAGCTAATGTGCTGATCATAAATACACTCATTAAAAAGCCCTGTAATACACATCTAATCATCCTTAACATGCCTCACCACTAGCACACTTCCGTAAGATTTAAAATACTCTCTTTAGAGATCACTAACCCATAGGATAAAGATTTAATTTATTTAGCTCATCGATTTCCTTCATCACCTCAGAGCTGATGGTCACTTCCGCAGCGGCAATGTGAGCAGCTAATTGATCCAGTTTACTGACTCCTATCAGTGTGGAAGCTACGAATTCATGCTGCTTACTCCATGCGATAGCAAAGGTAACTGGGTCTATCCCCTCGCGCTCAGCAATAGTGTGAATAGCTTCGGTGTTAGCGAGAGTATTCTCATTGACGAATCTTGATGCCATCAGAAGTTGCCGCTCATTACCCTTTAAATACTCTGAAAATCTAGCTCCTTTAGGTGTAGCGCCTTTGCCGTATTTACCAGCCAGAACTCCGCCACCAAGAGGTGAATAAGGCAGCGAACTAACGCCTTCGCCTAGACAACAAGCACCTAGTTCATCTTCGAATCGGCGGTTGTTTACTGAGAAATTATTCTGAATGGTATCCGCTCTTTTTAATCCCTCTGCATCCGCCGCTGAGAGCCACTTCATGAGACCGTAGCATGTTTCATTAGATACTCCATAAGCACGGATTTTGCCTTCACGGACGAGATTATCTAGTGTTTCAATAGCATCCAACGCACGCATCCCGCTATCTGGCCAATGAACTTGATAGAGGTCTATGTAGTCAGTCTTCATGCGCTTCAGACTCCCCTCAAGTGCTCGGCGGATAGTGAATCCATCTACCGCTGACTTGTCAGATCTAACAGGAGGATTAAACCATCCGTGTGCAGGTCCAGCTACTTTACTGGCTAGTATGAGGGACTCACGCTTAATCCCCTGATCACGTATCCAGCTACCTATCCACTCTTCTGTTAGACCAGCTAGTTCCTTACTTGCTGGTATAGGATAGAGCTCTGCAGCGTCAAAGAAATCTATCCCACCTTCTACTGCGGCATCCATGATTTTGTAGCTTTCTTCCTTATCTGCTTGAGTGCCGAAGGTCATCGTCCCAAGCCCTATCACGCTCACCACCATACCACTTTTACCTAATCTTCTTTTTTCCATAGCCACACGCTAATGGCTAATTCTGCTTTCGCCAGTAGAAAGATAGGATCTAGAAATAGATGCTCATACACCACATAGAAGCATGATTTAATATCCGGCTGATTCTTTTCCTCTTGACCCCATTCTCGTAGAAGATGATCATAAGTACTATTCTATCTCATCTACTTTTATGAAATCTATCTGCGCCCTAACTCTGACTTTATTAATTAGTACTGCTACAGCATTTCCAGCTCCGCCTTCACAGCCCCCTTTAATCCCGAAGACGAACAACTACAGTAGTATGAATACTCCAGCTGTAGTTTTTGATTCGCTACAGATTCAGAGTGACCCAGCTTTCTCAGAAGCATTTACACGTATCTTCAGCAAGTCCCTAAATCGACAGTTCAATATTCCATCAGTAATAGGAGCAGATTCACCTAACCTTGTATTCAAAAAAACAGGAGATGTTGCCAACGACCAATCTTACACTATCAATGTTAACGGAGGTCGAATCACTGTCACTAGTAACAGTGAAATCGGTGCATTCTATGCTACTCAGACTCTACTACAGATGATTAGGTCTAATGCAACTAATTGGAGTATTGATAGCTGCATCATAAAAGATTCACCACGTTTTGCATCGCGTGGACTTATGCTAGATGAGGCTCGTCACTTCTATGGTAAAGATTACGTGAAGCATCTGTTAGATACAATGGCTGCTCACAAGATGAATGTGTTTCACTGGCATCTAACAGACGATGAAGGCTGGAGAATCCAAATCAAAAGCTACCCTAAACTCACTACTGTTGGAGCCTGGCATGGTGAAGATACTGAGATGCGAACTCCAGAACGCGATCAAATAGTAAAAGACCAAGACAATCCAAAATATGGAGGCTTCTACACACAAGAAGATATTAAAGAAATCGTGGCTTATGCAGCGGAAAGACACATCACAATTATCCCTGAAATAAATCTTCCCGGTCATAGTTTAGCACTCTGCACAGCATATCCTGATGTGAGACTGACTTCTGATGAGGGCAAAGAAGTTGTAAAAAATGTAATCTCTGTAGTGCGTGAGGAAAACTACCTCATGCTCGATAAAATAATCGAAGAAGTAGCATCACTTTTCCCCAATCAATATATCCATATTGGAGGTCATGAGATAGACCATAATATATGGAAAAAATCTCCTGAGCATAGAGCATTCATGCAGAAAAAAGGGATGAAAAACGTCTCTGACCTACAGGTGTATTTCAATCTCAGCCTCGAAGGTATTATCAAAAAACACGGCAAAGAGATGATGGGCTGGAATGAAATCATGCGTGGTGGTAGACTTTCTAAAAATACCGCTATCATGGCACGGAACTCTGTAGAAACTGGTCTAGATGCTGCCAGAAAAGGACACCCTACGGTAATGGCTCCAGCCCGACATTGCTATCTTGATAAGCTATACCCCGGTCACAGTGAGACTGGCCCTTTGACGTCAGGAGTTTTAGACACGGAGAGAGCTTATAACTGGGACCCCCTCATGACTGGAAAGCTTACTAGCTCACAGCAGAAATTTATCAAAGGTGTGCAATGCAATCTCTGGACTGAATATGTAATCACTCCTGATGAGGCAGATTATAAATTCTGGCCGAGAGCTAGCGCCACAGCAGAGGTAGGCTGGACAGATCAAAATCAGCGTCTCTGGTCAGACTTCTACCAACGCCTAGGTCTCCATCTATCCTACCTAGACACCTTAGATGTGAAATACAGAGTTAAGCCTCCCATGGGAGTGCTAAATCGTGGAGGTATCTCTATCCAGCCGGCATACTCTGTAAGCACTACGGTTTATACTATTGATGGATCAGAACCCACTACTGAGTCGACCATTTACAGAGGAGAAACTTTTTCTGTAGAGCAGCTAAAGACTCTAAAATTTAGAACGCTCACTAATAACGGTAGGCTCTCGAAAATAGAAGGTGGTGCGATTCGACTACCCTTGGGAGAATGGACAGAAGCCAATATTTCAACCCTAAAGCCAACCTTACTCAGCTATCCTGTAACGATAGATTCTGATGGTATATGGTTCGCAGATCTCCAGCGGATAAAAGGAGCTCATAATCTGAAGATCCACTCAGCCTATATTTCACAAGGAAGCTTTAAATATTTTGCAAAGCCCTTCTCTAACAATCTCCTCTTTGAAAATCAAATCACTAGGCTAAAGTTCAACCTACTCGGCACTAATCCAAATTTAAAATATAAGGTAAATATAGTAGTCAGCGGCATCAATGGAAATGACTCACAGGGAAACGTCATGTTTGATAAATCAGAGTATCAAGAGCCTCCATTCTCAGTGCTAACTAATGTCACTCACTATATGAATAGAAACACTGGTAATCTATCAGATTACATGCCCGAGACTTATTTCCACTCGAACCGTAAGATCTTTAAAGGTGATACTTGGACACTGAGATTCACCACAGCCTTTAACACAAATAAAATCATCCTACCTACTGGCAAACCAGGCTCTGATGATGACATTTTAAAAACTGGTACATTAGAATACTCAACTGATGGCACTACATGGCTATCTGGAGTCCCCATCACTCAAGGTGAAGGAGTGATAATATTCGGTAAACCTCAAAAAATAAAAGCACTCCGAGTCACCGCTACTGCTGACCAAGAAGGGTGGGTAATCATTCGCGACCCGTTGATTAATCCTTAATTAATATCTGGCAGGTTAAAGAGCTTAGATATTCATCGCGGCAGAAACCAAATATCGTGGTAATTCTAGTAATTTATATGGGACTCATGGACACATCAGTTCCTTTCCTAACAGATAAAGCTGTTAGTGTATTTAACATTCCTATTTATCTATGAGAAGCCATGAGCAGATCATTAGAATTTCTAATACATCAATTTAATCAAAACACTGAGTTCCTATGAGACAATATTTGGAGAGTTGCTTTCTTGATCTTCTTATTAAAACCGATTAAGTATTGTTCATCCACATGACTTATTTCGAGAATCTTCTTCATACTCTTGCCGCTGGAGTTGCAGTACCTCCGTTTTTCACACTTCTTACCCTAGTACTCAGTTCGGTAGTGGTGGTGTCTTTGCTGTTTAGTCGTTTTAGGCAGTCGTTACTCGTAGGATATTTTTTATGCGGACTAATTCTCTCTAATAGTGGTGCGCTGGAGTGGGCTGGAGTTGCTGATGTAGGTCTAGTTCATTCCTTGTCTGAGGTAGGTATCGTCTTACTACTATTCACGATTGGTATTGAATTTTCTATTGGTGAACTTAAGGCTCTGAAGCGAGCGTTTCTTATGGGTGGAGGTGTGCAGGTGATACTTTGTCTCTTGGTGACTGTGTTACTCGGACTAGCATTTAATCTTAGTTGGGAAATGTCGCTTATCCTAGGGTTCATGGTGAGTCTTTCCTCTACCGCGGTAAGCTTGAAGACCTTTCAGGATCTAGGTTTGCCAGAAAGTCCACAGGGTAAAACAACTCTGGGGATAGCTATTTTTCAGGATCTTGCGGCAATTTTATTTATGATTCTAGTCCCTGCTATAACTAGTAGTTCGGGTGGTGATAGTGTGAGTCTAACAGGAGCATTGTTCAAAGGAATTTCATTCACTGTTGGAATGTTGGTTATTAGTAAATACGGTCTTCCGCAGATACTTGATGCTGTGGCACAGACTAATAGTAGAGAGCTGTTTACTGTAACTGTCATAGGACTGTGTGCTGCAGTGGCTATGGTGAGTGGAGTGCTCGGTCTAAGTCCCGCATTAGGTGCTTTTGCTGCTGGTGTGGTAGTGAGTGAGTCTATTTATTCTCACCGTGTGTTGTCTGATGTCCTCCCATTTAAGGACCTATTCCTTACCATCTTCTTCGTCTCTGTGGGTCTATTGATAGACCTCAGTGTCGTGATGGATAACTGGCTGATTATATCGATTATTTCACTGGGCTTGATTCTACTTAAAGGCTTGGTAGTTATTTTTTCAGCCAGACTAGCAGGTCTCCAGACTGGACGCGCAATGATCGTGAGTGCAGCACTATGTAGCACAGGTGAGTTCTCTATTGTCATTCTAAACCGCGCAATGGACTTTGAGTTTTTCACTAACAACTGGGAGCAAATCATCCTAGCCAGTACTGCGCTCAGTATGAGTGTTGTACCTAGCCTCATGAAGCTCATGCTTCCATTTTCCGATAGAGTGAGACACCGTAAACATGAGATTAAATCTGCCCATGAACGCTCGCTCTCTATCCAAGATCAGATCAGCCACTTAGAGGAACATGTGATCATCTGTGGCTATGGTCCTGTGGGACAAAATCTGCACCACAATCTAGAGGCTCACCATATCCCAGTCGTCATCTTGGAGCTAAACCCGAAGACAGTGAAGCATCTTATCGCTACTGGTCACATGGCGCTTTTCGGTGATGCAAAAGATCCTGAATCTCTCGATCTAGTTGCTATTAAAAAGGCGCGTGGGATCGCTCTGACATTCCCAGATAAAGATCTAGCAGTAGCAGCTGCTGGTCTAGCTAGAGAGAAGAAACCTGATATCCTAATGTATGCCAGATGTAAATTTAAGGCTGACCTACACGCCTACGAAAAAGCAGGCATAAACCATATTCTTCTTGATGAAGAGCAGAGTGGTAGAGCGATGATCAAGTCGGTGATGAAATGCTACTCTACTGAATTTGACGAGAGCTGGATCTAGTCTCAAGTCTATTACATTCTGTTAGGTGTTTTAATACCTAAGAGACTGAGACCGTGTGAGAGTATTCTGCTGGTGAGTTCGCAGAGAGCCAGGCGCGTGAGACGAGTATTACCTTGGCTCTGGATCACTGGGCAGGCTTCGAAAAAGCTATGGAAGCTTCGGGCTAGTTCGATGAGGTAGTTAGCTAAGATGTTAGGGCGAAGATCATCTAGCACATTTGGTAAGATTTCTCCGTAGCGTGAGAGCATGCGACTGAGGTTGATCTCCCCTTCTTCTTCTATCTCTGGTTTGATAGAAGAGAAATCTACTGTTTCTTCTAGCTTTCTGAAGATGGATTTACAGCGAACATTACTGTATTGTAAATATGGCGCAGTGTCACCCTGGAGGGCTACCATCTTCTCTAGATCAAAGACGTAGTCGGAGTTGCGGTTATGCGATAGTTCGGTGAATTTCACTGAGCCTACACCGATAGCCTCCGCTAGTTGTTCCTTTTCATCAGCTGGAAGATCTGAACTTTTTTCTTCAATGACTTTTCTAGATTGCTCAACTGCATCGTTAAGCACATTCGCGAGCTGAGGCAGGTCGCCATCACGTGTCTTCAGAGGCTTTCCGTCTTTACCTAAGATAGTTCCGAAGGTCACGTGTGTGAGTTCAGCCTTACAGCCACGACGTTGAGATATATCAAATAACTGGCGGAAGTGTAGCGCCTGACGGGCGTCTACCACATACCAGATCTTATCTGCATTCCATTCATTAAGACGATAGTCTACCGTGGCAATGTCTGTAGTAGCGTAGTTCGATGCGCCATCAGCTTTACGAACAATCATCGGAAGATCCGACCACTCACCATCACGCTTTTCTTTAAACGGGTCTTGCTTAGGAGGGAGCTCGTTATTAGAAAATACGCAGAGTGCGCCATCGCTTAGACTGGCGTCACCAGTAGCTTCAAGAGTTGCTGTTAAAGGAGCTAGCTGACCGTTGTAAAAGCTTTCGCCGAGCCAGTGATCGAAACTTACATCAAGACGGTCGTAGATTGCATTGAGACCTAATTTAGACACGTCTACGCACTCGTTCCAGATTTCCAGATTGGTGGCGTCACCTTGCTGAAGTTTTACGAGCTCACCTTTACAAGTTTCAAGTATGGTTTCATCTACTTTGCAGAGTTTATTAACCTCACGATAGATGCGGAGTAGTTCTTGCAGAGGATCTGCTTTTAGAGCATCTTTATTGATAAGGTTTTTCCAACCGTAGATGACCATACCGAACTGAGTGCCCCAGTCACCTATATGATTATCAGTAATAACATTGTGCCCTAAGAATCTAGAAATTCGCGATAGTGAGTCACCAATGATCGTAGACCGAATGTGTCCTACGTGCATCGGCTTAGCCACATTCGGAGCGGAAAAATCTACGACTATATTCTCTGGAGAATCAGCAGCCAGCACACCATGACGCTCATCTCTGAGGAGGCTTTCTACTTTCTCTGACCAAGCAGACTTGAGGATACGGAAGTTGATAAATCCAGGCCCAGCTATTTCCAGTGTCGCTAGCTCATCTACACCTTCACTATGGAGAGCATCGACTACCTGGGTAGCCAGTTCACGTGGGTTCATTCTCATGCGCTTGGCTAGTGCCATGGCTGCATTTGCTTGATAGTCACCATGGCGGACGTCCGTAGAGATCGCTACTTCTGGGTTAAATCCTTCAGGTAGTTCGAGACCTAGTGATTGAAACGCACTAACGATTTTAGATTGGAGCTTAGCTTGGAGAGTCATGAAATTTTATATTGGGGTACAGAGAAGTATTAGAGTTGATCAAAGTAGATCTGATAAATAAGAAGCTTATTACTTTTAGTATAGCCTCTGAGTCACCCGCCCACCTTGTGGTCTAGATGGATTAGAGTCTAGGATTTCTAGAACCTTGGCAGCCGAAGTAGCTTGCTCTAGTTGTTTTCTAATCTCGCAATTATTAAACATTTTAGCAATAGCTGCCAGTGTCTGAAGGTGCAGATGATAGTCTTTTTTAGGCACTATGAAGAGCAAAATGAATTTAACAGGTGCATTATCTAATGCTTCAAATTCGATGCCTTCTTCAGAACGTCCAAACATAGCGACTACATTCTCAATCTTATCTGAAAATGCGTGAGGAATTGCTACGCCAGAGCCGATTCCAGTACTAGTCTGATCCTCTCTTTTCTGAAGGGCTATAAGAACTGCATCTTTCTCTTCACCTACCAGCAGCCCTTGTTTATCGAGACTTTCTACAAGTTCAACAATCGCAGCCCAGTGCTCATCAGCCTTCATATTAAGGATGATTTGCTGCTCTGTTAGTAAACTAGCTAGTTTCATGGGTCACGTTTTGAATATATAGCTAAGTTGAATATTCCCACTTAGCGGACAGTCTTTTTAGCTACAATACTAAGATAACACAAGCTTAATTCTAAGTAGTTCCAAACAAAAGTATAGATGTTATTTGCTTTTAAAAACGTGTTCCTACTATTCGCATACTTACAAATTGACGTAGTAAGCTTAAGCCAAAATCTGTGATCTACACTAAAGCATTTCCACCTTTTCACCTTGTAGATAAGCACGTTAGAACAAGACCTCAAGAATAATTGGGAAATAGTCTCATATTCTAATGATTCAGAGAATTAAGATAAATATTATTTCTCTACTACTTCCAAAAGTAAGCGACGATCAAGGGGAGACTCTAAAGCTTTTTATCGAAAAACTCTATCGACTTATTGATAGACTGGCTTGGCAATAGGAAAGTGCCAATGTGACCTCTACCTTTCACCCAGTAGAGTTCATACTCCACATTAAGCTCTTCTAGACGCTTGACCCACTTGTGCACATGCAGAGTAGGGACGAGTTGGTCTTCAGCTCCGTGGTAGATAAAGACTGGGGGGAAATTTGACGTCACTTGATCTACTGGGGTCGCTTTGTAATAAGGTGTTGGATCTTCATCGAATGATTTTCCGATGAGAGCTTTCACCATGTGGAAGTCTGGGTCGACTCTCATAAAGTGTGGTGTTCCTCCAGCGACGACAGCTTTGATTTTCACACCATTAGGCATATCTCGCATAGCTACTAATTCAGCGAGATGTCCTCCAGCTGAGTAGCCGAAGACCCCTAGGCGATTCATATCTATATTCAGCACTTGCTCATTTTTCTTCAGATATTTGATAGCTTGGTATAGGTCATCGACTGGTGCAGGAAAATTATATTGGGGTGCTAATCTGTAGGTTACATTGAAGACCGTGTAGCCTCTTTTGGCTAAGGTTTTAGCTATCCCAGTCATCTGGTAACGGTTATCATTCTCAGCCCATCCGCCACCGTGTACTAATAAAACAACGGGAGATTTCCCCACTATTCTTGGCTGGTATAGATCTCCTTTTACATCTTCTGGCCAGGCTTCGGGAGTAAACACAATATCCTTAGAGCTCTTGTATCCTACTTTAATCTGCTTTTCAGCGGCGGCAGTATTACTAGCCGGACTGCAGCTGTTAGAAACTATACCAGCAGAAAAAATGAGAGCACAAATGCTTCCTTTATAAATTACTTTTTTACAACTCATGCTTACGGCCAGGTGGGTTGGGAGAGTTCGAGAAAAAAGTAGTTTTTAAGATGATTTAGCGAAAACATTCTTCACTTTACGGTAAACTTTCTGGACTGAGTCTAGAGCTTTCACCGTCTTGTGATGATAATTCTCATTTGCAGTGACGATAAGTGCACGGCAGCCATTAGGTGAAAAATGTTTACCGTGGTGAGAGCCTGCATCTGCACGCAGGAAGTCTCCTGCATGTAAAATCACTCCGTCAGCTTCGAGATCGCCCTCTAAAATATAAGCCATTTCTACACCGTGGTGATCATGCTCGGGAAATTCTGAACCGGCAGTGATTTCGATCATGGTCATTGCAAAACCGTCTTCTTTCCGAGCTGAGAGTTCACTCATCTTCGCTCCTCTGATAGGTAGGTTGATCCATTCCTGATCTTCTTTAGGAATCATTCTTACGATAGGTGCAGTAGTTCCCAGCGTTTCTACACTCTTTAAAATCTTCTCTTTCACGTGACCAGAGACCGCTGTATCAGCTAAGCCTTGAATCGAAAGTTCGGCACAGGTATCTATCATATCTGAAAAAACTTGCTTATCAGCATCACTGGCTGAAATGACCCACATGTCGTATACTACCTTGTGTTCAGCACTGAGTCCCTCAGTAGCATATTCGACTGCCATATCTTGTATTTGATCTTTTTCCATAATATAGATGTCGTTAATTGTTAGAAATTATTTGTTTAAGTTTGAGCAACCCTCTACGGATTCTTGCCTTCACTGTTCCCAGCGGAGCGTCTAGCTTCTCCGCAGCTTCTTGCTGAGTGTATCCCTGATAGAAAACAAGCTCTATAGCTTCCTTCTGATCTGTATTAAGATCATTAAATCCTTGAGCTAACTTTTCGTTGTCTAGCTTGGGAGGTAGTACAGTAGTCGGTTTGACCATATTTTCTTTGAGCACTTTCATGCCCTCGGTCTTGCGCACCAATTTACGGTAACGGTCATAGGCTTTATTTTTAGCAATCGTTATCATCCAACTTGTAGGATTTCCAAGATGCGATTGATACATTTCAGCTTTATTCCAAATCGTGATGAACGAATCCTGAAGAATGTCCTCAGATTCAGCAATGTCTTTTAACACCGCCTGAATCACGGACATGAGCATACCTGAGTGAGTCTTATACAATTCACTAAACGCTGACTTATCATGATTAGCAACACGCCCTAGCAACTTTGCTACAGCAGCTGAATCATCAATTTCAGTAGTTTTATTATTCTCTTCTTCCATGAGCTTACTTTCTAAACAAAGGTTTTCTATGAAAAGCTTTATGAAGATAGAAGGTGTTAATGCTTGTGTCATCAATCTTAAAACGAAAAAGATTTCGTTTTGGATGCACTGGCTGTTTCTTTTCTTAAAAAATATTTATAGCAGTTCTAAATCATCTCCCAGAAACCCACCATCTTGAAGCTTCTTTCTATAATCCGCTGCCACATTATGATGCTGAGCTAGCTTTTCACCTCCCATTTTTACTAAATGGCTCACCATCATTTTCATTCTATATTGTTTGGAGAAATAATCTCTATGGTCATCGATAAAACTCCAAAAGAGAGCATCCCAGACATCGCACCAATCACCCGCTTTGTAGTCAGACATCTTGCGGATGTAGTTCGATCCGCTGATATAGGGTTTTGTCACCATGAGTCCTCCATCGCTGAACTGGCTCATGCCGTAAACATTTGGCACCATCACCCAGTCGTAGGCATCTACGAAGAATTCGGAGAACCATTGGAATACATCGTCTGGCTTGATACGTAACAGCATGAAGAAGTTCCCCATGATCATAAGGCGCTCGATATGGTGTCCATAACCTTCTTGATTCACTTTTTCTAGAACGTCATCTACAGGTGGAATTCCTGTCTTTAGCTTGTAAATAGAATTGGGCATCGAGTCCTTAAACTCCCAGAAGTTCTGCGTTCTCAGATAGCGCCCATGTTTCAGATACATGATACTCATGAACTCCCTCCAGCCGATAATCTGCCTTATGAACCCTTCCAGGTTATTAATCTCAATGTCTCTTTCTTCTGCTACTTCTAATGCTCTGTCTACAATCTCTAGTGGAGTTAAAAGCCCTGCGTTTAACATTGGAGTGAGCACTGAATGGTAGAGAAACTTACTGCGGTGGGAAATCGCATCTTCATAAGTCCCGAAGCGATCAAACCTAGTGAGAAGAAAATCCTCTAACCATTTTCTAGCGGCTTTATGAGTAATAGGATAGCGGAATTTTTTATCATCCCCGACCGTCTCCAGTTTCATTTTTTTAATCTCTTTCTTTGCCTCAGTGATATAATCTTGCTCTTTTTTAGTAGCTTTAAAATCTGGCTCTTCAGGTGGTGTTTCTTTTAATGGGAACTTCTTCCTATTTTCATCATCATAGCTCCAGCGTCCGCCAGTGGGATCTCCATTAGGATCTATTAGGATGTCCATGCGCTTTCGCTGGGCTTCGTAGAAGGTCTTCATGAATGGCTTCTTATCCGTATTAAAAAAGCTCTCTCCCCATTCTTTAGGCGTTACGAATCCGGGTGATTCTAGTTCTGTAAATGTCTCAAACTTCGCTCGTAATCGCCTTTCTAAAATATCATCGAATAGTCTACAGACTACGGTCTCAGAATATTTCTCTAGCTTAATCTCATCTAGAGACATCACCAATTTAAGCGAAAACCGCTCTGCATAAGCTCGCATGGATGCGATGTGCAGCAGAAGTTTCTGAGCGTGAGGTTTCAGTGGCCATTCTTCATCTCCTCCTATGATGATAGAGTCTGCGACAAGATACTGCTCATCGCTTTGCTCTATCACCGGATGCTTTTCGAAAAGTTGGTGTGGGTAAATTAGTCCTAGCTTCATTATGATTTTCTATCTTTCCAGCCATTGGCTAGACGTTTGTTCATCTGCGGGAATATGATGAGATGGAGCGGATAAACGCTGATCCAGTAGAGCCTTCCCATTAATCCCGTAGGGCGAAATGTTGCTTTCTGATGCAGTTCATTTTCTTCTATAGAATATTCCAGCCAAGCTTCTCCTGGGAGTTTCATTTCTGCATAGAGGATAAGCCTCCCCTGCTCACGGTCAGCCATGATGACTCTCCAGAAATCTAGTGCATCTCCGTTGCTCAAATCCGTAGGGTGTCGCCTGCCTCTGCGCATCCCTATGCCTCCCAACATCTTGTCCAGCATACCACGAATCATCCAAGCCCAGTGCATTGACGGCCAGCCTGATTTACCGCCAAGACTCCAGATGGCGTCGATACATTCTTCCTTGCTTACGCCAAGTTCTCTTGAACGCTCGTCCACATATACTCCATGAGTAGGCACTTCTACATTGAGTAGCTGTTTATGGGTTAGAGAGCCGCTCACTAGTGAACCATACCATGTGGACGGCACTAAATTTTGGGCTATTTTAGAGAATGCCTTCTCGATAGCTTCATCGTAAGTAAGTAGAGTTTGAGGAATGACTTTAGTGATCTCATTGTCACTACAGACAGTCTTCATACTTAGGCTGTCTACTAGGTTTCTAGCTAGGTAATAGTTAGTTGCGGTAAGAAGCTGAAGCCAATGGGAAGATAGTTTAGGGCTAAAAAACGGCACGGGAATGATCAGTCTCTTAAGCTTACGAATTTTCGCATAACGTAGGAGCATATCGCGGTAGGTTAGTTGCTCAGGCCCCCCCACATCGTAATCTTGTCCTAGACATGCTTCATTTTGAATTACCTCCACTAAATAGTGAATCATATTACGAATCGCTATCGGCTGACACATTGTATTGACCCATTTAGGGGTAATCAATATAGGTAATTTCTCTACCAAATCACGAATCATCTCAAAGCTAGCACTGCCGCTGCCTACAATAATAGAAGCGCGTAGTGTAGTGAGAGGCATCTCAGATGCTTCTAAGATTTCATGTACTATCTCTCGGGACTTAAGGTGTTTTGAGAGGTCATCACCCTCAACATTTTCAGGCATTAGGGCTCCAAGGTAGACGATTTGTCTACATCCTGTGCCTTTCACCCATTCCACGAAATTGTTAGCACATTGAGCTTCTTTTTCCATGAAGTCTCCCTCTGATGTCATGGAGTGGAGCAGGTAGTAGGCGGCGTCTACATTAAGTTTTATTTCAGGTAGTTCTTCGTCATTTAAGTCCGCTTCTATAATGGTAAGTTGATCACCGAGTGACTCTACTAATGCCTCCCTGAGACGATTCTTATTTCGTACCACCGCTATGACATGATGCCCATTTTCCGCAAGAGTGCGTAGCAAGCGCATTCCTATATAGCCATTAGCTCCTGTAACTAATACAGTTTTAGATGTATTTTCTAACATCATTTATCGGAGTGAACTTAGTCCGCCATCTAGCTTCATTATCTGCCCTGTCACGAATGCCGCATCTTCACTGATGAGATAGTTTACCATACCTGCGACTCCATTTGCTGTGCCGACTCGCTTAAGAGGGTGCCTACTACCAGCGGCTTCACGTTTAGCATCTGAGTTTAATAACATGGATGCTAGCGGAGTGTCGGTGAGTGATGGAGCGATAGTATTTACCCTTATATTATTAGGCGCTAATTCGCTGGCTAGACTGAGCGTGAGACCTTCCACAGCAGCCTTTGCCATACTGATAGATGAATGAAATGCCAAACCGGTTTGAGCAGCAACTGAGGAAAATAGGACTACCGAGGCACCACCTGCTAGAGTAGATTTTTTAAGTGCTGGTAATGCAGCCTGTATCATACGAGCAGCTCCAAAAGCATTAACTTCCATATCGTTTAGCATCTGAGTATCGTCTGTGCGATGGAAAGGTTTGAGCTGAATAGAACCTGGGCAATATATCAAAGCGTCTAGACTCTCGGGCATCTGGAGCTGAGATTCATTTTTATGAAGAGCATCATATTCTTGGATGCTTGCAACTGGCTGAGCTACTGCTGATGGCTGCCTAAGCGCTAAATGAACTGAGTCACCGTTTGCTACAAATTTTTCTACCAGAACTGCCCCTATGCCACTGTTTCCACCTACGATGAGAATATTTTTGCTTTTCATTTGCGAAGTATAGACTAGCTATTAATCTCCATCAAATAGAAATGACTATTTTTTCAGAAACTATTGAAAAATTATATTCTATGCTCTGAAGATAAATAGTTGCATCCATTTCCAATCTAATAGCGTTCATTAAATATATGAGTGAGCGACCTCAGAAGAAACGATCAATATTTAAATCAGTATTCCCTTGGGTGGGATGGATAGGTTTCAGCCTATGCATCGGCATCTTTTGTATTACTGGATGTAGCCAAAACACAACGATGAACCAACAATCACAGACATTTCACAAAGTTAAATCAGAGAAACTAGCCCAGACTAAGTCAGTCAACCTATCTGAAGCCGAAACCAAAGCAGCGCTTGATCGATTCACTGAATTTTTACAGGGTATAGGATCAGCAGAGTATATCGAAAAGGAAGTTGCAAATGTGTATTCCAAAGATGCTTACCTCAATGATACACTTAAATCTCTCCACAACCGAGAGGAAATAAAGGAACATTTCCTGAAAACCTCGGAGACGATGAATACTTACTCAGTGGAGATCGAAGATATCGCATCCACAGATCAAGGTCACTACATCCGCTGGACGATGAAATTCTCAGCACCTAAGCTTGCTAGTGGCAAAGAAATAGAATCAATTGGCATTACTTACGTAGTATTTGACCAGCAAGGTAAAGCAGTGTTACATCAAGATTATTGGGATTCAGTCAGCGGCATGTTCGAACATGTACCAATTATAGGTGGTGGTATTCGTATGATTAAAAAACGCCTCTAATAACAATTTTAACCTATATGAACTCCCATAAAACATCTACATCTTCTAGAGTTGCCGATATGTTCAAGCACTGGTTGGATTCTGATTATAATACAATCAAGAACCCAAAAGAGCTTGAGGCGAAAGTAGATTGGGAACGCTGTATTCCGTTCATTATCCTCCACGCAGGGCTCATTTTACTCATCTGGGTAGGGTGGAGTCCCACAGCAGTAATCGCTGCCGTCATTCTCTACATTGTGAGAATGTTCGCCATCACTGGATTCTACCATCGCTACTTCTCTCACCGCACTTTCAAGACAGGACGCGTGATGCAGTTCATCATAGCAGTGTGGGGAAATACTTCGATGCAACGCGGCGCACTGTGGTGGGCAGCAAATCACCGCCACCATCACCAGCACTCAGACACTGAAGAAGATCTTCACTCACCAGGAGTTCAAGGTTTCTGGTGGTCACACATCGGTTGGATTACTTGTAAACGTAATTTCCCTACTGATTACAAACGTATTAAGGACCTCTCCAAATTTCCTGAACTCGTCTTTCTCAACCGCTTCGATCAACTAGTGCCAGTGATCTATGGTATCGTGGTGTATGGAATTGGTTACTTTTTAGAAACTGTTTACCCTACATTAGGAGTCACCGCAGGGCAATTCTTCGTCTGGACGTTTTTTGTCAGCACTGTGTTCTTACTTCATGGCACGTTAATGATTAATTCGATGGCACATGTATGGGGAAAGCAGCGTTTTAAAACTAAGGATGACTCTAAAAACAGCTTAATCCTCGCATTTATTACTCTAGGTGAAGGCTGGCATAATAACCACCACCGTTATCCGCATAGCACACGTCAAGGTTTCCGCTGGTGGGAGATAGATATTACTTATTACGGCTTAAAATTCATGTCAATGATCGGTCTCATTAAGGATCTTAAGAGAGTTCCTAAAGAACTGTTAGAAGATCATAAACATTAATTCTCTGATGAAATCTTCAACGACATCCACAGATAAAAAACCCTCTATCGCTATCATCGGTTTAGGAATTTCTGGCTTAGGCTGTGCTCACTTTCTTAAAGATGAAGCAGATCTAACACTTTATGAAGCGAACGACTACATAGGTGGACACACCAACACAGTCACTGTTAAAGAAGGTGATAAAGACATCCCAATCGATACGGGATTCATGGTTTATAATGAGGACACTTATCCTCACCTTACACGACTTTTTAAAGAACTCGGAGTGGAGACTAAAGAGACTAGCATGTCTTTCAGTGTCAACCATTTCCCTGATGGGTTAGAATTTAATGGCGGTAAACTTAATGAGATTTTCGGTCAGCGTAAGAATATTTTCAACCTCAAATTCTGGAAAATGCTCTTTAAAATCAAGAGCTTCAATTCAGATGCTCTTGAGGATATAGAAAATGAATCTCTACATCACATGACACTCAGAGAATATGTCGAGCATCGTGGCTATGGTGAAAATTTTCTCCGCTGGTATCTCGTGCCAATGGCATCTGCGGTATGGTCTAGCCCACCTGAGAAGATCGAGAAATTTCCTGCAATCACTCTCATGCGATTTTGGAAAAATCATGGCTTCCTAGCTGTAGATAAACGTAAGCAATGGCGCACTGTGTGCGGTGGAGCTAAAAACTACGTAGCTAAGGTCATTCAGCCATTTAAAGACCGTATTCAGATCAATAATCCAGTGACTTCCATCGTCAGAGAAAATGGATCTGTTAGAGTGATCAGCAAGAATGGTTCTGCGGTCTATGATCAAGTAATTTTGGCTACCCATGGAGATGATTCGCTAAAGCTACTTTCTGACCCTACCGACTCTGAAATCGAAATTCTCTCCGCTTTCCAATATCAGCTAAACCTAGCAGTCATGCACACCGACACTAGTGTGATGCCGAAGAACAAGCCCTGCTGGGCATCATGGAACTATCGTATCACCGAGTCAGGATCAGGACTCACTAGCTCGACAGTTTATTGGATGAATTCACTCCAAGGCGTTTCGAAAAATGAAAACTACTTTGTCTCGATCAATCCTGAAACGACTCCTAAAAATGTCCTCAGAACCATTGATTACCAACACCCACTCTTCGATCTAGCAGCTATCGAAGCGCAGAAGAAAATCCCCGCTCTGCATGCACTAGGACAGCAGAAAACCAACACCTTTTACTGTGGAGCTTGGCAACGCTATGGCTTCCATGAAGATGGTCTACTCTCAGCAGTCAACCTCTGCGAAACTCTACTAGGAAGAGATGTCTGGAAATGAATTCGTCTCTCTACCAATGCAAGATTTATCATAAGAGACTGAAGCCTGTAAAGCGTCAGTTCTCTTATTCTGTCTTCATGTTATCGCTCGATTTAGATGAGCTAGATGAGTTGGCAGACAAGCATTGGCTATTCAGCAGAAACAGCTTGAACCTCTACGCGATAAAGGACGAGGACTATCTAGGTCAGGGCTACACATCGATTAAAAAGAAGCTCATTGCATTTCTAGAAGAGCAGGATTTCGACACCAGTAAAGTCTCTCGCTACATCTTGCAGACCTTCCCTAGAATCTTCGGTTATCAGTTTAACCCCGTTTCTTTTTACTACCTAGAAGATGAAAATGGCACTGCCCTAGCAACAGTAGCGGAAGTAGGAAACACTTTCCTTGAAAAGAAAATGTTCCTGATAGACACCAAAGATAAACGCGATTGGTTCAGACGTGAAACTGCTAAAGATTTCTACGTTTCTCCCTTTTCAAAAATCGACGATCAATTCGATTTCCAGATAGGTACGCGTAATGAAAAGTGGTCGGTCAATATCAATGATCTCGACGACGAAGGCATCGTCCTTGTGAGCACTATTCGTGGACACCAGAAGCCGATCACTACCTCCAGACTAGTCTGGTATCTTTTCCGCTATCCATTACTCACAATGCGTATTATATTCCTGATCCATTGGCATGCATTGCTCATGTGGATACGCAAATTTCCTATTTCAAATAAGCGCAAAACTGCGCACCAACAAACTCAGGTAATCCGACCTCATCACTCTCTAACAGAAAAATAATATGTCCTCTACCACACTAGACTCCCCCTTAAAAACCAACTACGGATGGCAACAAAAAATCATTCAAAAACTCTTCACCTCTATGCCTCAGGGCGGTTTAGTGCTACGCTATAGCGATGGCACATCTCAGCAATATGGAGAAGCAGGTCATGCTGTAGAAGCCGAGATCCAGCTGAATGACGACAAGGAATTTTTCCGACGCTGTGTCGCTTATGGAAATGTAGGAATGGGAGAAGCCTACATGGAAAAAATCTGGGACACACCAGACATCAAAGCAGTCATCACATGGTTTGTCCGTAACATGAATATCAAGATGGGTGCTAAAGCTTCATCTGGTAAACTGAAGGCAGTGAACAAGCTTAAGTTCCTCAACAAACTTTTCCATGCCGCACGTGCAAACACGATCCGTACTAGCAAGAAAAACATCTCTGAGCACTACGACTTAGGTAACGAATTCTATAAGTTATTCCTCGATCCATCCATGACTTATTCTAGCGGCATCTTCACTTCGGAAGACTGTACTCTGGAAGAATCTCAATTTGAAAAATACGACGCACTCTGCCGTAAACTCCAACTCAAAGAGGGCGATGAAGTTCTAGAAATCGGCTGTGGCTGGGGAGGATTCGCCTGCCATGCTGCTAAAAACTACGGCGTCAGCATCAAGGGTGTAACTATTTCTCAAGAGCAACTCAACTACGCAGTCCAACGTGTGAAAGATGCAAGTCTCAGCGATAAGGTAAATCTCGTGTTACAAGACTACCGTGAGATTGAGGGTAAGTTTGACCACATCGTTTCTATAGAAATGTTAGAGGCTGTTGGTGATAAATTTTTACCAGGATATTTCAAGAAATGTAATGAGCTACTCAAACCTGAAGGTGCCCTAGGACTACAGATGATTACCGTTCCTGATTGCCGCTATGACCAGCTAAAACGAGGTGTAGACTTTATCCAAAGACACATTTTCCCAGGCTCACTCCTCATCTCTCTGGGTCGACTTAATCAGGTGATGAAGCAGACTGGTGAACTCACCACATTCCAAGTAGACGATATGGGACTAGACTATGCTCGCACACTATCAGAATGGTATGATCGCTTCAATGAGCAACTCCCTACTGTAAGAAAACAGGGCTTCAGTGAGACATTCATCCGTAAATGGAATTACTATCTCAAGTATTGTGAAGCAGGCTTTGCTACCAGAAACATCAGCGTAGTACAAGCTATCTATACAAAGCCTAATAACGAAAAACTCGTGCCTGCACGCTAAAAACAGTGTCTCCTACGATAGCCTTGTCACAAGATCTCACAGAAAATAAATCTCCTAGTAGATTCCGTAGAATATGGAATCGGCTGGTAGTTAAACCTATAAAGAAGCAGCTGACTAAAGGAACATCCGTGGAGAAAGTAGCACTCACGATGGCAGTCGCACCTGTCATCTCTGCCTTTCCCGTGCTAGGGACGACTAATATTCTGAGTGTGATTGTCGGCTATATTTTAAAGCTAAACATACCATTTTTAATCTTATTCAAATCGCTTTTCTACGCCCTTCATGTCGGACTTATTCTCGTGTTTATCCGAACCGGTGAAAACCTGAATGGTGTAGAAAACATCCCTTTTAGTATTCCTGAACTACTTAGTAAATTTAAAGCAGATCCGACTCAATTTGCAAAAGACTTTGGGATGACTGCACTCTATGGAATCGAAGCTTGGGCACTCATTACACCTTGGTTTGCTGTCTTATTTTACTTCATATTTTTACGTATTCTAAAAAAATATCAGGCTAGAAAAAATCTAACTAAGGAGCAGTCAGCATGAACTTATTAATTACTGTAGCTATAATTTTAGCGGTCATATTCATGGTAGGTTGGCTCATTTCTGTAAAGATAAAAAACGTCAGTATCGTAGATGCAATGTGGGCCCTCTCTTTGCCTGTGCCTGTTGTTATCTACCTTATTACCTTTGATGCTGTTCTACTTAGGAAAGGGCTACTACTCTCTATGGCATTAGTCTGGTCGCTGAGGCTTGGGCTTCATCTTGCTAAGCGCATCTACTCTCACCACCCAGATGAAGACCCGCGTTACAAGAGCCTTCGTGATCATTGGGGACCAGAGAAAGCAGACCGTAATTTCCTCGCCGTATTCCTCATTAATGCCACTCTGGTATTCCTGCTCTCACTCCCCTTCTACTACTCAGCCAAAAATGGATCAGCATTATCTATTATAGAATTCATCGGATTGGGCGTCTTTATAATTGGTCTAATTGGTGAAAGTATTTCCGATAGCCAGTTGAATAAATTTAAGAAAATGAATACCAATAAGGAGATCTGCGAAGTCGGATTATGGAATTATAGCCGCCACCCTAACTACTTCTTTGAAGCAGTTATTTGGGTTGGAATCTATCTATTCGCCTGTGGATCTTCTGGAGGCGTCTACACTATGCACGCTCCCATCCTAATGATCATCCTTCTCACCAAAGTCTCCGGCATTCCCCCTGCCGAAAAATCATCGCTCAAAAGCAAGGGCGATGCCTACCGTAAATATCAACAAACCACTAGCGCCTTCGTGCCCTGGTTCAAAAAACAACCTAAAAAATCATCATGAAATTAGACATTAACGACTGGCTAGAAAACGACCGTATCCCCGATAAACTCATCCGCTACGGAATCCGTAAGCGACTGCTTAAAACACTCGAAAAAGTCCGCCCAGACCACTGCGAAGACAGACAAGCTGGACTCATGAAGCATGTAGAAGATCTAAAAAATAGCCCACTCGCTATAGCTACTGATGAAGCGAATGAACAGCACTACGAATTGCCAACTAAATTCTTCCAAGGTTGCCTAGGACCACATTTAAAATATAGTTCAGGTTACTGGAAAGATGGTGAGACTAGCGATGATATCGAAGTCACAGAAGCTCGTATGCTTAAGCTCACTTGTGAACGTGCAGCCCTCAAAGATGGCGACCGTATTTTGGAACTCGGTTGCGGCTGGGGATCTCTCACACTCTGGATGGCGAAGCACTATCCGAACTCAGAGATCACCGCTATTTCGAACTCTAATACTCAGAGAGAATTTATCAATTCTCAGCTAGAAGATCGCGGACTAAATAACGTCACTATTAAGACAGTCAACATGATTGATTTCGAAGGCGTAGGTGAAAGCGTATTTGACCGTGTTGTCTCTGTAGAAATGTTCGAGCACATGAAGAACTATCAACTTCTGTTAGAGCGTGTGAGTAACTGGCTGAAGCCAGACGGCACACTCTTCGTCCACATTTTCACCCACAAGGATACTTCCTATCACTACGAGATTGAGAGCGATGACGACTGGATGAGTAAATATTTCTTCACCGGCGGACAAATGCCGAGCGATGACCTGCTACTCTACTTCCAAGACCACCTAGCTATCGATGACCACTGGCAAGTAAACGGCAGCCATTATGAACGCACGAGTAATGCATGGTTAGACCGCATGGATGCCAACAAAGAAACTCTCTATCCACTCATCGAAGAAACCTACGGAAAGCACCAGTCTGTAAAATGGTGGGTCTACTGGCGCTGCTTCTACATGGCATGCGCCGAGCTATGGGGATTCAGAGAAGGTGAGGAATGGTTTGTTTCTCACTATAGATTTAAGAATAAGAAGTAAGGAGTCTACACTGACTATACTTTAGACAGAATTATCAAAATTTTTCAGAATTAACAGAATTACAACCCAAGTGAAATTCTTTATAATCCTGTCTAACGCCGCAGGCATGAGCTAAAAAGAACTTACTTCACATTCTTTTCCTGATCTACAAATATAAGGGCGTCGGTATCAAAGCCGAGGTCCTTTGTCTTTTTCAGGAATGCTTGCTTCTGCTCTGCAGTGATAGTCGGCGTGCGCGAGAGGAACCAGAGGTAGTCTCGGGAGTTTCCTGTGACGTAGGAGTATTGGTAGTCTCCATCTAGTTCGAATACTACGTAGGAGCCGTAGAATGGTCCGAAGAAGGATACTTTGAGATGCGCCTTGTCAGGTGAATCAACGAAATATGCTTTGCCTTCCGCTTCACTCCATTCTCCCTTTTCATCTTCATAACCACGGTTTAGAACTTTAATACCACCACCATCTTTGACAGAGTATTCAGCGCTAACATTACTCAGACCTCTTTCGAATCTGTGGTCTAAACGGGCTATCTCGTACCACTTACCAAGATACTTTTGCTGGTTAAATCCAGTGACTGGTTTAATTCCCTCTGGAACTGATGTGCAGCTATTTAATCCTGTAAACCCAAATGCAGCTATGCCTGCAACTACAACTAACTTGATCCAATGTCTTTTCATAAATTTCATTTTATTTGTGATAGAGTTATAGTTTAATACCACATTCTATTTTGTCCAATAATGAGCTTAGGGAGTTGTATGGGATATTTAAGGGCATAGACGATTGAGCTCCCAGTCACCATTTTTATTTAATGTATAAACGATACGATCATGGAGTCTGCTAGGGCGTCCCTGCCAGAATTCGATATACTCGGGGATGATGCGGAAGCCTCCCCAGAAATCAGGTAGTGGCACTGTTGTCCCTTCTGGGTATTTCTCTAACAGCTCTTGCTCTCTATCTTCGAGTGCTCTTCTGTTTTCAATAGGATGGCTTTGCTCTGATGCTACCGCTCCGATCTGAGATTTGTGGGGGCGCATGTGGAAATAGTTTTCCGACTCTTCGCGGGACACTTTTTCTACTTTTCCACGGATACAGATCTGGCGCTCTAGCTCTTTCCAGTGAAGCACTATCGCCGCATGTGGGTTCTGTGCGATGTCTTGCCCCTTCCGAGATGTGTAGTTAGTGAAGAAACAGAATCCCTTCTCATCGTAATGCTTTAGAAGAACAATTCTTGATGATGGAATTCCATTCTTATCAGCGGTCGCCAAGGTCATCGCATTTGGCTCTACTATGTCAGAGCTGATAGCTAGATCCATCCAGTTTTGAAATTGAGTGATGGGATCAGGATGAACATCGATCACATCTAATCCTGCCATGGTGTAATTTTCTCTGAGGTCTGCTAAACTAGGAGTCGGTTTGTTCATGATTAAATATTTAAGGCATATCTTAAATCGGTCAACACGCTAGATGCATTTTAGCTAAATAAATGTTATTTCTCTTGTCTCAAAAAATGCATCCTTCAACCTCTCTAGGTAAACAATTTTACTATTATGCCAACTAAGAAAGCAAAACCAGCATGGGATAAAGCCATGCCAGCAAAACAATTTGAATGGATGAGAGAAATCCTAGCAGCTCCTAGCCCGATCGGTCTTGAAGCCGCTATGTCCTATGGCGTTATTAAACCATTTTTCGAGGAGATTAAACCTAAGTCATGGGCTGTGCATCAGTTCAAGGGCAACGCAGGGATCGTGCTTGATTCTCATCCCGGTGATGAAGAGCGCACTTCTGTGATGATCATAGGACATGCAGATAAGATCCGCCTTCAGGTGCGCAGTATTGGCTCTGATGGTAAAATCTGGGTCAATAGTGATTCTTTCCTACCTTGCACTCTAATAGGTCACGAGGTGAAACTTTTCTCTCAAGATCCTAAAAAGCCAGGTGATTATAGACTTATCGAAGGGGGAACTATTGAGGCACTTGGAGCTATTCATTTCTCAGAGCCTGCACAGCGCACTGGCGACAAAGGAATCAAGCCTACCCAACTCTATCTAGAACTCCAGATGCATGGTGAAAAATGTAAGGATAAAATCGAGATGCTAGGCATCCGTGCTGGTGACCCGATCATTCTAGATCGTCCTATAAGAAAGGGATTCACTGATAATACATTCTATGGAGCATACCTTGATAACGGCTTAGGCTGTTTTATAGTAGCTGAGTTAGCGCGAATCTTTGCGAAGAAACCGCTGAAGAATATCCGTATTCTTTATACAATCGCTACGCACGAGGAAATAGGACGCCGTGGAGCAATGGCTATAGCAGGTGAAATGAAGCCAGACATCCTTATCGGCGCAGATGTAAATCACGACTACGATGCCGCTCCAAATCTAGGAGCGCAGAAGATGAACGCACTTACGATGGGCAAGGGATTCTCTATTACCAAGGGAGCTGTCACTAGCGAATATATAAACACTCTCATCGAAGAATCCTGTCAGGCTGATGACATTCCTTACCAAATGGACTTCTCTGGCAGAGATACGGGCACTGACGCTATGGCCGCAGCTCTATCAGGATTTGATAGTGCTGTTACATCGATCGGCTTTCCTATCAGAAATATGCACACTATTTCAGAAACTGGTCACACCAAAGATGTTCTAGCTGCTATAGGGGGAATGGAAGCTACCTTCCGTGCGATGGATACGATGAATAAAAATAAGGGGATCAAAATCAATGACCTTAAAGATAATCATCCGAGACTCGATAACGTCACTAAACTATAGTTAATACCCTATAGAATTAATAGCTATAGAGTTAATAATTTTTAAGCCTATGTTCATTCTGAGCATAGGCTTTTTGTTGCCGTTATTTCTACGTCTGTTAGAGATCTGTATGACCCCTCATCTAGTGATTCATCCAGCTCTAAGCAGCCGACACTTAGCCTGTGTAAGCTAGTTATTCTATTTCCTACTGCATGGAACATCCGCTTAATCTGATGGTATTTACCTTCATAAATAGTTACTGTGGCAGAGTATTCAGATATTATTTCTAGCTCTGAAGGGAGCGTAGTGATGTCTTCGTAGGCAAAATAAAATCCTTCCGCAAATCGGGCTCTAATTTCTGGTATGATGACCTTCTCTGTGGTCACTAAGTAGCGCTTGGGAATTTCCATGATAGGCTCTGTCACTAACTTCGACCAAATCCCATCGTTAGTTAGTATCAATAGTCCGGTAGATTCTTTATCTAATCTACCCGCGATGTGAAGCTGCTCAGCGAAAGGTTCTGAGATTAAGTCGACAACTGTCTGATGCTCATCATCTACAGTGGCGCTCACGTAGCCTCGTGGTTTATTGAGCATGATGTAATACGCTTTATGAGTATTGATAGCCTTACCATCACATATTACGTCAGAAAGCTCTGTGACCTCCTGAAGGTTATCCCTAACTACAACACCCTCTATACACACTTTACCCTGAGCGATGAGCATTCGTGCGGACTTACTACCACATTTTAGATGCTGGGAGATGTATTTATCGAGTCGCAATGGATTGGATTTCAGGTGTTATTTGACATAGCTTAGTCTATTGCCTATTGTAGCTACAATTATGAAAAACACAAATAAACTCCTACTTTCACCTATTTATTTAGGGATCAATCTCGGTTTACTATTTGCTTTTACTAGCTGCGACAGCAGTGACGGTGACGGTGATAATGTAACAGGCTCTAATGTCATTGTCACTCCTCCAGCAGATCCGACTAACACATCAGCTTCCGCAAATAATGGAGGGAACGATAACTCAGCGGCCAACGTAGCTAACCAAGCCACATTTATTAACGAAGTGACCACAGGTGTTAATACAGAGAGAAATAGTAATGACGGGCTGTCTCCACTCATTCGTGACAATAATTTAGACGCTATAGCTGCAGCTCACAACATCGCTATGAGAGATAGTGCTCCTAATAATGCAGACCCAATCCAAATTAATCATAATAACTTCCAGAATAGAGGTAACCAGACATTTGCACTTGGCTACACTAGATTTGGTGAGAACGTTGCTGGTATAAGAAACTATGCTACTGCCCAAGTAGTCCCTGCATTTGTGAATGGCTGGATTAACTCCCCTGGTCATGCTGC
Source organism: uncultured Rubritalea sp. (assembly GCA_937923145.1). Lineage (GTDB taxonomy): Bacteria > Verrucomicrobiota > Verrucomicrobiia > Verrucomicrobiales > Akkermansiaceae > Rubritalea. Next base: position 23,575 of record CALAJT010000006.1, on the reverse strand, counting down.
TAATATTCTTGGCGACTTTACGCACACAGGGATTGATATTCTAGTAAATCCTACTGATGGCACTATCTACGCCACACAGGTCTTTGCCAAGTAGGCTGACTATCATTCTACAGAATCTCTGGCCAATGATCTGGGACTAAGAATATGGAACTCTCATATTTTTGCGACCAGATCATTAGGCAACAGTTATACTCTGCTATAGATATCAAGTATTCATTTTTCTTCACCATTGAAAGCGTTTCTAGTGAATCTTTGCTGAATTGAGCATTTGTAACAAGCCAGAGATGCTTGGGGATAAAACGGGCTTCATCACAATCTAGGTAATCATTCCACTGTGAAATATAGATCCAAGGGTAAGTCTGTATTTGATCAGATACAGCACGAGGGAGCACTTTAATTTCTCTAGTTTCTATCTCTGATAAATGATCAAAAATCTTTCCATAGATGAGGTGCTGGACCTCAACCTCATCAACTCCATGCATTTCTCGCAGAAATTTTCTGCCGTGCTCGGATGATGCCATTTTTAGTTGGTGAGATTCTAATCTACTGAGCTTACTATCCCAGTCATCACGCGGGTCAGGACCTGGGAATTTGATCTGCCCATCTTGCTCATAGATAAGGTAGAATTTTACTGCTAGTTCTAGATGAATTATCTTCTCACCGACCTTTAGTAAGTAATCTAATTCTCCTTGGGTGATCTTATTCTCATTAAAAATCTGCACACCTGTGCCAAGGACATCAATCGGGATATCGCCATCTGCATTTTCTAATAGATAGCTGAGTGCATCTTCGTAAAGATGCCCTAGTTTTTGGCGATAGTTAAGCTCTAGACTATCACCTTTATGGGCTATAGAGCCTAGTAGTCTACGATCAAAAAAGGTGGAAGACCCTGAATTAAGGTCTCCCACCAATAAAGGGGCTAATAACAGGCTCTCTAAGAGAACCTGTGTATGTATTGGATGCGCTACCTCTAACTCTCTGAGCTTACGCATAGATGAGCAGGATCGAATCCACCATCTTTTGCTTTCGTAGTGTGTCAGAGACAACGATAAGTGCTTTACCTGGCTCTACCATTCCGTTGTCTTTCATATACTCTACTGCATGGTCGATAGTGTGCAGTGGGTCATCGTAAAATGGAATTGTATTAGCGCGAATACCACGAGCTAGAGCTAGCTGGCGGCAAACTTCAGGAGTAGATGCAAATGCGTGAATGTTAGCTTCTGGTCTCAGCATCGCTGCCTTTACAGCCATATCACCTCTACGGGTGAATACGACTAGCTCAGAATCTGGAATCGCGTCAGCTAAGACTAGTGCTGCATGCACCACCTTTTGCTTGTCTGATTCTAGAACAGCTAGTTTACCATTACCGATAGAACCTGCACGCTCCATACGCTTAGCGATACGGTCTAGAGTTTCTACACATCGGATAGGGTGCTCACCTACAGAAGTTTCACCTGAAAGCATGATAGCGTCAGCTTCTTCATACACAGCTGTAGAAACGTCAGTCACCTCCGCACGTGTAGGCGTAGGGTTCGTGATCATCGACTCCAACATGTGAGTAGCCACGATGACTCGGCGACCAAGCACGTGACAACGCTTAACGATTTGTCTCTGGATAATAGGAAGTTCCTCGACGTGCACCTCGATCCCGAGATCACCACGAGCTATCATGATAACATCAGAAGCGACGATGATGTCATCGATATTCTTGATCGCTTCTTGATCTTCCACTTTAGAAATTATTTGTGATTTACCACCTAGCTTCACCATCTCGGAGCGGAGCTCTTCTACGTGAGCTGCGTCACGAACGAATGATCCAGCGATAAAGTCTGACTTACATTCTACAGCTACTGCTAGATCTTCGTGATCCTTTGCTGTGAGAGCTGGAAGGTTAAGGCGAGTTCCAGGAAGGTTGATGTGACGGCGGTTGCCTACTTTACCTGCTGTAAGAACTTCACAGATGAGGTTGTTCTCATTCTTCTCCTCGATTTTCATGAGCATCGTGCCGTTGTCCACTACAAGAGTGGCCCCAGCCTTGACGTCATCCATCATACCTTCGTAGTTCACGGTAGTAGAGAATGGAATAGTAGGCTCTTCAGAGCGCTTACGGATCTCGAAACGATCACCGATTTTAAGCTCAAATGGCTTATCGAGGTCACCTGTTCTTATAGAAGGTCCTTGAAGGTCGAATAGCACTGCTACGTGCTTAGCTTTCTCTTTAGCTATTTCACGGATGTGATGAACAACTTGGCGGCACCAGTCGTGCTGTGCATGACTCATGTTGAGTCTGAATACATTGACGCCTGCGTCGATGAGCTGCCCTAGGCGCTCTGGAGAATCAGACGCTGGTCCGAGTGTGATGATAATACTTGTTTTACGAAACATAATAATTTGTGTTGAATTCTGATATACAAAATCTTGGGGCATCGTAATAAAATATATAAGTCTTGCAAGACATTGCTTTAATCATTTTTCAGCTTATCAAACTGACAGCACGAACAAGACAATCAATCCAATCACACCTAACCCTAGAATTCCGATGAATTATCTCTTCCTCTGCTCCATGAATCGCCTCAGAAGTCCCACTGCTGAGACCATCTTTGGCGAACTCCCCAATATCGAGGTCGATAGCGCAGGTATCAATCGCAGAGCTGAGGTCAGACTGAGCGCTGAGCAGATAGAGGCTGCAGACATTATTTTCTGCATGGAGAAAATGCACAAGCGTAAGCTGGGTGAAAACTACGGCAAGTATCTTAAAGGTAAGCGTGCGGTAGTGCTAGATATTCCAGATGATTTCGCCTATATGGAAGCTGCACTGGTTAAAATTCTGAAGAGTAAATGTGCTAGGTATTTTTAGACTGTATTTCCTAGAAAAAGAAAAAGCGCTTCTTGCGTTTAGCTTTACGCTTGTAGCTGCCGTCGCCTACACTGAGGACTTGAACTCGTGTGGTGGAGAGCCCTTGCTTTTTGAAACCTAGTTTCTTGGCAGCTCGTGGGCTAACGTCGATAATTCTGCCATCGATGAATGGACCGCGATCGTTCATTCTGAGTTTAACTGACTTACCATTTTCTAGGTTGGTGACTTTTACCACGCATGGAAGCGGCAAGGTCTTGTGAGCGGCTATCATGTCCCACGGCATGACTTTTTCACCTAGTGAGGTATTGCCTCTTTTAAGTCCGAAGAAGCTGGATTCATTATACCAAGAGGCGATGCCTGTCTCATCATAGGTTAGCGCTTCATCAACACTCATCGGGTAATACTGCTGCCCCCTGATATTGTAGGAGCGTGTCATGTAGCCATCGTATGATGGTCCACAAGAGCTAAAGAAGAAGCTAGTGAGGATGATAGAGAGTAGGAAAAAAGCGCGTTTCATAATGATAATTTTTAGATATGCTGAATGAGTTTATCTGCTGTGTACCGAACTTTAGCTAGCTCTGGATATTTATCCTGAGCTGAGCGAAACCCCATAGGACAAGCTAGAACAGTGGTGTAACCTTGCTCTTCTAAGTTGAGAATCTTGTCGTATTCAGCTGGGACGATTCCTTCCATAGGGCAGGCATCTAGCCCGATGGCTGCGGCTGTGGACATTAGCTGTCCTAGTGCTATGTATACTTGATTCTTAGCCCATTCAGTACGGGTATCATCGTCCATGTGTGAGAGGAATCCTAGCATCATCCCTTTATAGGCATCGAGAGCTTCAGGTGTGACACCGCGTGTAGTGGCTGTTAGATTGATAAATTCGGTTACTTCTGCCTCTGTGATAGGTGAGCGTGCCGCTAGGACTACGAGGTGTGAGCAGTCGGTAACTTGCGGCTGCCCCCATGAGTGAGGAAGCAGAGATTGCTTCACGGCATCATCTGTGATGACGATAAATTTCCAAGGCTGTAGCCCGAATGATGATGGCGTTAGTATGAGAGATTCTTCTACCTTACCCCAAGTTTCAGAGTCAATTTTCTGAGTAGGGTCAAATTGCTTAGTGGCGTATCTCCATTTTAGTTTGTCAATCCATTGGTCGGCATTCATGATTAGTTTTCTTTTTGGTCGATGGTTAGTGGTAAGTTTATAGAAGGGAATTCTTTGAGCGTGAAGCTTAGTAAGAAGCTATATTCTTTTCGCGTTCTGTTGTCTCTACGGAGTAGCCCGAGTGAGGTGATCCAGCTGTCGAAGTCACGGTGGATTGTGTATTGTTGGAGTTCGAGTGTGTTGTCGTCTAGCTCAAATTGTTGGTAAATATCGAGTCCCCATTTTTCATTGATACGCGTGTATGCTCTGATGTCAAATCTGCTACTATCCACGAGTGTCGGATGATTATCTAGGAAGCGATAGTTAAGTGAAAGCTCCCAGTTATCACTCGGCATGAAGCGGAGTCCAGTAGCTACCTCAGTGAATCCTGAGCCTGTGCCTACGATAGGGAATTGAGTTTCTAAGCTGACTTCCATCCATGGTAACGGTTGCCAGTATATGTCATTGTAAAGGTTACTAAAATCTCGCTGAAGTTCTGGATCTTGCATAAAATGATCGATATAAGTGTCCATGGTGAGCCACTGGTGTGAGCCACCATCTCTTTGAGTTAGGAGTTGGTTTCTCACACCAATTCGAGCTATCGACCAGTTGTTAAGATCATCGACAGCATTGAATGAGCCTACATCGATAGAGCGTGGGCGAGTGGTCGGTGTGAGGCGGTCGATTTTTGAGAAGGAGCTGTCTAGTTCATTAGTAGATACAAATGAGAGGTTAGCATATGGTTCACTGACGTGTTTGATTCTGTCTAGCCCCCACTTTTTGTTAGAGAAATTGTAGACTTTACTGAACTTAAATGAGGTATCTACTCCTACGTGAAATAGCTTTCTGCTGAAGCTATTATCTGACGCCCCTTCATTCCAATAACGCGTGAAGCCAAATCCGGCTCTCGGGGTGATAGTGACGCCATCTACAGGTGTGAAGGCTTGAGAGAGTTTGTGGTATGTGTGAAATCTCACAAAGTCTCGTTTCGCTAATAAGGAGTCGATTTCTTCAATACGTGGATCGCCGGCTAAGAGAGAAGCCCGCTCTATATAGAGGTCACTCCTACGAAAGTCAGCTAGATCTTCGCGGTAGACACCGAATGAGGAGCTACTCTGATATTGAACATTAGTCCGCTTGATAGGCAGGCTAACGCGCTCATAGAATAGCTCGGGCAGGCGGCTATCAGTCTGATGAAAATCATTGATTTTCAACCGGGTGTATAAACCAGCCAAGGCACTATCACTGCGGTGAAACACTCCTACGGTATTGTCTGGCTCAGGATTAAAACTATAGGTGCGGGGCTCGAAATCCTCTAGATAGAAACGGTCGCTGAGCCAGGTGATGTTAGCGTCTGCGTAGAAGCCATTCTTGCTAGCAAGACTGCGGTTTTTTAAGCGGTATTTAAACTCTGCTCGGTAGCGGTCTTCGTTCACGAATTCCCTTTTGAATCCAGAGCGAGGTCGTGATGGGTCTAAATCATTAGTGTAGTATAGTTTGAGCCAGCCTAAGTTTGAGTTATCACGAAGCCGGGTGTCATGGAGGTCTAGTCCGTTTCCTATTCCACGCTCACTTCGAATGTCAAAATGCCACTGTGAGAGTAGCCATTGATTTTCTTTTGCACCAGTGAGTTCATTTTCCTCACCCCCGAGCATCATGCCGTAGCGGTTTAAAAGGAAAGGACCCCAGTTAGAGCGTCCACCGGGGACGAAATGGTAGCCTAGTTCTTTATCGAGTGATTGGGATAGGTAAGGCAGCCAGAGTATGGGTACACCACCTGCATAGACTTTGAGGTTTTTGAATGTGACCCGGTTGTCTGGATAGATGGTGATCTGGTTGGCTCTCATCCAGAAGTTCGGATCTTCTACATCGTGAGTGGTGATGCCAGCATTCTTACCTATGTATACGGGCTTTCCTTTGAATTGAGTCGTAGTGATCTGCTCCGCCTCCAGGATGAACGGGTCCACACTGACTTTCATGCCTCTGGTATCGAGCTTATTTTTGCCATAGTCGTAGACGACACTATCACCGAAATAGAGCAGTGAACTTTGGTAGACCTGAACTCTTCCTGTGAGAGTGATCACCTCTGTCTTTATATTTGCTACCGCCCTATCGGCGAAAATCTGTGTCCCATTATCTCCGAATAGTTTTACGAATCCATCAAATTTCACCAGGTTGCTATCTGGCATGAGGTTGATGGTATTGGAGTTGATCCGTACATTCTTTAGCTTCGTGATTTGCCCCTGCATGGAGTTCAGATCCATGGAGTTCGCTTGGCTCTGTGGCGCTCTTCTACGGCGTACGTTATCATCCGACTCCTGGGCTAGACTGAGGAGGGGGGTGAGTGCCGTTATTAACATCAAAAAACAGCTGATTTTAGAAACTGATGTCATCGCCTATATACATGAAGATTTAGCTGCTACGAGTAAAGGTGAAAGAGCCATCAGGGCAAACTTTCACATTGCATTTCAGGCGGGAAAAGCTTCACTCCTCGATATGAACCAATCTAATCCTCAGGTAAACACGCCAGTTCGCACGCGATTTGCCCCCTCACCCACCGGATATCTCCATATTGGAGGTGCTCGTACGGCTTTATTTAACTGGCTATTCGCTAAAAAACATGGAGGAACATTCGTCCTGAGAGTAGAGGATACGGATCAGGAGAGAAATACTGAAGAAGCTCGCGCTGCGATCTTCGATGGCATGAAATGGCTGGGAATGGATATCGATGAAGGTCCGAATGAGGGCGGAGATTATGGTCCATACAGTCAGTCAGAGCGTCAGGATATCTATGAGAAATGGTTTCAGAAGCTAGTGGATGCAGATCGTGTCTATGAGGACGAAGGTGCATGGAGGTTCCGCTTCGAGCGCAAGCCGATCACTATGCATGATCTGGTCTGTGGAGAAGTGACGATTGATTATGCAGATGAGTCGATCAATCCAGACATGGTGGTGAAGCGCTCGGATGGGACATTTGTGTTTCATTTCGTAAATGTCGTGGATGATATAGAAATGAAGATGACACATGTTATCCGTGGTGAGGACCATCTGATGAATACGCCTAAGCATCTACAACTTTTCGCAGCACTCGGGGTAGATCCTCCTAAGTTTGCACACATCCCGCTCATCTTAAATCCTGATGGATCTAAGATGTCTAAGCGTGATAAAGGAGCTGAGCTAGGAACTTATCAAGAACTTGGTTATAATGCTGAGGCGGTGAATAACTTCATCGCTCTGCTAGGCTGGTCACCTAAAGATGAGGCAGAAATTTTCAGTATGGAGGAGCTGATCAAAGCATTCGATCTGGATGCAGTAAATCGCTCACCCGCTAAGTTCGATATTGATAAATGTGGCTGGGTAAACCAACAGCATTTGTTAGCTCTGAGCCCAGAAGCATTTGCAGAGGCAGCTAAGCCATTCGTGGCGAAGGCTGGATTAACGACAGATGGACAATACCTGCGGATCGCTGCATCTATACAGGAGAAAGTGAGATTACTCGGTGAAGTGCCTCAGATGATTACTTTCTTCACAGATCCAGACTACGCCTTCGATGAAGAAATCGTCGCCAAGGTGAAAAAAAATGATGCTGCCGTTAGTCTGTTAGAGAGTTTAGCAGATTCCTTCGCCGGTCTCAGTGACTGGTCACAAGCTAAGGAGAGTATCGGTGAGACAGCCAAGGCTAATGGAGCTAGGCCAGGTCAACTCATGTTCCCGACCCGCGTTGCTCTCAGCGGCATGGGTGGAGGTCCTGACTTAGGTGAAATTTTAGAAATACTCGGTCAGGATGAATGTGTCCGCAGAGTGAAAAGAGCTATTATAGAATTATCATGAAGCACGTTTACACAGTAGATGATCTTAGGAATGATGAACTGCCAGCGAACACGAAGTTGGCAGTGATAGGTAATCCTATCAGCCATTCCGCATCACCGCAGATGCACCAAGCAGCTCTGGATGCACTTAAAATAGAGATGACTTATGTGCGTATACAGGTAGAGCCAGGTAATGTGGCAGAAGCGTTTCAGCTAATGCAAGAGAAAGGATTTCTAGGCTGTAATGTCACTATTCCTCATAAATTAGAAGCTATGCAGCAATGTGACGAACTTACAGATTCTACTAAGGCTCTTGGTGTGGCAAACACGATACATTTCAAAGACGGCAAAATCTATGGCGATAGTACCGATGGTCCTGGACTAGTGAAAGCTCTACATGAAGAACTCGGGTTTAATGTTAGAGGCTCTCGTATATTATTACTTGGTGCCGGTGGAGGCGCTGGAAAAGCGATTGCTACTCAGCTAGCCGTTGACGGATGCTCTGAACTCTACCTCTCTAACAGAACAGTCGAAAAGGTGGAGCAACTTTCTGCAGATCTCGCTCACCACGAAGCCACTACGTGCTACAGCATTAACAACGCAGATATTGCATTGGCGATCATAGCCGATGACCTAGATCTAATAATCAATGCTACTTCACTAGGTATGAAGCCTGACGACAGACCACCCTACCCTCTAGACGCTCTCAAGCAAAAGCACAAAGTATACGATGCTATTTATAATCCAAGTGAGACAGTCTTGCTAAAAGTGGCTCGTGAAGCTGGAGCTGCTACTGCGAACGGGCTTTCTATGCTCGTCCACCAGGGTGCATTATCTTTTGAGACATGGACAGCTCAGACACCTGATACTCAGCTTATGAAAGCTGCTATCTTGTAGTATTTTCTACTCTTCTACTTCATCAAGTTCAGAGAACCAATTCTTGGAGATTAATTCTTTAAGAACAATCACCTTTACCCCATCTACTTCCTCATGGGCTACGCGGACATTGACACGAGCTTGACCAACTGTATCTATTATTCCTAATACCTCTTCCTTAGATCGCTGAGTTTTGTATACTTGCTCGATATACTCAAGAACCTCAGCTTCCAACTCAGCCCCCCGTTTCACCAAACTAGATGTAGAGTCCTCTGATGATTTATCTTTCAGATTTATTGCCTTTGAGAGTACTAATTCAGTGTATCCATTATCATCAGCAAACTCATTTCTACGCTTTCGAGCATATAACCTAAATTGATATTCCCCCGTAATTTGCGGATTTTTTACAAAGTTTGCCCAGTTTAACTCACCTATTCTAGTGAATTGTGGCCAGTCTAAATACCATTTACTATCCCGCTGCCAGAACACTGCTTCAAAGACCTCATCATAGCGATCTTCATAGTCTATTTTCAGCAATACGTCCATCCTGTTAGGCTGATTTTGCTCTTCTACTAGATTTGCTTGGAGAACCTTGATTCTCTTATTTTTATAGTCCTCTTTATTGAGCGGATCATCGTAGTAGTTTCTTATTTGCACTAGATAGTCTGTGCCATTATAGATATATTGCGCTTTCTCATTCTCTCCATTGCTAGTAGAGAAATCTTGGAACGCACGGAGACTAGCGATTAGAGCTTTTGCTGAGCGTCTCTCGTATTCGATGCTTTCTTTATTAATGGCATCACGCTCAGTTTCTCGGCCGTCATGACTTTTTTTCACAAAGTAACCAATGAGCATCACAGTGAGCAATAACGCAAACCAACTAATATACATATTAATCGCGCGTTTTTGCTTCTTCTTTCTCTCCATAGAGAAAAAATCTGCCTCATCCTTACCAGCTATTCCATGATTTTGATCCAGTAATGAATGATCCAGAACGGGCATCTGCGCTAGCTGGGCGAAACCATCGCGCACTGGTGATATTCCGCACTCAGTGCATTTTAGCTCTGAAATGTCTTTAATACTGGAGCGGAATACTTGTCCGCACCGATCACAGTGATATAGTTGTTTTAATTGCCCTGACATGATAATTGTATCAATGCTAGCTGAGTTTTAAGTATTCATGCAATCTCAAACTTTTTAGCTATTCAAACTATTTAGGCACGTTCACCACAGGGCGCACAGGGATACCATGCTCTTGAAAGTAATCTTTAGCGTCTTTCACCAGGTATTCACCGAAATGAAATATGCTAGCAGCCAAAACGGCATCAGCCTTGCCTTGCTCTAAAACATCTACCATATGCTGTAGGTTACCAGCACCACCGCTAGCTATTACCGGTATTCCTACCGCTTCACTAACTGCAGAGGTGAGTTCGATATCATATCCATCCTTGGTTCCATCTGAGTCCATACTAGTAAGTAATATTTCCCCAGCTCCTCGATTATAAACTTCTTGAGCCCACTCTACAGCATCTAGACCTACAGGCTTTCGACCACCATGAGTATATACCCCCCACTTGCCGTCAGCTTCTTTTTTAGCATCAATAGCGATTACGATACATTGGTCGCCAAAGGCAGCGGCTCCTGCATCGATCACCTTTGGATTCACTACTGCGGCGGTATTCATCCCTACCTTGTCAGCACCAGCTAGTAGCATTCTGCGCATGTCTTCCACTGTACGAATACCTCCTCCCACTGTAAGTGGTATGAAGCAATGCTCAGCAGTTCGGCGCACTACATCCACCATTGTCTCACGACCATCACTAGAAGCTGTGATATCTAAGAATACTAGTTCATCGGCTTGCTGTTCGTTATAGGCAATGGCACTTTCGACTGGGTCTCCAGCATCTACTAGATCTACGAAATTGGTGCCCTTGACTACTCGACCGTTGGTTACATCGAGACAAGGTATGATTCTTTTTGCTAGCATAATTAATTTATGATTTTACTCCCCAGGCTCCACGCTTCTCTCTCTTCGCCTCTGCTTCCAGAGCTTTAACTTTATCACGTTGCTTAAAAAATGTTTTTCCATCTGGCAGAGCTGCACCCCTAGTCCTAGTTCTGACTAAACCAGATTTTGCCAGTATTTCGTGCAGGTAATATTGCTTGCCATCTTTCTCGACCAGCACGTAGACATGGGGACGTTTTCCAGATGGATCCATCTCCCATTTCGTAAGCATGGTGAATGGTTTTGAAGCGAGCAGTGCGAGTGTCAGTTTCTTACCTTCAATTCCTATATCTGTAGTCTGCTTCTGAGAAAGCCCACCGAAGTATTCTCCCTGATCTGCAATTCTCTCGCCATTATACTTATGTAACCTGCTTTCCGCAGTATCCACGAAATAGAGACGCACTTCATCTTTCCCTTTCGGATGAGTAACATAGAAACTATCGCCGTCATTGTTACGGTGGTCAGCAAGCTTACAGCCTTCTAAAGAGGTGAACTCTCCAGTAGTAATCTTAGCTTCAGTTAGACCTACGGTATCAAAGTCTATATTTCCTGACGCATCTACGCTGATACTCTCACCAGTGGAACCTGCACCAGTAATCCCATCAAGAGTCCCTGGATTTTTTTTCAGATACCAGCTGACCACAGCTACAATGATTAGAACGATGGTCACCCATGTTGATTGTTTTTTCTTCGCCATTAATCTACAATTGCCTCCGTATTATTGATCGAAATGCTCGCGATAATCCTCAGCATTCTTGCCTGCTGATTCCATTGAGTCCTCAATACTATTGATAGCACTTTTCTGACCTTTCTCAGCCATTTCGACTTTGAATTTAGCCAGATGCTTCAAATAGAGCTTGCGGAGCTTATCAATATCTTCGTCTAGATCTTTCTGTATTGTAATCTGTTTATTTACCCCATACGCAGTGATTTCTCTTACTTCTTCAGTAGGACCCGTCTCGCTGATAGCACTTGGGATTCTAGCTTTATTATTGGCTTCAGCGTGAATTTCATAAACTGCTTCTTCTTGATCTTCTCTCTCACTCTTAGGTGACCTTTTTAGGTAAGACTCCAGATCGAAAGTGAGTTTCCTCACATTAGATTTAAATTCCTTCTCTGCCGAGAGGATCACTTTTTGTAATTTAGCGGCATGCCAAGTATTAAGTTTTTTTAATCCCTTACCGTCATCACCTCCACCATTACCAGCATTACTTTTAGCCACTTTATCCCTATCTGCGCTCCACTCTATGATAAACATCGGCGCGGTATCACTACTCCCAGCATCTTTTAATTTAATCTCATCACCAGTGACAAATTGAAGCTTCGAACCTTTCTTGGGATATCCTCTCTGCCAAGGTAGTTTTAACCATTCTTCACCTGTGTCCCACTGCCAGAGGTCATTCTTTAGAGATCCCCCTATCCAAGAGTTTGTTCCAGGCTTGAGCAGGCGGCTTATAAATTCTTCTAGGTAGATAAGTTCATCACGATTTGAAACCACCAGCAAATGCCCACCAGACCTTTCCGCCAATTGCTTAGCACGGAGATGGGTCATTTCATTAAAGACAGGACAGTAGGTTCTAGAGCCTAAATTTATAGAGCCCGCGGGAAATTTAGGGTTAATCGAAAGCCCCCCCACTTCCTTACTAGTTCGCTCTAGACGATTAGCAAGAGATCCTGGATTGATTTTACCGTCTTCGTTCTTATGCATTTTCCATTCTATAAAAAATGGTAGTTTTATATCATATTTGCTTTCAGTATTGAGATTTCCAAAACTAGTGACTGTAACAAAGGCTCTTTTTTTGGTGTTCGGTAGACTGGCGAATTCTCTCCACTCGTTACCGTCTACCCAAACCCATCCTTTGTTACCATTATTACCACCACCTAGCCACGCAGCCTCATTATCAATGATCATTTTAGAGAATATTGATACATCAGACTTACCGCTGCAGATTGCTAATTGAGCACCGTATTCACTAGCCCATTTGTCAGCCTCATCCCAGGTCATTGGTTCATTAATGAACATTACAGCTCTCTGCTCGTTATCACGAAACACTGTGCCCTCTGGGAAAGAATTTTTATCTCTATTACCAGTGGCTAAATCTATCTTAGCGTTCTTCAATTGTATCATCGGATAGTCGGGATGACCAGGTCCTACCCCCGCTATAGCGTCAGGGGCATTAGTAACTTTCGGAGAGTTATTTCTAATGCGCTCACGTCTTTCACGTCGAGTCTCTGCCGCTTTCTCACTTTCTCCAGCACGTTCATTGGCAAGTTTATCCTTAATTGCTTGTTGCTTATCGCTCTCAGCCTGAGCTTCTTTGTTGATTCTTGCTACATCTTTTTCCTTCCAATCCTTATACTGTAAAGCTCCATAAACAGCGCCTAAAAGCACCAGAATGATCACTATATTTCTAGCACCATTACCTGCTGGCGGAGCCACTGCTACAGTTGAGGGCCTAGCGATAGAAGTCGAACCAGACGCAGTCGCTGATGTAGCAGCTAATTTTCCACCTTTAGCGCCAGAGTTCAGTGCTAGTTTAGAATCACCCCGACTTGCAGCTGAACTCACTAGGACTTTAGAATTAGTTTTCACTCTTCTCGTATTCTTGAGTAGAGGATTTACTGGTTCTCTGGATTCAATCTCTATTTCTTTAAGAACTCCTGTGATAGCAGCAGCTAAATCTGCGGCACTATCATAGCGGTTAGATGGAACTGGATGAATGGCCTTTCTTATAATTTCATCAAATCTCTCATCTACCTCAACTAGATCACATGCTGACACGTAAGGTGTCTCAGGCATAGATCCTGTAAGTAACTCATAAAACATTATACCTACTGCAAAAACATCTGTTCTCGCATCCACATCATTTGGCGAGTTTAGAACCTCAGGAGCAGCGTAGCCAGGAGTCCCATAGATTACTCCCGTTTCTGCCACGCCAGTAGGTCTAGCTAGACCAAAATCCCCTATCTTGGGAGTCGTTTTTTTTCCTAAAAGTATATTACTCGGCTTAATGTCACGGTGAAGAATGCCTGCCTCGTGCGCATCCTCTAGACCTAAACAGATATCTCTGACTATCTCCGCTGCAGTCTCCTGAATGATCGCTTTACCATTCGCTGAGTCAAAGAGTGACTTACCCTTCACAAATTCCATTATGATATAAAGCATCCCATCAATATCGCCAAAATCATAAATCCCTATCAGATTCGGGTGATTCAATCTGGCCATGTGCTTAGCCTCAGCCTTAAATGACTCACGGAATACCGCATCGTCCCCTAACTCCCTAGGCAAGACTTTTATGGCGACTTGCCTATCCAGAGAAGTTTGCCTTGCCAGATAAACTGCACCCATACCTCCTTGAGCTATGAAGGACTCAAATGTATATCCTTCCATTAAATCATCAAGCTCCTCTAGGGTGGGAGCTTCAAAAGGAATTGGCTGTGGGTGATCTTCTGGCATAATAAAAAGTGGGTTTGAACTGTGAGATTTAGTAACATTGAATCGCTAACAAAGTAAATCTGATTATTGACAAAATTTTTGTTTATTTACGTTACTCCATGACTTAGCCTTTCGCAGAATTCTTACTATGGAAATCACTAAACAATGGATAGCTAAAGTTGCGGGATGGAAGGCAAACAAAGCAGGCAAAGACATCCTCACACGAGGCGCCGTGCTTGAGTCAGCCAAAATAAACAACATCATTACTGGTGCTATTCAGTCAGGAGCTAAGCCGACTCGTGTGACTGTAAAAATCCATTCTGAAATCGACATAGATACTATCTGCCCTCGTCTACAATGTCGACGCACTGGTGAAATCTGTGAGCATGCAGTTGCAGTGATGCTACATCATCTATCTGAGGATTCTCTAGCCGATACGACGATCCCTACCAAGAGCATTCCTAAAGCTCAGCACTCTCTATCTGAACCTCTTATCATTCAATTACCTCCAAATTTTCCAGCATCTTTATTTTCAAAGTCAAATACACTTGGTGGGCTTTCAGTAAAATTAAGCCCAGCTCCAGAATCCAAGTCAAATGAGATCGACCAAAAGCTCTCAGACTGGATTACCGCCTCTACTCAACAAGATCGACCAAACTTAATAGGGCTTCGTGGTGATCAGGCTGTAGATTTCTTGATTCACCTGCGTGATCACGACAGAGTCTTTTCAGGTGAAAATTTACTACAAATTGCACCAGAGAACTCACGATTACCTATGTCTCTTGAGTATGATGATGGCCGTATTAATATAGGACTTAGTGAGCATCTTAGACTTGGGAGTCAGGCTTGGCACCTCGGTGAACTATTATTCCTTTGGGATGATGAATCAAAAACCTTCGCCATTCACCCCACTACTGGATTATGGAAAACCCGATATTGGCAGCGCATAGCAACCATGCAGATGATTTCACTGCCAGTGAAGGAATTCCTCCAAAGCCGAGAACTAGTAGCAGATCACATCATCTGGGATGATGACAGCAAGCTACAGAGCATTCCGATCTCATCAGACACACCACGCTTTGAGCTAACTATCGATGGCTCGACAAAACTTCTGAGCGCAAGACTGAAGGCCATCTACTCGAATGATCAATACCTAATCATCGGCTTAAACCAGACCCACTCAATACAGTTTCCCATCCCGCATCCCGAAATTCCAGACCACTTCCTAGACAGAAATCGACTAGCTGAGGATGAAGCTGCTGGAATACTTCTTCAATCTGGTTTTCAGATCATCGATTCTGAGGGTGGCTGGCAACTAAACGACTCAGACGGAATCATTGATTTTCTAACCTCTACGATGCCTACTCTAGAGAACAATGAGCAATGGACTATCTGCACCAGTAACACACTTAAGAGTGCTAAAAACAACATGGTACGCATCATTCCTGATTTTGATTTCAAGGAAGTAAGTTCCAGCGGACAAGACTGGCTAGCTTATGATGTCCAGTTCAAAACCGATCAAGGCAAAGACATTCCAAAAGAAGTAATTCAAAGAATGCTTGCGACCGGAAAACGCTCTGGCACTTCTAAAAACGGCAAGCAAGTCATCATCTCTAACTTCGATGCCGACACTGTAGAAACAGTTCTGCGAGACACCAATCCCAGACAAGAAAATGGTCTCTACATCGCCGCTAAAAGTCAGGCAGCTTATCTCCGAAGATTGAGGGAGCACTACTCAGGTCCTAAAGAAGACCAGCCTGACACTACTGTAATTTCTAAATTACCAGAAGCCATTCAAGCAACACTCCGACCCTATCAAGAAGAAGGAATAGCATGGCTATACCACCGTGCTAAGCATGATCAAGCTGCCCTATTGGCAGACGACATGGGACTAGGTAAAACGCTACAAACATTGGCGTTACTACACCTGTTAGAAGATAAAAAACACCCTTCTCTAGTAGTCTGCCCTACATCCCTCCTAGGAAACTGGGAAGCTGAGACTAAAAAATTCTTCCCAGCAATGAAGACCCTGATCCTCCATGGTAATAAGCGCAAAGACTATTTCTCCGTAGCACATTCCGCTGACATTATCATCACTAGCTACGCACTAATAGCCCGTGACATTGATTTCTACAGTATACAGAAATGGGGAACCCTAGTTATCGACGAAGCCTCAATCATCAGAAATCCAGATACACAGTCAGCCAAGGCACTCTGCAAACTAGATGCCTCTCACCGTATCGCGCTGACAGGAACGCCCGTGGAGAATGCGGTAAGAGATCTATGGTCACTCTATCGCTTTCTACTCCCTGGCTATTTAGGTAGCAGGAAAGACTTCCAGCAATTTTACGAAAAGCCGCTGAGTGGCAATCTTCCGGATAATGCAGTGATGAAAAGGCTTAGAATGCGCATAGCACCCTTCATGCTCAGGCGCACTAAATCTACTGTAGCAAAAGACCTACCGCCTAAAATCCACCAGACAATCTACTGCGACCCGAGCCCTAGCCAGAAGAAAACCTACGCAAAACTACTCCTGCAAGGAGCGGCAAAAGTAGATGCGCTAGAAGATGGTGCTGCTAGAATGCAAATTCTAACAGTATTGCTCAGACTGCGCCAAGCATCTTGCGACCTCCGCTTACTAGACCCGGAAATGAAGATCACCCAAGAGGAAGCCTCTGCCAAAATGGTGCGTCTGTTAGAAATGCTAATCGAGGCGAAGCAAGGTGGTCACCGAGTGCTACTCTTCAGCCAGTTCACCTCCATGCTCGCATTGATAAAATCAGCCTTGGAAGCTGCTGAAATCAGCTATGCATATCTAGATGGCGCTACTAAAGACAGGACTGGAGAGGTCGCTAAATTTCAATCCCCTAGTGGACCTGACGTTTTTCTGATCAGCCTCAAAGCAGGTGGATACGGTCTAAACCTAACCGCAGCAGATACAGTAATTCATTTTGATCCATGGTGGAATCCTGCTGTAGAAGCGCAGGCGACAGACAGAGCTTACCGAATCGGGCAGACTAAACCGACCACGGTGTATAAATTTGTTACCCGAGGCACAGTAGAAGAAAAGATCCTGAAACTGCAAGCTTCTAAGCAAGGTCTCATAAGCTCCGCACTAGGTGACGAAAGTGAACCACTGATGCAAGGACTCAGCCAAGATGAAATAGCAGGGCTACTCCATAGCTAGTATCAGATATAATAACTAGGTAGTTATAGAACAGGGCGTAAAAAAGCCTCGCATGATACCACGCGAGGCTTTTGATGATTAATTTGGATAGTAAATACGAAGAATTAAAGTGACTTCTTAAGAACTGATGATGGCTTGAAGCCTACTGACTTTGAAGCTTTAATCTTCATTGACTCACCTGTCTTAGGGTTACGACCCATGCGTGCGGCACGTTTCTTAACCTCAAAAGTACCAAACCCGATGAGCTGGACTTTCTTGTCTTTTTTAACTCCTTTAGCGATTGACTCAAGAACAGCTTTCACTGCATCTTCTGCCAAACGCTTTGTTGTCTCTTTACCAAGAGCCTTCTGTACTGATTCTACAAGTTCTGCTTTATTCATAGCTTCTATGTTTTCCTCTATGCGGTTCCTTTTGTAAAGACAAAATAAAATAAATATCTCTTAGAGCCATATAGCTTTTTTTGCTTGCGTATCGGTTCGAATAGTAGTAGCGCAAGGGCAAAATATCCTTCTAGCTCTATACTTACTTTTTGTTAGAAAGCTCTAAACTATGGGGATTAAGTCAATTGACACTATCCAATGTATCACTAAGATTCACTATAGTATGGCTCAACATGAACAGACAGCTCTTCTTAACACTCTTGAGCAAGTTGTCTCTGCCGCCCAAGCTTTACCTGCTCAAAAGAGCTTACTACTTATACGACACGAGGCTGAGCTAGCAAGCGCTCGCGGCTATTACCTTCCTGATGAAGATGATCGGCTAAGAATTGTTTATGCAGACTACCTAAGAGTTCGAGCGATACTGTTAGATACCATTCATACCCTACCTACTCTTAAACAGCCAAAGAAAGGCTGGGAGGATAGTACTGAAGCTTTCAGCATAGCCTACACCGCTGCCTGCGCTCTTATAAGAGCTGCTAGCTACATCATTGAAATAGCTAAGTCGATGCCGGTGATCTGGAATAAACTCGATGAAGCTGAAGAGCGCTTCGGTATTAAAAGAAAAAGCCTGACTCGTCTCTACAGAAGCTCCACCTCTCCGCTACGCATGTGGCGCTTCCTCGAAGCCACTAAATTTTACGAGCTGAATAAAGAAAGCATCAAATCACTACGTACTCAAAGTCACTTACATGAGGAACTCATCTCCTTATTAGAAGAGGAAGAGCCATTCGTGGAAGCAAAGAGAAGGTTATTTATAAAAAAGAGATTTAAGTTCCAGCTCTACGATATGATCCGTAGACATAAGTCAGGATACCGTATGGCGATGTTTCACCTTTTCCGCATATCTGGAAGCGCTATTGCTGAGATGAAGCAGCCATTTAAAAAAGAATGGCGCTCTCTCAGCGCAAGAAAACGCGTCACTCCCGACATTATTCAGCAAATTAAATCAGAGCTAAAGCCTGGCGACGTTCTCATCACTCGTCACGATGACGCTCTGAGCAACCTATTCCTGCCAGGCTTCTGGCCACATGCTGCGTTCTATGCAGGTGGAGAAAATGATCTACTAGTCATAGAGTCTAAAAAGGATGGAGTCAAATTTCGCCAATTAGAGGAGACTCTTTCTGTTGACAGCTTTTTGGTATTGCGACCTAGACTTAGCTCAAAAGCAATCCAAGCAGTGGTAGAAAAGGCTAAAACTCATGTAGGAAAGCGCTACGACTTCCTTTTCGACTTTACCAAGTCTGACCGACTAGCCTGCACTGAGCTAGTCTACCGCTCATACCACGCTGCAGATGATATCAAGTTCGAACTGATCGAGAGAGCTGGCAGAAAATGCCTCTCTGCTGAGGATTTGATTAATCAAGCTATAGGCAGAGAACAGTTCGACTGCATCGCGATCTACGGATTACAGGATGAGCAAATAGTCTATGATTCAGATGCGTTAGAGCTACTACACGATAGCTATGAGAGTAAATGGTAAGGACGATGCAGCTCAACCTACCATCAGCATAGGCGGCCACGTGAAGAGTGCGGGACAAGTCCGCTGGAAGAAGAACATGACCATACTCCAAGCGATACAAGCAGCTGGAGATAAGGACCGGTTCGGCAGCAAGTATGTCTACCTCTTTCGTCAAAAAAAGAAATACAAACTTAATACCAAGCTCCTAGATCACCAAAGTTACAAAGTACCCCCCAACGATACCATCCAAGTCCTACAAGTTGGGGCCTTCGGAGATCGCTAGACTATCTATATCTTAGTGCATAAGTGTTGTAACCAATGAGCAGGTTGTGGTTTCTCTAGAGAGATCGTGACCTGCTCGATTGTCCTAGCATGTAGGTTGTTTTGAGCTGAACAACTGTCATCTTAATCCATACACTAAACATAAAAATACTCCAAAGTTATAAACCTTGGAGCATTTTGAAATTATTAGATACTACCAGAAATTCTAAAATGGAATATCGTCGCCTTCGTCTACGAAGTCAGGCATGTTACTAGCTGGTGAGCCGCCTTGTGGCTGGCTGGGAGCCTGCTGTTGTTGAGGCTGCGCTGGCGATCCACCTTGCGGTTGAGGTTGTTGCTGCTGCGGCGGACGTTGTTGTTGACCTCCGTTACTGTTACCACCTCCACCTCCACCTGAAGGTCCTCCGATAAATTGCATTGATTCACCCACTACTTTTAGCCTAGAGCGCTGCTTTCCAGTCTCCTTATCTGTCCAGCTATCTGTCTGTAGTCTGCCATCGATAAATATCGGGCTGCCTTTTGCTAAATATTGATTTACTAGCTCTGCTTGCTTACCCCACATGGTCACATCGATGTAGGTAACTTCCTCGATTTTTTGTCCGTCATCTCCCATTCTGACTCGATTACAAGCGAGTCCCAAGTCTGTGACTGCGGTGCCTTTCGGTGTGTATCTGAGCTCGATATCACGGGTGATGTTACCCATGATCATTACTTTATTATAACTTGCCATGATAGCGAAATGATAAAGGGTTTACTGAGAGGCGCAATGGAAAAAAATTCATTTTTACGCACTTCTCAGCAAACCCTTGTTTTTAATTCTTTTATTCTTAGCACTCAGCAGAACTGAAACTAGGAACAAATTTAAAATTAACCCTGCACTCTGTATTGGTGCATGTAGATGCTCTCGTTTAAGTCGAGGCTAGTCTTGATGCTAGAGATCGCTGCAGGAGCTGCATTGAACATGTAACTAACGTAGTGACCGCCTTCGATTTGGCGCGCATTGTATGCGAACTTCTTACGTCCAAGGTTAGTCACCTCGTCAAGAGTTGCGCCTTCTGCTTCGATTAGTTGACCGACTTCGCTGATAAGCTCATCGATTGATGTTTCGTTGCCTTTTGTGTCGAGAACGACTAGACCTTCATATTTTTTACTCATATTAATTGTTCTATTTGTTGATTATCTTATTGGTATTGTGAATGTTAGCTGCTGCTTCGACCCCTTCGCTGAGCGCACTCTGCACCGCTTTTACAGCGTTATCAAGTGCCTTCTCTAGATCAGGTCGTTCGTCCGGGGCGAATTTACCTAGGACATGCCACACCATCGCACCTGGATCGGGAGCACCGATTCCTAGCTTGAGTCGTGGGAAGGCATCGCTTCCGAAATGCTGGATTAATGATTTCATCCCATTGTGTCCGCCTGCTGATCCCTTCATTCTAAAACGAAGGGAGCCAAGAGGCAGTGAGACATCATCATAAATGACTAGCACTTCTTCTGGATTCCATTTGTAAAACCGGAGTGCGGCACCTGCTGCTCTTCCACTCTCATTCATAAATGTCTGAGGCTTCATGAGCATTGCTTGCGGATGCTTGGCGATGTGTGCTTTCCATCTGAGATGGTTAGCAAACTCTGCCCCAGCTGAGCTAGCAAGACGATCTAATACAACAAACCCAACATTATGTCTGGTTTGATCATACTTCTTCCCAGGATTCCCCAGTCCGATGATCATCTTGATTGCCACGTTCACGCGAGAAGTAGACTTTTGATCCACTCCCCAATGTTAAATTTATTTGGCTTCTTCAGTTCCAGCTTCAGCAGTTGCATCGCCTTCAGCGCCTTCTTCAGGAGCATCTTGCTCTCCTGCTTTTTCAGCTGTTCCTTCAGATACTGCAGCACGTGTCTTAGCTACGAGAGCTACGAGAACGCGAGAGTCAAGAACTGGAGTCACACCCTCTGGGAATGCGATACCACCTATGGTAAGGTTGTCAGCGATTTCGAGTGGAGTTACGTCTGCTTCGATTTGAAGTGGAAGATCTTTTGGAAGAGCCTTGATCTTAGTTGAGTGCACGAGTTGCTCTAGGAGTCCACCAGCCTTCACACCTGCAGGCTCACCGCGGAGCTTGATAGGTAGTTTTGCTGTAAGTAGAGTCTTGTCAGTAACGGCAAGGAAATCTGCATGGAGAATAGCACCAGAGATAGCATCGAATTGAATGTCCTGAATGAATACTTGTGTCTCACCTACTCCTTCAACGTCGAGATCGATTAGGACCTGAGATGATGGTTTAGTGTTTAGTAAGTCTCTAAAAGTCTTCTGATGGACTTTGATGTTCTTGTTTTCGGTTGCACCGTAGATCACAGAAGGAACGAATCCCTCGCGACGCATTGCATTGATAGCGCCTGAACCAGTACGCTGACGTAGTGTTGCTTCTATTATAGCCATTTTAATATTTATTTTTGTGGTTAGACATCGCCGGAAG
Organism: uncultured Rubritalea sp.; assembly: GCA_937923145.1. GTDB lineage: Bacteria > Verrucomicrobiota > Verrucomicrobiia > Verrucomicrobiales > Akkermansiaceae > Rubritalea. The sequence continues at coordinate 1,604 of CALAJT010000006.1, read as the reverse complement.
TTACTTTATCTGACGTTTCTAGTGGTCCCCGGAGATTCCCACGAAAAGAGATGGCTGGTGGTAGAGAGATTAGCCTTTACGCAGGCCGGGTGGCACTGCGTATGTGATTTAGACTTAAATGTCAAATAAAGAAGTCACACTTTCTCCATTGTGGATGCGGCGTATCGCCTCACCGAACAGTGGAGCTACTGATAGCGAAGTGATTTTATCACCAGTCGCCATCGGTACTGAGTTCGTAGTGATCAGCTCTTCAATATCTGATTCTAAGATTCTTTTACGCGCGTGATCCTCGATCACCGCATGGGATACTCCTGCGAAAATTCGTTTAGCTCCGCTTTTTTTCAAAATTTTAGCTGCTGCACAAAGTGTACCTCCTGTCTCAGTCATGTCATCAATAAGAAAACAGTCTCGACCCTCTACATTACCTATCACATTCATAGCCTCAACCTTAGTAGCGCTAACACGGTGCTTAGCTACAATAGCAAGATCGGCACCAAATGCGTCTGAGTATGCTCTAGCGTTTTTCACACCCCCTACATCTGGTGATACTACTACTAAGTTATCTCCATCTACGCCGCAGTTCTCACGGAGGTGCTTAATAAAGACAGTACGAGCGTAGAGATGATCTACCGGAATATCGAAAAAACCTTGAATTTGAGCAGCGTGCAGATCCATCGTCACTACTCTATTTACTCCAGCTGCTGAAATGAGATTAGCGACCAATTTAGCAGTAATCGGCACACGCGGCTTGTCCTTACGATCCTGACGTGCGTATCCATAGAAAGGCATTACTGCTGTAATACTTCCAGCACTTGCACGCTTAGCAGCATCTACCATAATCAACAACTCCATGATGTTATGATTAGTCGCTGGGCAAGTCGGCTGAACGATAAAAACATCCTCTCCACGAACATTCTCATTGATTTGACAATAAGTTTCCCCATCAGGAAAACAATCAACTGTGACATTTGCTAGTTTCGTATCTAAGTGAGTAGCAATGTCTTTTGCTAGTTGGACGTGAGCCGTGCCTGAAATTATTTTCATGAGATGTGGTAACTTGTTAAGCAGAGTGTGCCATGTATTCCACCCCTGACAACAATAAAGCCACCAAAATTGGAGGCCTTGGATTACCGCTCTCTTAACGAAGTAGTAGTGCTTTGAAGTGGCCCCACGAAACGGAGCCAATGAATTGTTAGTGGATATGCTGGTCTAACAGGGGGGATAACCTGAAAATAGACCAAACAAATGAAAAGAAAAAGAAGACATCTAACAGCTGAGTTCAAAGCTCGGGTCGCTACAGAAGCTCTCAAAGGAGAGAAAACTATCCAGCAAATAGCTCAAGAAAATGATATTGCTCCAACTCAGGTCAGCGCCTGGAAAAAAGAGCTTGAAGAACGAATGTGCGAAATATTTGAGCGCAAGAATGCGTCAGATAAACAGCTCAGACATTATGAAAAAAGAGGTGGCCATTTAGAGCGTAAAATAGGTCAACTCGTCATTGAGAAGGAGTTTCTTGAAAAAAAGTGCGAACAGTTGGGGATCGATCTCACCGAAAGACCATGATCGATACTCAACACCCTAAACTCTCGATTCGTAAGCAATCA
>CALAJT010000005.1 GCA_937923145.1 uncultured Rubritalea sp. | reverse complement strand
CCCTGCGCTAAGCTGACTGCCAGCATTGAAGCCGAACCAACCTACCCAGAGCATTCCAGCTCCCACGAATACCATGCCTGGATTATGTGGTAGGTGAGGGTGCTTGAGGAAATTATGGCGCTTGCCGAGCATGATGACCATGACGAGGGCTGATACACCAGCGGTAGTGTGAACTACGATTCCTCCAGCTAGGTCTTTTACTCCCATTTCAGCCATCCAGCCGCCACCCCATACCCAGTGGCATGCAGGAGCATAGACGACGATGAGCCAGAGTGCAGTGAAAAGCATAATGGCACTAAATTTCATTCTTTCGACAACAGCTCCTATATAGAGAGCTGGGGTGATGATCGCAAATGTCATCTGGAACATGATCCATAGTGTCTCAGGCAGATCACCAGAGACGCTTTCCATGTTCACTCCCTTAAGAAACGCCTTATCTAAGTTACCGATCCAACCACCATCACCACTGAAACAAAGGCTATATAGACACGCGACCCACATTACAGAAGCTAAGCCTGCTATTGCTGCACACTGAACCATCACGGAAAGTACATTCTTAGAACGTACTAACCCTCCATAAAAGAGGGCGAGACCTGGCATCGTCATGAATAAGACTAGCGCCGTTGCAGTTAGTATCCATGCGGTACTTGCTTCATTTACTGGAACGGTAGCTTCTTGTGCATAGCAGAACACGGAGCTGGACATCAGGGTAGCGAGGGTGAGAGTAGATTTCTTTATAAGATTCATTGTAGTAGTTTCTAGATTTTAAGAGGTATGAAATGACTGCATGAATTATATGCGCATCTTTCATAAGAAGGTAAAGTGATAAGTGCGACAGGCTTTAAATTAAAACTTAATAATAAACTTTGGAATAAAAGAATTCTTCTACTACTCCTATTGATATAGTTTAAAAACAATGAGTGAATTTCAAGAATTAGTAGATGCACACTACCAGCCGCTTTACCGGTTTGCCTACAGTATGGCGAAAGATCCGGATAAGGCTGCGGACTTGGTGCAACAGACATTTTGCATCTGGGCTCAGAAGGGGCATCAGTTGAAGGAGAGGAATAAAGCGAAGACATGGTTATTTACTACCTTATATCGTGAGTTTCTGGCTGGGAATCGCAGGAGCACTAAGTATCCTGAGACAGATATCGAAACAGTGGATTATCAGCTTAAGGCAAATGATGTCGATGCAGGTAGGTCTATCGATGCTAAGAGAGCAGTGGATGTCCTGAATGGTCTCGATGAGACATTTCGTGCGCCACTCACTCTATTTTTCCTACAGCAACATAGCTATAAAGAAATAGCAAAAATATTAGATATCCCAATGGGAACAGTCATGTCGCGTATTTCAAGAGGCAAAGACCTCTTAAAAAAGAAAATGAAAGAGAATTTAGAAATGAACTCCAACGTAGTTGTGTTGGAACAAAAAGGAAAGGGAATGAAAAATGGATAAAGAACACGCTAAGTTTATATTACAAAGCTATCGTCCAGATGGTGCTGACGCACAAGACTCGCATTTTGCTGAGGCACTGCAACTAGCAGCAGAGGATCGTGATCTCGGTGAATGGTTGGCTAATGAGCGAGCAGATGACGCTGTCTTTGCAAATGCTTTGAGCACGGTCGATATTCCTGAAGGGTTAAGGAATGAGATTCTAGCAGTGCTTGAGTATGATCAATCTGCTGAGGTTGACACTGAGCTAGATGGTATCTTTTTTGGTGCTGTTGCCAGTATACAACCTACGAGCGGCTTGAGAGATCAAATTCTTTCTGCGATGGAAATAGAGCTATCTAATTATGAAGCTAAGGTAGTAGGTTTTTCTAGAAAATGGGTTTTATTTACTGCTATTGGCGCGATAGCTGCGGTTTTGCTGATTGGCTTCGTAAGTATTAGTCTTTTACCTGGTAAGGGTGATGATCAACTGGCTCTTCATAATATTCAAATTCAGTCTGGTAAGCTAATCAACGCAAGCCATGAGATGGAATTTAATGATGAATCCTTAGAAGGTGTCAATCAGTGGTTAGTAACTAATGGTCTGCCAGGAGCGGACACAATACCTAGCGGATTGATTCAAACTAATACTAAGACTAAAGGGGGGCGTAAGATTATCTTTGATAATGGACTGGAAGCATCGATGATATACTTCGAGAAAAAAGATGTTGGTGATTTCTACCTAATGATTTTGAAAGCTGGTTCAGTTCAGAACCTTGATAAGATTGCTGATTTAGGTGAGGTAAAGTTAAAGCGCTGTAAGACTTGTCCTCTCAATCATTTTAATATCACATCGTGGAAAGATAATGAGAAGGTATATATGCTTCTTAGCAAGGTGGAGAAAACAGATCTGATTGAGTTGTTCTAGTAACTAGGATAGTGCAGAAGATTAAATATTCTGTAAAATCAAAATAAATGAAATTAAATATTGATTAATATTAAAAATTAGACTACATAAATGACATCATTTTAAGAGCTTTGGCGGCTCGTTTGAGACTTCAACTGGTTTATTGGGTTTTTCCAGTGTTGTATCAAGCGGGTCGCCTTTTTTTATGCCCTTATTATGCCCTTAACTGTTCAGTATAATCAGATAGACTATGCAGCCTCTTTAACAATTTTATTTTCTTTAGACTCTCTGTATTCCTTGAGATATTTGAAGCTTACTAGGCGTTTGTTTTCTTCATCAATAAGATTTAGTTTTGCGCATTTAAAGCCAGTGCTCAGAGTTAAACTAGGGATTGACTGAAATAGAGGTTCAGCATTATGACAAGCTTCCAAATGGTAATTAGGTATTCTAGAGCTTAAGTGGTGGATATGGTGAAATCCAATGTTTCCAGTGAACCACTGGAGAACTTTAGGAAGTTTGTAGTATGAACTTCCTTCAAGAGCTGCTGCAGCAAAGTTCCACTCATCTTTTCGTGCCCAGTATACATCTTCGAACTGATGTTGGACGTAGAACATCCATACCCCAGCGGTGGTAGACACGACACAAATACTGAGCTGAAGAATGAGGTATTTCTGCCAGGAACCCATCGCTAAGCAACCGATAGTGATCATCACAACGATTCCCAGATTAGTCCACCAGACAGATCTACGGTCTTTCATTTTAGCTTTCTTACTAGAAATTCTCTGCCAGATAAGGAAGAGAAAGAGAGGTATAAATGTAAAGAGAACCAATGGATGTCTAGCGAGGCGGTAGGCGATTTTCATACCTTTAGAGGATGCTTCATATTCTTCTACAGTCATTGTCCAGACGTCGCCTTCTTCACGTCGGTCTAAATCCCCAGCAGTTGAGTGGTGAATACCGTGTTCCCAGTGCCAAAAGCGGTAGGGGGTGAATGTGAGGACTCCTGTGACGTAGCCGACTAGGTCATTAGCTTTCCTGGATTTGAAAAAAGATTGGTGTCCGCAATCGTGAAAAATAATGAATGTGCGGACTGTGAGACCTCCTGCTATGAGGACTACTGGTAAAGTATACCAATAAGAGATCTCGTATAGGAAGTAGAGAGCTACCCAGCAGAAAAGCATCGGGACGAGAGTGTTTATGATCTGCCAAATAGCCTTCTTTTTATCAGGCTTTTGATATTTGACTACAATTTTGCGCCAAGCTTTTGGGTTCTTATAAACTTCGGATTTGTCGATAGTAGTTTCTGTTTGCACAGATAGTTTCTCGTTCATCTAGGTGATTTCTGCAACTAAATAACGCAGATTTACGCACATTGATTTAGATTAGGATAAAATAGGCACGAAAAACCGCTCTCTTTAGAGAGCGGTTGAGGAAATTATTTGAGATGTGATTCAGAACTATACTTTATGCGTAGACTGATTCTTTCTTGAGCTTTTTAACAATGATGTAGCAAAACACAGTGCGTAATTTTTGACGATTGGATGGACCAATCTTCTCAATGGCATGTGCAATAGCAGCATCTTGTTTATTCTCATCAGTTTCACCGAGCTTCTTGCCGATGAAATTTTTCTTAATAGTGTTAACTTCTTTTGCATCACGAGCAGCAACTAACTTGCCGTCTGATGTATAGATGGATGGTCCTAAACCCTTCGCTACACTTCTCAGGAGGTCCTCATTACAAGGGATTTTCTGAGCCTTCATTTGTTTTTTTGCCGCTTCGATAGCGTCGTCTAATTTACTCATATCAATACTAAAGTCGCATAAATAATCTTATGCTGACAAGGCTTAATTCTCGAAACACTAAGAAAAGTAGTTCATTTTATTTGTCCGTTTCTGCAGGACTACTACTAGTCGTATTTTTAATACTATCTTCATTTTGATATGCCTCAAGAATTCTAGCTACTCCTTCACTCACATATCTAGACTCTGGGCTGACTGTTTTAGCTTTAAGATACCAAGACAGTGCATGGAAAGATGCAGGATCGCTATCTTCTAACTTCTGTGCTTCAGAGATCATGTTAGAGAACTGAGCTGCTGAACTACTGTATTCCGCTACTGCACGGGCTAGTTCAATATCATCTTCATAATCTTTTTGAGTGCGATGTAATATTTCCCAGGCAATTTCAGAGAAACCTAGTTCTTTTCTTGTTTTTGCTTCCTTCAGTGCTGCGAAAACACCTGCCTTATTATTTATGACATCTTCGAGCTCTTTGAGTCTTACTTTGTCTTGAGAAGCGGGGGATGCGCCAAAGGTTCCCATCAAACGTGCTTTGTCGTTAAATATCGCTGACCACGCTTGGGTCTTTTTCCAGCTATCGAAGTCATTTCGTGCTATACTTACTTGATCTAGAGTTTTCTCAGTAGTGGCAATCATGTCATCGATTTTGATGCCTAGCTTCTCAATATCAGGATTAGATGGCCATGCTTTAGTAGCCTCTGCTGATGCATTTTTAAAACGCTGTTCTTCATTATAGCGCTCTTGAGTAGTCTTGGCATGTTTCATCTGAAACAATGCTAATTTTGCATCACGGACGTAATTTTTAGAGACTGTTTTGAGTCCGTTGATGAACGACTTGGCTTCTGAATTATTGTAATCTGTAGCTTGTATACTCAGTCCATTATTTAAATTTTCTGCTTTTTCAAGATCACGCGCTTGCAGTGTTTTTACCATGTCATTCGCATCTTGAACGTATTGTTGAATACGCTTTTTAGGCTTGGCAGGTATAGTCTGGACTGATGGCATGAACTCACCAATAGCGAATGCTTCCACTAGTCTCTCAGACGCAGCATGGAGACGGTTTGTCTTCATGTTGTTATTGAATGCACTTACTAGTGTGGTCACTTTTCTCATGGCTTCATTAGCAGCGGCGTCCATACCAGCTATGGTAGGATTAACACCAATTCCATCAGTAAAAAATTTCTCAGTATCAGAGCCTTTTTTGAGTTTTAGTTTATTGTCACCATCTTTGAAAACGAGATCATAAAATCGGCATGCGATGACAACGTGCTCGAATCTTCTCTGGATGAACAGTTGCACTATCATCGCCTGGTATTGGATTTTAGCTTGAGCACCATCAATCGTAGATGAGGCTGAGAGTTTTTTCTTTAAGATGTTAATCTCTAGGATGCGTTTTGCTAACATTTGGTATTCGATAGACTGCGTTCCGATTTTACGCTGACTGTTCTTCCCCTTTTTCACACTAGAAGTCTGAACGTCGAGTTTAGTCTCTATAACAGACATATTGCGAACAATTCTCCTATGCTCTATATTAAGAGCGACTATTTTATCCCGGATAAAGCGGGCGTTATTTTTTACATTACGAGCACCGTTCAATGAGGTCACGAGGGACTCACAAATATTACCGTCACCAGGGTATTCAGATGCTTTACTGAGTAATGCAAATGCGAGATCGAGACGGGGGACTTCTTTTCTGTTAGGTGCTAGGTAATCTAGTATCTGTCTAATGGTCGCCCTGTATTCTGATGCTGACTGAGTAGAGAGTGTGTCCGTAGCTAAGAAGGCTTCGAACTGCCCGCCTAGATTGTTGTCCATGAGGCTGTATTTACGCCCTTGAAACTCGATCACTTTATTAGTAGGGTCCACGATAGGGATCTCTTCTCCATGCGGAGATTTATGCTGGGTTTGCTGGCGGTTGATTACTGTCGCATCGACTCCACCACTAGCTACTGGTTGAACTGTTTGACTGCCTATAGATGGGTTTGGCACTTGACCGAGAGCTTCTGGTATAATGAAGCCGGCAGCTATAAGTGATGCGATAATTGATTTTTTCATAATATGGGGTGATTGGAATTCTGATTATTTATCATCATAAGAATCGACTATAAAACGCTCTTTAGAGTTGATAGAACCATTGAAGATATAGCTTTGCTCAGAAGACAAGTTAGGTCCAGAAATGTAGCCAGGAACTATAATGGGGAAGATGTAGATTTCTCCGTTATCTACCACCTCTATAGAAATGAGCGAACCATTAGAGTCGCTATGATATATTTTCTCTTTCACTTTACCAGTCACAGAAAAATCAGAACCTCTTAGACTGCTAGGATTATTCTGAAATTCTACAGCGGGAAGACTAGGTGAAACAGCAGACCCTTCCGTTGAGGTGAGGATCCAGTATCCAGCACCGGCAATGAGGATAGCGACTGATGCGGCAATAATTTTGGGCATCGGATTAGATGCTGTGGACTTCTTTTTACGTTTGCGCCGGGACATGTTGATAAATTGTGATAGAAATTAATGAGTGTTGAGCTTCAAGTTACAACATAGGAATAATTAATGAAGAAAAATGTTCTACCAAAAATAATGACGGAATATTTTTCAAAAGAGACGAATGGCTAGTGGTCCCACTGATGACGTCTAATTCCTAGATATGTGGCTATTAGTCCTGCGGTTATCTGTGCGCATAAGATGTAGAGGCATGTGCTAGCTCCAAATTCTAATTTGGTAGAAGTAATCTCTTTAATAGAAGATGCATACTTAGAGTCTAATGAGCTAATACTACCAGACCATGCCCAATAGGCTGTAATGAAGGGTCTAGTAATGTCTCCTACCATATCAGGAAGTGTAAGGACGGCTCCAGAGAGAGGAAGTTGGAATCCGACAAGATAAATGGATAGTAGTGATGCTTGCTCGGAAGTCTTCATTAGAGAGGAGATCCCTAAGCAGATGAATGTCACTGCAGCGTTGGTGAGTATAAGGAACATGAAGTGGTCAAGATGATCTAACTGTCCGCCTCCTCCTTTAAAACTCCAGAAAATCTCTACTGCAAATCCCATGATGAGTGATTGAACAAGAATAATAGCCATGAGAAATGCAATCTTACTACCCAGATAGGCGGCAGGGCTAACCCCTCCGAATCTTTCCTTCTCCATGATCTTACGTTCACCAGCAATTTCACGCGCAGCATTGTTAGATCCCATCAGCGCTAGAAGAACTACTTGGAACATAATTATGCCAGATACGGCTCCACCAACTTTTGCGCGTTGAGCTGCGATAGATTTAGCTTTTTCAATACCATCCATATTATAGGTGATACCAGAATCCGCATATTCTGGAAGGTGGGCGTTTCCTTGCTCAGCGAAGAGGATGACTAGAAGAGGAAAACAAATCATGATCGCTAGCTGAAGGAATACCTGTCCTCGGTCACGAAGAAAGATTTTCCACCGTCTGGCAAGTAACGTGCAAAATTGGCTTGCGAATCCTGGAGTAGTAATGGGTTCTGGTTCTTCGATAACTATGGTGTCTTCGTCTTCATCAAGAACGAGAGGAGCACTATCCTCAATTTTACGCTTTTGTCGCTTTGGTTTCTTAAGAGATATTTTTTCTAACTCATCCATCACGGACTCTTCATTGTCAAACTCTAGAGGCTGAGTAGCTAGATCATCGTCTTTATTAGTAGGATGTTTCTTAGCTTTTATTGGAACTGAAAGATCTCCGCTTTCGATAAGTTTCTGACGATTACGTTCTATTTTATCGTAGTAAAGATTACTATGTTTCCCCCAAGATTTCCTCCACTTGTTAGAGTCTTGTTTGGCTAAGCGAGGGTAAATCTCCTCTGTGTCAGCTACTGAGAAATAATGAGTAAGTCCTGCAGGAGGACCATGATAAGTCACTCGTCCTTCATGAAGAACGAGGATGGAATCATAAAGCTCTAGATGAGCTAGGGAGTGAGTTACAGAGAGAACAATACGCCCATCTCTACGAGAAAGAGCGTGAAGTCTACGGACAATATCTCTTTCAGAACGAGGGTCTAATCCAGAAGTAACTTCATCACAAAGTAACAACTTAGGGTCAGTAACAAGTTCCATCGCAAGACCCAGGCGACGTTTCTGACCTCCTGAAAGAACTTTCACCAGGCGATCAGCTATGGGTGCTAGCCCGGTCTCTTCTAATACTCGGTCAATACGGGTATCAAGGTCATCTAGACTACGCGTCTTCACTCTAAGCTTAGTGACAGCCTCAATAGATTCATCGACAGTAAGTTCATCGTAAGCAATTGAGAACTGCGGTACATAGCCTAACTCGGCTGGTTCTAAGTCTCCGTCTTCTTCAAGATCACGACTTTCCCAGTAGATATTGCCCTCAGACATTTCATTAAGACCGGCGATGGTATTGAGTTAGGTAGTCTTACCACATCCAGAAGGACCTACGATAGCCATAAAGTGACCAGCGGGTACTTTCAAATTTACACGGTCGACCAAATTGACTGGTTCTCCATCTTTCTCAATTGTGAAACAAAAATCTTTTAATTCTAGCACGATATTAAACTATAAGTGATTTAAAGGTGATAGTTACAAAACAGAGTTTTTTACATTTTGGCGAGAAGAAATCTTGAGAGTTCATGAAATGAGGTTAGCTTTCGCCTCATGTCACGCAGACAACGTCGTAAATCTGGTTCTAATGTAACCACTAAAGTGAGCAGCAAGATGCCTACTAGAAGTAAGAAGACAAGAATAGGTCTATGGTGGAAAATTCTAGTGGTGTTGTTTATAGTTTTAGTCACAGCTTCTATAATTGGTTACTATAAAGCTAAATCCTATCTTCATAGTGAGGAATTTCGTGATTTAGTGTCACTTCAAGTCAGTAGTGGACTAGGTAGTGAAGGTTCATTTGGCGAATTTACCTGGGACGGACTTAGCGGATCTACTACTGGTTATAATGCTACAGGCGAAGGTGCCATTCAGTCTGTAAACGTGAAAGATATTAGTCTAGAAATCGATCTGGATTTCATAAAACGCGATGTTTTTAAACTTAAAAAGGTGAAGGTAGCCAAGATGGATGGCACTCTAGATCTACCAAACGATTTTCTTAGTTTTAAAAGAAAAAAGCGCGTGAGGGGATTTTGGGAAAGTTTCTTGCCTGAAAAAATAGAATTTTATGATGCTGAAATAATGGATCTAAATGGATTGATTAAGACTTCTGGTAATGATTACAGTTTCCAGGGAGTATCTGCCTATATTAATAAAAGCGAGAAAGGTAAGGGCTTCGACATTAAAGCTGAAGGAGGAAGATTTAAAATCCCTCTGAGTATAATAGATGGTGCATACCTGAAACAAGCGAACCTAAAACTTAGAGGTGAAGAAGTGTATCTAAATGATTCAGTCTTTACTATAGAGGAAAGCGGGAAACTTGAATTAAAAGGCTTCGTAGATTTAGCGAAAGTTTCTAATAGTCGCTATGAATTGGAAGGCAAACTTACAGGCTTAGAATGTAAGGATGTTTTCCCCGCAAACTGGCAGAAGAGCTTAAAAGGTGAAGTGGTGGCAAGCTTATCAGTGGAACCAGATGATGGAGGCTTGCCTCTATTCAAAGGACGTTTAGAAATACTGGACGGTACGTTAGAGGCTCTACCTGTTTTGGAGAAAATAGCAATATACCTAGCGGATCCCAAATATAGAACGATTAGTTTTGAGAAATTCGAGTGTGATTTCGAAAAGTATGAAGATAGAATTAAGCTGAGTAACATAGTGCTGTCTAGCAAAGGACTCCTCAAAATTCAAGGTGACATAGTCATTGACGGTCGAAAACTAGATGGTTTATTTGAAGTGGGCTTACCAGCTGAAAAGTTAAGTAGAATACCTGGTGCTGAAGATTCCGTCTTCATGCTTGGGAAGGAGCATCTCAACTGGGCACAAGTGAATATTGGAGGAACCGTTGGTGATATTGAAGAAGACCTAGTTGATAGATTGATAGCTGCGGCTGGAAAGCGTTACTTAGAAAAGGCATTGGGGATGAGTGATGATCTAATCAAACCAGAAAGTGTGAAACAGGCTACGGATGTAGCAGGTGAAGCCTTTAAAATACTCAAAGGTGATAAATCCTTAGGAGACAGTATCAGTGGGATTTTAGGAACTAATAATAAAAAGCCTAGAGAAGATACCGAAAAGAAAGAAGACAAGAATCAACAAGAAGAGGGTAATGACGCTGGAGAGAAAGAAAAAGAGAAAGCTGTTCTTCCAATTCCTATACCAGTCGACCCGCGTAAAATACCCGACCTTCTCCCTTTTTAACAACTTTATCTCTAAATAAATATATAATGGAAATTTCAGCAGGTCAACGATGGGTCAGTGATTCCGAACCCGAACTCGGATTAGGTATGGTGTTAGAAGTAGAAGGGGGAGTCGTAGACATCCTTTTCCCATCTTCTGAAGAACGTAGAAAGTATGCAGTAGCAAGTGCTCCACTGAGACGAGTCGTCTTTAGTAAGGGGGACGTTATACGTACATTTGATGATCATGAACTAGAAGTATTAGAGGTGAAAAATGAGGGTGATGTTGTTAATTATATAACAGCAGATCGTGTACTGGAGGAAGGTGAGCTTCACGACAGCATGGCACTCAATAAACCACAAGATAGGCTCTTAGGTGGGGCTGTAGATGATGACCGTATGTTTCGCCTCAGGGTAGAGTCTATATACAGGAATAGTGCCATTAAAGGTTGTAAGGTGAGAGGGTTGATCGGTGCTAGAACAGATCTTATTCCACATCAACTATCCATTGTAAATGAAGTAGCTAAGCGTATCCATCCTAGAGCCTTGTTAGCGGATGAGGTAGGCTTAGGCAAGACGATCGAAGCTTGTCTTATCATGCATCGCTTACATCTAACAGGCAGAGCAGACCGTGTGCTGATCTTACTTCCAGAGAGTCTCGTCCATCAATGGTTTGTGGAGCTATTACGTCGTTTTAATATGCTGTTCAGCCTGTTCGATGAAGAACGCTGTAGTGCGATCGAAGTGAATAATAAAATAAATCCATTTGAAGACAGTCAGCTCATAATAGCGAACATCGATTTTTTAACCAATGATTCTGTTAGACAGCAGCAAGTGCTTTCTGCTAGATGGGATATGCTAATAGTCGATGAAGCACACCACTTAGAGTGGAGTATTAAGAAGGTCAGTCCTGCATATCAACTTGTCGACGAACTAGCGCAGAAGGTCGAGTCGGTTCTGCTACTTACAGCAACTCCTCAACAACTTGGACCAGAAGGGCATTTTGCTAGATTGCGCCTCTTAGATAGAGAAAGGTTTGTTGATCTAGACGCCTACCTGAAAGACAGCGTAAACTATGAAAACCTTGCTAAACTACTTTCGAAAATTAGCAAAGGAGACATCCCCACAGTAGCAGACCTCAAGAAGTTCGGCAACCAATCACCGAGAATTAAACAGGGAATGCAAGCATTGATAGATGGTGACGAGTCTGTGAGGAATAAAGTTGTAGAGGATCTGTTAGATAGTTTTGGACCTGGAAGAGTGATGTTTAGAAACACCCGTGACTTTCTTAAAGGATTTCCCAATCGTGTGTCACACTTGATCCCGTTAGAGAATGAGAGCTCATCGAAAATCCAGTGGTTAGCTGAGTTGATCAAGGAATTACATGGCGAAGATGAGAAGATACTTTTAATCACCAAGACAAAAGAATCTGTTGAGCAAATAGCGACAGAAATACAACAACGAATTAATGTAGAACTAGCTGTCTTCCACGAAGACTTAAGCCTTATTCAGCGTGACCGCAATGCTGCTTACTTCACTACTGAGGAAGGCGCACAGCTTCTCATCTGTAGTGAGATAGGAAGTGAGGGTCGCAACTTCCAATTTGCCCACCACTTAGTCCTCTATGACCTACCAGATGACCCAGAATTACTTGAGCAGCGTATAGGTAGACTAGATCGTATAGGACAAACTGGAGATATTAACATACACGTCCCGTATCTTAAAGAGACAGGAGGGGAGGTTTTAGCAAGGTGGTATTCTGAAGGTCTAGATGCCTTCGAGCATAATCTTCATGGAGCTACTGAAGTTTACAGGAGCTGTTGTGAAATGTTAGAGTTACTGTTCCTGCATCATGATGCTAAGGGGCTGGAAGATCTCATTGCTTTCTCTCAGAAACAGATGAAGGATGTGAAAAAGAAGCTTAAGAGTGGCCAAGAAAAACTTCTAGCTCTCAATTCTTTCCGCGACAATGATTCTCAAAAAGTGGTCGATAGAGTGAAGTTACTTGATGATGATTCGGGTTTTGAAAAGTTTATGCTAAGATTGTTCGATAGCCTGGGACTAGGCATCGAAGATATGAGCGACAGAACATACGTGCTCACCGTGAGCAACATGAAAACTGATCTAGGTGGCGACATTCCGGATGAGGGATTAGCGATTACTTTTGATCGAGGTAAGGCTCTTAGCAGAGAAGACCTTCAGTTCATGAGTATCGACCATCCACTACTCCGCAATGCTTTAGATGCGTTTCTAGCAAGTGAGATAGGCAACGCAGGATTCGGAGTCTGGGAAGGCACAGGTGAGAAGGGGATGATCGTAGAAGCTTTCTTCGTAGTAGAGATAATCGCTCCAATTTCGCTGGGTGTGGACAGATTCCTAACTGCTAAGCCGATAAGAGTCGCAGTGGATCATCAATTAAAAGACGTTAGCGAGAATATAGCACTTAAAAAAGTGAGGCTCAGAGAAGGTAATCTCAGAAAACTACTAGCAAACCCGACTGTGAAGCAACAACTCCTACCGTCAATGATGGAGAAATGTGAGCAAAACGCTAAATTAAAAATCAAAGAAATCGTGGCTACTAGCGAGGAGTTCATGCAAGAAACTATGGGTGCTGAAGTCGAGCGCCTAGAAGAACTCGCTGAGCTGAATCATGTAGTAAGCCAGAATGAAATTAATGGGGTGAAATCACAGATCACTGATATTTCAGCAGCTATTGGAAATGCCAGAGTCAGACTAGATAGCCTACGGATGATCTGGAAAGCGTAAGTTCACTCTCTACAAATCAAAAAAGACACCACTTATAAATAAGTGGTGTCTTAAATTAGATTAGTGAAAAGTCTGAAACTTCCTTAGTTATCTGTTCCTTCTTGAAAGAAGTCCTAGAGTTCCTACAGATAAAAGTAATACACTTGTAGGTTCAGGAACCACACAACCATGGATCTGAACACCATTTACGGCAAAGATGTTTGAGCCATTAGTGGGAGGTGTTCCATTTTTATTCTCCATGATAGCGATGGAAACTAAATCACCACCATTTACAGTGTAAGTGCCATTAGTGTCAGTATTAATAGCTGACCCTGCGAATTCCCAGAATGCATTGCTATTGCTAGTTGATGAACCTTTATAGCCTAAGAAGTCATTTGAAGAAGCAACCTGAACACCGTTTACGGTCATGCTGATCTTGAATTTATCCCATGAAGCTGAAGCCTGTCCTTCAGTAGTCCAGAATCCATCTAGCTGAATTCCTTCTAGATTAATCGTAGAGCCAGCTGCTACAGTGAAGTCAAAAGCGACCATCTCACTGTTTCCAGAGCTTGCCAAAACTCCAGGGGAGTCGATGCTGTTAAAAGGGTTAATGAGGGATGGGTGAATTGTTCCCTGGGTAACACCAAGACTTGAGATGTTTGCTGGAGGAGTTGGTATTCCAGAAAAATCTAAATCTATTACGACAGGGCAATCATTATTGTTGATCTGATTATAATTACCGCTAGGAGCACATGCCATTACGACAGGTGACAGTAGCGAAATAATAACAGATGTTTTTATAGTTTTGTTAAACATTGTATTATATTTTGAGGGTTCTAATGATTGTATCTGACTTAGATTCTCATTAGACTCTTAAAATACTTAAGGATTAGAGAGAAGCTAGTATTTACCGATAGTGTAATATTATCGAAATATTAACTTAATATAGATGTAAGTAATTGTTGATTAATGCGAACAGCCATTTTGAGACAGTATATAGTTTGACAAGGAACTCTTTAATGTAACCTTAGAAATAAGATTTAATTACATTATTTAATAAACCTACTTGCTTAAGTTTATTAATAATTAGTAAATCAAGAACTTATTGCAAATAACCTATGGTCGTATGTATCTAGTTACTAGTGACTAAACACTAATAAAGTGTCTTTCTAGGAACAGGTTGTTCCTCTTCAATAGTCTCAGCTTCTTCTATGATCTTTTCGAAGTCGCCTTCCTCACAGCAGCGCACAAAGCCTTCGCAATAGCCCTTCAGCTTATCCCAACTATTACGGATGATTTCAGCTTCGTCATTCGTGATAGTATGATCCAGTGCGGCTTCTGAAATACGCATCAGTAAGCCAGAAAATTGTGAAATGATTTCATTTGTAGCGGGTAAAACCTCTAAGTCACCATTACATCGCGCCACAGGGTTTCTTACAAAATATCCATCACTGTGTTCACAAATATATTCTAGAATGCGTTGGTTACCTGTAAGCTTATAAAGCTCTATCACTCGGTCTAGTGGATTCCTGCTGCCTGATCCCATGTCAGAGTTATCTTGGCCCCATTTGTAAACAAGAGATAAAGACACACCTAGCTCTGCAGCGATCTCCTTAGGAGATGAACTTTCAAAAGCCTGCTTCAATACCTCGTGTGATTTCATGAATATTAGATAAAGTTAATGTGAGTGAAAGACAAGAATTAATGAACCCTGACTAACCGCTGCAACTATTTAGATGGGTTTTCATACCAGGCTACATTCTTCATGAATTTACCTGCGTTGAGTAGATCCAGATCACCATCGTTGTCCATGTCAGCAGCTCTGAGGTCATAGGATACTTGGTCATCATCTATATCTGTCCTAGTGAATTTTCCTTTACCATCATTTAGATAAATGGAAACTCTCTTACTCTCTAGAGCACAGCTGGCTCCATCTAGATCTCCGTCACCATCTAAATCTACAAGAACGAGGCTATGGGGGGATTTAATCTCAGCATCGATAACATGCTCCTTCCAATCAGGAGCCTCAAACCATATGACACCAGTGCCATGTCCCCGCGATGCAAGAAAGTCAATCTTTCCATCTCCATTGATGTCACCAGGTAGAATGTTTGTAGCCGCGATTTGATTTTCAGCAACAATCTGTTTTCCCCAAGGAGCTTTTACAGTCTCTTTGCCAGGATTTTTCCAATAGGCGAACCAGTTTCCACCATGTTCGGGAATACCTTTTGATGCGACGGCTATCTCTCCCCAGCCATCACCATCTAGATCACCAAATCCAAAATAGTGACTACCTCCTCCAGCATCTTTATCCGCGAAAGCATGTCGATCCCAATGCTTAGCAGATTTTAAGTTATCGGGGATACTCAGCCAGAATACTGAATCAGCGATGGGTCCTTCAGTTTTAAAGTTATTAATAATAAGATCCTGACTACCATCGTTATCAACATCAGCTTTGAGAATACAATGAATTCCCACTATGTCATGATCAATAGTGCGCGGAATCCAGCGGAGACCAATTTTACCAGGGTTTTCTAGCCAGAATGGGTTTCCATTGGATAAAACGCCGACCCAATCCATGTCACCGTCAGCATCAATGTCCAGTGTTTCACTGTGCATACTCCGGTGGCGCTTATTAGTGTATTTGTGAATCTGAACTTCAGTCCAGTCTGGACCTAAGAATAAACTAACCTGTCCATTATAGCTAGTAATGACATCAACATTACCATCCTTATCATAATCTGCTGCCACGACAGAAGTATTATCTCCATGCTCCATGACGGTGTGTTTCTTCCAAATAACTGGCTCTTGGGCTAGGCAGTTATTAACGCTAATTAACAATAGAATTTGTGATACATATTTCATTACACCGAATATGAATCAAAACCCCGTAATCTGTCGACTCTAAAGATTAAAAGGTAATCCGCCTTTGCCTCCGCCAGCACCAGAGCCACCTTTGCCTCCTAGACCCTTCATCATGTCTTGCATTCCATCCATACCACCCATTTGCTGCATCATCTGCTTCATCTTCCCACCTTTTCCGCGGAACATCTTGCGCATTTCGCCGAATTGCTTTAGCAGTTTGTTAACTTCTAAAATAGTGGTTCCTGATCCCTTAGCAATACGCTTTCTACGCGTGCCTTTGATGATCTCTGGTCGGGCTCGCTCTTTAGGAGTCATGGAGAGCACGATGGCTTCCATGTGAGCCATTTTCTTCCCACCCATGAGGTCAGAAGGGATTTGCTTCTTCAGTTTTTTCATACCTGGAAGCATGCCTAGGATACCATCTAGTGGTCCTAAGTTCTTGATCATTTGCATCTGGCCGAGGAAGTCATTGAAGTCGAACTTACCACTCTGCATTCGCTTGGCAGCATTCATGGCTTGTTTCTCATCGATCTTATCAGCCATGTTCTCGACCATGGAAACGATATCTCCCATGTCTAAAATACGCCCTGCCATTCTGTCCGGATGAAATTCAGCGAGATCTTCCAGCTTCTCACCTTCACCGATATATTTGATAGGCTTACCTGTGACAGCGCGCATAGAGAGGGCAGCACCACCACGGGCATCACCATCTAGTTTAGTTAGGACGATTCCTGTGATTCCTACCGCTTCATCGAAGTGAGTAGCTACAGACACAGCCGCCTGACCAGTCGCAGCATCTGCTACTAGGAGAGTTTCTTTAGGAGAGAGGAATTTGTGTAGATCTTTTAGCTCATCAACGAGTTTTTCATCGATCTCCTGACGACCAGCGGTGTCAAAGATTAGCACGGTTCCATTCTGAGTCTCTGCCCATTTAAGTGCTTTCTTAGCCACTTTGACCAAGTTCTGTTCACCCGGATCTGGCTTATAAATAGGCACATCCACTTGCTCAGCAAGAGTAGCTAACTGCTCAACTGCCGCAGGGCGGTACAAGTCACATGCAATAAGAATCGGACGACGTCCTTCCTTCTTTAATCGCAGTGCTAGCTTAGCAGAAGTAGTAGTCTTACCTGCACCGTTAAGCCCCACCATGAGTATCCTTGCTGGTGGGTTAAGATCGAGTGGGGATTGATTGCCACCGAGTAATTCAGTGAGTTCGTCTTGGAAAATTTTAACAATCTGCTCACCAGGTTTAATAGATTTTAGAACCTTTTCACCAACAGCCTGAGCTTTCACCTTTTCGATGAAACTTTTCGCTACAGAGAATTCCACGTCCGCTTCTAATAGAGCAAGACGGATCTCGCGTAGAGCATCTGCTATATTCTTTTCTGAGATTTTGCCTTGCCCGCGAAGCTTCTTGAATACGCCTTCGAGATTGTCTGAGAGTGAATTAAACATAATGGTATTAGGTGAAAATTAGTAAATATTGGAAAATTGTTAGGAAAGTGATTATTTGGTCTTAGGAAGATACGCCGCTTCTCTATCGACTACGAATGTCCATGTCAATGCTGGCTCGTGATTGTTCTTATCCACCAAACGCCACTGCACCTTTACGATGCAGGTAGGAAAACGCAAGGGGCGATTTACTGTCCAGCTGATAGTCTTAGTCTCAGCATCATAAAGAGCAGGCACCTTACCCATCCCTGCAATGCGCATTTCGACAGTATTAGGATCTAGTTTAGCGACATTGGAAAGATCAGCTGTAATAGTGGGGAGGCGAGTTTTTACCTTTTGACCAGAATCAGGAGTCACTGGATATTCAGTCTTCTCAAAGATAGCTCCAGCAGAAGCACGAGATTTAGACGAAGCTTTAAATGTAGTAGCATGTTTGAAAATGTAGTCGTCTTTATCCTTACCTAGAATGATGTAGCGGGGGACTTCTCTGTTAGGAGTCTCGCGTTTAGTCTTTCCAGGGATACAGGTATATAGATAGTCGTATTGGTATTTATCAATGATTGGATACATGTCTTTATCGAAATGCCCACCAGGATAAACATAAGTGTCAATGTCTACTGCGAATTTATCTTTGAGCAACTCCTGTGACTTGCCGAACTCATTATGCAAGAACTTCTCATATATTTCTTGTCCCTTACGCTTTTTGGAACGTACTGTGCCTGGAGAAGGATGACTCACAGAGTGCGATCCTATCGAACAGCCGTTCTCCATCATTTCCTCGATCATTTCTGTAGTCATAGACCGACCACCGACATCTATATAATCAGTGTAAAGGTAGACCGCGAAAGGAAAGCTGTGTTTCTTAAGGATAGGATACGCTTCAGTATAAACAGCTTTCCAACCATCATCAATAGTGATCAACACTGAACGGTCAGGGATTTCTTTCTCCCCAGCTTTCCATTGTTTAAAATCTTCTAAGCTGATCACATTCAGCTTTAGATCTTTAATCGCCTGCATTTGCTTGCGAAACTTAGATGTCCGCATACACATGTCACTCACGCGTCTTTTCTCTGAGAAATCATGATAACCGAGCACCGTGACGCGAACACCATCCTTCTCTGGTTTACCTATTTCCTGGGCAGAAAGACTGAGATTGCTGATAATGAGACTGATAAATAGATAAAGACGGATCATAATGGAAGTAGGGTGACGAATGAATCTTATAAGACCGCGACATGCTAATCATTAAGTCTAAATATGCAAGGATAAGGACAGCGGCTAATTAAAAAACTCCCTGATGACGGGAGTTAGTAAAATAGATAAAGATTTATTACTAACCGCAGTGAATTTCATAGTAATTTAAATGCCTGAATTATTGGAAAGTACAGAAAGTTTTTAAAATAATTAGAATGACTCTTGATTTTTGTTAAATAATGTTTATTATTCGGGACATCAAATAAGTTTTTAATCATCCCCTATAATTATGAAACATACGAAACGCACTCCCATAGCCACTTTCTTAACTCTTCTGAGCTCAGCTACATTAGCCTTCTCTGGAACTTATACAGTCCAGTCAGGTGACACACTCTGGCGTATTTCACTCAAGCACAAAGTGTCAGTAGCTGAGATCCAGCAGGTAAATAATATTTCTGGCAACTCCATTCGACTAGGACAGGTATTAACTATTCCTGGTAAAGCAGTGGCTAAAACACCTTCAGATACAGCAGCTCCAATAACGATCACCCCCAAGCAAAAAGCCCGCAGCACTACACATGTAGTGCGTAAAGGTGAGAACCTATGGAGAATAGCACAAAATAATAATACAACGATGAAAGAGCTGATTAAAAGAAATAATCTAAGCTCTTCAGTAATCAGTGCTGGTCAGGTGATTTTAATCTCGGGCTCTTCACAATCTACCGTTAAGAAAACAGAAAAAAAACAGAATGAAAAGCTAGTTGTAAAAGAATTACCGAGAGAGCTTTCTAAAAAGGGAGTCATGCTTCCTCTAACACCAAAGGTTGAAGAATCTGTTAAAATTGAAGATGTCATCAAGCCAGTCGAGAAAACGACTGACGCTCCCGATCCATTAGCTCCACTCCCAGTCCTAGCAGCAACCCAAGCTATCATACCTAAAGCAGTAGTGCTAACTGAGACACCCGTAGTTCTAGAACCATTAAAACCAAAAGGTCTAGATGCTCTATCAGAAAAGCAGCGTAGTATTGTTAGCCAACAGGTCTTGCTAGACAGAAACGGTCTAGGTCCTGGAGTGATCGATGGATACGAAGGGGATTTCTCTAAAACTGCTACTGTATTAGCAAAGAATCACCGCTCAGATACAGCACAGGAAGAAACTCTAATTCTCGTGGAAACAACCATCCCTGCTGCCGTATTACACTTTATCAATCCAGATTTACCAGGCACAGGAAAGCGTCCAGACTTCAAGCAAGCTACCGAAGACCAATGCCTAATGATGTATAAAACAGCGATTGAATTATTAGCTGAGCGTTACCATTGCTCAGAGAAGCTTCTAGCTAAAATGAATCCACAAATTGACTTCGCTAAACTCAGTGTCGGAGAGAAAATAATGGTTCCGAATGTAACAGAATTTAAGATAGAAGATTTCATGGACTCCGCAGGTAAAGCGATAACTTACAAGTATCTACGTGGCAGTCGCAGAGCAACAAGTGTCGATGTCAACTACCTTAAAAACCGCGTAATGGTTTGGTATAATAATGGCGCAGAAGGCGCTAATAATGAGCTGTTAGCATCATTCCCAGTCACTACCAATATAAAGAAAGGACCTAAGTCCCAGAGAACCATAGCCTACTTCGCACCAGCACCCAGCTACATGCGCAAGAAGACAGGGCTCAAGCTCAAGCCAGGACCAAACTCACCAGTAGGAATCGTCTGGGCTAAGCTCGGCGACGGCTTCGGCATTCACGGCACCTCAGACGGCTCAGGAAATGGCTACAATACTAGCTCAGGTTGCATCCGTCTCTCAAACTGGGACATGGCAATCTTCGTCCAGATCGTTCCTAGCAAAACCAAAGTAAACTTCATTACTGGAGAGAAAATCACAGAAAAAGTGGAAGCAACTCCAGAACCAGCGACAGATAGTGTGAGTGTAACCAAGCGCTAGATATTCTTTTTACGGATTTTCAATGATTAAGTAGGTTGAAAAAGTATTTAGAGCAGATTTTTTAGATCCTAAAAATACCTATAACTCATGAAATAAGAGCTAACAAATTCTAAAACCTAATCTAAGATTCACACCCTTTGTAAATTAATAGAAACTTTTTTCTAAGGAAATCTCATCTCAAGTGTCACAATAGTTAGAAGCAGCGAAAATAGCTGCTGAATACTCTCTAACGACCGTGATCCTGCGAATGAAATCCACTGAAACTGACTCTGATGCTGTAGAAGAAAAGCCAGCAATAGAACAGGTCTTTCAGCAACAAGAATCAGCACTCCTGCGCTACGCCTATGGCTACACTAAGCGTAGAGAAGTGGCGGAAGAAGTCGTGCAGGAAGCATTCCTAAAGCTCCATCAGCACTGGCAAGACGTAGACGCCCCACGACCATGGCTCTACAAAGCAGTGCGAAACATAGCACTCAATAGCCTCCGTAAATCCAAACGCGAGAACCTAACAGACGGTGAGTCGCACATAGAGGACGAAAGCCCTGGCGATAGACCAGACTCCCAAATGCGGCGACTTGAAGCCGTCAATACCATGCGCCTCTTGATGGCGGATCTAGGAACGAAAGATCGGGAATTGGTAAAACTAAAATTTGAAGAAGACATGAGCTATAGCCACATCGGCGAAAAGCTAGAAATGGGAGTAGGTAATGTAGGCTATAGACTACACCACATACTCAAAAGCCTAGCCGAAGGTCTAAGACGCAAGAGGATCAACGCCATAGAATAATTTAGAAAATGAATCTAAAGGAACTACGGTAATTATTCTCATGCTTGCAGCATTGGTAGGAGGGTGGATGTATAGAAAGTTTTAATAATAGCATTTCTACCAGATAACATCATATTTGACCTTCAGTCAATAAGGCAGGAGCTATAGAATCGATTATTTATCTAACACATTCCTCTCTTGAAGCTATTATACTAAGACTGAATCATCTCAAAAATGTCATCCTTAGTGAGACCTTGTCCTCTTAGATCTCGGATCGTTTCTGAATAGGCTCTCTTAGCTAGGCGTTCGCCTTCATCATCTTTGATCAGGCGGTGGTGTTGGTAGGTTGGGCAGGGGAGGTTTAGGAGTTTTTGTATGATACGATGTAGATGGGTTGACTCTAACAGGTCTTCTCCACGGGTAACATGGGTGATGTTCTGAAATGCATCATCGACTACTACTGCGATGTGATAAGAGGTGCCAATGTCTCTTCTAGCTAGGACTGCGTCACCTAGCAGATCGTGCTTCACATGGATGCGTCCGTGGGTGAGATCATCGAAGTAGAGTTCATCTGTTAGATCGTATGCAATATCTGTATTGATTCGCCAGGTGGGAATTATTCCTTTACCAAGAGGAGTAGATATTTTATTCTGTGTAGGAGCTCTACAATTTTTAGGACATCGCTTTGTTAGATTAGCTGAATCATGAGGGGCGTTTGAAATAGACGCTAGTTCTCGTTGAATTTCTTTTCTGGTGCAAAAACATGGGTATAAAACTTCCATGTCTTTCAACTGATTAAAAGCTGATTCATAAGCATCACTACGGTCAATCTGTTTGATCGGCACGCCAGTGTGCTTAATTCCAAGCCATTCTAAATCTTCTAAAATAGCATCGTAATAAAAATCCTTAACTCGGGTAATGTCGATATCCTCAAATCTAAGCAAGTATTCACCACCATGCTCTAAAGCCAGATCATGGGCGAATTTCGCCGCATACACATGCCCAAGGTGCAGGTAACCAGTGGGAGACGGCGCGAAACGTGTTATGACGGGGGGGAGTAAATTAGAAATCATTGTGTTGCAGAGTCATGCTAAAAAATGTATATTATAACTGTGAACTTTATTATAGAGAATTTTTTACTATCGATCAAATATGGTTTGGCAGCATTATTATTTTGTCCTCTAAGTGCATCCGAGCAAGAGGTGTGGTATAATTCGAAAGGTAAGCCTACCCTCACTAAAGATAAGATAACCGGCAGGATGAGAGTAATTATGCCGGAAGAACTTGCAACCTTTAGTAAGAAAGAGACAAAAGCGGTAATACCAGCTGCCGTAGATAAGGAAATCGATCTTGAAGCCAATGAGTCAGTTGTCGAAACGACTTCACGCCCTAATTCTAGCTTTATCCTATTAAGTTCTACAGTGGCTGATCAAAACTCAGCAATCCCTGTGCTGTTAGCTTCGAAAATCTATGCTGACAATAAATACTATATAAACAGAAATCACCACTATATAAGTAGACCTATGATTCTTAGATTTTCAAATAGTGGTTACTATGGTTTTTCGCAATACTTTAGACCAGAACATAACTATAATTACTACGGAAACAATCACTACCACAAAAAGTATAACCGTAACTGCGGTAATGGATTTCTACTGCGCTACAGCCGTCCAGACCTGAGTATTCACGCTAGGTTTTAGTGAACTTCTATTATGGTTTAATGGGTATTTTAACCCCTTTATCTTGACCTGAGCTAGGAATAGTAGATTGGATTTCTTGGAGATCTTTATCTGTCGGCAACTTATCTGCATTCGGAGAAAGTAGTCGACCTATTTTTCTTCGTTCGCCTTTTACTCCTGTTCTCGTTTTATTACTAATATTAGTAATATCAGCAGTTGGGAGAGTAGGATAGCTGTTTGAAGTTGGTCGTTTTACGTAGCCAGGCTGTGTTGATGGGGCTGATATAGTAGGTAGAGTTGATACGTTAGTTTTGAGGTTGTCCGCTAGAGCAGGAACTACTACAGGCTTAATATCGGTCTTAATATTTTTCTGAGGATCTTTGCTGGCTCTTTTGAAGAAGCTGAAGAAGCCTTCGCTTTTCTTTTTAGTATCTGACTTTTTACTTACGTTCACCACTTTAGGTTTCATGCTTACAGGAGCATTCCATTCGCTAGGATCTTTTCTGTAGTTTTGAATAGTAGAGCAATTACATAGTGCTAGTGAGCAGATGAAAATGCTGGCTATAGTAGGAGTGGAATTTTTCTTAGTCATGGTGTATTTTATTTAGATGGTATTATACTGAAATTGCAAGTGTGATTATTTTCTGCTGCGGTATACGGCAGGCACGTCTTGGCTGTTTTCTTTGGCTTTTTTTATATCGTTTGAGAGGACTTCTACAGCTTTCTCTACTTGCTTATCGATACCTGCTGAGATTTCACCAGGAGCAGTCAATACTGTGAAGTGTGGTTTAGCTCCATTAAGTTCCATATCTTCACCAGTGTTCATGTTAAACCATCCTCGGAACGGCATACGCAGAGTTCCAGCAGTCATAATCTTACGGCTACCAGTAGAGATGACGCCACCTGCTGTCTCTACTCCGACTACTTTGCCACGATTCAAAGTTCGAATCGCATGGGCAAAAATTTCAGCATTAGAGAATGAGTTTTGATTACATAGAACAATGATAGGTCGATTCCAGGTAGCATAGACGAAACGATCTTGTGGATACCCTCTGCCACCATTTCTAGGCACTGTGAATGCATGTCTGGGCTGAGTAAGCGCAGTTAAAAGATGATCAGTGGTATAGCCACCTCCA
The DNA here is from genome assembly GCA_937923145.1 of uncultured Rubritalea sp. GTDB lineage: Bacteria > Verrucomicrobiota > Verrucomicrobiia > Verrucomicrobiales > Akkermansiaceae > Rubritalea. The sequence goes on along the minus strand of CALAJT010000005.1, from coordinate 5,253 downwards.
TTATCTCTAACATCGATGATGATTCCATCTTTACCTGCTCCATTTTCATAAAGGTGTTGCTCGAACTGCTCGAACTCATCCCATAACATATTAGAGATATCTATGTAGCCTAGTTTACCGTTAGAAAGTTTTTCTACCATCTTTTTGTTCGAATCGATCTGAGCTAGAGAATTATATCTTCGAGCTGCTGGGTATGTAGAAGAGGGGAGAATCACGATTCTCTCCTCCCCACTAGTATTCTTCACTTTCAATTGAAACTCATCTTTTGATTGCCCCCACAGGACAGTGTTCTGGACGGTGGTGTCATTGACTTGTCTACCATCTATAGAAGTAATTATTTCCCCAACTTCTAGCTTGCTGACAACCTTACTCGCAGGTCCATTGGGTAGCACCCTAGTAATGTGCCAGCCGTCTGGCTCAGCTTGATGCAGAACGCTGAGGTGCCTCATCTGCTCTGTCCAAGCTCGGCTTGCAGACCAGTTATCATTTTGTGATGACTTGTAGCCAGTGTGCGAAGCATTTAGCTCACCAAGTAAGAAGGAAACTACTCTCTCAAAATCCTCAGTCATTGGAGCGTGAGTGGCGGCATCTTCGTATTTTTTAAGTATGGCAACCCAATTCTTATTGTTTAATTTTTCATCATAGAAACCATCACGCATTGTTCTCCAGATGAGGCGGAATACATGGCGGTTGTATACAGGTTTATCATAGACGGTCTGGACACTAAATGAGTAGCTTACTAGACGACCACCTTTAACTATTCCTGGGATACCTTTCGAAACCCAGTAGAGAGTGCCATTCTTATCAAAACGGATAGGAGTTCCAGAGGCTTCGATATACTTAGTAGATTTTTTAGTTGTGATGTTCACAGCATAAGTCGCTTTCCCGATATTTTTTCCTTGGATGAGTATGCTTTTAGAATCCGGAGTCCAGAGAGTCATTGATGGAGTCCCTCCTTTTAAGTTTAGCCTTACAATGCGTTTTTGAATATCTTTTAGGTCATAGTTTTTTTTCTTCTCTTTTTTAGACCTAGACTTGTTAGTTATATTGTGTGGCTTAGAGGCAAGATCATTTTTCACAGGCTGATCTTGATCTGGCTCTGTTGGGTTTTCATGGTTAAAGTTAGGTTCAGGTTTAGGTTCAGGTTTAGGATCAGCTTGAGGAGTAAGTTTGGGTGTTGGTTTTGGAGCAGGGGCTGGGATTGTTTTTTTGGCAGGTTTAGCTTCTACTTTAGGCTCAGATTTCTTAGATCTTGCTTGGGGTTTAGCCTGTGATTTCGGAATATGTGTAGGTGTAGGCTCTTTATTCGGTTTAGTTGGTAACTTAGATTTCGGAGTAAGTTGTTCTAGAGCTTTTTTAAGTTTTGATGCGGTTGAACGATATATTGGATCTTTTTTCATCGTGTTTATAGCTCTTTCAAGACGCTTCTCACGGGCTGATTTCTCTGCTCCAGACGGCGTTAGATCTACATAGTAGAGATCGTATGCTGTGCCTCTGCGTCTACCGATGAAAGATATTTTCTTTCCATCTGGGGAGAATGAAGGGGCAAATTCATTATCTGGGTGCTTCGTGATGTTAGTAGGCTTTTCAGAGCCATCAATAGGAGCTAAATAGATGTCACTATTGAAATTATCATCCATGACCGTGTAGGCTAACCACTTAGAATCTGGCGACCAATCGAAACTAGGAGAATTCCATGAACTAGCCATTATTTTAGAAACCTTAGCATTCTTGTCATAGACGTAGAGCTTTCCAGCAGTTGTACTGTAGCTAATCTGATTGCCATCTGGACTAAATGAGAATGACTTGATGGTTTCCTCAGAATTGACTACCAGAGTCTCCTCAAACAAATCAGTATCCCACCAGAAGTCACTTGCGTTTTTTTTCGTTAGCTTCCTGATGGAATTTTTCATTCCATCATCACTGATATAGTAGATAGCTCTACCTGCATCACCGAAGTAAGTATTGCTCTCATAAGCATTTGTATCGGTAAGCTGCTTTGGCTCACGCAATACTGTGTCCATTGCGTAAAGATCGCCATTTGCTACGAACACTATCTCTAGTCCCGATGGAGAAAAGTCGGCATCATTACATTGCTTGATCACGTAATCAGACTTAGATTCATCATCGAGTTCGAGGCTGTGATGTAGCTTCAACTGATCTACACTTCCAGAATTAGTGTTGTAAGTATAATAGTGAAATAGCTTTCTAAAAACGATTTTTGAACCATCAGCAGAAATAACTGGGAACATGACACTGTCCTCTTTATATCCGGTGAGTTGTTTGCTCTCGGATGTGTTGAAGTCATACTTCCAGAGGTTGAAATTGCCACCATTGCCGTTGATGAAATAGAAGCCTGAGCCATCTTCATTCCACACAGGACTCAGAACTCCAAACTTATCCTGCACAGGTTGAGTAAATGATTTATTTTCAGTATCATACATCCAGATCTGTGATGACTGAGTTCCGTAGTAGCCCTTTCTGTAAGGGTCGATCCCTTCTCTGGTGATCAAGATTCTTTTGCCGTCTGGAGATATCTTCCCGCTCTTGGCTGAGACATCGAACAATATTTTCTCAGGCTCCTTGCCTTCAATATCCTGAGAGAAAAGTCTGTAAGGATTATAGCCTGGAGCTTCTCTGACGCTTCGGTAAATAAGTGTTTTACCATCGGCTGTAATATCCTCGATAGTATTACTCATCGAATGCTTAGTGATTTGAGTTGATGCGCCGTAGCCATCTGCTCTCATTGACCATATTTGACTACTACCTTCACGAGGACTGTTGAAATATATAGTCTTCCCGTCCGGAGAGAACATCGGATTAGTTTCGCGTGCTGGATGAAATGTCAGCCTGATTGCATCCGCGGTGTCTTCTGGGTCAGTCGACTTACTCCAGAGATCATGATTCCAAGAGAATACGAGCGTCTTCCCATCTGGCGAAAGGGCAGGAGTCACAGGGAGTAACATCTCAGTGCTAGCTAGTGAGCTCGTAGCAGCAACACAGATTGCGGAAAGATAGAGAAAAACTGTTGGGAAATGATTAGAAATAAAATACATAATAAAACGATGAGGTGAAAAGATGCTAGAGATCTATATCCCCCTCATAAAACGGCAGCAACCCATCTAATTGTTCAAGATGGCTCATCAATATAGAAATAGCTGAGATTACGACAAGAAAATAGCCAACTGCTAGGAGCAAGATGGCTACATTCTAAAATTTAACTATGCCTTAGAAAACTACTTTTAACCGAGAGCTTCTTTAGCCGCTGCGATTGCGTAATCTCTGTTGAGCTTGGCAATATTATCAGCACTAATTTCCTTGGGGCAAACTGCTTCACATTCGTATTGGTTGGTGCAGTTACCAAAACCCTCTGCATCCATCTGGCGCACCATAGCTAGTGTGCGTTTATTCTTCTCTGGCTGACCTTGCGGGAGCTTATTGAGATGCCCTGTCTTAGCAGAAACATAAAGCATAGCACTCCCGTTCTTGCAAGCTGCAACACAAGCACCACAACCTATACATGCAGCAGCATCGAATGCCTTATCAGCTATTTTCTTATCGATAGGCATAGAGTTCGCATCTGGGGCAGAGCCAGTACGGACATCAATATATCCACCAGCTTGCATGATGCGATCAAATGCTTGTCTGTCGACTACCAGATCCTTGACAACAGGGAACGCTTTAGCGCGGAATGGCTCGATCCAGATAGTGTCTCCATCTGAGAATTTACGCATGTGAAGCTGACAAGTAGTGATGCCGTGCTCTTTACTGTGTGGAACACCATTGATAGTGAGTGAGCACATTCCACAAATTCCTTCACGGCAGTCATGATCGAAATGGATAGGAACATTACCACCACCAATAATACGCTCATTGACGATGTCTAGCATCTCTAGAAATGAAGCTTCTTCAGGAATTGCAGGAGCTTCATAAGTTTCGATGCTTCCTTTATCCTTAGCATTCTCTTGACGCCAGACTTTTAGTGTTAAATTTAGATTAGCCATGTTATAAATATATTATGGATAATAGCACAAAATACTAGTTCTGTGAAGTTGAAATTACATTAATAAAGAAAGGCAGCTTAGGGATGAGACTGGATACATTACTGACAAAGAACATCACAGACAACAAAGAACAATTTAACTATGTTGCAGCATAAACCGATCACAAGTAATAGCATCAATACCTAGAGCTTGCTTAATAAGCTCGACTCCGCGATTTTTTTAAAAGTATCATCTCTGTGGATCACGCATCTATTCTCTAGAAACTGAGTAGACCAGGCTTTTCTGGTTCTCATTAGAAAGAATTTTCATTTCTAAAGGAGCTTTAGAGCAAGAAATACGCTCAATTATCCTCTTAAATGATAGCCAACGTTTTACGTTTTGGATTCATAGAGTAAGTGCAACGCTTAACTATTCTCTAACAGCTAAGCATAATTACCAAGATGGGATCTGCTCCGTTGCGCTGTGGATTATTCCTACCAGCTATGTCAGCGATGTCTCATAACCCAGTCATCAAAGCCTTCGCGACTAGACTAAAAGAAAACGGCAAGAAAGGGAAAGTAGTTGTAGTTGCCTGTGTAAGAAAACTGATCCACATAATCTATGCTATATTAAAGAAACAAGAACCATTTAACCCATTAATAAACACTGTAATCGTGCCTTCATAGCACTGAGCAAACTATTAGAAAAAAGCGAAGAATCAGAAAAAACTACTTGCTATCTGATCCCAACATCTTGTTCTGCATTTTTATTGGTTCATCTGATTCGAGTTCTCGGAGAGTTTTTAGGGATGATGACCCCACTTGAACTTTGATACCTAACTTAATAGGTTCTCTAGTGCGATATCCAACGATAAGCAGGATTATGCCAGCTACAAGCCAGATATATAGAATTGTCATATTGTCCCATCCACCTGACTCTGTAGATCCATGACCTCGTGAAAGACCGACTGCAATGAAAGCCCCTAATATCAAAGCTGACGTCAATACGTAAACAATGATTCCAGTGATTAGAAATGCAGATCGTTTTGCTAACCATCCCACATTACAAAGTGTAACTATTACCAGAGGCATAGATAGAAGTAATATGCTGAATATGGCGTTACTCATGGTTATTTTTAGCAGAACGTCCTAGCATAGCCATCACAGACGGAGGGCGAACATAGACTTTGGGTTGATGGTTTAATTGAGTGAAAAGTTCGAGATTAAGGCGCCGACTGTGATTGGCTACTGCGACTTGTTAGGCATTTTTA
>CALAJT010000004.1 GCA_937923145.1 uncultured Rubritalea sp. | reverse complement strand
TTTCTCCCCGCCTCTTACGCTACCTCTATTCTTCTTCAACGGACACTGCGAACTTATTTTTCTATTCGAACAACTCCATGAAGTCATCGAGTTTCTCTACAGATGATATAGGCTCATCGAGTGTTGCGGCACCGACTTCGTCTGTCTTTTTTAGCAGTTCTATCTGCTTCGCCTTCAGACGCTCTATGTATAGTAATCTAAGCTCATCTTTATCTTTATCTAGTGGCAATAGAGCCTCCACCCTCTTCTCTCTATATTTTTCAATAACTTCGTCTAACTCTTCTTTAATTTTGAATAGGATTTTAATGTCAAGATCACCAACTACACCAGTGTCGCGAACGCCTTTCATGTATTCTTCTATATAGTTTTGAGCTTTATCACCTTTTCTGCCCTTTACGAAGCGTCTCACTTTACGTTTCAGCTCACGTTCTAATCTACCAAAGACAGGATCTAACAGATCATCCTTTTTATTTTGAATCACATTTAAATTGACCTTCATTACTTCAAGCTCTTTTTTTAGAAAATCTTCTACTTCGAATTCTGAGATGACTTCTTTCTCTTTCTTTTCATCCTCAAGAGCTTGTCTTTCTGCTTCCCTTTTAGCCATCGCTTCTCGATTTTCTCTTTCAGCGCGCTCTTCTTCATCACGCTTCTTTTGCTCTGCCCTTTCACTAGCAAATCTAGCCTGGTTTAACTGCCTTTTCTTCTCCTCTGCTAGTTTCTTCTCACGTTGTTTTTGTGCATAATTTTTACGCTCTTCTTCTATCTTCACTTCACGTTCCTTCTCCACTTTCATAGCTGCAGCTACTTTAGCTCCCTCTTCACTAGCAGATTCTTTAGGCTCAGCATTGATCACTTTCATCACTACAAATCCTGCCGCAGCGAGTAAAATTAGTGTAAATATGGTCACACCCGCACTACTCTTCTTAGCCGAAGCTAAAGCAACAGGGCGCGCACCAGCATGCCCAGACACCATACCGCCTAAAGGAGCGGCTACTGCTAAGCCAGGAGCGAGAACTAGCCCTTTACTCGGAGCATCAAATTCTTCGATTAGCGTGTCCAGGTCCTTGCTAAGTTGATCCGCATCTTCATAACGCATCTCTGGATCTGGATGGATAGATTATAGAAATAATAGCATCGAAGCGTTGATCTGAGCAAGAATCCCTAGATACTGGAACTACAGGATCACCAGGCAAATGCCCTGTAAGGAGTTCATACAGCATAACTCCCATAGAAAATATATCTGAGCGATGATCCACTGCATGTGGGTTACTTAATACCTCTGGAGCTGTGTACCCTGGAGTGCCGAATACTACTCCTTTAGTCTGCTCTTCACCCACCGGCCTTGCCAATCCAAAATCTACTATTTTAGGTTTTGCCTCATCATCGATGAGCACGTTAGCGGGCTTGATATCACGGTGCAGCATCCCAGCTTCATGTGCGTGAGCTAGACCTTCACTCATATCAGCTATGAGTCTTGCCGCTTCTTTCTCGTCTACTTGCTGACCATTAGCCGTATCAAAAAGCGTTCGTCCTGGAATATACTCCATGACAATGTAAAGCATGCCATTAATCTCACCAAAATCGTAAATCCCTACTAGATTTGTATGATTCAGTCTAGCCATCGCTTTCGCTTCAGTCTCGAAGGAAGCTCTGTAGTCAGCATCTTCACCAAACTCCTGTGGTAATATTTTAATCGCCACTGGTCTATCCAGCGATACCTGCCGAGCCAGATAGACAGCTCCCATCCCCCTTGTGCGATAAAGTCTTCTATACGGTATTGCGGAAACTTATCTTGAAGTTCCTCAATAGTAGGTGCTGTAAATGTATTCATACTCAAATATGTAAAAAGCTCAATAATTATTGAATCCAGTTAAACCGAAATAGATCCATTTAAAGAACTTTCTCAGTAGATATATAATAGCTTAAGCAATATTAACTAAATTCCAATTATAAAAATAAATAAATACTATAAATTCGTATTTACCCAGCCAAAATTATCGCTACAGTAAAGTTCACAATGCAAGATTCTACATCACAAGATAACCGATTTAATAACTTTGTCCTACTCCAAGCGCAAAATGCAGGTCTATTCCTAGGTCAGCTCCCCCACCCCGCAACAGGTGAGAAAAACGTGAACCTCAAGGCAGCCTCTAGTGTCATCGACTCTCTTGAAATGATGGCAGAAAAGACCAAGGGTAATCTCTCTACTGAAGAGCAAAACCTACTCAGCACCGCCATTGAAAACCTCACTAACCTTTACACAACGGCCGAAGAACTCGGCTAAGAATTTAATTAGCTAATACGATTATGATACAACAACCTATGAAACAACCATTTTTTATCCTCGGTCCATGTGGGCTTGAAAGCGAAGACTTTGCCTGGGAAATGGCAAGAGCCATCAAACCTATCGCTGACAAGCTCGGCATCGACTGGTATTTTAAAGCTTCCTACGATAAAGCGAACCGCACATCAGGAGACGCCTTCCGCGGACCTGGTGTTAAAGAAGGAACTCGTATCTTAGGAGAAATCTCTAGAGAACTCGGTGTCAAGGTTACTACTGATATCCATAACCCAGCAGAGGCTGCTATCGCAGCTGAGAATATCGATCTACTTCAGATCCCTGCCTTCCTCTGCCGCCAGACTGACCTCATCGAAGCCTGCGCTAAGACAGGTCGCACAGTGAATGTAAAAAAAGGTCAATTTCTAGCACCTCTCGATACGGTAAACATCGCTCAAAAACTTCATTCATACGATTGTGATGACTTCTACATCACCGAGCGTGGCACTAGCTTCGGCTACAACAATCTCGTAGTAGACATGCGCTCACTATACATCATGCGTGAAGAAGGAATCCGTGTCATCTTCGATGCCACTCACTCAGTCCAGCGTCCAGGAGGACTCGGCGGATCTACAGGTGGTGACGGGTTCCTAGCCCCAGTGTTAGCCAGAGCAGCGGTAGCTACAGGTGTAGATGGTGTATTCATGGAAACTCACTCGAACCCAGCTAAAGCGCTTTCCGATGGTCCAAACCAAATTCCACTTACTGAAATTGAAAGTGTTTTAGAAAAACTAATCGCAGTTCACAAGGCGGCTCACGGTGAGTAAAACATGCGCAAAACCTTCATCATCTGTAGTCTCTTAAGCACTACTTTTAATGCCTCAATCCTAGCACAAGATACAGAAAATTCTGAGGGCGCTGATCTGGTGAAACAGACAGGCAGTGTACTGCCAGCGCTTAAAGTTTTACCTGCTGGCAGTATACTTAGTGGGGTGAGAATCCCCCGCTATAATAAAGACTATACGCCTGCATCCATGCTAGAAGCTAAGCAGTTGGAAGTGATCACCAAGGAGCATATACATGGAACTTCTGTAGATCTTAAGATCTACGATCCCGACGGCGGAATCAAAGCGAGCACTCACCTAAATACTATCGACTACGATCAAGCCACAGAGCTGATTACGAGCGAGGAAACCTTCGTCTTTTCTGCTGCTCAGTTTAAAACTACTAGTCAAGGACTTATACTTGACTGGAAAAATAGCCGTGGTTTTTTCCTAGGCAAAAATCACACCATCGTCTACCTTAGAGAATCTGTTTCTATGAAGGATAAAAAAAATACAGGCAACAATAATTCTACCAAAGCACTCAGTGCACTAGTCGCCGCTACTATAGCGACTACACCCAACGCACTCAGCGCCACTACTGCTAAGGAATTAGCTGAGATAGATCGCCTATCTCAACCATCTACAGCCAAAATTGAGCAGATCAATACCCAAGTCGCTATTCAAGTAGAAACTGCTAAGAAGGCATCAGCAGAGATCGACAAAAATAAAGCGACTCTAGAGAAGACTATAAGAAAGTCCGAGCAAAACCTGTTAGAGAAAACAGCTGATAAAGCTGCGCTCCAGACTCCTCCTGACCTTAAGCCAGAGAAAGGCAAAGATCATTTCTCTATCAAAAGCGAGGGCAACATTTTCTTTGATGCGAAGAAAGGGATGATGGTATTTAGTAAGAACGTGAAGCTCAAACACCCTGAATATTACTTCAGTTGTGATGGTGAAGTAAAACTCATTCTCGCTGAGAAGCCACAAGATAAGAAACTCACCAAAGATCAGGTAGCAGCTCTGAAACCTAATGAAAAATTCGGTGATATCAGACAAATCATTGCCACAGATAACGTATCTATCGTAGGCAAAGACAAAGAAGGCAATCCAGTCGCGGCAAGAGCTGGTATCCTCGTTTATGACCACGCTACTGGCGTCATTATTCTCAGGGGGCTGAATTCTAGAATTACTATGGTAGATAAGCAGCTAAAAATAGTAGAGAAAAATGGGATCATTAAAATCGACAGAAACTGGAACGTTTCTGGCAAAGGAACTCAGATAGATCTCAATGTAGAGAAACTCAAAAACAACGGAAGATAATAGCACGAACATGGCAACAGCAAGAGTAAAAAAAGTATCCCAAAACAAGGCAGTAAAAGAAGTAGCTAGCGATCCAGCTACCCATGCAGGTCTGGACACGCCTTCAATGCGCAAGGCTACTGAGTTTCTCCTCGCTTCACACCAATTAAAGAAAGTCTACGGCGGCAGAGCTGTAGTAGATGGAGTCAGTATTAGAGTTGGCAAGGGAGAAATCGTAGGTTTACTCGGACCCAACGGAGCAGGTAAGACCACGACCTTCTACATGATAGCTGGTCTGGTACAACCGAATGCTGGACTCGTAAATTTTGCAGGGCAAGACATCACCGAGTTACCGATGCACAAACGTGCTAGACTCGGGATGGGCTACCTCCCGCAGGAAGAATCCATCTTCCGCAAACTTACTGTGAAAGATAACCTTCTAGCTGTATTAGAAACTCAGCAAGAATCTAACAAAAAGCAACGACTAGAAAAAGCGGAACAACTCATGGAGCGCTTCCGCATCACCAAGCTCAGAGACTCTGAAGCTCTCACTCTCTCGGGCGGAGAGAAGCGTCGCCTTAGTATAGCACGCTGCCTTTGTACTAATCCAACTCTACTCATGTTAGATGAGCCATTTGCTGGAGTAGACCCTAAGGCAGTAGAAGATATTCACAGAATTGTAGGCGAGCTTAGAGACAAAGATGGGCTCTCTATTCTCATCACAGATCACCATGTTAGAGAAACCCTAAAAATAGTTGACCACGCGTATGTCCAAGACGATGGTAAAATTATTATCGAAGGTGAGGCGAAAGAAATCGCCAATGATCCAATCGCTAAAAAGCACTATTTAGGAGAAGATTTCATACTATGATAGCACACCAAAAAGATTTCCGCCTTACTGGACGAGCCAGTGAAGAGCGATAGACAACACAAAAGAAAGGAAAAATACAATATGCAAACACGCAATGCCGACCCCCTAGTTACTATTACTGTTAGACACGAATCAGTCACTGATTCGATCCGAGATTTCGTACAGAAAAAGATAGGCACCCTACATCTGGACTACCCCAAAATTATCGAAGCCCGAGCGGTCTTAGATGTTCAGAAGAATAGACATATTGCAGAAATAATTCTCTTCTGTGCTAATCATATCGTCATTGATGCCTCTACCGAAGGTAAGGACATGTATGCAGCTATCGATGAAACAATCGCCAAGATAGCGCGTAGAATGCGTAAGCATAAAACACGCCTACTCAAGCGACAGAAAATCAAGCCTGAACAGAGCATCAAGCATCTAGATGAAAAAGTCTTTGCAGCTAACATTCTTGATACATTCCCAGAGGAATCTGAGCTAGATCCAGAGCCAATGATCATCCACCGTGAGAGCCAGTCTATAAAGACACTTAATAAAGAAGATGCTATACTAGAACTAGAATTAACAGACCGTCCGTTCCTAGCATACACAAACGCCCGTAGGAACATCTTACAGATCATCTACAGACGTAGTGATGGTGACTACGCAATCATTGAGCCATAAGGCTCGCTCCTGGAGCAAAACAAATCAACTTATAAGGCAGCTAGAAATCATTCTAGCTGCTTTTTTATTTTACTGAAATAAGAACTTCACCAAGACTTCTCTCAACTACATGAAACCTTCTATCTAGAAATTGCCCAATCAATTTTATGTTTGTTTGAATATGATTAGTCAGTGACTGAGTGGTGAATTCGCTACTTCCCGCTAATGCCATCGGGAGTAGTAACTGATCTACTAATCTAGGGCTTACCGCAGCTTTAGACTTCACAAAAGTTTGGTAGGCTTTCACTGCATTTGCTGCTACCTTCCCAGCTGACTTATTCATCACTCCTAGAGATGTGATATGGACTGTAATATTTTCGTAGACCTCTTCAATGTAGAGTGCATTTCCTGAGCCGTCTATGTTACGACACTGCTTGATATGAAAACAATCTTCTACCAATCTAGGGCTTCTTTCACTACATCGATTTCCTTGTTAACTACCGCTTCTCTAACATTACCGATAACGCATTCCACGTGCTGTGAAACTAGATCACCTCTGTCTAGGACAGAGCTCCCTTGAAACTTATCTATTGGATGAATTTCTGCAAGGATACAGCCACCACCAGCTGGAGCGAAGCCATGACGCACACATTTGAAAGAAACAATAGCTCCCATCTTCTTAATCTGAGGAAAAAACGCTCGCTCTATGAAATCCGCAGAGGGAGCCATCGGGTTATGGGTTCCCCCGTGGATCTCTACAGTACTTATTCCTTCTGCGAAAAATAGGGCAGGTAAATGGTCTGGAATAGTAATGTCGTGCTACCAGCACTACCTATCCTGAATATATAATCACCTGCTTTCACCTTGCCCGGCTTAAAGATTAATTCCGTAGAATGCATCTCTGCGCCAGATACTGAGCCACCAGAAATCTCTAGTGCGGCTTTTACACATGTTAGATGCTGCCGCATCAAGCCTGGTTTGGAGCGCTTACCACGAATATTAATCATCCTGAACTCTTGCCCAGTGATCATACTCAGAGTCAGGGCAGATCTAAGAATCTGCCCTCCCCCATCTTGTCCGCATAAATTTACCATTCTTAGTATTTAAAAGCTAGCGACCCATCCAGCCACCATCTACTAGGAGGACTTCTCCGTGAACGTAGTTTGATGCTTGGGATGCCAGGAAGACAGTTGGTCCTACGAAGTCTGCTGGTTCGCCCCAGCGCCCTGCTGGAATGCGCCCCAGGATTTGAGCAGAGCGCTCCGGATCTTCACGGAGAGCTTCCGTGTTATCTGTTGATATGTAGCCTGGTGCGATAGAGTTGACGTTGATTCCTTTACCAGCCCATTCGTTAGAGAGGGCTTTGGTGAGCTGACCTATCGCGCCTTTTGATGCTGCGTATCCTGGGACGGTGATACCGCCCTGGAATGTGAGAAGTGAGGCGGTGAATATAATTTTACCGCTACCACGTTCGATCATTTTAGCTCCGAGGTCTCTGCTGATTATGAACTGTGCATTGAGATTTACTTCGATCACTTCATCCCAGTATTCATCACTATGTTCAGCTGCCGGCTGGCGTAGAATAGTGCCTGCGTTGTTGATAAGGATGTCTGGAGTGCCCTGAGCTTTTAGCAGGGATTCTGTGAATGCTTTTACTGCTGCACGGTCTGAGAAATCACACTGGTATGCAGTAAATTTGCGACCTAGTTTAGTAACCGCTTCTTCTATTTTAGAGCCTGAGATTTCCAGTGACGCTGAGACACCGATGATGTCTGCACCAGCTTGTGCTAGACCTTCTGCCATTGCAAAGCCGATACCGCGTTTACAACCTGTGACGAGTGCTGTCTTTCCTGTTAGATCAAATAAGTTCATTGTATTTAGTGTGTTTAGTTAGTTTTCAAAGAGTCTTTTTAGAGGACTACTGATGGTGTATTAGGTGTAATTATCTATCGTGATTCCTGAGTTGAGTCTTTTGAGTTCACGAGCTGAGCTACGTCCTGCGCGGAGCAGAGGACAGCATCTCCTGGGGTGCTCATGGTCAGTGAGGAGACTGCGCACCCTTGATTAACTGCTGATGCAGGTGATGGGTTTTCACCCAGCATCTGTGAAATATAGCCAGCAGCAAAGGCATCACCACTACCTATGCGATCTAATACATGGATATCTGTAAAGCCTTCTATATGCGTGATTTCCCCTTTATCCCAGACCGTACCTGCATAGTCATGTATGCTAGCAGAATGGATCGTTCTTCTTCCTAGAGCGATTTGTTTGACCTGAGGGAATGTCTCGGCTGTCATTTCGATTAAATTTTCAAGTTCTGCTAGACCTTTAGGCGGTGCCGAGTGAGTGAGAATAGGAGCGACACCGAATAGTGTATCGCAATGATTAGCTAGCTCTGCATTTAATGCTGCAGCTGCTGCCACTCCGCCTCGGTCTTGCCAGAGTGAGCCTCGGTAGTTAGGGTCATAAGATACATGGACTCCGTGCTTTTGAGCGCTGAGCATTGCCTCTTTAGCTACCTCTGCAGTAGTGACAGAAAGTCCTGCGAATATCCCTCCAGTGTGGAACCAACGAATGTCTCCAGTGCTAAAAATCTCATCCCAGTCAAAGTCACTTATAGTTAGCTGGCTCGGCGCGGAGTGTCCGCGATCCATACAGGCTTTCGGAGGACGATGTCCAAATCCACGCTCGGCAAAGTAGAGTGGATTACGCACTTCTTTGCCTATGCCATCAAATGATCTCCATACTATTTTAGAGGTGTCGATACCTGAGCTACGAATCATCTGATGGACTAGATGACCGAGTTCATTATCCACCAGAGCTGTGGCCACACTGGCTGGGATGCCGAAGCATCGGCTAATGCCACGAGCTACATTATATTCTCCACCACCTTCTGAAAAAGTAAATTGCTGAGCAGCTCTGAGAGGATGATCTCCAGGGCAAAAGCGTAACATGATTTCTCCGAGACTTAAGAACATAACTATTTAGTGAAAGAGGCAGAAAGTTTAGCTGCATCGCTAATGAGTGAGCCGATTTGGTCGAAATCCCCAGACTCTAACAGGTCTCCCGGAACCATCCAAGATCCGCCACATGCTATAACATTAGGTAGACCTAAATAGTCACTGATATTACTGAGTGCGATACCTCCAGTAGGCATGAATTTTAGATTGGGATAGACGCTATTATATGCTTTGAGCAGTTTAGGACCACCAACTGCCTCTGCAGGAAAAAGCTTAACTATCTCCACCCCGAGTTCGATCGCACGACCTACTTCAGTAGGTGTGACAACTCCAGGAATGATTGGGACTCCGACTGACTGAGCGTATTTGATTACTGCTTCATTTAATCCTGGGCTAACTAGGAAACTAGCTCCGGCATCTACAGCAGCTTTCGCATGATCGACATTGAGAACAGTACCTGCTCCAGTGATGAGACCTCTGACAGAGGACATAGTTCTTATAGAGTCGAGGGCTGTGGTAGTGCGAAGAGTGACCTCGGCTACTGGGAGATTATTTTTCACGAGACTCTCACCGAGCGCCTCAGCATTCGCAGAGTTTTCTATTACTAAGACTGGAATAATGGTGCATGGAAACATGATATTTATTTTCGTTAGAATGGATTTTATAATAATACTGACTCATTGTTAGAAACTTTCCACAGCCTATTTAAAGTGACTGAGGTAGAAACTTATTTCTTCCAAACTTATCTATATCCAATAGGTCTGAATGAGCTTGTTTTGATAATTAACTACTAGAAACCATCACAATACAACTATATAAGGTCGAGGGTAAATAAGGCTTCTCTGCCGATAATTGACAAGGTCTCTAAACAGTGCCTGCTTCGATCTCAAGCTCTGTATCCAGCCCCATAGTTCATTCAAACAATACTTATATTTAGAATTTAATATCAACAAGACTAAGGGATTATATTTATCCATATCTTGCTTTATAACACAATGGTAGGTATATTTCTACTAGGTGCTTTAACAATGTATATTTTCAACCACGAAGGCTATTGCATATAAGCATCTATAGTTCCCATAAATAATTACACATAGAAATAAAAATCATGATTATTAATCAAAAAAAATCAATCCATAGACTAGCTAATTCTAGAGGCTTCACTCTTGTTGAGTTACTTGTCGTCCTCGCTATCTTAGCCTCTCTCGCAGCTATCGCCATACCAGTCAGCAAGAGCATGTTAAATAAAGGTAAGGTCACTGAGACGAAGATGCGCATGCAAGAATTAGAATCTGCAATCAGTGCTTACAATGACGATAACGGTCATTTACCACACCCTGATGGTAACTACCCTACTAGTGAAAACGTCAGCGCCACTGATCTTACCGAAATAGTTACTATTCTTCTTAACCTAGAGGATGGAGATGACATTGTTAACACTAAAGGGAAAAAGTATTTACTTATGCCCGACGCTAAATCTAACAACAATGGCGTAATTTACACTAGTAACGCAAAGACCACTGTTCGATCGATAGTAGACGCTTGGGGCGAAGAATTTGAAGTATTAATGGATTATGATCTAGATGGTGATATTACAAAGCAAACATTTGGTTCCGCTAATAATGTTATTCAGAACAAATCAGTCATCATCATCTCAAGAGGTATCGATGGAGACTTTAACAATAATGATGACCTCTACAGTTGGAGATAATCATCATTCGGCACATTTCAGAAAGAGATAAGCTCATAATAGAGCTCATCTCTTTTTTGTTTAAAATAAGACGCTTAGTAACTAATCATCAGCCTTACTCGCGTCTTTAATCACAAACCTAGCTTTGAGCTTCGCAACCACACTTGCTAGTTCAGCTTTTCTAACGCTCTTAAGAACTTCTTTGAAATCCTTGTAAGCATCAGGAGCCTCGTCTCGTGGATAGGCTCTGGCATTGTGCATGATATCGTGCATACCCATGTCTTTATCTACTTCCTTCTGATCCAGCACTCTGGATGCATGCTTACGTCCCATCTTTCTACCAGCACCGTGATTCACTGAATAACAGCTCTTCTCGGCCCCAGGTAGTGCGGACATGACCACTGATCCGTCACGAGGATTTCCTGGCAGTAAGATCGGGTGACCAGTTCCGTAGAAGGGAGTATCTTTAAGCTCGTGATCCCCAGCAGGGAATGCACGGGTCGCCCCCTTACGGTGAATCCACTGTAGTTGGTTATTAAGCACTTCCTTCTTAGCTATATTATGGCTGATGAAGTAGACGAAATTACCAGTCACCCCTGGAATCACTTCTTGAAACGCCTCTAGCACTAGCTGATTGATAAAGAGATGGTTCACAGTCGCAAAATTCCTGATCGATTTTACGACCTGTTGACTTCGAGCTAGCTCGCTACAGCCGAGACACAGGGCAATCTATTCAGTTTAATAAGGAAGAGCTCGATTATTTTCTAGATTTTGCAAGGGCTCCTAACAGTATCTGGTCAGGTAACTTCCGAGACCTCAACGCTGCTATCACAAGAATGGCCACTCTAGCACCTCGCGGGCGAATCAGATTAGAGGAAGTCGAACTTGAGAAAGCTCGTCTTACCAGAAACTGGTCAAGACCTCATAAGAGCAGCGTAAATATAAGAATGATGGAGATCTACTAAGAAAGTATCTAGCTAAATTTAACCTTCAATTTGACCAACTCTAGATCTGCGTATGTAAAGCAAGTACTATGACCGTCTATTTCCGTCACGATATTTAGAAGGCGTCATCTGAATTTCGGAGACAAATGACCGTGTAAACGATGCTTGATTATCATACCCTAAGCTTCCCGCTATCTCGCCAATTGTCATCGGAGTATCCGAGAGATATTTACATGCGTTTGCCATTTTAGACTTAGTGATAAATTTTTTTGGTGAGCAACCTAGGTAATCATTAAATCTCCTTTCTAGCGTACTTTGAGAGACCATGAAATGCTCACATAGAGAATTCACTGTGATTTGCTTATCAATGTTAGATTCTACATACTCCACCAGACTTTCTACCGTCCTGTATGGAGCTGGCAGCTTTTTGCCACTCATTAAAACCCTAGACATACCTACAGTTCCTTTTACCTTACCATTGCTATCTAGAAGAGGCATTTTCGAGGTCTGCCGCCATTGCACACCTGACAGTTTTTGAGAAACCAGCTCTAGTTTATTTCTGATAGATTCACCTGAAGCCACCACCTGCTTGTCATCTTCTATAAAGACAGAAGCTAATTCTGGAGCAAATAATTCACTATCAGTCTTACCAATAATATCCTCGATCGGGATACCTGCAGCACTAGAGTAAGCTTCATTACAGAATACGACCTTACTATTGACATCTTTGACCCAAAACATGATTTCAGGAAGTAGAGAAAACAACTCTATCGCCATCTGCCCTGGTATAAGATCTTTTAAGAAATCTTCAATTGGGTTATCTTTAATATCGCTCATTATTTCATTACTTTCATCGTCCTGATCACCGTCTTGCTGCATAATAATAAATTACACTACGCTAAGCTCTATTACAACTTATCAATCATCGGAAAAAATATTCACAATTATCGCCTTAGTTTAAATTCGTTAGAATTTTTGCGTTTTACTTCACAAACTTGCTTTTAATTAATTCTTGAAGATACTGTAAATAATGAAAATCAAATCCTTATCTCGTATTATAACCACCATAACGGGTTCATCCCTGTTAACTCTACAGAGTATAGCAACTGCCCAAGCAATACCCGTAGTAGCGAAAAACGCACCTACTTTCGACGCTGAGCTTGCAAAGCAAATTAAAATGCTCAGTCCTAAAGACAGTATCGCTACTATTGAACTACCGGAAGGGTATTCATTAGAGCCAGTTCTGACAGAGCCTAACATTACAGAACCTGTAGCATGTGTATTCGATGGAAACGGACGTATGTATGTGGTGGAAATGAACACCTACATGCAAGATGCAAATGCCTCTGGAGAATTCGAACACACCAGTAGAGTCTCCCTACACGAAGACACTAATGGTGACGGTAAATACGACAAACACACTATCTTCGCTGATAATCTTTTACTACCAAGAATGGTTCTTCCTCTCGAAGATAGCGTTGTAATAGGCACTACTAATACGCTCGACCTACACCTATATAAAGACACTGACAATGATGGAGTAGCTGATGAAAAGTCTCTCTATTACAAAGGTGGAAAACGTGGTGGAAACATGGAGCATCAACCTAGTGGCCTTATCTGGTCTATGGATAATTGGGCTTACACGACCTACACCCCAGAGCGCTACAAAATGGGGTTAGAGAAACTGATTACTACCGAGCCAACAGCCTCTAACCAAGGTCAGTGGGGACTCACCCAGGATAACTATGGCAAGCCATGGTATGTAAATGCTGGTGGCGAAATAGGACCCGTAAATTATCAGCACCCTATAGTATACGGTATGTCACGCCATTTCATGAATCAGGAAGAGCCTGGCTTTCGAGATGTATTTCCAATATGCCCTCAGCCTGATGTGCAAGGTGGACCAAAGCGCCTCAAGCCATTCGAAGGTAGCGAGGTTGGTGTTCTAAATCACTTCACAGCTACATGCGGACAAGATTTTTTCCGTGGTGATCGTCTTCCTAAGGATCTTCAAGGCGATCTCCTATTCGCTGAACCTGTGGGCAGACTAATCCGCCGCACCAAGGTAGATGTTAATGATGGAGTCACATTCTTAAGTAATGCTAATAAAAAAAGTGAATTCATCCGCTCTACTGATCCAAATTTCCGTCCAGTAAATATGGTCACAGCACCTGACGGCACACTCTACATCGTCGATATGTATAGAGGTATAATTCAGGAAGGTAATTGGACCAAGCCTGGATCATACCTTCGAAGCGTGATCGACAAGTATGGTTATGATAAGAATATCCAGCACGGTAGAATTTATCGTCTCGTGCACGAAGACTTCCAACGCGGGCCTAAGCCTAATATGATCGGTGCTAGCTCTGAAGAACTAGTCAAACACCTCAGCCACCCTAACGGATGGTGGAGAGATACAGCTCAGAGAATCCTTGTTTTGCGAAGCGATAAGACTGTTGCAAGCAAGCTAGAATCTCTATCTACGGATAGTAATCATCTCACTCGTATCCATGCACTCTGGACGCTCGAAGGCATTGGTGCGCTGAGAGCTGAGCATGTATTGAATGCTTTAAAAGATGAACACGCCCAAGTCCGCCGTGCAGCCATCCGCACGTCAGAGACATTAATAAAAGCCAAAAGTGATGCTGCACAGACACTCACTGACAGTATTTCTAAACTCATCAACGACAAAGACCCGGAAGTAGTCATGCAGGTAATTCTCACCGCTGAGCTACTCAAATTTAAAAATAGAGATTTACTCAAAGTGAACGCAATGGACAACTCATCATCGAAGGGTGTGCAGCAAACCATCGCAGGTTTATCTAAGCCAGATGGAGCGATATTAAAACTACCCAAGAAACTTAGAGTTCAGCACAAACGCGGTAAAATCATCTACGAGCAGCTCTGCTCAGCCTGCCACGGTGACGATGGCAAGGGGGCTCTAGCTGGAGATATGCTAATGGCTCCTCCACTAGCAGGTTCAGCATCCGTAGTTGGACACCAAGACCAGTTCATCAACATCGTTCTCCACGGTCTCGAAGGTCCAGTTAACGGAAAAGATTATACTTCCCCTATGGTATCAATGAAAACTCAGAATAACCAATGGATCGCTGACGTTACTAGCTACATTAGAAACGACTTCGGCAACCACACCAGCTTCATAAGCAAGGAAGACGTTGCAGCTGTGAGAGCTAGCACTAAAGACCGAGACAAGCCATGGACTCTCGCTGAACTAGAAAAAGTCGTCCCACAAAAACTCGACACTAAACAGTGGAATGTTACGGCTAGTCACAACTCAGATGGCTGCCAATCAGCTGTCGACGGTAACGCGAAATCACGCTACACCAGCGGCACTCCACAGCAACCCGGGATGTGGTTCCAGATAGAACTACCAGAAGCTAAGGAGATCTCTATCGTTAAAATAGATACTACAGCTAGCCCCGGAGACTACCCTGACAGCTATGAAGCAGAAGTTTCTATGGATGGCAAATCATGGACCACTGTTCAGAAACTAACTAAAGCTGATGATGCCATGATCGAGCTTAATTTCCCAGCGACTAAAGCTAAATTCTTCCGCATTACTAACAAGGGCAAAAAGAAGGGTCTCTACTGGTCGATACACGAAATCAATGCTTATGGTTTGTAGGTAACTACAAATACCAACTTTACAATTAGAGCTACTACTTACACATCAAGTAGTAGCTCTTTTTTATTTATAGCGAAGAACTAAAAAAGCTCCTTATATTTATTATCGCAAATAGTGCTACTACAAGTAAGTTCATCCGACTTTAAAGCTTTACCGCATCCACCTAGACAAGGTTTGTCACTCTCGTTCCAATCTAGAGGATAGTTAGCAATCATAAGTCGCATTCTACGGACTCCGACCTTTGAACGGTTTGCCCCCATTAGATTTGCTAGAACATCATCTGGGCATTTGCCCACCATGTGATCCCACTTACCCCATTCATCACCTATACTAGCACGCTTGATTTTTTCTTTTTCAGTAAGCATGCCTACGTCCATTTTCTTACGCTGAGCATTAATAGCCCCCACAGTACAGCCAATCATTACAGCAAGATCATTATCAGGAATCACTCCGATTTGAGGACCCCATTTTACCCAGTCTACTTTCTTGCGCAAGTCACCCTCGAATCGTTTAAACCCTAGCTTCTCCCTACGCACTTTAACACTGCCTGGAGCACATCCTATTTTCTTAGATAGTTGGGTATCAGACATATCAGGAATGAATTCATCCCACATCGCCCAGTCCACCGACTTTCGTTGATTATAAGCTGGGATATCTAGCTTCTTACGTCTGATTGCAATGGAACCTATTGAGCAGCCAATCTGATCAGCTAGAGATTTATCCTCCATTGTACCTAATAGAGTATCGTATTTATCCCACTCCAGACGTGCGCCACGTTCGCCAGATGCATGCACACCGAGTTTACTCCTACGCATACTTACAGCCGCCACTGAGCTGCCAATTTTCTCTGCTAGTTCTTTGTCTGTCGTTTTTCCTAATTGATCATCCCAAAGTGACCAATCGATTGTAACTCTCGCTTTCCTTGCCATACCTGTGTTCTCTCCCAGTTCTCCTTAATAATTGAAACTTCAGTCAAATATATTTGGCTGAACAATTTCTTTTCTTTTGTTCTATGACTTCGGAGTAGAATTATAAATACAGAAAATCAAGCTAAAGATTTAGTTACAGCACAATATCTTCAGCCATCGGCTTACCTTTTGACTCAATAGATTCTTTAATGAGTATCTCATCAGCCTCTTTACTAGTCTTGGTTTCTTTGCTGATAGCTACTGCTATCCAGCGCAAGTCTGAACTATTATCTAATGCCACCTTGAGTAGCATAGTTAAAGGAACAGCCATAAGCATTCCCACTGGGCCCCAGAGCCAACCCCAGAAGATCACCGAGAGTATGACCACCACTGTAGAAATACCAAAACGACGACCAAGAAGCGAAGGCTCTAGGAAATTCCCCAGAATACCATTGATAAGAAGATATCCACCAGCAATGATCGCCGCTTCTGGGAAACTCCCATTATCAAGAAGTGAAAGCAATACGGGCGGAATACCCGCAATGATGGAGCCAACCGCAGGAATAAAGTTTAGAGCAAAAGCTAGAATTCCCCATAACAGAGGAAACTCTAGTCCCATCTGCCAACAAAGCATGCCAGCTAATATGCCTGTCGCCATACTAATTAGCGTCTTGATTCCTAGATATTTCTGAATGTCCTTAATAGCACTTAGCATACGCTGTAGATTGGGTCCTTGTGCATCGCAGATAGCATTGATCCTGCGCCCAAACATACGAGCTTCACTCAGCATGAACACTGTGATCAGCAAGACAATGAATGCTGTTTTAATAAATGAAATTAGTTGGTCAAAAATACTTTTTGCCCATTCTAAGACATTTTTAGTACTGATTTTCTGCAAAAATTGTTCTTTGAATTTCTCAATCCCTCTTAAGGCAGTTTCATCTGAGTTTATGCCAGAATTTTCTGAACTAGATGCAGCTATAGTATCTATAGCATCGTCCGATGCTAATGGGAGATCACCTTTATCATCATATCTCGCTTGCTCTAATACAGCCGTGTTTTCAGAGCCCAAAGACATTCCATCAGGGATTACTGGACCATTATTTTTGATCGAGGCTTCTCGTCCAGGTTCAGATTCTAAACTCGGTCTATCCACCAACTCACCGTCTTTTGTAAAGGGCTTTTCAGCAACAGCAACAGCTTCAGCCTCATCATTCACTTTGGTTGTTGGCGCCCATTTATTATAAAATTCAGACGTCGCTTCAGTTAATTGGTCCAGCCTCTCATTAGTCTTCTGATAATACTTACTATCCCACTTTGAGGATATGTCTGATACTAAAATAATTCCTACAAATACAACTCCTGCTATAAATGCAAAATCTACCAATATAGTTATCAATACCGATAAGAACCTCGGAACTCTGTGTTCACGGAGCCAATGGAGAATCGGAAAACTAATCGTTGCAAAGAAAAATGCTAATAATATAGGTATAAAAAAGTCCGAAGCAAGCTTGAGACCCGCCACTACGACGATCACACCTGCTAAAACATAGATTAACTTAGAAGCCTCTGCAGAGGGTTCTATTTTTAGCTTTGGCTTAGGTGATTTCATTAATGATTATTAAATAAATAGACAAAGTACCTATAAACTAAATTGAGTTTTCCACAACATGAAACCTATAATTAAGCAATATTCGTGAAGACCTGTTGCACATCCTCTTCATCATCCAGCTTGTCGATCATTTCCTCTATCTCTTCGATCTGCTCATCTGTAAATTCTACAGTATTGTTAGGAATTCTTTCTAGACCAGCCTTAGTCACGTCTAGCTTCAGATCCTCGCAAGCTTTCGACAAAGTACCGAAGCTAGTAAACTCACCATACGCCACTACCTGATCTCCCTCTACTTCGAGCTCTTCAAGTCCATGGTCGATCAGCTCTAGCTCTATTTCTTCTACATCTATCTCCTCCGTCTTAGTGAACTGCACTACAGCTTTACGTGTGAACATAAATTCAAGCCCTCCTGAGTTCATTAAGCCACCACCACTTTTATTAAAAACCGTGCGAATTTTAGAGAATGTTCGCGTGTTATTATCAGTGGCGCATTCCACCCAGAGAAGCACACCGTGAGGTCCTTTACCCTCGTAGTTCACCTCTGCAAAGCTTGCAGTATCAGCAGCAGTAGCCCTCTCGATAGCCTTCGTGATATTATCCTTAGGCATATTCTCAGCCTTAGCAGCAGCGATGGCTCCACGAAGCTTAGCATTTGATTCAGGATCATCCCCTCCCTCTTTAGCTGCCATCGTAATGGCCGTTGCTAACTTTGGAAACAGCTTAGACATTTTGTCCCAACGTTTCTCTTTCGCTCCTCTTCTTATTTCAAATGCACGTCCCATAATAATAATCTATAATTGTATGCCCTATCTATGTGGTGGATATAGTGAATGATCAAGACTAGAACTGATTTTATTCTGAAAACTAAAAATACCATGCGAGTAGAGCTAAGGAAGCGGATCTACCGAATTTGTCCTTGATGTCATCAGGTTTTTTTTTTAGTTTATAGCAATAATGTGAACATTTAGCTTTAATAGAATTACATTAGGCAATAAACTATTATAATCATGTCTGAAAAATTAACCATACCAGAACCTAAGGCAATTAATGCTGCAACTCCTATCAGCGCTCTACCTGATGATAAAGATAAGCTTCATGCCACTCTAGAAGAACGAATTTACAACATAGTAGGTGTTGAATTACTAGAGAAAGATTTCAAGCCGACAGCATACGCTGAGGCTGTGATGCAGGCAGCTGGTGACGAGTATAAAATAATGTATCACTATGCCAAAATTCGCTACAAAAACCTCTACGCAACAGCATCTAGAAGACTCAAGCACAGTTCTGATCTTAAGGGCTAATTGTAGAGTTGGTGTAATAATGTAGCCTACTAATGAAACGGCTACCATTCAAACGTCCTGGTCTATAAGATTCAGGGCGATTTTTATCTCTACAAGCCAATGAATGATTGCTTTGTAAAGACTATGGGAAAATTCTTCTTCACGGCAGAGTCAAATTTCACTACACAGATATTCGCATGAAATGCTTACACTCTAATACGCTATTACTTCTGACTTTAAGTATCTTCTTAGGAAGCGGCTTGGTGAAGAGTTACGGTCAAGAGACTAAGCAAGAAATAAGACCAGGACAAATCTTTCTCTCTGGCTATAGCGCGCTGGAAGAAGCGGAGAAGTTCGAGAAGGAAAAGCTCTATAAGCTCGCTTGGAGTAAGTATCATCAGGCATTACGTAATTACCAGTCGCTTTCGCAGAACTTTCCCGAATGGAAGACGTCTATTGTGAACATGCGAGTCCGTGACACCTTGAAACAGATCAAAAGGATAGAGCCATTAGCCCAGGAGGCTCACGCTAATAAGCAGGAAAAGCTGAAAGACTATATTAAACAGAACACCTCTGAGAATGGTATCTCTAGCGTGGAATTATCAAATCAAGAGAAGACCATAGATCCAGATAACAAGCCAAATACTAAACCTACCTCAAAACCTGCTATCATCAGAAATGAAGCTGTGTCTGCTAGGCAAAAAAAGAACATGGCTCAAATTCTAGATACCATCAAACAGTATCGTCAGCGTATCGCTAAATTAGAAACACAACAAAAGGTAGAGAAAGAAAAACACCGCAGAGAAATCTCCCTACTTACAGATAAACTCAGAAAATCTCAGCAAGGTCTAGGAATAAAAGATAACACTCAAACAAGGATTCTTAATAGTCAGATAGATCGCCTGCAGGGCAAACTCACTGACTCCGAAAAGCGCTCTAAGAATCAGATCAAAAAGATGTTAGAGCTTCATAATGAGCTCACTAAGAAACGAGATAAATTAGCATCCGCTCCGCTGATGAAAGATGTAGAAAGACTAGAACGCGAGAAACTACGCTTCGAAGCAGAGCTGGATCAGATCGTAGGAATGCATAAGCGTCACTTGATAGAGTTTAAGAAAGTGAATAAAGATAAAGAGCAAACGGTGGCTGAACTTCAGCTAGTCAAAAGCTCTCTTGATAAAAAATCTAAGCAGCTAGAGTCCTCGAAGAACGCCTCTCACAAAGTAGTCACAGCACTCCGAATAACAATAAAAGAACAACAAAAGCAAATAACCTCACTAGAATCACAAGTCAAAGCACTCAATACGGATAATGACACATTAAAAGAAAGGCTCGCTGCCACTGACCAATTAAATCAAGAACTCAAAGATGAGCTAGCATCAACGACACTAGAGCGTGATAAGCTATCACAGCTACTTAACCTAAACGATGCCGAACGCGCTAAACGCACGATTAAAGAAGCCCTTAGATTAGGTGAAGAAGTGCGAAAACAGCAGGCAGTCATCAAGCAGCTAATAAGTGATAAGAATTCTGCGCAAGATGATATCATCACCTGGAAGAGTAAATTAGCGGTAGCGAAGCAGAAAATCATTAATTTAGAGAATGAGAACACGGACTACATACGCAGAATCGGATCACTAGAGAACAGTCTTAGAAACACAAATAATAAGCTCTCTAAATCACTCAACGATCCAAATTCAGATCCAATGGAAAGAGCTGAAGCTGTAGAATTAAAGAAAGCACTGAAGCGTCTAACTGTGAAACTAGACCGCAAAAAACAAGCAGAGGAAATGCTGTGGAAAGAATATCAGAAATCAGGAACTCAGGGTTCTAGCTTAGGCTTCGCTATTGCGAATTTGATCCAAGATGAAATAGTCCTAACAGAAGAAGAAGAGAAACTACTACAAGATAAGCAAGATACAGATAAATTTCGTCTACCTGGTGTTAAGCTAAAATCCCCTGCTGAACGTCAGGCTGCTCAAGTCCGCACCTATGCTCAAATCGAAAGCTTGGAGTCGCTTGCCCTTCGGTGTGTGGAGAAAGGAAATTTAGTTACCGCCAAAGAGATCTACGATGAAGCTTATGATGCCCATGGTGAACACTATCCATTTTTTATTAATCGAGGAGTAGTACGCTTTAATCTAGATGAGTTTGAAGACGCTGAAGAGATTTTTTCTTCTGGAACTCAATTGAAAGAGAATAGCCCATACACTCACTATATGTTAGGTGTTTGCCGATATGAGAATCAAAAAGATGAGCTGGCTAAGAAATCGCTCGAACAAGCAATCAAACTAAGACCAGATTATACCGATGCATACGTCTATCTTGGAAATATAGCTTTTGCCCAAAGTAATATGTCCAAGGCAGTTCAGCATTACAAGAAAGCTGTTAGAATTAACCCTGAAGACTCTAAGGCATGGTTTAACCTCTCCTACACTTACTATGAAATGGGTGATAAAAAGGAAGCCATCAAAGCCTACAAGGATGCGCTAAGAGCGGGACTTGCACCTATGCTAGATTATGAGAAGAAGATTGGCTTCTAGGACATTATTCACTATCAGCAAACCTGAACCATCCCATCCTTTGGTGCCTGCGGCCACGTCAGAGGTCAGAGGTCAGAGGTTGATAAGTCCATTAGTCGGATACTTTGCTGGCTGACGCATTAAATCGGAGTTTCATCGTTCCCCCTCCTTATCCATCGTGCTAGATTAATGACAACTGACTAGTAAACAGATGACGGAGCGAAGCTTCAAAAACGTCAACACCTCCCTAGCTAGAAATCACAGCTAAAAATCTCACTTCATCTCAAAGTTATTCACCGCCCAGACCCACTTAACTAGCTTAGCTCCCTTGAAGAGTGCTTTTGCTTCGTGGGTTTGTTCGCCGAAAAGTGTATTCGCTATGTAAGATACTGTGCCAGTTGCGTAGCTTTCGCCATTGACTCTTTCTACACCAGTCGACTTCCACTCTTTAACTTGGTCAAATCTGAACTCCGTAATTTCACCAGACTTTATAGATTTTTTCATCCCAGATAAAACCTCTGCTTCATCTATGGATGCTGTAGATGCAGTTTCTACTTTTGCTGCAGTCTTAGACTCGTAGCCGGTCATCGTTTTGGGATTCTCAGCAGGATTTTCTACGTTATTAGATGCAGCATCTGTAGGCTCATCAGTGATTCTGGATTCAAGATTTTGAGGAGCTGCTGGCTCTTTCTGCATATCTTCATGAGCATCTATGATGCCATAACCATTCTCCTGCAGCTTAGGAAGAGCAATAGGATGTAATACGTATCCGGCTACCAGAAAGATGAGTAAGAGTAAAAAAGATGTTCCGTTCATGCTTATACTTCACACTATTAGTAGGTCATCTGACCAGTCCTAATTTTGACAATTTTCCACATTGACCTCTTATAGGTTATCAGACCACTGTAGCGCATGGCTGACACTCCGAATCGACTCTTCTTGCTAGATGGCATGGCTCTCGTATATCGCGCACATTTCGCGCTAATCCGTAGTCCTATATTCAATAGTAAGAATGTGAATACTTCTGCAATTTTTGGTTTTGTTAATACCCTGCTAGAAATTATAGATAACCATTCCCCTACTCACTTGGGGGTAGCTTTTGACACAAAGGAGCCAACACCTAGACACAAGATTTTTCCAGCATATAAAGCGCAACGTGATGCGATGCCAGAGGAGATAGCTATGGCTATTCCCGAGATCAAACGTATCCTTAAAGCCTTTAATATTCCAGTGATCGAAGTGCCTGGATTTGAGGCTGACGATATCATTGGCACGATGGTGAAGCAGGCAGATACAGAGGGTAGTTTCAAGAGCTTCATGGTTACTCCTGATAAGGACTTTGCTCAGCTTGTATCGCCTAACACTTCCATGTGGAAACCAGGAAGAAAAGGAGCTGAAGTGGAGGTACTGGATGTTCCAGCTATACTTGCAAATTGGGAGATTGAGCGCACTGAGCAGGTCATCGATATTCTAGGATTATGGGGTGATGCAGCGGACAATATTCCAGGCGTTCCTGGCATAGGAGAAAAAACGGCGAAAAAGTTGATCAAACAATTCGGCTCTATTGAGAAACTCTTAGAATCTACTGATCAATTGAAAGGTAAGCAGAAGGAAAACGTCGAAAATAATAAAGAACAGGCAATGCTTTCTAAAGAGCTGGTGAAAATCATTCTTGACGTACCTGTAGAAACTAGCTGGTATGACCTTAAACTAGCGGGTCGCAATGATGATGCAATTAAGTCGCTTTTCACAGAATTTGAATTTAACTCTCTCGGTAAACGACTCTTTGGTAAGGAATTTGAGTCGGGTCGCGGTCATAGCTCATCTAGTAAGCCCGAATCTGGTTCAGAGGGGGTAATCCAAGCGGAGCTAAAAACCATGAAGGACTTTAAGGCAAATTATACTTTAGTTAATGACTCAGCCACGTTAAGAAAACTCGCTATTCAGCTTAATAAACAGGATATCTTTTGCTTTGATTTAGAAACTACTTCGCTAAACCCGAGAATCGCCAAATTACTAGGTATCGCTATTAGCTGGAAGAAGCATGAAGCCTACTTTGTAACTCCTTGCAGTGCGCTGCCATTGGCTGAAATAGTAGAAGCTCTGAATCCCGTGTTACTCTCCAAGGCTACCAAGATCGGGCATAATTTAAAATACGATCTTTCAGTGCTCAAAGCACAAGGAATCGATATCCAAGGCCCTTACTTTGATACCATGCTAGCTCACTCACTATGTGACCCAGAGCAGAGACATAGTATGGATTATTTAGCACAGT
Source organism: uncultured Rubritalea sp. (assembly GCA_937923145.1). GTDB lineage: Bacteria > Verrucomicrobiota > Verrucomicrobiia > Verrucomicrobiales > Akkermansiaceae > Rubritalea. Next base: position 37,602 of record CALAJT010000004.1, on the reverse strand, counting down.
TGTTACTCGGGTATACTCCAATGACTCTGGAAGACGTGGTAAACTCACTAGAAATCATCGAGAACAATGAAGCTGACATAGAACCAGTGGCTGCTGATGATCTTTTCACTCTAGCTGAGCAAAAGGAAAAGAAAGCCCCTGCCAAAAAAGCAGGAAAGAAGAGTAAACTGATCGATATGGAGAGCATCCCTGTTGAAAAACTCTCTGATTACGCTTGTGAAGATGCCGACATTACTTTTCAGCTGGCTGAAATCCTAGCTGAGCAACTCGATGAGTCAGGTCAATCCGACGTATTTTACGATATAGAGTCTCCCCTGCTCCCAGTGATCGTGGAGATTGAGCATGAAGGAATCTCCGTGAATACCGATGCACTAGCAGAAATCTCTGTCACTCTCGGCAAGAAGATAGAAGGGCTCACTGCAGCTATTTACGAACAGGCTGGTAAAGAATTTAATCTGAACTCACCAAAGCAACTTGGTGGCATCCTATTCGATGAAATGAAACTCATAGAGAAGCCTAAGACAACGAAAACTGGTCAGTACAAAACGGATGAAGGAACTCTTTCAGTGCTGGCAAATCAGCATAAGATAGTGGCTGACATCTTAGAGTATAGAGAAGCTTCTAAACTGAAGTCTACTTATGTGGATGCTCTGCCTACTCACCTCTGCCCTTCAGATCAGAGAGTTCACACTCAGCTACATCAGCTCATGACTTCTACAGGTAGGCTCGCATCATCTGACCCGAATCTTCAGAACATTCCTGTTAGAACAGAGGCTGGTCGTGAGATTCGTAAGGCATTTGTACCGCGATCTAGTGAATATATTCTTTTAGCAGCTGACTACTCACAAGTAGAGCTCAGAGTAATGGCAGCGATCGCAGGTGATGAAGCGATGATCGAGGCATTCCAAAATGATCTTGATATCCACACCGCCACCGCAGCTAGAGTCTACGGTGTGGGACTAGAGGAAGTGACCTCTACCATGCGGCGTAATGCTAAGATGGTAAACTTCGGCATAATTTATGGAATCTCAGCATTCGGACTATCACAACGTCTGAGTATTCCACGTAGTGAGGGTCAGGAGATTATAGATACTTACTTTAAAGAATACCCTGCGATCAAAACCTTCATGGACAACACCACGGAAAAGGCCACAACTCAGGGTTACATAGAAACTCTAGCTGGCCGCAGAAGAGTGCTAAGAAATATCGACTCTCGTAATGCGATGCAGCGCAACAATGCTGCACGAGCAGCGATCAACACCCCTATCCAAGGCACTGCTGCTGATATGATCAAGCTCGCAATGGTGAAGGTCAGCGACATGCTAAAAGAAGGCAATTACAAAACTAAGATGCTACTCCAAGTACACGATGAATTAATCTTTGATGTATATAAGGCTGAACTAGATGAGCTCGAACCAAAAATCCGAGAGGCTATGGAATCCGCTCTAACGCTGCCGCACAATGTGCCTAGTAAGATAGATATCGGCACTGGAGAGAATTGGCTACAAGCTCACTAGTTATAATTAATTTTACAAATCGCGCGTGAAATTCTTAAAAAAACTATTTACAGCTTGACTATCTAACGAAAATCAACATGTTTCGCAGTCCATCGCGTTGGAAACGTGATGTAACACAATACAATCATGAAATCAGAAATTCATCCAGACTACCATCCAGTTATCTTTCAAGATATGACAACTGGTAAGCGTTACTTCACCCGCTCTACAGCTAGGTCAGAAAAGACTGAGACTGTCGACGGAGTAGATTACTTCGTAATCTCTGCTGGTGTAACTGCGGACTCACATCCGTTCTTCACAGGTAAATCAACCTTTGTTGATACAGAAGGTCGTATCGACAAGTTCCAAAAGCGCTTCGGTGGACAAGTCCGCCGCGCGAAGAAGCCGTCTCTCAGCTAGAGGGTATAGGCTTCTCATCTTACCTAATCAGGTAAATTTTCTAAGCTGTCTTGTTATCAAGACAGCTTTTTTATTGTTCGCTGTGAATATTTTCTGTAGGTGTATCTCTTAGTTAAAACTAAGTCATCCACTACAGCCTAACATGCATCCCACCCTAATTGATACTCTCAGCGAGATAAACTATCCTGTCACTATCTTGACAAACTATCCTCAATCAGGATCCAGTCGGGGTGAAGAGGAATTAATGAAATTAGTGGAATTAGTGGAGCAAGCTAAATACCCTAATCTTGTCTCCGTCCATATTGATCGCACTAACGCTGAACCATGGGAAGATAAGATTCTAGAAACAATACCAGAAGTCAATGGCCTCTTGATTCTGAATATACAGCTAGTTGAGTGCAGCTGGCATTTCACCATAGCCATTAAGTATTCCCCTGAAGAAGTCTCCAAGCTACGCACTACTAGAAACATTGGCTCCCAGCTTCACGCATATTGCCATATGGCGAATGATCTCACTCAGCCACTTCTACTATGTGAATCTAATGACTCGACCTTAGCAGATACAGGTTCTCTCGCTATAGATTCTTCAACCCTGGAGGAGATCGCCTTTTTAGACAGAGAGCACTGCTTATTTAGCTCAGAAAACATAGCTGTTTACATGTTTAAGGGTAAAGAAGCTCCTGCAGTATTGAGACTAATTGGTATAGGTAGGGCAATTACATTTGCTGCTATAGGAGCTGGATCAGGTCAAGAAATAGATCTGGCGCCTGAAGATAAATATTACGACCACATCATGCTTTGGGATAAGAATTTTCAATGTCTAATTGGTGCTTATAGGGTTGGGTTCACAGAGGAAATCATAAATGAACATGGAACTAATGGACTCTATCTCGATCACGTATTTAACTTCAAAAGAGAATACTATGAACTACTAGGTAATGCTATGGAGCTTAGTAGATCATTTATACTACCCTCTTATCAAAAAAATCCGCAGATGCTAGACGCGCTATGGAAAGGGCTAGCTATGGCCGCTGTCGGCAAAAACTGCTACACGATGTATGGTTCAGTAACTATCTCGGATTCTTTCACCCCCCTAAGTCAAGCTATATTAGTAGACACTCTCGATCGATATCATAGCGAGACACAAGAGCTGAGAGCTTCGGTGAGCTCCAAACACCCTTACTTACCTAGCACTATAAATCATCACTTAGTAACTGATGCTTGGGCTCCATTTAGTATCAATAAGCTGAATAGTGTTATTGAGTATATCGAGCAAGACCAGCGCTCAATTCCTCCCCTCATACGCTATTACATAGCTCTAGGAGCAAAATTTTTAGCATTCCAAGTAGAAGAAAGTTTTAGTAACGCTATTTATTGTCTATTAAAAGTAGATTTAAAGGCACTTCCGAAGCGTTATAAAAGGAGGTTTCTAGGAGCAATTGATAAAACTTAAGACTTATAAATCATCATAACATGTGGAAATTATAAAAAAATGTTGACTTTGATACGCAATTCTTTAGTTTGTAGATGAAATCAACTTCAACCCCAATTAAATTATGAACAAAATACTACTATCATCCATCTGTGCTGCTGCTCTCACAACAGGCGCTTCAGCTTTCACACTTGACCTTGCTCAGCTCAACGGTCAGTCACTCGGAACTGGTGTTATCACTATGCCAGGAATCGGTGCTTTCACTGTTACAGGAACTACACCAGCTAGCTCATTCATCAACGGTGGAGTCGCTACAATCAACAATGGTCAGTCATTCTCTATAATCTACCCATCTAACGTTTCTTACGTTGGTGCACTCACAGGAGCTAGTCTTAATGTTGTAGATAACGGATCTCAAGTTACATACACATCTACAGGTAACAATGCTTCAGCATCAAGCCTTACATTCAACCAAGTGCCAGAGCCAAGCTCAACAGCACTTCTCGGTCTAGGAGGACTTGCTCTTATCCTACGTCGTCGTAAGTAATACTTAAGAAGTATAATTTCCTTAGAACTCCGAAACTTAGGTTTCGGAGTTTTTTGTGTTTATTATTTTGAGGTTTCTGTCTTGCACCAGTCTTCACAAGAATTAGAATACTAATAGTGAGCGATGATAAATATAAAGTTAGATTGGACATCTTTGAAGGTCCTTTAGATCTACTACTCTACTTAATCAAAAAAGATGAGGTAGATATATATGACATTTCCATAGAGAGGATTACCAAGCAGTACCTTGAATACGTTAATACCTTCAAATTACTGAACATCGATCTAGCCTCTGAATTCATCGTGATGGCTGCAAACCTCATGTATATAAAGAGTCGCACTCTATTACCTAAACAAGAGCAACCTCCAGAAGAAGACATAGACGAAGAGGATCCTAGATGGGAACTCATACGGCAACTTATCGAGTATAAGAAATTTAAAGATGCTGCGGGCTTCCTTCATACAAAAGCCATAGAACAAGAAGACTACTTTGCAAACAATCCTGAAAAATTAGAAGTTACACCAGAAGCCCAAGCCCTCCCTATTGATGATGCTAATATTTTTGACCTTATAAGAGCATTTCAAGGAGTAATTCAGAGATTCGAAGAATCTAATGATTTAGGTGATATTGTTGATGATAGATTTACCGTATCAGATAAAATAGAAAACTTGCTAGTAACTACCAAGCCAGGACAGCGCAAAATTTTTACTAGCCTCTTCGATAAAGCTACGACTAAGTCCGAAATAATCGTTACATTCCTGGCCGTTTTAGAACTAATGAAAATGAACCAATTCAAAATCATTCAAGATGATTTACTCGGCGAAATTCAAATAGAACGTAACCAAAATACATCTGGTTCATTATATCAGACAGAGCTAGAGATCTCAGAATAATACCGAGATGATCAGAATTTAGTCTGGACGCTAGACTAGAACTCTTTACTGTTCATTTTTATGAAATCTTGCTTAGCCATGCTCATCATGCTGATAATCTTCGCCGGATTCCTAGGCACTACAGCATTTATTTACTTTTCCAGTGACTCAGTTGAGATCGAGGCTAAATAGAAGAACTATATAGTTGCTCGTTGTGTTTAACAGCAGCAATAGTATTACGATGCAGCTTTCCTGTGAGTACAGGGTTTTCATTATTTCCTCCCCCAAGTAACACAGCTAGAGGAATCTTGTTTTTGATCAATGCCTTTGATATAAGCAAATCTCTGTAAAATAGTTCACTTGCTTTTAATCTCATTAACCTACTCTGGTCTAGATAGTGCGCACTTACTCCTGAAACCCATATTACAAGATCTGGCATTGAGCGCTCTAAGGCCGTCGCTAGTCTATCCATAAGAAGATCCATGTAAGATGTACCGTCGATATAGCGCGCTACCGTAACATCGTAATCGCTAAGAAAGCATGGTTTTCTACTACCATAGGAGTGAAATGAGAAAGTCTTAGTCAGAGGATCATCATAGAGCAACGAGTTAGTGCCAGCACCATGATCTGCGTCTGTATCAATAATGAGAATCTTTATTCTAGGGTACATCTCACGCATAACTTTGGCTGCAATAGCAATATCATTAAAGATAGAATAGTTGATGCCAAAATCCTCATAAGCATTGTGCATACCCCCAGAGAGCGACACAGCCACCTTCTCCGTCAATGCTGTTAAGCACGAGCTTATAGTAGCATTTACTGAAGAAGAGACCAGAGGGTAAACCTCAGGTGTTATACGCAGCCCTAGTAATAACTGCTCTTTCAACTCTAGCTGTCCATTTACTATTTTGTGAAGATAGCCCCTAGTATGTGCGGAGCGCATTGCTTCAGAAGGCAAAGCCTCACAGTCTATGATCTCTGATCCAGTTAGGATATTTTCATCCAATAACATATCACAAGAAAGCTTCCCTTTCCATAGTGGAAGGGAAGCTTCATCATTTAAAATACTAGGTAGAACTTTACTGTGGAAACACTTCATTTGCTAATGGTCTACTGATAGACCCTAGCATGGCTTAGGTCAATAGGAAGAGTCACCAAATGAAATTTCATCAATACTAGAGCTTACCGTGCTATCGATGTCACTGAGGTAGAACTCACTTAGTGATACTACTTCATCTACAAGAAGAGCCAGTGAACCGTCACCAGTGTGTCTAAGTCTCAGGATAAACTTTCTTTGTCTATCATTCTTGTATGTATCAATAAGCTGCTCATACATTGGATCATCCTTTCTAAGATAAGCGTAGGCAGAGCCGTAAGAGTCTGGATTCCAGCTGCTAACCTTGAAGCAACCAAATTTATCTTCAGGAAAATCGTCATGGTCATTATCTTCCGGACTAAGAATTACATGCCAGTCTTGGCTATTCTTATTGTCATCAAAGTTGAGGAACTTATCCCATGGAGCACTTTCGTAATTCACATAATTATGCCAGTCTAATTCTAGCTCACCCTTATCATTCTTCACAAAATAAGCATCTTTTGTGAACGTCTCGCCATCTAGCATACCCTCAACAGCTGCGACTATAAATGTGAGTCCATTCTTTTTCATCGTTTTAGGCTGAAGTTCTACTTTCTCAACTGTATGATCCTGTGTGTTAGTAGCAGCATAAAGCTTCATGTGCTTCAATGTTCTATTAGGTAAGCGACAGAGTTTAGCCTTAGATTCAAAATCTTTAGCTTGGTGGAACTTCTGAAGTAGACCGAGCACTTTTTGGTTAAGCGCAGGACTTTCAAGATCAATCTCTCCACCTCCTATGCTAGCGTTATCATTAAAGTTGTTATTATCATTACTGGTAGCATTTGCTCCAACTCCGCTTGAATTTCCTGCTGAGTCAGCTATCATATCTTGCATGTCACCAGTATTGTTAGCATCCATAGGACTATAATAGAGATAGGTTAATGGAGCTCCAATAAGAAGACCAGCAGCTAAACTTCCGTATAGCAATGGCTTGAGACTACTCTTCTCTTCATCAATGAAATCTTCATCTAGCTGAGCATCAAGTTCGTTCCACTGCTTCTCAGGATCTTGAGGTTTAGTCTCTACTTTACGTCTTTCGCTTTCCTCTAGTAAGTCGGAAAAAGATCGGTTCGGAGAATAAGCTTTCTTCTTATCTTCTGAGTCTACTGACTCGTCTTTGATTCCATCCATTTCTTGAGCTTGAGAGAGCTCTAGATTTTCTTTAATCTTAGTATCTAAATCATTTTCCTTTGCCGCGATGTCTTCGATCTTACGGTGACCTTTGAACTTTCTCAGCCTAGCGTTAGTCTTCGTGCTTTGGAATAGTTGCTCTGAAACAGGTGAAGTAAACTCCTCTGTTTTCATGATAGAATCATCGAAGACTGTAGTGTCTAACTCTTCATACTGAGATGTTTGATTAGTAACAACCGCATCTTTTTGAGTGAGAGGAATGACTTTATCCTGAGCTATTGTCTTCGCAAATCTCGTGGTCTTATTCTTCTTAGCCTCTAGATCCTGAATAGTCGCCTGTAGTCCTGAGCAAGTTTCTTGTAGACCATTTTTTTCCTTAGAAACTACTTCAAGCTCTTGTCTTACAGCATCTAGCTCTTGCTTGATAGCATCTCTTTGTTGGATTACACTGGCTAGCTCATCTTGTGTGCTCTGAAGTTCGGCTTTAAGCTGATTTTCACTCTCACGTGACTGCTCTACTTGATGCTGAAGCTCGTACTGACGCTGTTTAAGTAGCTCAGACTCTCGTTCTAAGCTCTTAAAGTAAGCTTCGTCTCTATCTATCTCTGAAACTAAGTTTTGTTTATTCTGTTCTAACTGCTCTAGCTCTTGAAGCTTTAGTTTGAGTGCATAATTTTCAGATTGTATTGCAGATAATCTTAGGGACTCCTCTCGCTGATTATTTTCTAGCAGAGTCTTAGCATACTCAGCATCTACTAGCTGACCATGTTGCTTTTCAATCTCTTGAGTAGCATGCTTAATCTGATCTCTGAGCTGCTGCTCAGTGTCTTTAAGTAGTTCTAAGCTAGCAGAATTACTCCCCAGACTAGCTTGCATTTCATTTAGCCTCTTAATCTCAGAGTCCATACTTGAAGATGTCTGGCGAAGTATATCCACTTCTCTTTTCAGAGCGTCTTCTTGAATCTTAGAATTAGCAATAATCTGGTCTTTATGGCTTAGCTCTTCCTGGATCATTGAGACCTTAGCTACTGCCTCACGTTCAGAACCTTCTAGTTGATTTGATCTCTGCCCTAACTGCACAAGCTGATCCTTTAGAGCATTAAGGTCATGTCTAGCATCATCAAGCTCTTTATCCTTACTCTGGTGAGATTTGATTAAGCCTTCGATGTGCTGTTGAGCTGCTTCTAGCTCCCTCTGTTGTGTTTGAAAATCTGCAGATAGTTGTTGATGGTTACTAATACTAGATTTGATGCTAGTAATCTGATCACTATATTTTTTCTCTTCATTAAGTGATAGATCTAATTTTCTTTGTGTCTCAGTAAGTTTATGCTGAGCAGTTGAAGCATCGTTTTTAAATCTATCCAATTCAATACTCAGAGATCTTTTCTCACTCTCTAAAGTATGGATGCTCTTCATTAGAGACATGAACTCATTTCCAGCATTTGTTGCTTTAAGATTCATTCTCTCGGACTGAGATTTGAGGAAATTCTTTTCGTCTTCTAATGTCTTCACCTTACCTTCTAGATCAATAATCTGGTGGTTAAGCTCTTCTTCTTTCTCAGCAGCTATGACAAGTTCTGTCTTTGCATCACCACTGGATTTAGTAGCATGAGTAAGCTGCTCTTTATAGCTAGCCTCAAGATCCTTAATATTTCTATCGCTGCTTGCTAACGCTCTCTGCAGATCATCTCTTTCAGAAGTGAGTTGATTTACGATTGGTAACTCATCACTATTTGATATAGCTTTCTCTGCCTCTTGAAGTTTATTTAGCAGTTCTTGCTCTTTACTTTCAAGCAACTGGATATTTACTCTAGCAGAGTTAAGTTCATTCTCGAGTTTAGCTCGCTCTTGAGCATCAGATGCAGATTCAATCTGTTGCTTAGAAAGAGTCTCTACTTCATCTAATAATGCTTTCTCAGTATTTTTAGCCTCAGACAATGCCTCCTCAAGAGAAGTCATTCTCTCCTCGGATCTCTGAGCCTGATTTTTGTATTCTTCTAGTTGTTTAGCTAGATCAGATTTTTCAGCAGCCAGCCTTACTAAGGCTGCCTGCTGTTGTTCCGCTTGATATAAGCTGCTCGACACTTGATCGTTCAACTTAGTATTAGACTCCTCAAGGATTTTGAGAGATGTCACTCCGCTCTGATCTTGCGAAGCCTTATAGCGGAAAAAATCTAGTTGTGTCTTGAGACTTTCAACAGTCTCCATCAACACTTGGTAATCTCTCTTCAGAGATTGTTCACGCACTTCTGCCTCATGCAGTTTAGAAATTTTATCTTGTAGTTGCTGCTGTAGCCTATCCATCTCTTGATGAGCTTTTGAGGCATCATCTCGACTGAATTCATACTCAGCTTGAATTCTCTGCTGCTCATCTTTAAGACGATGCAGTTCTTGCTGAATACCATCAAGTTTGGTTGCAGCAAATTGTGAGTAAGGAGATTTATTAGTTTGACTAGCTAGAACTTGCTTTAGCTCTTGCTCAGTATTTGAAAGTTTTTTCTTCTCCTCATGAATTCTCTCAAGAGTCTCTCTAACTTGATTAAACTCCTGCTCAAGTCTAACATCAGGCTGATCAGGCGCGGACGCCACAGCACTAAATTCACTTCGCTGAGCGCTTAGGGAAGCTATTTCATCCCTGAGCCTAGCTACTTCAGCGCTAATCGTTTCTACATATTCTCCACTGCGAGATTCTTCAGCCATTGTATCTCGTAGCAATGATCGCATATGAGATTCCTCAAAGGACTCAGTGCTTGCCCTAGGATTAGACCTAGGTGCTTTAGTTTTTTGAGTTGAGCGTTGTGCATCAGGCTTGATCATTTTATTGACCGCGACACCTGCTGCAAATGCAGCTAGACCAAACACCCAAGATCCAGTAGCTGGATTGAATTGTGGTCTATTGGAAGGTATCACTGGGTCAAATGAAATACCCGACGCCCTACTCAACATAGAGGACATTAGATGATTAGAATTACGGAGTGACATACTGACTTTTAGTTATTACTGATAGTTAAGTAAAGTTAAAAATTTTTAAATCCTAACTAAAATCATTGTTCCATCTTGAAAAAACTACACGTAAAAACACAAAGCACTTATATTGAAAGCGTTACAAATTCATAAAATACATCCAAGAAACTACTGGTTCGTTGTAGTCAAAAGCTTTCTCTTAGACCATTTACTCCATGGACCATGCTCCACTTGAGCCTTTTCTACAAATTTCCATGATACTTTATCACCACTGTTAAGCTTGAGATAATCTCGAATTGCAGGACTAAGGTCAATCCCTGCACTACCATTTTTCATTGTTTTGGGACGTTCGCCATTAAACACATACTTCCAGTCATTTGTAAGAAATGGACCACAATCTTCCCATTGAGCATAACAAGTTTTACCTTTATATTTAATCGCTATCCACTTCCCCTTACACACAGAAAGATATTTACTCCTAAATTCTTTATCATACCACCATATCATTTTAGCGGCTCCTTCTTTGTGTTGATGACTTTTAGCAGCTATATCATTGTAGGGAAGGGCCACATAAAATGGGTTCATTTTAGGCTGGAAATCTTTAGGCTGGAAGCCTCGGCGACTATTTGGCTTGTCTACCCCCCCAAAACTTTTAACCCATTTAACATCCCATGAGCTGGACTTATTATGAACAGGGTTTGCTTTACAAGCTTTCTCGCCTACCCAAAAAATAGTTGCCGTAATTTTTTCTCTCCAGCCCTTGTCATTAGATATCCTGTATACCTCTTTAATCCCCTTATGACTTAAGCTCTTTGACTTCAATACAGAGACAGGAACTAGCTCCTTTCGTATTACTTTATTATACCTAGCCTCTAAAACTCTTTCTGCCTCGTGCAATTCTTCCTCATGCATCATTTGCCACATCGTCTGAGCCAGACAAACATTTACCCCTGATCCTATCCAAATAGAAGTGATCAATAGTAAATAATGAGACAATTTATGTAAATGAGAATACATTGTTAATAACTTATATATAAACTACCTAATATAATCAAATTATATTTTCAAAAACTATTTACATTCATTAGAAATGTAATCCTAATTCACCTGCTAAAAACTAATTAATTTTAGAAAACATCGCTACTTGGAGATCACTAAATACAAAAAAGCCTGCTTAAATAAGCAGGCTTTAAAAATTGTTAGTGAGTAGAATCTACTACCCTAGCGCGTAATTACTTTACTGAGGATCACTCTATCACCAGGGCGAATTCTCATGCCAGAGACTAAGCTTTCATAATTTATATTAGCTAGAACTCTACCGCTCTCAATAGCATTAATAGAAAGCCTACCAACATGTCTGTCTCCACGAATCACGATTAGCTGCGAATCTTGCTTGATAAGAGCGTCAGAATGCGGTTTGACGATTACGAAGCCCCAGTCATTGTCCACTGATGTTATCAATGAAGTTACTCCATTAGCCTTGAGGTTTTGTCTGCGCTTAGCCTCTGCAGATTTAAGTGCTGCCACCTCATTTTTCTTACCTCTCACATCATTAGTAAAACGCTCGACTTCAGTTAGTAAGCTGTTTTGCTTCTTATTGAGCTGTTTTTTCTCTTCTTGAATCTCTTCGAAATATTCAGGAATCTTCTCGATACCTACACCCACACCACCTGCAGCTTTCTTAACTTCAGCGATAAGACGATCGATTTCAGCTTTATCCTCCTTAAGACCATCAAGGCTCTTGTCGATGTCTTGGCTTTGTTTAGCAAGGTTGCGAATTTTTGAGTTAGTAAGTGTGATTTCACCCTCTTGGACGTTTTTGTTATCCTGCTGAGCTTCTTTGTCCTTTTTCTGGACTGAGATTTTACCTACTAGTGTTTTTATATCACTACGCTTCTGAGCATTCTGACGCTCTACTGCTGTGGTATCATCAAGTTGCTTTTGGTGCGGCTCAATATTAGAGTTAGCGTAGAAGCCTGCTGCTGCGATTGCTAATAGGGCTACGATGTAAAGTATTGTTTTCATAAGTGATCTAAATTTTAGGTTATATGCTTATTTTATATTCTCGGCGGTCGAACTATTAGAAAGGATCATCTTCAGGGGCAGGTGCGACTGGCTCCGGAGCTTCAGCAGGTTTAAGTGCTGCAGGCGCTGATGGTCTTGATGCAGGCTTAACTTTTGATTTAGGCTCAGATTCTGGTACTACACGGTCTCCAGAACGAAGAGAGTATTCATCATTCATACTGTCTCTTACAATATCAGCTGCTGCTCTATTTGGCTCTACAGTAGTTACCTTCAGTTTTGCTACTACTTCTCCACCTCTTACAACGTCGAGAGTTGAGTCAGGAACCACACCCTGAATGTCACCACCATTGAGTGTCACAAATCCCCAACTAGAATAGACAGTCTTAATAGACGTTGCTAGCTTAGTTTGAGACTTACCTTGAGCTATTCTTTCTGCCTCGCCTACCTTCTCGTCGATTTTAACTTGAGTGAACTTTTTAACTTGCTTTAAGCTAGCTAAATTAGCTTCTTCTTTTTCAATATCGTCTTCAAGCTGAGCAATCTCAGACTTAATACGCTTAATCTTGGGAACGAGAGTTTCAACATCGCCGAGATCTTTGAGAATGTTTTTGTTAGCGTCAACCTCAGATCTGATGTCTAGGATTTGCCTCTCTTTATCTTTAATCGTGGATTCAAGTCTTGTCTTTTCAGACTGTTTTTTTTGAAGATCCTCTGCGAGTTTAGCATTTTCTTCTTCTAAATCTTTAGTTGCTTTTAGCTCAGCAGCCAAGTCAGCTACATGACCTTCTTCTTCTCTTAAATTCTTATCAAGATTACTTTCCTGCTTCTCTCTAAGACTGATTTGATGCTTGTATTCGTCTTGGTTCTTGTAAGTCGTCCAGGCTGCTATAGCCATAACGAGCGCTGCTAATGTTCCAAATAATATTGGCATAATAATAATGTGTAGGATTAGTGATTTTCGGTGTGTAAAGTAACACTAGCTAACAAATCCCTACTTCGACAACCCTAAAGTTCACTCATTTTCACCATTGCTTTACAAACCATTCTCTGCTTAGCAGTCTATAGTATAATTATGAACACCATCAAACGCATATTTTCCTATTACGGACGTTACCCTAAACTCGCTATTGCTCAGCTAGTTTGCGCTATACTCATGACGATTATGCTACCTATATTCTCAGGTGTCTCGGGAGAGATTTTTAAAAATGTAATCACAGTCCATAAGGAAACCGAAAAGACTACCAAACTTATTGAAACTATTAAAAATACTCCAAATGCAGATTCAGCCACTATTTCTGCCGTCACATCTGCACTAGAAGAGGATCTTCCTGATATCGAATCACAATCCTACAAGGATAATAATCGAAACAACCTACTCTATTATACACTAATCGCCTTAGCTGCATTTTTCTTTAGAGATTTCTTCAACTGCCTACGTATTCTGATTAATAACACGTTTGAGCAAAAAGCTATTTTTGACCTTCGCTCCGAACTTTACACTAAATTACAGCGCCTTCCATTAAAGTGGTTCGACACCAAAAGGACTGGTGATGTCATGACTCGTGTTGCAGAAGACGTGCCTGCTATGGAGAGGTTACTTATAGATGGAGTTGAGCAAGGTCTCATTGCCGTGCTCCAGATCATTGTCATTGCCGCCTTCTTAATATGGCAAGATACTATTCTAGGTCTAACAGCTCTTGCTCCTATTCCCCTACTGGCTGTTGGAGCGGTCATTTATACCAGAAATGCACGCGGTAGACACCGCGATGTCAAACGCTACACTGGCGATATGAACTCAATCCTCAGCGACAACATCTCAGGCATCCGCCAGATCAAATCTTATGCTGCCGAGGGCGAAGAGAAGATTCGCTTCAACGCACTTTCTGACAAAGTCCGCCAAGCCACGCTCAAGGTCATGAAATACTGGGCGTATTACTCCCCTTCCATGGCATTCCTCACCTCTATCGGCTATATACTTGTGCTAGGAGTCGGTGGCTGGCGCATCATTCAGGACCCTAATGTAGGCGTAGAGATTTACATCGTATTCTTCACTATCATCTGGGCACTCTACGAACCGATCAGCAGACTTCACGGACTGAATCAAATGGCTCTCTCATCGAAAGCGGCCGCAGAGCGTGTGTTCGAAATTCTCGACACCCCAGATGAAATCCATGCCAATGAAGGTGTAGAGCTAGCTCAACCTGTTAGAGGTGAAGTTAAGTTCGCTAACATGAGTTTTAAATACGATGACGATACTCCCACTCTTAAAGATATAACATTCACAGCGAAGCCCGGAGAAACCATTGCACTCGTGGGTACTACAGGAGCAGGTAAATCTACTCTAGTAAACTTACTCACTCGATTTTACGAATACGATTCAGGCTCTATCACCATCGATGACATAGAGCTCAATACGATCAATAAAGCATCCCTACGTTCCAGCATAGCCTATGTTACTCAGGACGCATTCCTTTTCAATGGAACTGTCCGCGAGAACCTAGTTTTAGGCAAACGAGACGCCACAGATGATGAACTCTGGACTGCGCTTAAAGCAGCCAATGCCTCACCATTCGTAGAGCGCCTCCCCGAGCAGTTAGATGCCAATGTCGGCGAACGTGGAGTCAAACTTTCAGGTGGTGAAAAGCAACGGCTATCTATCGCCCGAGCGCTACTCAAGAATCAGCCTATCCTCATTCTCGATGAAGCCACAGCCAGTGTAGACTCAAAAACGGAGCAGCTCATCCAGGATGCACTCGATAATCTCATGACATCCCGCACCGCCTTCGTCATAGCCCACCGCCTCTCGACCATTCAGAATGCCGACTGCATCTACGTCCTAGACCTAGGTGAAATCATAGAGCGTGGAACTCACTCCGAGCTACTCGCTCTAGGAGGAAAATACGCCCAGCTCTCGAAGCAATCATTCCTAGAGCAGAATCAATAATATACCACCATGGAACAGAATCCTTATGCACTATCTCAGGTGTCACCAGCCTCTCAGTGCGAGAATCATAATACCTCTGATGGTATCGTCATCACACCGAATGCATTAGCTGCCGTCATAGGCACTCAGTTCTGGGTCAAATTCATGGGCATCTTAATGTTCATCATGGTAGTGATACAGGCTCTCGCAGCATTGTTCGACCTAAGTGAGACACCGCAAGATCTAGCCGCCTCCCCATTATTTGACTATGTGATTCCTATCGTCACCATGGTTATTTACACTATCCTAGCCGTTCACCTAATGCAGTATGGTAGTGCCATTTCAGCACTAGCTAAAACTCGTGACACAGTGAACTTCGACAGAGCCATGGAGGTTCAGACCAAGTATTGGAAGCTACTCGGCATTTTATCAATGATCATTCTTGCTCTTATCGCCTTTGCCATAATCAAAGAAATTACGAGTTCACCATACTATCGCTAATCTCTAACAATTTATAATACTGTGGAAAATCCATATCAGAGCTCGCTAGTTAATCCAACTGCATCACCATCAAGCTATGGATCACAAAATCTAGAAGCATCTCAAACCGCAATTTATAATCTCGCTGGAGCCAGAGGCTGGGTCAGATTTATTAGCGTGCTCCTATTCATCTTCTTCGGGTTTTGTATTATTGGTCTTATAGGATTATTTACCATGCTCGGATACATGGGTAGCACTGGAGGTATCGTAGTCATCGTCATGATCATTTACTGTGTGATAATATTTCTATTTGCTCTCAGACTTGGCAGCTATGCTAGTGCTATCGGGAGAATTTCAGTCAGCAGAAATCCATTGGATTTAGAAGAAGCTATGGTGCAGCAGATGAAATTCTGGAGGCTTTCTGGAATATCCACTCTCGTGATGATAGTATTAATTATTGTCGCCTCAGTATTGAGTTCACTCTAATTTTAAAACCAAATTTTCTATACGCTTCGCCATCCATTTTTCCTCTTTTAGCAAACCATGCTTTTTATAAAATGCATGTAGCTTGCGATAACGAGTCACAAGATTAAATCCCACTGCGGAATTCATTTTACGCAGACACACTGGGCACAGATGCATCGGGTTAGCATCCATTTCAGCCATGTGATTTCCGCCATTCATATTACACTCATAAAAGATACAATGCTTGATGCCAAACATGTGCCCTGTTTCATGAGACAGTATTTTTGCTGCCCTACGTAGCACCTTCTTCTTATCCGCATCTCCATACCTCGCAAAGCTGAACACTCCGACTCGATCATTAAAGGTCGCCATTCCAAAAACGTAATTCCATCTAGGATCTGGATAAAGGTCTGTCATCGTCACTGCCAGCATGGCGTATGCATCTCTGGGCAATCTTGGTGTCATCCAGTTTAAAATATCTCCCACTAGCCACTGCTTCACCCCACCATTCATTCTACTAGTTACTTTCATCCTCTCTTCAGGCAAAGGCTTCAGCAGCTTCACCTTCATAGGATGGTAAAACGCTTGAGTGTATTCTAACAAAACTTCTAAAGATGGAGCATCCTTATCAAACTTCCCGATAGGTAAGATATAAATAGCACCCTTTTGCTTATTCGGTTTGTTAAATCTAGAATTGATAAACTGCCCATAAGTCTGCCCCGGCTCGGGATGATTTGCTAACCAATCTGCGGCTCCAGGTTTTATCTTCTGCTCAAACTGCCCGCTCTCTACATACGCCTTCTGCTCAGCTTCGGACAGAGACGATGTATCTCCTATCGCAGCCAATCTATCTTGCTCATTTCTCTGCTGAAATAAAACACCAGCCGAAGCCACAGCACTTGTCAGTAAGCCGATAAGTAGCCAGTTCAATTTCAATATTTTACTCAATTTCATAGTGTTTAAATGTGACAATAGCAAAAATCATAGGACAAAATAAGATAATTCTACAACGCACTCTTCACCTATCTTTAATTCTTGTGTCTTGTGCAGTGTTTATAGGTCGACTAAGGTCGCCATCTAATGAACACATACTTTGAAAAACTTGGGCGCACGGTCTTGGAGCGCTGGCGACAGCAGAACTTCTCGCTTGAGCTCTTTCCCGAGCTAGCCCGTATCGCCATGGATGAAAATCCGCCATCTGAGAATGTGGATCTAGAGGAAATGGTTCACGAATTTCTAGCTAATGATGACCAGCCTCAGCAAGGGCACTCTGGCTTTGGCCAGCCTGAGTTAGTGGCATTTAATGATCAGCGCTTTTACATACAGATTCTCTTCTGGATGGAAGGCACTACCGATATCCATCAACACGAATTTTCTGGGGCATTTCATGTCATGCAAGGCTCCAGTGTCCATTCCGAATTCGAATTCGCAGGAGCCAAATCAATCACTCCTCACCTTCGTGTAGGCGATCTTCAGCTAAAGAAAATCGAGCTCCTGGAGACAGGTCGCACCATTCCTATCACATCTGGTCGAGCATGTATTCATTCACTCTTCCATCTCGATACCCCCTCAGTCACTGTAGTCGTCCGCACTCACCATGATCCCGGCACCGGACCACAGTATAACTACCTACCACCTCACATCGCCATCGATCCGATTCATGCGGATGCTCTAACCATGAGACGTAAGCAGCTACTCGACGTTCTGGAAAATTTAGACCATCCCAGCTACGCTGCACACGTCAGAGAAATGATCGAAACCCTAGACTTCGAACGAGGCTTCCATACACTACATCACACCATGGATCGTCTCATGGCACTCGGAGAATGGGAATCCATTCTAGAACTATTTCAGAATAAGCATGGTGAACTAGCTAAGGGAGTAGCCGATACTCTGGTCGAATATCTTCGCCGGGAATACATCACCCAGATGCGTCACCATATCGATCACCCTGAGCACCGCTTCTTCTTAGCATTACTCATGAACGTCCAGAATCGCAAAGATATCGACGCTCTCATTATTAAACGATATCCAGGAAACTCTCCAACTGAGATGATCCTTAGCTGGGCGGAAGAACTTATCGAACCTACAGAATTTGGACTCACCCTTCTCGATGCAGCATTCCCTGAATCAATCGATGTGGATATGGATACACAGTTTTATCTGCTCCTAGAAGTTCTTAGAAACGCACTAGAAAGTAATGCAATCCCAGCAGAACAAGTCGAGATCCATAAGGCGATAACTAGCTCCTGCCTCCGCCTACTGTTCACATAGAATCGAGCAGTATAAATAAAAAGGTTAATAGCTCAATAGCTATTAACCTTTCCCTTAGATCGTTATCCTTTGATAAGTAGCTATTATACTACGCCTGAGCAACGCTCACAAAGCCCATTGTCTAGCAGTGGCTCGTAGCGTCGGCAGCGGGGGCACATGCAGTGCTCAGTGGCTGTTGCGGTGGCGCTTAGTTCAGTTCCATCTTCGAGTTTGAGGTCGGAGAGGATGAAGAACTCAGTCGCAAATTCGCGGTTTGATAGCTCGGCTAGACAAGCGTGATCAGCTGGGACTGTTAGAGTAACAGCAGCTTCGTTATTCTTGTTGAATGCCTTTGCTTTCACCTGCTCTTCGATCGCTGTCTGGATGACACTACGGATCTCTAACAGACTCGCCATTTTCTCAGAAACTTCACTAGCTGCCCACTCATCTTGAGCGACTGGGAAATCTTGCTCGTGGACAGAATCAGCGAATCCTGCATGACCCCAAGCTTCGTCTGCGGTATAAGCTAGTATAGGAGCAAGAAGCTTTGATAGAGCTACGAAAACATCATGCATTACAGTCTGTGATGACTTACGACGTATGCTTTCAACACTGTCACAATACATTCTGTCCTTAGTAACATCCACGTAGATCGCAGAGAGGTCAGTGGCACAGAATTGGTTAACTTGATTGAAGACTTTGCGGAATTCGAAACTCTCGTAAGCCGACTTACATTCTCCGATCACAGTGTGAAGTCTCTCTAACACCCACTGATCTAACAGAGGCATATCTTTCTTCGCCACGCGGTCAGTTTCTGGATTGAAACCATCCATGTTGCCAAGAAGAATTCTAAGTGTGTTTCTGAGTCTTCTGTATGGTTCAGCAATCTGCTTAAAGAGGTCTTCACCGAAAGGAACTTCAGTCTGCCAGTCCACACTAGATACCCAGAGGCGGACGATGTCTGCTCCGTATTTATTGTAGAAGTATGCAGCATCGATCGGCTTGCCGCTCTTCTCTGCATCTGACTTAGACAGCTTAGTATCACCACTCAGTTTACCAGCTCTTTTCGCTTTGAGTAAATCTTGATCGACTACGAAACCGTGCGTCATCACTGTCTTATATGGCGCTGCGTCACGCACGCCCACTGAGAGCATGAGCGATGACTGGAACCATCCACGGTGCTGATCCGTCGCTTCGAGATAAAGATCTGCTGGACCTTGTAGCTCTGGTCGACGCTCTACGACTGCCTTATGCGATGAACCAGAATCGATCCATACGTCTAGTGTGTCGCGGCATTTAGTGTAGCCTTTCGGTAGGTCTAGTCTTGCGGCTAGCTCTTCGTCGTTGAGTTCGAACCAGATGTTAGAGCCTTCTGATTCTATTAAATCTGCGATCTTACCAGCGAGGTCCGAGCAGATAACTGCCTCACCCTTTTCATCGAAAAACACTGGCACTGGCACACCCCAAGTTCTTTGACGTGATACACACCAGTCTGGACGAGATTCCACTGTTCCGTAGATACGATTTCTACCCCATTTAGGAAGCCAGTTAACCTTATCGATTTCTTCGAGAGCCTTCTCACGAAGTCCATCCAGTGAGATGAAGAATTGCTCAACAGCACGGAAAATAATCGGCGTCTTAGATCTCCAGCAATGCGGGTAGCTGTGGGCATAGTTTTCTTTGCCTAACAGATGACCTTTAGGGGCGAGGATTTTGAGGACTCCGATGTTTGCTTCGTTCTTCTCCATCACATGGAGGCCGACTAATGATTCCACTCCGACTTCTTCAGTAAAGAAACCTTCATCATCCACTGGTGAGAAAACACCAAGTCCGTTTTGCTGACCAGCAGAGTAGTCATCTGCACCGTGACCAGGAGCAATGTGCACTGCGCCTGTTCCTGTTTCAGTCGTTACGAAATTCGCGTGAATGAGCTTAGATGTTTGATCTAGGAATGGGTGCTGTGCTTCTAATCCTTCGAACACTTCACCTTTTACCTCTTGGAAAGTTTCCTTGAGTGCAAAGCCAGTTTTCTTCTCAACATTATCTAACAGCTCTTTCGCTACTACGAGATTCTTAGTGATGAGATTACCTTCATGATCTGTCTTTTCAAATCTACCTACTGTGTAGATAAACTGTGGATGCACGGCGATACCTAGGTTCGCCGGAAGCGTCCATGGTGTAGTCGTCCAGATGATCATTGAGATATCGTTGCCTAGCTTATCGCCTAGCAGAGGGAATTCTACATAGATGGAGATGGATTTCTTGTCCATATACTCGACCTCTGCCTCAGCAAGCGCAGTCTGTGCGCCGTATGACCACTGGACTGGCTTCTTGCTTTGATAAACTGCTTTTTTATCGATGAGTGCTGCGAAAGTTCTGACGATGTCAGCTTCGTAAGCTGGGTCCATTGTAAGATAAGGATTCTGCCAGTCACCAAATACTCCGAGACGGCGGAATGACGCCTTCTGAGTATCAATCCAACCATTAGCAAAATCCACGCATCGGCGACGAATCTCTGCCGGCTCAAGGTCACGTGCGTTTTGCACGACCTTGAATTCGATCGGTAATCCGTGACAATCCCAGCCTGGGATGAATGGAGTTTCAAATCCTGCCATAGTCTTAGACTTGACGACTAGATCCTTAAGAATTTTGTTAAGAGCCGTTCCCATGTGGACATCACCGTTCGCAAACGGAGGACCATCATGCAGAATGTAACGAGGGGCTCCCTGGTCAATTCGGCGCTTCTGTATTCGCTGATACAGTGCGTCATTTTCCCATTGTTCAAGTCGTGCTGGCTCATTTTTCACGAGGTCACCTCTCATCGGAAAAGTGGTCTGTGGCAGAGTCAGAGTGTCTTTGTAGTTCGCTTCGTTGCTCATAATATCTCTCAAATCGTTGAGTGAGCGGAAGCTAGACACAGATTAAGTGCTGGTCAATGCTGAATTCAGGCTGGTTTAGGTCTAATTACACCTTCCCCACTTCAGTGGCTTTACCACTCTCGATAGATTGAAAAATGGTCTACATGACAAGGTGATCCTTTAGTCCTTCGAGTCCATGTATTTTCGATACTTTGCCCTCAATGATGTCTTTCGAGAACTGACCCATCTAAACCTCAAAATGATCTGTTTGGGGGAAATCTAGCAGATTCTAAGGGACTATTGGACTTAAACATATTCTATTTAATATATTCAAATAAACTACTCCACTAGAGTCACTGAAGTAAGCAACTTTACCTTTGAAAAGACCATGGGGACAATGCTGGACTGTCCTCGGATACACGCGTGAGAGGCTGGGTAGCGTGGGACTTTGCCTACGTGCATTCCAATTCCTGACCATGTGAGCCGCATCCAGTATGGCATTGAAGCTCCTACGTATTCTCCACCTTCTGGGATCTTGTCTTTATCTCTAGGCATCGTTGCACTACTGACTAACACTTTCCCATTGGCGTCTTTAATTTTGCCGTATTGATTTGAGCGCTTCTCTTTAATCATTTCTCTGATCTTGTATTCGCCTGCAGGTGTCGGGTATTCAGCTCTCCCTGTAGATACAGGGTAATCCATTGCAACTTCTTCACCATTTTTGAGTAATGCTCGTTGCGTGGTAAGGGAGACTACAATGCTTGAATTCTCAGGATTAGTACGCCCTAGGACTTCATAATTTTTATAAGTCTTAGAAGTCTTTAGGTAATTGGGCTCAGCCATGAAGTGCTCGTGAGTTCCAGTAGGGTGAGGGTTTTGGAATACGTCTGCCTGACTAGGCGCTGGTGTTGATGTTGGTGGCTCGAGTTGTGGTGGTAGCGGCGGAGGCATGACACAGCTGGTCACTGTAATAAGCTATTCCCAGACATAAAAATTTAGATAGCTTGCTTGATACAATCCTGAGCGAATTTCTAATACTTGGGGTAAGTTTTTTATTATTCATATTTATTATCTTTCCTTATCTTGTTGCTTTATAACACATGAAAATTCATTTTCATACCGATTAGCTCTCTATTTCCCATAATTCTCTCTAATTATTCTTCTAACAATCTGTGCAGGACTTGATCAGAAAATGAATTACTTTTAGTGATGTTTAGATGATTATAGGGAAGGAAAATGATCTGATCATAAGGTATTGATGATCGAAGCCCTGGGCTATATTTGCCACCAACTCTCTGATCTCCCAAGACACTGCTTCTAAGAACAACACCATCTCCAGCAGTGTAATGATTATCTTCGTATGTACCGTCGGCTAGATGTATTTTGATACGTTCTTTTGTCTGTATCGCATCTCCCGAGATCAGAGAAATCTTCACATGCCTGGGTAGGTTAGCGGCTTTTTTATCGAGTGATTTGTGGAACTGCTGAGCATTTTTCAGGCATCTGTCAATGTAGTTACTAGCTATCGTTCTTCGTTCTGCTGGTGTTTGAGCGTCCGGTAGTAGCCATGGTAGTATTTCTGATGATTTCTCGCTGAGCAGTCCCCAGCTATATTTTTTCCAGAGTTTGAGATCATAGATATTTACTATATCCCCCCCATCATCGACAGTTGGGCGATGCCTAGTGCGAGGAAGTAACTCGTAAAGCGCTGGGTATGTGCCAATGATCGCGGCGGAATAACTGGGAAGGTTTGTGAGAGAAAAATATTTAAGCCATTTCGGAGCAAATTCTTTTCCTCTCAGGAGTTCTTCAAATGCTATTACTGAGCCATTATTAGGAGTCCCCACGAGTATTACTTTCTCCACATTTCTAGCTCCTGCCCATGTGAGCTTAGGAAGTGAGCCATCTCTAGGAAGTGCTTGATTACCATATCGCATGTAGTATCTGGTCAGTAAACCTCCCATAGAGTGAGCTACGATATCGAATTTAATATCCTTTTTATCTACCCCAAATTTCTGCTTCATTTTAGCTCTGACTTCTGTTTTCTTTGCCTTAATAAATGTATCTAACCTCGCTGCATTTTCGACATTAGACCTCCTCCAATCGTAATGGAATTGATAACAGGTAAAGTGATCCGTGCCATAATCTATGGCTCCACTCTTACTAAGATTTTCATCCCTGTAGCCTGCAGCTCCTAGAGTTTCTAGAATTGCAGCATATGCTCTGGGTGCTAGTGGAACTCCGAGCACACTAAACTTGATACGATCTAGCGCACCTGTAGAAACGATAGAGTCTCTCGTAAATCTGCGACTTTTTGGCAGCCCCATAGGCAGAGCTATCGATTGTGCATTCGCTGCAGTATTAGGTTCGGTATAGCTATTGTTAAATACGCCCCAGACTTCATGATTCATATCTGTGTCGTATAGTTTTGAACCTAAAATTCCAGGAATCACGATCACTGGGTTACGATCTAGATCACTTTGTTTAGCGGCTTCCTTATAGATTTTATTAAGGCTTTCAGTAGACAGCTTTTGCTGTGCGCATCCTGTCCAGATGAGAGAGGTCGTGAGGGTGAGGACTGATAGAAGGCGCATAATCCAATACATTATTAAATCCTAGTTTTTAAACAGTCTATAGCAAGGCATTAGTTATCTATCTCTCTTTCAATATCACCTCTGAATATTGCTAAAATTAAGCAGACAACACCTCAATTTCATGGACTTTCTTCTCATTAAAAATAATGAAATCTGTGCTAGATCTATAATTAGTATTCATCACAGTTATAACGATACTGGAGTTAAAGGTATCACTTTTGAGCACAGGACTGCCAAAGGTAGGATAGTTTATTTTTTCTGGTTTTCGGGTCATAGAAATTGGACATGTTTTCAAACGCCAGCACTAAATACCAATGATTTGATCATTACTGTGACAGATAGGGACACGAAACTTAGAGGCCATTCCCCAGAGAATATTGCACGTCTCAAAGCGAATTTGATACGACTTTAACCACTTGTTAAAGTCCATAATTAGCTCTTTGTGGGATATCTCTGCGTTTCAATTTTCTTGTCAACCGTTGATAGGTCTGTGAATGTAGAGCGTAATCTTCCGTGACTGATTGACCCCAGATTCTAACATGACAAATTTTAATTCATCCGCATCGCTTCACGTAGCAAGGCTAGTATACATACTCGTTTCAGTATGTGCTGGAATGGCGATAGCCTACCAGATGGCTGGTCCAGATAAGCTATGGCTAGGATCTGTAGTAGGAATCCTTGTTGCCTCGTTTTTCATATTAGTAGAAAATTTAACTAAGACATACACCATCCGTGGTTTCTCTACGGGAACATTCGGGCTTCTCATCGGTCTGTTTTGTGCATGGCTATTGACCAAGATCGACATACCTCTTCTCATTACTAATGTATTCCAAGAGCAAATCTCTGATGAGAAGGCATTCATTCTCGCATTTAATACCATCCTCTTTTCTAGTTTTGGATTCCTAGGCACTGTCATAGCACTTAGGAGCAGCCAGGACGATTTCGCTGTTGTTATTCCTTACGTAAGATTCCGACAGGATATACGTAATGGAAGACCTCTTCTACTTGATGGGGATGTGATTACAGATGGTAGGCTTCCGAACATTATGGAGTCAGGATTTCTAGAGAAAAATCTGGTCATTCCAAGGTTCGTGCTCAATGAACTCCAAATCATGGCAAACTCCCCCAGCCCAGGTAGACGCCAGCGTGGACAGAGAGGGCTGGAATCACTAGAACAGTTGCAGAAGTCTACTTCCATCAAAGTCACTATACATGATTCTCAGTCTGAGTCATCTGATGACACTCACGATGCACACCTACTTCAGATCAGCAGAATCCTCAATGCTAAGATCCTAACAGTGGACAACAATCTTGCTAAAGTAGCGCGACTGCAGAGTGCTGATGTGCTCAATCTCACTGACATAGAGGAAGCTCTTAAACCTACTATAGATATTGGAACTAAGGTTAATTTAGCCTTAGTCAGAACTGGTAAAGAGGATCATCAAGGAGTGGGTTACCTACCTGATGGAACAATGATTGTAGTCAATCATGCTGTTTCAAAAATAGGCTCTACTCAGAATGTCACGGTTATTTCTACCATCAATACTACAGCAGGCCTGATGGTATTCGCTGATTTGGATGAGGGTAAGTCGGACTGATTTTCAGTAGCTATGATCAGAGCTATTCGACCCGTATGGAGCCTACAGCTCATCAGAGGTCAGAGGTCAGAGGTTGATTAGCCAATTGGTTAGATTATGCCTTTATCGGGAGCTTTATCTCACTATGCCATTGTGCTGGACTAATGACATTGGACGGTTAAACCGATGACGGAGCGTAGCTTAACTAGACGGTTAAAGCTCCCCCAGTTGGTGTTAGTAAAATTAAGGTCGAATCAATACTCGATCACCGGTTTTAGAATGATTGAAGAAGAACTTAGCAACACTCATTGGTAACCTAATACAGCCGTGCGAGGCGAATCTAGATCCTACGTTGCCCTGGTGGAAGCCAAAGTCATCGCAAGAAAATCTCTGGAAGTAAGGCATTTTTGCTCCTATATAGATGTTTGATACCTTGTGCTTTTGTTTATCAGAAATCACATACATTCCAGTGCGAGTTCGGTAGCCACTCTTTCCAGTTGAGCATCTCGACTTCTTGTAAAGTCGACCGTCTTTGTAGAAGTAGACCATTTGCTCAGAGAGATCTATGATGAACTTTCTCTTCTGGAGATGGTCTTGGTAAGGCACACCTATAATAAGCTGCTGCATCGCAATATTTTTAGTCTGGCAAGCGATTTGAATCGGATAGACTTTCACTGTGGTTCGCTTATTTCTCTCTGCTCCTAGTTCGATCATCTTCTCTACCACTGGCACATCTTCGCACATGACTCCCACCATCAGAGGGGTGATCTCTTTCACGTTTCTGCAATACCAATCCAATAGACCTTTTTTACCAAATAGCTTACGAAATGACTCACTGACAGGAGAGGTCATAGGAAGTTTTACATCTGGTTTGTTCTTATGATTAAGCATAACAAGAATTGCCTTGGAGCGCTTTTCGACAATCGCCATAAAAAGTAGACGCTGACCTTCTTTGGTGAGCTGATTAGGATCTGCTCCGTAATCTAGGAGCGTCTTAACAATATTTAGTTTAATCCCAGATCTTACTAAGGATACCAATGGTGTATCGCCATCTTCACCTGGAATATCTGCAGGTGTCCCTGAGCTTAGGAGAGACTCTAACATACCCTCTCGCTCATGCGTGATCGTTTCCCACACACAATCAGCAGTATCGACCTCATTTGCCATGAGAATGTCGAATATAAACTTATTATCAGCTCTGATTGCAAGAATAATAGGTCTTAGCTGGCTACTAGGATCTACGCTTTCAGGATCAGCACCCGCTTTTATTAATTTAGAAACTAGTTCGGCTGCTTGCTTCGCTGTCATCTTGTATTTCTCTGGATCAGTTGCTAGAGCTACTAAGACTGGCCTACCATTTAATTTTAGTCGCTTAGCGGATGAACCAGCTTGGAGAAGCTGAGTAGCACGGACAGGCAAGCCTAATTCCAGTGCTAGTTGCAATGGTGATCGACCCTTAGAATCACGCGCATTAGGATCTGCTTTCTTTTTGAGTAGGAACTCAAACGCCTCGAAGTCGCCCTCGCGGAGATAGCTCATGAGAGCAGGTGTTTTATCAGGATTTCGGAATTGGATGCTAGCACCTTTAGAAATATATTCTTCTGCTAAGTCGATCCGTCCTTTTTTAATTAATTTACTAACAGGGGTTTGCCCGTCTCTGTCTTTATGAAGCACATCTCCACCAAATTTCTCAACGAGCTCAAGAGCATCCCATTGATCATTTTCTATAGCCAGATGAACAGCAGAACGATTTAGAGCGTCTGGTTCATTAAAATTTATACCTGCTATACCTAGTAACTTTAAGCTTTGCAGATCTCCTGTGCGGGCTGACTCTCTAACTTCTTCAGATGTTGCAGACTTCCCTTTATCAGAGAGGTGCATAGCTGCAATCTGCGCTCTACTGTCTACTGGTTTCCGATTCATTCCCCATAGACCAGCCATTGAGTAAACTATCGTCCCGAAGGCGATAGCACTGATAGCTGAAATAGTGATAATACGAATAATACTCATATAGTTATAAATTTTCTAGAGAACACGATTTGTAATAGGAGATGATTTGATCTACAATAAAGACTGAGTTCACACTCTTTTATGAGCTACAGAAATTTATGTCAAAGTTTTACTGTTTAAGATGAGTGAACCTAACAGCTAGATAAACTATTTCACATACAATAGTAAATGTGGATCAGCCATTGAGCCAATTTAGAAAAGTGATATAAAATGCGTTTTTTACTGACATTTAGGTCGTCAATTTTTAGTTTATCAGCATGGAGCTAAAGCATGTTTTATCCGCCGATCAGTTTACCCGAAAAGATCTCGACCATATTATGTCACGTAGTGCTGACATGGAAGACATCCTTAATAAAGGTGGAAGTAAACTCTGTAATGGGAGTATCCTAGGTGCACTGTTTTACGAACCCTCTACACGAACACGCCTCTCATTCGAGACCGCCATGCTCAGGCTTGGTGGAAATGTAGTCTCAGAAACTGATGTTACCTTTTCCTCCCAGACTAAAGGCGAAGTGCTAGAAGATACAATCCGTATGGTAGGGGGCTACGCAGACGTCATCGCTATCCGAACAAAAACCAAGGGTCAGGCAGGGATAGCAGCAGAATACTCACCAGTCCCGATCCTCAATGGTGGAGATGGTGCGGGCGAGCACCCTACACAAAGCCTACTAGATCTCTATACGATCATCAAGCATCATAAAATCGGCTCTGAACCACTACAGGTCAGCTTCGTGGGAGATCTAAAATATGGCAGAACCGTGCATTCACTTTCAAAAGTTCTCAGGCACTACGAAGGGATCGAACTCAGCTTCGTAGCCCCTGAGGTGATCCAGATGCCCGAGGAATATCGTAAATCTGGTGACAAAATCAGCTATGAACTCACAGATGAAATTCTTCAAACTGCCGATGTCATATATGATACCCGAATGCAGCAAGAGAGATTCGAAGATCAGAAGATGTTCCGTAAGGTGCGAGACGCCTTCATCTTCACTCCTGAGAATGTAGGTCTTATGAAGCCCGCTGCTACTCTCATGCACCCGCTACCAAGGGTGAACGAAATCAAGCAATCTGTAGATACTCTCTCTCAAGCCAAATACTTCGAGCAAGCTCAAAATGGCGTTCCCGTGAGAATGGCACTTATTGCCGAGGTGCTCGGTAAATAGGAGCCTTAACTATATCAATGGAGGGCGTAAAAAAACGGCTTCGACTAGATTAATATCCCAGGGATCCCCCTGATTTGTGCTCTATCTAGTATATGCGTTAGACTAAATTATCATAACCATGGAGAATTCTAAAAAAAAGCGTCTACCACTCTACATACTGCTCTTGCCTTTGCTGATACTATCAGTGATCGGAGGTATAATTTATCTTAGCAAACAGAATAATGATACCACGCAGAAAGAATCCACTCTTATAGAAGTAGCTCCATTTTCACCCAAACCATTTCAGTATGAATCTAAGCGTCCTGGGCGTGGTGGGACTGGTAAAGTTTATATGGGTAGAGAGATCGCTCACGTGATGGGGCATCAGGCAATTAACTGGCTAGAGCGTGGAGAGCGAGAAACTGAAGAAGCTCCAAGTAAGGCAGTTAAAGGACTAGAGCTAAAGCCCGATGCAGTAGTCGCTGACATAGGATCCGGATCTGGCTACTACACGTTCCGCATCGCTTCATTAGTTCCTGAGGGAATGGTGATCGGTGTAGATATTCAGCAACAGATGGTGGATTTCCTGGGGAGAAAGGCGGCTAATACGGGAGTCCAGAATGTTAAGTCTCATTTAGGCAAAATCGATTCTGTTGAGCTTCCCCCTGAGAGTGTGGATGCATTCATCATGGTGGACGCTTATCATGAATTCTCTCATCCTTGTGAGATGATGCAGTCTGTTGTCTATGCTCTGAAACCAGGCGGTCGCGTCTATCTTTTAGAGTATCGTGCTGAAGACCCAGATGTGCCTATCAAGACCTTACATAAGATGACCGAGGCTCAGTCCATCGCCGAGATGGAAGCTGTGGGATTACACCACGTAAGAACCGAAAGTTTTCTACCTTGGCAACACTTTATAGTTTTTGAAAAATAATTCAGTATAGGTTCTATATCATGTTAATTTACTTCATTGAAAATTATAACTGACTTGTATAAACCATCTGCTAGTGTATTAGATAATAGAACTTAATCTATGACTTCTCCCCATCAATCAACAAGTGAAAACGAAAGCTACGATATTCAAATGGGACGGTATCGTCAGTCTCTGCATATAGGCTATGTTGAAATGGAGCGTATTGTCGAGGAAGTGATCACCTCTGAATTTACACGTATTGGTGAGTTACTCATGGAGAATGGCTATGAAGTGGAGGTGATCGTTTTCGATACCGAATCTGAACTCACGGATAAACTTTTCGTCTGTGGTGCTGGGCTTCGCCTGAGTCGTGGATTCATGAATAATGCGATAGTCTACACAGGCGACCCTCATAGTTTTCAGTTTGTATTGCAAACTGAAAACTTTGCATCACGAACTACGGAGGAGACAGTTGACTACCATAAGCTCACTCCCAATTGGTTCTATAAACGTGTGATTAAGTTTATGGAGTCTAGCTGCCGTGAGATAGACTTTAGTCATATAGTAGCACAGTTTTCTG
Source organism: uncultured Rubritalea sp. (assembly GCA_937923145.1). GTDB lineage: Bacteria > Verrucomicrobiota > Verrucomicrobiia > Verrucomicrobiales > Akkermansiaceae > Rubritalea. Next base: position 7,785 of record CALAJT010000004.1, on the reverse strand, counting down.
ATGATTGGGAAATGTATGAAGGTCCATTCTCGGTAAAAATAAAAAATGACTATGGCTATTATAATGAGATAGCTACAGCCGAGACAATCGAGAAGGCATTTCGTGTTGGCTCGATTGCCGTGCAGGGTAATTTCTCTGAGGACGAACTACTAGTCGTTGACAAAAATGGTAGAGAGGTGCAATAGTCTAACATGAAAGATTGGAACTCGCGTTACTTAGATGCAGACACACCTTGGGATAAGGGAGCTGCGACTCCAGTTATTAGCGAACTCATGGGGAAGCTTCCGCAATTTTTTCAATCGGGATCTAAGGTTCTAATACCTGGGTGTGGTCGCGGTCATGATGCTCAGCCATTTCTAAAAGCAGCGATGCAAGTGACTGGTGCAGATGTATCAAAGGAAGCTATAACAGATGCTACTGAAATCTATGGTAAAAGTGATAATATGCGTTGGATCACTGACGATATATTTTCTATGCCAGACGAGCATTTAAGACACTATGATATCGTATGGGAGCACACTTGCTATTGCGCTATTCTACCTGAGCAACGTGAGAATTATGTTGACTCTATAGCCACATTATTGAAGCCAAATGCTTACTTTATCGGGACATTTTTTATTGAGACAGGAGTTCCTATAGAAGATGGCCCACCATTTTTCACATCCCGTGACGATGTGTTTCAAAACTTCGAGCGTAAATTCCATCTCGTCTGGGAAGGCAAGCCTAGCACCAGCTACGAGGGCAGAGAAGGACGTGAGTGGGTGATGATCTGGCGTAAGCCAATCACTGGATAAAGCTATCATCATTTTAAACCACAACTAGAATCGGTTTAGCGATTTAAGTAAAAGCCAGTTACTCTCTAGACTCAAGTAATGCCAAGTTTTATTTGCCTCAGCGTGGAATACTAGACTGACTTCATGTCAGGGGGCTTTAATTCCTAAATGCATGTTTATAATCAAAATAAGTCTACCTTCTTAGTACCCATTGCCCATATGCAAAATCCCCGCCTCTATTTACAAAATAACTGCAATTTCGCTTGGAATACATAGGAATCAGCATTACTAAACATGGCAGGAACTTAATACCATGCGTAGCCTCTACATATTACTTAAAAAGGAACTGAAGCAATACTTTTGTAGCCCATTCGGGTGGATCGTATTTACGATCATCACTCTGCTTCAGGGGCTTTCTTTATCCTCTGTGATCGAGCTTTACGAGAAGTCACCTGTAAAGACAAATCTCCTGCTCGACAGTCTACAATCCACTCCGATTTTCTTCATCTACTTTCTATTCCTGTTCCCTCTGATTACTATGAAACTCTTCTCTGAGGAGGAGCGTAGTGGAACACTCGAAACGATGATGACTGCACCTATACGCACATGGCAATTAGTCGGTTCGAAATACCTGGCAGCACTCTTATATTATTGCTTCCTCTGGCTGCCGCTTATCCTCCATGTAAAGTTCTTCACTTGGTTCACTAGCACTCCTGCACCAGCTTCTGTTGACCACTTCATTGGAGTTTATACGATTTTATTCCTGATTGGTATCTTTTTTATTGCGGTTGGTTGTCTTGCTTCTTCGCTAACGCAAAGCCAGATTATAGCAGCTATTTTGACGTTTGGATTCCTACTCGCTCACGTATTCTTAGGCTTCGTCCCTGTCATCATGGGTGAATCATTTAGTGGAGCTTCTGGAGCAGAGTTCTTTAACTACATCGCTATGCAAAACCATATCAGTAACTTCGGTATTGGCTTACTTGATTCACGCACTTTCATCTACTATTTTTCCATGGCGTTATTCACCCTACTGCTAACCCATCACGTGATCGACTACAGACGCTGGAAGCACTAATTTTTCTATCTTTTTTTCCTTTTTAAATGGCTGACACCGACATTGCTAAGACCACAGAAACTGACTCTACACCTAATGCGTCTAGAGCTAAAGTGAACACCATGCCTAAGGACACGACTGCTGTTAAAAGTATCAATCGTTTCGGCATTGGCTTCATTATTGCACTACAGCTTGTGCTCGCTGCTGTTTGCGTTATTTTCATAAATTACCTCACCGCTCCACACCACGTCAGAAAGGATCTCACCGACTCTAAGGACTTCACTCTCTCAGAATACTCTCAAAACCTTCTCCAGAGCGATCTAATCCAGAATTATGAGGGTAAGATCAAATTCATAGCACTACTAAAACCAAACTCTCCGCACAAGCAGCGTATCCGTGGAAAGCTCGAAGAGTATCGTAGATTTGCCCCTGATAAAATCGAATTTGAAATCGTGGATTACGTAAAGGAAGCGAGCAGATTTAACGAGCTTTCGTCCATCTATGGAAAGACATTCTACGAAGAGACTATTCTCATCGATGCCCGCACTGATGCCGAGCTTAAGAAAGAAAAACCTTCAAACGCAGCTCCTACCACTTCATTCTTAGATAAGGGAGAAGAACAGCCTCTACAACGTATCCGCCAATTCTCAGTAAGTGAACTTTACTTCACCTCTGAAGATGGTTCACGCATCGCAGCTTGGCAGGATGAAAAGCTGATCACTTCATTCCTGCTCAGTGCTACAGAGGGTAAAAGCAGAAGATTCTACCTCATCGTAGACAAGAGTCAGGTCGATGATGCAGGTGGAGGCACACCAGCTTGGAACGCATTTAAATCGCATCTCGATTCACAAAACATTCAGCTCAATCCATTCCAGATCTCCTCTGGTCAGCCTATCCCTGCCGATGCAGAAGGACTCGTAATGATCGGACTCGATAGTGATTTCGATAAACCAGAAATCAATATTCTAAAGGAATACTGGGATAGAAATAACGCCTCTCTCTTCATCACCGTTTCCGCTGACGCTAAGCTAACTAACATCCGTAGATTTATGAAATCATACGGCATCGCAGTCGAGAAAGACCGTGTCCTCTCAGTAGGAAATGGACACACACTCACCAAGGCACGGGGAAACTTCATCAAAGGCTCTGACATCACTAAGGGATTCGGTGAAAAATCTACTCAACTAGATGGACCCACTCGCTCACTCAGTCTCGCAAATACAGATCAGCTAGCGGTTAAGAACATCGCAGTATTTCCTGTTCTGCAAGCCGCTCCAGGCTGGTGGGGTGAAGTAGAATACAACAAGCCAACCCCACGCTTTGACCCCGGAAAAGATAACGGTAGCGCCCCTAATGCTGAAAGAGGTAGAGCCTTATTCCTAGCTGCAGCAGTTGTTCGAGGACGTGAAGATCTAGACCGCACTAAGAACCTCACTTCAAAGATGATCGTCATAGGTAACACTCAATTTTTAAAGCCTGCGAATATGCGTAGCGAGCTCACACACTTCGTCAACTCATCTATCAACTGGCTAGCAGGCAGAGAAGCTTTGGTAGGATCTATAGGTTCAAAACCTGTTAGACCGCAGAAAATTACCATTAAAGCAGAGGATAAGGCTAAGCTCGATCTCACAGTCATTGTTATTATTCCTGCTATCGGATTCATTATTTCTATGCTATTCTGGTGGAATCGAAGATCCTAAATAACCTATTTAACATGCGCGGAATTTTCACAACATTTCTTATCTTACTTACCACTCTTCTCGGAGCGTGGTTCGTAAGTGATCTGTGGGTGCATAAGCTTGGTGACTATGGACAGGATGTAGAGCACCGGATACTAGGATCGCCGCTATACGATGATGAGGCAATCATCAATACTTATACTATCACACTCACAAACAAGAATAAGATCCCCCATCACTTTACCTTTAATCGTAATTACCAGTGGGAATGCACTACACCTTATCAGGATAGAGCGGATGGTATAAATTACCTAAAGCCATTGATAGAATTCACACTCGGAGCTGAGGTGGTCGATGCAATTCCTCTAAGCCAAGTAGATCCTAAAAGCTTCGGTTTTGAAGATGACTGGGTGAAGGTTCAGTTCGCAGATAAAGATGGAAACGAAGTCGCTAAATTTAAAATCGGCATCCGTTCAGCTTGGCATAAGCGAGTCGTAACTACCGATGAACGTCAGCAGACTAAGGTAACTGACATCCCCACCGTATTCGTAATCAAGGAAAACGCCCCTGATCAAAAAATCCTCTACCTCGTAGCTGACCCCGCATTTGGAATTCATAAGATTTTCAAAAATGACTTCGAAGGCTTCAGGGACCATCGTCCATTCGCTCTGAATAGGAATTCAATGGAAGAAGTTTCGATTAAACGCTCGAATAGCGAAATTGTAGTCGACCATTCGACCAGCACCTCACCATGGAGAATCTCCAAACCTCTAGATCTCGCTACAGATCGGAAAGAAATAGCTAAACTACTCACCCAACTCTCCGCTCTAGAAGCAGTGAAAATTCACCCTAAAGAGAACATCACTCTCCCAGGAAGCTCAGAGGACATCATCAAAGTTAGCGTAAAGAACCGCTACGTAGATGAGCAGTCCACGCTGACCATTTACCCATCAGAGAAAGGTGCTCCCACCTGCTATGCGACGATGAATGATCGACCAGGAATCATCTTCGAGCTACCTAAGCAAGCCAACTCTAACAATAAAAACTCACTAGCTGCATTACCGACAAGCATCAACGAAATCAGAGCAAAAAACATGCTAACTCTAGACCGCAAAAATATCAGGCAGTTCATAGTCAGCCCTGCATTCAAATCCTGCGTTAATGTCGCTAGAAAGAAACTGGATAAAGAATACGAACTCATTTCTTCTGACGGATCTACTCAGAAAATAAACGACTTTACTCTCTCGAACCTTATCGCTGCGATTTCTGTAGTTCCTGTAAGAGGATTCGTCAGCGACGCCGCTACAGATCTTAGTAAATACAATTTCCAAAACCCTATTCTCGATGTCACCGTCTTCCCATTCGCCGGCGTTCCTCAAAGAGTGACTTTTGCTGAGAAAGCAGGAATCATCTACGCTCATTCTAGGCTATCATCAGTAGTCTGGGAAGTTGATAAGGCTGCCTATGGACTAATTTCACAAAACCAATGGGAGTGGAAAGATAACACACTCTGGTCACTCATTGTCAACGATGTTACTAGCTTCAGTATGGAGAATCCACAGACAGCTCAAAAACTCACTGTGAACTACGACTACATTGGCGATGCATTCACAGGAAAACTAAATAACGCAGACATCTCCGATAAAATCAACCCGATCCAAGCAAAGTTTTTCCTCAATAACGCTCATTACATCACAGCTCAGAAACGTCTCGGACCAAATGATGCAAATGCCGCCAAAGCACTAGAGACTCCTATCTTAAATGTAAGTATCTCATCTAGCACTTACAATGACGAAGGTCTGCCCACTGGAAAATCTAAAGAATACACTATCTCCATAGCAAAGCCGAGATCGCAGATGGTAAATCCACCATACTACTACGCTAAAACTAGTAACGACGAAGATTACCTGATCATCTCACCGACGACTTACCAATACCTCTCTACGGATATTTTCGCAGAAGAGTAACCGCTTTAACCACACCTCATGTCTATTGACATCACATCCATCCGAGCGCAATTCCCCGTCCTAAACCAACAGGTAAATGGCTTCCCTCTCGTCTACCTCGACAACGCTGCCACTACGCATAATCCGCAAGCGGTGATCGATGCCTCGACAGATTACTACTCTAGGCTAAACTCTAACATTCACCGTGGCACCCACTTCCTCTCGCGCGAGGCAACTGCTGCTCATGAAGCTGCTAGAGAGACGATCGCTAAGCAATTCAATGCAGCACACAGTCACGAGATCATCTTTACTTCAGGCACTACTGATTCAATCAATCTTGTCTCCACCATTCTTACCTTTTCTGGTAAGATTAAAGCTGGTGACCGAGTCCTAGTCTCAGGTCTAGAGCACCACTCTAACATTGTTCCATGGCAGATGCTCTGTGAGCACACTGGGGCTGAGCTAGATGTCATCCCTATTACTGATAGTGGAGAATGGGATCTTAGCGAGATCGATACGCTACTTACTGAGAAAACGAAGATCGTGGCTGTCAGTCATATTTCTAATGCGCTAGGCACAGTAAATCCAATCGAGAAAATCATCTCCAAAGCAAAAGCTCTCGGAGCACTCACCCTAATCGATGGTGCTCAATCTGCAGCTCACATGAAGATCGATGTCCAGGCTATGGGAGCAGACTTTTACGTGTTTTCCGGACACAAATGCTACGCACCCACGGGCATTGGCGTCCTCTGGGGCAGAGAAGAAATCCTCAATGAACTCCCTCCTTACAAAGGTGGTGGTGAGATGATCGAACGCTGTAGTTTTGAGAAAACTACTTATAATGTGCTACCCTTTAAATACGAAGCGGGCACTCCCAATATCGAAGGTGCTATCGCCTTAGCTAGAGCTTTTGATTGGATAAATGAGATTGGTATCGAAGCGATCGCCGAACATGAGCAGAAACTGTTAGATCTAGCGACAGATGCCATTTCACATATAGACAACGTCCAGCTATACGGAACCGCCAAAGAGAAAGCTACCGTCCTCTCATTTAACATCAAAGGAATCCACCACTACGACCTAGGAACTCTGATCGATCAAATGGGTGTGGCCGTCCGCACAGGTCACCACTGTTGCCAGCCTCTCATGGCTAGATTCGGTACTACTGGAACTGTTAGAGCATCTTTCGCAGTGTATAATACTGAGGATGATGTCCATGCTCTAATTAAAGCTATCAAGAAAGCGGCGATGATGCTAGCGTAAGCAAAGCAAAAATCCATTCTCAATCTTTAACCAATTTTCCCTATCGTGATCCACCCTACAGCCATCATCTCAGACTCCGCTACTATCGGAAAAAACGTCAGCATCGGACCTTACTGTGTCATCAATGACAACGTCACCATTGGCGATGACTGTGAGCTAAAATCTCATGTCGTGATCGATGGGCATACAACTATTGGTAAAGAAAATAAGTTCTATCCATTTGCATCCATCGGGCAAGACACGCAAGATCTAAAATACGCTGGCGGACCTACCTACCTCTTAATTGGAGATCGAAATACATTTCGTGAAAGCTGCACTATCCATCGCTCGACTGTCCCAGAAGCGCCTACTACAATCGGTGACGACAACCTCTTCCTCTGCTACTCACACGTAGCACACGACTGCGTAATTGGAAGTCACTGCATCTTCTCTAACAACGGCTCACTAGCTGGACACGTCCACGTTGAAGACCACGTCATCGTCTCTGGGCTCTCTGGAGTTCACCAGTTTTGTAGAATCGGAGCACATGCGATTGTTGGAGGCTTCACCAAAGTAGTCCAAGACGTCCCACCATTCACTATCGCCGATGGTAACCCAGCCGTGATCAGAGGGATAAACCAAATCGGTCTACAACGTCGAGGCTTTAGCAAAGAAGACGTAGCCTTCCTCCGCAGAGCCTACAAGCGAGTCTTCCTCCACAAAGAGCGTAACTTCTCCGAAACACTAGCCGAGCTAAAAGAAGCAGACTGCGCCAGTAATGAGCACGTGCAACACCTTATTAATTTCCTAGAAACTAGTGAGCGCGGTGTGACTAGGTAGATCGAATACTGTTTCTAAAGAAGCTAAGATTTTCACTAAACTGAGTAACAACCCGGCTTAACCATTTCCACCATGCCTCCAGCACGGACAGGTATTATGCAACCAGCCCTAGGGATGAATCCCTGACTTTTATACATAAGTTTATTTCATGCTCGTAAAGGCTAGCCATGCTTCTCCGTAAGATTCTACTTTTAGAATTCCCTTCCACAAGCACTCTGGTCCTGGTGGTGGATCATGTTTACGATTTA
>CALAJT010000003.1 GCA_937923145.1 uncultured Rubritalea sp. | reverse complement strand
GGCTAACGGGCCTCCTGTCGCGCCTCCTCTTGCATTTGTTCCTCGTGGAATCGACAACTCTACGGGTAGCCAGATTTTCGTGGAAGATGACCGCTGGGGAATGAAACCTGGGACTATTATATCGACGTCATTTGGATCTGGAACTATCTACGGAGTTCTGCGAGACACACATTGGTCCGAGCGGGCTCAAGGTGCTGTATTCCCGCTACCATTCGATTTCAAATCAGGCACTCACCGAGGTCGTTTTTCACCTGTCGATGGTCAACTCTATCTCGTAGGAGTTGATGGTTGGGGTAACTACGCAATTACCGATGGGCATCTTGATAGAATACGCTATACAGGGGGAGAAGTTGTCCAACCCTCAGGATGGACCGCTTATAAAAACGGTCTAAAAATCGAGCTACACTCTCCACTTGATCCCGCATCAGTCAAGCCAGAGAACTTCCTTCTCCAGCAATGGCACTACGAATACTCCGAAGCTTATGGTTGCAGGGAACGAAGCGTCAAGAATCCAGATGTAGCCGGTCACGATGAAGTAGCGGTATCCTCTGTTAAATTAAGCGATGATGGTAAATATCTACTTATTGGAATTCCTGATATTCATCCAGTGGAATGTTTACATGTCCACGGAAGACTAACTACTGCAAAAGGTGAGAAATTTCTCTTAGATACTTTTCATACTCTGCTACATCTAGATGAAGCAAACCCCGAGTTACCACCACGTAATGGCGAAGTCGCTGATACTCTGAAACTGGACATTAAATTTGTCCTCGGTGGGCGAGATTTACCTTGGACCAGAAATCGCTTTAAAGAAGGCACGCAAAGCCGAACGATTAAAATCCAAAGTCTTGCTGGTCTCAAGTTCGACGAAACACTGATCGAAGCCAAAGCAGGAGAAGCACTCCAGATTAATTTCAAAAACATCGACCCACTCATGCCTCACAACTTAGTTTTTGTTAAGCCGGGAACGATGCAGAAAATTGGGATGGCATCCAACCAACTGCTATCCGATCCTGCCGCTGCGGCAAAAGAACATTACGTCCCAAAATCTGATGACGTTCTTTTCCATACTTCAGTGCTCACTCACAACCGTCAGCAAACTCTTTATGTAAACGCTCCTAAAACCCCTGGTGATTACCCTTTCCTATGCACATTCCCAGGGCACTGGGGTGTTATGAACGGTATCTTAAGAGTCAAATAATGGCGAGCTAAAGACTTAATACAGACCCAGAGCTTGTTTCATACAAGCGAAAGCCATACTCCATTTACCATTAGTCGGACGATCTGGAGTGATCTTATGCCAACCACATCTCTTCCCATATGCTTCAAGTTTATCTGTAGGATTGACCATCGTGTTATCCTCACAGATGACCAGCATTGGGATGTCTGCATGGCTGTCTGAGTAGCCGTAGCTGTCTGGAAGAATTTCTCCTTCTTGCCATTCAGCTGGAAAATGATGCTGCATTCTGGGCACTTTAGTAGCTCCTTTATTATTATCACCAGTGACGAAATCTGGGAATAGTTTCATGCGCCCATTTATCTCAACTTGAGTTCCATAGTAGTGATCGAACTCCATTTTCTCTGCGAGATACTTCACCCAGAATTCTGGACTAGCGCTATTCAGAACTGTTAGACGACCTGCTTCTTTATGCTCTTTAACTATTTCTAACACCTCTGGATACATTCCTTCTGGAAACACTTCATCCACGAACTCTCGCGCGTATGTATCGAGTGTGGTAGTATCCATACCAACAAGGTAATTCAAAAAAACTCGCTTCATACCACCCGCTCCCAGGAGCTTAGTAAATGGTAGAAAGAGAATCAACCCGAGAACATGAAGTCTACGTAGAGGCTCGCGTTTCAACACATAGTTACAGAAGAGCAGCTGAGTATCCCAAGGTATAATCGTCTGATCCAGATCAAAAAGCGCGTAGCCTGATCGAGTTGAGTTTTCCATATTTAATAAATTTTTATAGGCTGAATCGTTCTTGCTCTATTGACAGTAGCAAAGCGACTAATCACCCATGCATATCCCAATGGCTCTGGCAGTCTCTATGATTTCACCTTGTGGATCTACTGTGCGGAGTTTGTTAATTGCTTTATCGATGGAGGCTGATCCGACCTTGTATGCCTGATAACTTACCATTCTGCCGAAGCGCCCTTCTTCAGCTAATTTCACTGCCTTGACGCCGAATCTAGCACCCAAGATTCTGTCTAGACTGGTAGGAGCTCCACCGCGCTGGAGGTGCCCTAGAGTGCAGGCTCTTGTGTCTTTACCTGTTCGCTTTTCAAGCTCAGCAGCCACGTAGATACCGATACCACCTAGTGTTCCATCACTAGTCATACCGTGCTCTTGTGTCACTAGATCTCCACATGGAGTTCTGGCTCCTTCAGCTACTACAACCATTGAGCTATGATGTCCACGGGCTTCACGCTCTTTAATATGCTCAGCTACTTTATCGAGGGAAAATTCTATTTCTGGCAGTAGGATTACATTCGCACCACCTGCTATACCACCCCAGAGGGCTATCCAGCCAGCATTTCTACCCATCGTTTCAACCACCATCACACGCTTGTGACTCACTGCGGTGGTATGCAGTCTATCCATAGCATCGACCACGCAGTTCACTGCACTATCAAATCCGAATGTCATTGCTGTTGCTTGGAGATCATTATCGATAGTCTTAGGTACTCCAATAACTGGGAAACCTGCTTGATAAAGATGCCAAGCAGTGGTCATGGAGCCATCCCCACCGACTACGATCAGTGCACGTATTTCAAGCTGCTTCATGGTACGGCTAACTTTATCGATCACTCTAGCTGCGATTTCTTCCTTAGAGCCCTCTCCTACTTTGGAGGCGAAGTGGCCTTTATTAGTCGTCCCAAGAATGGTGCCACCCAGCTTTAGGATACCTACTGTATCTTCAGGCTCAATCACCTGATAATCTCCGGGTGGTAGAAGCCCCTCAAAACCATCTCTAAATCCTATCACTTCCCAGCCTAACTTACTCGCTGCACCCACTACTCCATGAATAACAGCATTGAGACCTGGACAGTCACCACCACTATTTAATATCCCAATTCGCATGAGTTTGCTATGCCATGGCTAGAGTTTTTAGTCAATCTTGAATGGGTTTGTAAGAAGATCATCAAAAGTATGATAAATGTCGTATATAGAGCCTCATCGAGGTTAAGTAGTAAGTAACACATGATCATTTTTCTACGAAAAATAATCGCTACATGCTAACCGCTACCGCTGCAGGCGATGCTACATAAAGAATACCTCAAGGACACAAAAAAGCCCTCAGCTCGTAGACAATCTACAAACTTAGGGCTGAAATTTAGCGTAATACTAACTGAAGAAATTATCCGCAGCAGCTTTCACCAGTGAACTTCTCATAGTATTCGTTCACTGCATCCCAGTTCACCACGTTAAAGAAGCCTTGGATATAGTCAGGGCGTCTGTTCTGGTAGTTGAGGTAGTAGGCATGCTCCCATACGTCAAGTCCGAGAATAGCAGAACATCCACAACAGCCGAAGTCTTCACCCATTGATGGGTTGTCTTGGTTAGGAGTTGAGCATACGCAGAGTGTGCCATCGTCCTTAGTGCAGAGCCATGCCCAGCCTGAGCCGAAGCGTGTAGCCGCTGCTTTTGCAAATTCGTCTTTGAATGCATCGAGTGAGCCAAATGCTTTATCGATCGCAGCGGCAAGTTTACCGCTAGGTGCTGAAGCTCCGCCTGGCTGGATTACTTTCCAGAACATTGAGTGGTTCATGTGTCCACCACCGTTATTTCTAACTGCTGTGCGCTTATCTTCAGGAACGTCGCCAAGATTAGAAACGAGCTGGCAGATTGCCTTGTCCTCAAGGTCAGTGCCGGCGATTGCATTGTTTACATTAGTCACATAAGCATTGTGATGCTTGCTGTGGTGTATTTCCATAGTCTTAGCGTCGATGTGTGGTTCGAGTGCGTCGTATGCGTATCCTAGTTCTGGTAGTTCGTATGCCATAATATATAGTTTGTTTTATCGTTAGTGGTTAATGGATTTAATATGCGGTAGTATCAGATTTCTGCAAGGGTAGAGCCACACTATTTCATTATTTTACTATTTTTAATTAAACGAGGTCAATGTAGCTACGTTCTCCTTTGTTGATCAAGGTAGTCTGAGTATAGCCAGCAGCTTTAGCCAGTAATCGTGCCTTATCATGGTCTCTGCCAACTTCGCTCGGAGCATGGGCATCTGATGAAATAATAAGGTCTATACCTGCATCACGAGCTAATTCTAGAAATTCTGAGTGTGGGTATTGCTCTGCGCATGGTTTATGCCAGCCCGCTGTATTCAGCTCAATGATAGTGCCAGATGTCGCTATTGCATCAATCGCGGGCTCATAATATCTACTGAGATCACCTTCTGGTTTAAAACCAAATTTCTTGATCAGATCTGGATGCCCCATTATGTCGAACAGTCCACTATCTGCCATATTTGTGTAAGCTTCCCAATAGAACTCCCATGCTTGATCCACATCCGTCTCAGCCCATTTAGCGAACCAAGCAGGATTATCAAAATCCCATTTATCAGCGATGTAATGCACAGATCCGATAAGGTAATCCCAGTCGTGCATTCCCCGAAGCTCCTCAGTCCATGACTCGCAACCAGGTAACCAATCACATTCTAAACCAGCACGTACAGGTATTCTCCCGTTCGCATGCTCTTTTGCCCTAGCTATCCATTCTAAATATTCAGGCATCTTATCGCATGTCATGCGCCAGTCATCGAATGGCTCACTATGGGACTTTCCTCCCATCGGAGCATGATCTGAGATCCCGTATTCGACCATACCCTTCTCTAGGGCTGCATCTATATATTGCTCAGGCTCTCCCTCTGCATGAAGGCACAAAGGTGTGTGCGTATGGTAATCCGCGTTCATTTAGCTGAGGAAGATAGATTTGAAATACTAATCTAACTGCTGGATCACACCACCGTCTACTACTTCAACTGCTGGCTGCTCTTGCTTAGGTTCAGTAGTGTGATTCACACTCATTCCCACTGTTCTACCTACACTTTTAAGAAGACTCCCAGGAACTCTAGCAGCACTTTGGATAAGTCCGCATGAAGTTAGAAATGCGCATCCAAGAGCTATAGTAAGGCTGGTTAGAAATTGTAGTTTCTTCATAGGTAAGGAGTATAGGATTCAATCTTGGAGCGTCAATGTCATTTTAAATTCTGCTCTATTACACGGTTTTTATGACAGCAGATTTAATCAAAAAAAAGAGCTAACTCCTAAGAGTAGCTCCTTTTGAAATCTTTCTTGGTTTAAGAATGCAAGAGAAATTACTTCTTCTCTTTATCCTTATCTCCTAGATCAGGCTTACTTTCGAGCACCTTGTCTACGAGACCATATTTGGTAGCTTCTTCAGCTGACATATAGTTATCACGATCCGCATCTTTTTCTACCTGCTTTTCAGTTTTGCCAGTGTGGTGCGCAAGGATCTTATTAAGTCTCCCTTTTAGACCATACATGAACTTCACTGTGCGCTCTACATCAGAGGCTGTGCCCTGTGCTCCGCCAGATACCTGGTGGATCATCACGTGTGAGTTTGGCAGGCAGAAGCGCTTACCGGCTGTGCCAGCTGTGAGGAGAACTGCTCCCATAGAGGCACAGATTCCGATACAATAGGTGTTCACATCACATGTGAGGAACTGCATCGTATCATACATAGCGAGTCCAGCTGTGACTGAGCCACCTGGAGAGTTAATGTAAATATGGATATCCTTCTTAGGGTCCTGCATCTGGAGAAATAGCATCTGTGCGATGACTGCATTCGCCACATGATCATCGATCGCAGTGCCGATGAAGATGATACGGTCCTTAAGTAGACGTGAGTAGATGTCATACCCACGCTCACCTCTGCCATCTTGCTCGATGACAGTAGGGATTGGGTAATAATTATTCTGCGGAGTCATCGACCCCGAGCTGTCGTTGTTATTTGTAATATTATTCAGCATCTTGTTCTGTAGTTTCTAGAGATTCGACTTCAGTTACGTTCGCCTTCTCTACTACAAAGTCAATAGTCTTTCCGATCAGCACTGAATTACGCACATTCTGGATAGCGCCTGCCTTCTGTAGATCCTTAATATACTTCTTTACAGGAGTCTGAGCTTGCTCAGCCATAGCGTGGATTCTCTGCAGCACATCTTGGTCTTCTACCTCTATCTTCTCTGCGGTAGCGATCTCTTGTAGGATGAAGTTAGTCTTCAGGTTAAGACGCGCTTGCTTCTCAGCAGACTCTGCTATCTCTGACTCTTGCTCTTCGATAAGCTCATCAGTCATTCCCTGCTGTCTAGCACGGTCGACCATGCTAAGTGCATTGCCCTGAGTTTCTTGTTGTACGAGTGCCTCTGGAAGTTCGAATTCAACACCAGTATTGAGTTGCTCTACGATCTGCTCGACTTTAGCGTCAGCTGCTATCTTGTTTTTCTCTTGCTCTAGCTGCTCACGGATGATTCCTTTCAGATCGTCCATCCCTTTTTCAGGAACGAGTTTAGCTGCGAATTCGTCGTTAAGCTCAGGGAGTTCCTGCTCTTTCGCGGTCTTCACCTCTACGTCAAACTTGATCTCTTTACCACGCACATCTGAGAGTGGGAAATCTTCTGGCATTGTGAGTGTTAGTTCCTTCTTATCGCCAGCTTTAAGGCCTTTAAGTCCGCTACCGAATCCAGGCATGAATGAATCTTCCTCTATCTTAGCCCAGTGACCTTCACGACCTTCTAGGAAACCTGCTGCCTTATCAATAGCCTCAGCTACTGGCTTACCGTCAAGAGTAGCAGTAAAGTCGACCACTGCGAAGTCACCTTCTTTAAGCTCGCGGTCCACGTCTGTGAACTCAGCGAATCTCTGCTGCAGGTCTTCGAGAGACTTAGCTACGTCTTCATCAGACACATCAGTCTTGGGTGAGTTGATTTCAAGTCCTAGGTAATTAGGAGTCTCGAACTCAGGTGCGAGTACTAACTCAGCTTGGAAATTAAGTTCACCTGCATCGTTTAGCTTAGGCTCTTCAGAAACGTTTACAGAGATGACTTTGAGGTCTTCCTGCTTAATCGCATCGTCACATCCTGCATTGATGAGAAGGCTGTAGAGTTCTTCAGTGATCTCTTTTTGGTAGCGTTTTTCGATGATGTTAGCTGGTGCTTTACCAGGGCGAAAGCCTTTGATACTAGCATTTTTAGCATATTTACCAAGAATGGTCTTACGCTCAGAAGCTACCTTATCAGCAGGTACTTGTACTTTTACAGTTGCCGAGCAGGCAGGTTGTTTATCTACAGTGATGTTCATAATGATTGTCGTTAAAAAAATTGGTTCTCAGCACACCAAGACTCGTTCTAAGTCCCTTAGTGCGGGGGCGGACGGTAGGCAGGAAAAATCAGAAGGTCAAAGCCTTTTTTTATGCACTGAGACCAGCCGATTAAGCGGACACAACACCGAGATCCGCTATACCCCCTATCCCATAAAAATAAGTAACGCAGAACTCCTACACTCAATATTAAGACGGATATGAAAACTGATTTACCTCTCTAAATTTACTCAGCACCTTGTTAGCTTTATTGGCTTAACCATTCTCTGAAAACTCTGTACTTAACCTTGTCATTAAGGTCATTGATTCGTGGTTTAGCTGGGCGGTCACCTAATATGATTCTACATCAGATAATACTTAAATTCATTATGATAGAAACATGCCACATCGGAGCAGAAACATTCTAGGAATACTTCTAGCATTTTAGGCTATAACGAAGACTGGTTCTTAATCTTTTTAATCTGGCTGGTGAGAAACTACGAATTAGCAGCAACTAGGCTACCAACTACAGCGCCACGGTGACAGCTATCCCCTCCTACCCTAGCGTTGGCTAGAATGGCGGCGTCTAGGTCATCGTGATATTTCCAGGCTAGGTAAAGTGCTGCTGGGAATGCCTCTGCTATGTAGCAAGCTGGACTAAGTATAGTGCCTATGATTACCCGGTCAGGTCTGGACTCCCAGCCAGTGGCTTTTTTCGTGGAGAACCAGTCACCTGCTGCGTTCATCAGCGCCTCCCGGAGGGGGGTGCCGTCTGCGATGAGACGTAGTAAACGAGTTAGACAGTCTGCTGCACGGAGCACATTAGAGTGCCGGTGGGTTAGAGCTACGTGTTCTTTGACGATGTCTTTTAGCTCATTAAGCGGCAGAGTTGGTAGAGCGGCGACCAGAGCAGGCACCTGTGCTAGACCTCCTATGTGCTCGTCCTTGATACCACATTTCTCTGGTGCCTTCCCTGCGGCGTATCGCTTGAAGAACCCTCGGTGATATTCTTCTAAGTAGGTGTCTCGGTGCCAATCTGGGGTGAGCATAGCGTGGATGTAGAGATCTAGCCATGCTTCAGCATCATACTTTCCTGCGGCGGAGACTTGCTGATGAAGCGCACGTGCGAGCTGAAAATTTGCAGTATTTTCACCTGCCTTGAGTTGCTGATGATAATGGACTCCCCTCACTCCCCAGAATGGTGCTTGGTCGTGAAGAATATCATCTTTAGGGCAAGTTACTTCATAGACTGATCGCCAGAAAATGCTGTCGGGATGCTGAGCAAGAGGGTCTTGAGTGCCGTCTAGAACTGGGTAGTCTCGATCTAGAGCCTCACGATTATAATACCAGTGAACAGGAAGAGCGAAAGCATCGGCCCTTAATGACCCTAAATAAGCAGCATGGAGAGAATTCATAACTAATTATTAAGACAGGAATAAGAGATGTCAAAAGTCGATCTTAAAACTCTCGGACGATTCTTACTTGCCAGAACTAATTTCCACTCCAAATTGTAAACATGACTTCTATAAATATTCCTGAGCATGCTGGTGTTATTCTTCTGAATAACGCAGTCACATTTCCTCACGGAGTTTTACCTCTGCATATTTTTGAGCCTCGCTATCGTAAGATGTTAGAAGACGCTTTTACTACAGGCTCTATGATCTGCGTAGCTAATCTTCATGCTGAGGAAACTTCTGATCCTTCGGAATGTGTTTCTAAGGTTGGATTTATAGGACTTATTCGTGCAGCTGAGAAAGAGGACGACGGGCGATCTAATCTGATTTTACATTCTGTAATGCGAGTAGAATTTCTGTCTTGGGAAGCTGACAAAGCCATTCCTTATCCCAAGGCGCATATCAGACCTATCTCAGATATTGTTGAGCAGATTACGGATTCTACAGAGATGACTATTAAAAGTTTACGAGACGCAGCGTCTCGCTTCCTGAGACAGTTTACTGATGCAGTGATTGAACAGACTAACCAGACTCTTGACCGTGTGAATGAAGATCTAGGAATTTTGAGTGATGTGATCGCTCAGCAGTTTGTGATCGATGAAGGAGTCAGGCAGTCTCTGTTAGAGGAAAGAAGTCCTACTAAGCGAGCAGAAACTCTGATTCGCCATTTGAGGATACAGAAGGCTATGAGATAGATTCCTGTCTTATGGGTATTTTGATTTGTTCGTTGACCTCTGGATAACTCTCTACTAATTATCAGCGGTCACCGTTTTTATTTATCAAAAAGGGCCCATAGTTCAATGGATAGAATGTCGGTTTCCGAAGCCGAAGATCCAGGTTCGACTCCTGGTGGGCCTATTTTAATCATGAGACCTTTACTGGTCGGAATTTTAGATTAGATTTTGGATTATGAAACGCTGTAAATGGGTATCAGATGATCCGCTGTATGTTGAGTATCATGATAAGGAATGGGGGCGTCCTGTTAGGGATGATCGGCATTTGTTTGAGATGCTGATTTTGGAAGGTGCTCAGGCTGGGCTTTCTTGGATTACAGTGTTGAAGAAGCGGGCTCGGTATAAGGAAGTTTTCTTTGATTTCGATGTGGAGAAAGTGGCTGCCATGTCGGATGCAGAGTTGAATATTATCTTACTAGACGCTGGGGTGATCCGGAATAGGCTGAAGGTCTATGGAACGCGAAAAAATGCGTTGGCTGTGCTAGAGCTTAAGAAGGAGCAGTCTCTGGGTGACTATCTCTGGAGTTGGGTGGGTGGGCAGCAGATCGTTAATTCTTATGAAAGGCTGAGCGACGTTCCTGCGTCTACTCCGCTGTCTGAGAAGATTAGTAAGGATCTTAAGAAACGTGGTTTTACGTTTGTGGGGCCTACTATTATTTACGCTTTTATGCAGGCTGTGGGTATGGTGAATGACCATACTACAGACTGTGGAGTGTATGGTGAATGTGGGTAGCGCCCCCTATATATGACGGAGCATCATCAACTCCTTCACATACAGCAGAGTAAGAGCAAGCATCGACTGTCTACGTAAAATATAATAACCCAAAGTACCCATAATTCACCGAAGCTCTCAAGAAATCAAAGCTTAACCAATTACAGGCAGTGAGAGTTTGCGACCTCAAAACGATCTAACGACCTAACGACCTGATATCATGAAAGAAGCGGCTGCCATTGCTGACGATCGCCTCTCACATTGAGCAATATCTATTATTTGCTTATTCTAAACCAGCTCTCTCTAATAGCGGGGAGAGCTCGGGGTCTCTTCCCATAAATGCCCGATAAGACTCATCCGCAGGGCGAGAGTTCCCTACTGCTAAAACTTCTTTTCTGAATGCATGTCCAGTTTCTGGGTTCAGGATTCCTTCCTTTTTGAAGCGAGTGAATGCATCTGCATCTAGCACCTCAGACCATAGGTAAGAATAGTATCCTGAAGCATACGCTACTGCCCCACTGAATAGATGGTTAAACCTTCTTAAGACGCTCGGAGAATCCGTGGCTAGCTTAGTTTTGTATTTCGCTAGCACTTCCTTCTCCACTTCTTCAAGTGTCTTGCCGTCGCAAATGCTTGGGTCTATATGAATTTCTAAATCTAGTTTACCCATCGATAGCTGACGCATGTAATGAGTAGCACTCATGTAGTTCTTCGCTGCTGTCATCTTATCAAATAGCTCATCTGGAATACTTTCACCAGTCTCATGATGTTTCGCAAATAAATCTAGACTCTCACGGTCCCAGCAGTAGTTCTCTAGTATCTGAGACGGTAACTCTACAAAGTCCCACGGGACACTTGTTCCAGAGAGAGACTTTATCTCTACATCGCCTAGAATATGGTG
Organism: uncultured Rubritalea sp.; assembly: GCA_937923145.1. GTDB lineage: Bacteria > Verrucomicrobiota > Verrucomicrobiia > Verrucomicrobiales > Akkermansiaceae > Rubritalea. Next base: position 173,042 of record CALAJT010000003.1, on the reverse strand, counting down.
TAGTAAATGTCCGAATTCATGGAAAATTGTTTCTACTTCTCCGTGATTTAGCAGAGCAGGAGTATCGCCTACTGGCTTAGTCATATTACCGATGATGAGACCTAAATTCTGATCGTCCTCAACTCCTGGCATACCAGTGCTGAGTGAGTTCATCCATGCGCCACCACGCTTGCCCTCTCTAGGGTGCCAGTCAGCGTAAAATGAGCCTAGTTTATCGCCGCTATCTAGATCGAAAACATCGTAGAATTTACATTCTTCATGCCATACTTGGACAGCGCCTTCTTTATCTTTACCAAATACAGCGTCACGCTCTTCCATACGGATGCCAAAGATGCGGGACATAATATCAAACATACCGCTCATCACACTCTCTACTGAGAAGTAAGGTCTTAGTAGCTCACCATCAAAATCATATTCTTTGAGCCTGCGTTTCTCAGCCCAATAAGCTATCTCCCATGGTTCGAGCAGGCGCTCTTCTGTCCCCTCTTGATTAGCTACGAATGCTTTAAGATCTGCATTATCTTTAAGAAACTCTTCTTCAACTTTAACATGTAGCTTTTCAGTAAATTCAAGTGCCGCCTCGCCACTCTTTGCCATGCGGTGCTCTAAGATCATCTCTGGGAAGTTATTCTTCCCTAAAATCCCTGCCTTCTCGTGTCTGAGAGACAATACTTTTCTAATGATTTCAGTATTATCCCATTCACCACTATTACCAATGGTGTTACCGCCTTCCCATATTTTCTTACGCAGGGCATCATCCTCTGCGAACTTCATCACAGGCATCATTGATGGCATCTGCAGCGTGAAACGATATTTTGGCTCATCTTCAGTGCCGTGACCCTTCTCTAGAGCGTCAAGTCGCGCTCCTTCTACTGCTATCTCAGGAAGTCCCTTAAGGCTACTTGCGTCATCTATAATCAACTCCCAAGCATCAGTAGAGTAGACTACATTTTCAGAGAATGTCTGAGTGAGAGCAGATAACTCAGCGTCTATTTCTGCCACGCGCGTCTTTTGATCGTCAGGTAGATCTGCACCAGAAGAGACATATTCTATACATGTTTCAGTCACGAATCTCTGCTGCACTGCATTCAGCTCTTGCATACTAGGACTATCACGAAATGCCTTAAGAGCTGACCAGATCTTGGGGTCTAGGGAGACCGATGAAGAAAATTCTACCACCTTAGGTAACATCTTATTGAGTTCAGCTCGGAGATCATCATCGCTACATACAGAGTCCATGTGATTCAGTCTTCCCCAGCCTCTACCGAGTTCTTCGCTCGCTGTTTCTAATGCTAAGAAAGTATTCTCAAATGTAACTTCATCTGCACTAAGATTACGGATAGCATCTAGCTTCTCCTGTGCTAATTCGATGCCGCGGTTAATGTCTTTTTCCACGTTCTCAGCTGTGAGAGTGGACCAGCGGATGTGAAAATCGTCTTCTAAAAATGGATATTGTGAGGTGTTAGTCATAATTGTTGGACACAATTCAACGGCAATATCATAAAAGAGCAAGCGAACATTGCCATTGATTTCGCTTATTTATCATCTAAAGTATTACTAGAAGGCTCTGAAATCATCTCATTGCTACTCACTGTGTGAACTCATAACTAACCAGCATGAAAAAATCATTATACATCCCTGCTATGCTTGCTCTTACAGCACTCCCTCTGTCAGCTCAAGTCGTAGCTCCTTTAGCACCTTTAGCTCCTGCTATGCTGCCCACTGCTACTAAAGGAGAGAGAACTGAGATCCACAAGGAACTCGATAAATTAAAGTTAGAAAAAGAGCTCCGTGACGCGAGACTGGAAGCCACTCTTGCTGAAACAAACGCACAGATAGCCCAGCTCAAAGCTGAACACGAGCTAATGGCTGAAAAGCAGAAAATCGAAGATTTAAAACAAGCTACACAAGATGAAATCAAACAGAAAAAATCTACTGAGCTAAAGGATGAACTAGAACGAGCTGCTGCTATCGCTAAGAGCAAAGCGGCCCTAGCCAACTCAGAGCTTGCACTAGAGAAAACGAAACTCAGCCGTGCTACCGAGCTCCACGAGGCAGAAATAGAATCTCTTAAAGCTGCTACCCAGCGCCAAAACTTCGCAGACGCTAAACCTATCTATCTCGAAAACCCACTCAAGGACGACGGCACGCTCGTCATCTCAGACCGCCGTATCGCACTCAATGGACCAATCTCTAGAGATACCGCTGACTACATTACTGAGCGCATTCATTTCTATAATAATAAGGATAAGAAAAACCCTATCTTTATCGTCATAGATGACTCTCCTGGCGGCTCTGTCATGGCTGGCTATCGTATACTTAAAGCTATGGAAGGCTCAGACGCACCTATCCATGTAGTCGTAAAATCCTTTGCCGCATCTATGGCGGCAACCATCATTACTCTCGCTGAGGAGTCATATGCATACCCGAATGCTATCATCCTCCATCACCAGCTAAGCTCCAGCTATTTCTTCACTACAATGAACCTTACTCAGCAAAAGGAAGCTTACGAAGACTCTAAAAAATGGTGGTCTAGGCTAGCCGCGCCTATCGCTAAGAAAATGGGGATTTCTACCGAGGAATTTATCAAGCAAATGTATCTGAAGAACTCGGATGGTGACTGGGTAGAGTTCGCCTCTGAAGCTAAGAAGCTCAAGTGGGTAAACCACATCGTCGATAGAATCCAAGAGACCTCCAAAGTGATCAATCCTGACAGCGTAAAGAAAAAGCCAGTAGCCAAAGAAGGCTTCAAAAATCTCTCAGAAGCTCTAGATGAGCAGGGCCGTCCATGCATATATCTTCCGCGCATAAATCCACACGACGTCTATTTTCTGTATAATCCAGACGGTTATTACAGGCTCAAAAAGTAATTATCACTAACCTTACTCTCTCATGCAGATTATCTTCAGAACATTCACAGCTATAGCCTTTCTGGCTATAGGCTATTGGGTGTCCACGATGCTCTTTTCTGATAAAGAAGATGAGAAAAAAAATCCTAGATCCAGAGTAGCAACTTCAGGCGGCAAAGGTAAAAAATCAGGTAAGAGCAAGTCAACCAAAAGCACTGGAGGCAACGTTGTCCATAAAAATCGCGGTCAGGAAACCACCGTCTCAGAGTTAATACCCCTAGACTACCAAGTCCACCTCCAGACCCAGGGAATAGTCCGTCCTCGCACTGAAACTAAACTTAATGCACTCGTACCAGGCAATATAAAACACATCTCAAAGAAGCTGCAGGACGGCGCATTTTTCAAGAAAGGAGATCTTCTCGTAGAGCTAGATCCTACTGACTATGCCTCCAAAATCATCACTGCTAAAGCAAGCGTAGCAAGAGCGCAAGCTAGCCTAGCTCAAGAAAAAGCTAGAGCTGCACAAGCACTCAGAAACTGGCAGGACATAGGCTTTGACGAAGAGCCAAACGACCTAGTCCTACGCAAACCACAACTCAATGAAGCCAGTGCGAATGTAGCAGCCCAACAAGCTGGACTAGATAAGGCAGTACGTGACCTAGACCGGACCAAAATCTATGCACCATTCGATGGACGTATCCGCAAGAGAAATGTAGGCCCAGGAGAATCTATAGGAGCCAATAGCTCCCTAGCAGAGATCTACACCACGGACTACGCCGAGATCCGCCTGCCCCTCTCTGCTAGACAGCTCACTCAGATCGACATCAACGAGCAGGGTGATCAAGCCATCCCTGTAGATCTAACAGATGCTCTCGACGAAAAAAACCTTACCATCTGGAAGGCAGTCGTGAAACACGTAGAAGGTGAACTCGATGAGACCTCACGTGAGCTGAATGTTATCGCCCACATAGCTGATCCGTTTGGCACTACTAACTCTCATCCACCACTTCGTATGAATCAACCTGTCAAAGCATCAATCACTGCAAAAACAATAAAAGACGCTTTCGTAATCAACAGAAAATTTCTATACGGAGCTAATGAAATACTACTGGTGGAAGATGGAGAAATTCTGCGAAAGGAAATCGATATAGCATGGAGTACTCCTGACTCTATAATCACCACAGACACTTATCTCGCTGGTAAATTACTAGCTACTTCACGCATCAACTACGCCAAAACAGGAACACCTATCAACGTGACTGAAGATGAGAAAAAAAACGAAAAAGTAACCGAACCAGAGGCAAAGAAAAGCAAAGATTTTACCAAAGCCTCTGTCACCTCTACTGCTAAGTAGCTCCCTTCATGCCTGAAATCGAAGACATCATAGAGACAACTGAGACAGCGCCCCTCTTGCTCTGGTGGCACTGGACTATCATTATCATTGTAGCTCTTTTAACTGCCTATTATTCATCGAAATGGCTTAAGAAAAAAGCGACTACTAAGCTTAAAGTGAATAATCTCAAATCTGCCTTAGAACAGTTAGTGGTAATTGAGAAGAAAGACTTAGAAGATAATGAACTGGCTACTGAGTTATCATTCCTCACTCGTGAATACCTGAGGCACCAGCTCAATAACCAGGCACTATTTCAGACTCACCAAGAATTTATCAATGACCACGAGGACTTAGAAAAACTACCTCCAAAAGCCCGAACGAACCTAGCCCAATATCTAGAAGTTCTAGCCAATCATAAATATCTTCCAGACAGCAATCTCCCCACAGGAAAAACCAAGCTTATCCAGCACACAGAAACCTTACTAAGAGGTCTCGACTCAACTCTGCTAAAAGAACTTTAACCATGCTACATCCTAACCGACGTCATTTCTTAAAGCGCTGTTTCAGTTCCTCTTGTGGATACTCAGCTACACTCCTACTCGCTCCCGTTCTAGCAAAGCGAGCTTATGGTCGTGAAGCTCTAGGAGAAACTCTAGGTTCTCGTCCGTTTGGGAGAATTGAAAAAATTAGTGATGATGTCTACGCTCTCGTATCAACACCATTTACCAAAGATGGTAAGTCTGGAGATCTCGCTACACACTCCAATGGTGGATTAATCGTAGGTAAGAAAAGCATACTCGCTATAGACTCCTACCGCACCCCTGCGGGTGCTACATTCATGGCGGATTCTTGCCTAAAAATCACCGGTCGCCTTCCCACTCACATCGTCAATACACACTTCCACTTCGATCATCTAGGCGGCACTAGAGGCTTCATTCAAAAGGGAGCTAACCCTGAAGTCATCATGACTCAGACCACCCGTAAGCTCGCTTTTGATACCTATTTAAAGACTCTACCAGATCAAACTAATCCTAATATCTCTATCTCAGCTCTTAATAATTGGGGAGGCTATCTAACAGATGCGTCACAGATCATCACTGATGAATCTAAACCACTAAAACTAGATCTAGGCGGACGTACCGTGACCATCACTCCCATGAGTGGTCACACTAACTCAGACCTCATCGTTACCGATGATTCCACTGGCACCATCTTTGCTGGAGACCTCATTTGGGACGGTATTTTCCCGAACTTCATGTCATCCAGTCCTAGCCAGTGGACCCAGTCAGTGAAAGAAATTCTCAATAGCAGTTCTAAAATCATTGTCCCTGGACATGGAAATATTCAGCAAATTAAATCAGACTCAACCCAAGCTCATCTGAACCTTCTAGCTGAAATAGAAACCCATGCTCGCGCTTCGTTCGTCAAAGGAGATAGCGTCGATGCTGCAGCAAAATCCTTTGATCTACCTACTTCACTCAAGCACTACAAATACTTCCGAACAGGCTTCCACGAACTAGCGATGGATGCTTGGCAAAGAGAACTAGATAAATAAATGATTAGTATCACTACGGTTCTTAAAAGACTGAAGGAAATCTAGAAATCAATGACAAATCCGCCTCTAGATGTCACCGCTTTAGCGATGTCTACATGCACCCAACGAATCTCGAATTGTGGCCCCCAGGAATCACTCACTGCTACCTCATTAGTCTCCTCATTATACCCTATCACCATACAGATGTGGTGATTTTGATCTGAGCTGAGAGAATCTTTCAATGTGTCAGCTTCTTCTTGAATTTTCTTAGCCCAGGCTTTCATGTCAGTCACTGACTTGCGCTCAATGGTGCGTGCAGTAGCAAGATTATTATATTTAACTAGACTACGCATCTGCCATAATACTGGGACCCCTTTATCTATATACTTTTTAAGATTTTTAATTTTAAAGTCTTTTTTAAGCGTCAAATCTCTAATGCGTCTCGCTTTACTCCTTACGATCCTCTTACAGTCCTCAGCTAGCTGAAATGTGTTAGTACCTTCTGATGTAGTTGCCGCAGTAGCTAATAAATACATGTCTGCTGGTATCAACATATAGCGCATAGCACGCTCAAAAGTAGCTGGTGCGCAATACCCTTTGGGACCTTGATTAACCATCGGAATATTATCGATCCAGACATCATTATTTTCATCTTTTCTAACATTAGTAAGGTGTAATTTCTTTAGTTCTGAATCTTTAGTGAATTCCATCTTACCCTCCTTATCTGCATTTTCCTTCGGAACTATAAGCAGGTAAACATACTCATTTTCTCGGGCAGAGAGAAGAAATGAATGATCCAAGACATCCCATCGCTGTACTTTACGCTTATCCACCTTCTCTCCATAATATTGTTTTTTAGGCTCTCCTAGTATTTCAGTAAGTTTTTCAGCAATGGTTTTTTCATCTATCTCCATCGCATCTTCCAAACTATCAGGTAGCTTTTTATCAGGATGCATTTTCTTAAAATGATCCGGACCCATACCAAATCTACTACCAAAGTCTCCCTTATTAGCATAAATGAGCGAGAATTGCTCAGGAAAATCATTTTCACCTCCATACAAAGTCACGCAATATGGATGAGTCCCTATGAATTCGTAATCAGGACTCGTGTAGAGTCTATAGCTACTGGAATTCTTCTTAATGCTCTCTAACCTCCAGTTTAATCTTTTCGCTATATCCGCGCCCTTTTCTGTCCAGAGACTTTTGGTATCTCCGAAAAGCTCATGACCTATGACTACGTTTACCTTCTTGAATAGCTCCGTGTCTTTATCACTCGCACCTTCTCCACCAGACCCGTTAGAGTCGCCAGATTCATTCGAATCTAGGGCTGCCTTGGCTGCTTTCACACTCGCCTGAGTGAGTTTATCTACAGATAGTTTATATGTCTTGCCAGTAGAGGTCTTAAAAGTAAGCAATCCCTTCTCTAAAGCCACCGCTTCTACCTTCATTTTCTTGCCTGAAGATTTCTGTTCGATTTGAATGGTCTCTGCTGACAGGATAGAGACAAAACATAAGAAAGTTAATACTATAAAATTAGTGTAACTCATAATACGTCATTTTGATCTTCAGGTCTATCTCGTCAAGAATTTTCCTTAGGATAATTATCTTTTACGTTGAAGCCTAAGATTTTGTTGTTAATTTCACCGCATCGACTTCTTCTTCCAACATTTCAGTTTTGCACAGCCATGGTGGCTATTGCTATTGCTGGCTATTCCTCTAGTTTTGTTTCTGCGGGGGAAGTTAGGGACGCCTCATACGATCACATTCTCATCGCTTTCTATATTGGGGACACTAGGCACGAAGCCTAGAAATTATGCTGGGGCTTTTTCCTTTTCAGCAGTTTCTCTATCTATCTTATGCGCAGCTCTCTCACTCGCTAGACCAGTGGTGACCACTGATTTTGCTGAAAAGACTGCGAGTGGTGTGGATATCATGGTAGTGATGGATATTTCACTATCGATGAAGACGCCAGACTTCACCGACGGAGCGCAGCGGATGGATGCATCTCGCGACACTGTGAGAGAGTTCATCAAGGCTAGACCGAATGATAGGATCGGCATCGTTTCCTTTGCTGGTAGACCATACCCTGAGGCCTCGATTACTCTGGACCATCAATTTTTGCTAAAAGAACTGGAAGAAATACGACCAAGAATTGATCTAGATGATGGCACAGCCATTGGCTCTGCTTTGAATACTGCTGGGAAGAAACTGCTGAGATACGAAGATACTAAGTCCAGAATTATCGTGCTAATTACAGATGGCTCCAGTAATACGGGAGCAGATCCTATAATGGCTGCTAAGGCGGTAAAAACTGTAGGTATCAAGGTCCATACTGTGGCTATAGGATCGGAAATGGGACGTGTACCTAGTAACATCCAGCGTTATCCTGACAAAGAATTTGATACTGAAACTCTGAGAAGAATAGCAGATATCACCAAGGGTCAATATTATAGAGCACAGACAACTGGCGATCTCAATGACGCTCTTAATAGTATAGACCAGCTAGAAACAACGGATCGCAAACAAAAGGTGCTGAGTAGCACTTATGAATACCACTTCTGGCTAACGGGTGCGGCGCTGTTTTTCGCTCTATGCTACATTCTTATCCACTCCTTAGCTAGTCCGCCTGCTCCAGAATAACTCCGATGAATTTCCTCTATCCAGAATGGTTTTACGCTCTCATTTCCATCCCATTGATTTTGGTCATTGCGATATTAATGCGATCTAACAGAAGTAATGTCTGGAAACAGATGGTGGGCACAAAGCATCAGCAGAAACTTATCAGCACCTCATCTAAGCTTCTAGGCTGGATATCATTTGGAATCTCTCTTGTAGCTCTAACAGGATTTATCATCGCCATGGCTAGACCTTATAAAGGACAGACTCAAGTGCGTGACAAGGTGAAAACTAGGAACATCGTCATCGCTCTGGATTGCTCGCTTTCTATGCTGTGTCAGGATGGGGACTCTGCGAATACTGACCGCATGAACACTGCGAAAGCTATTGCAATAAAGCTAGTAGATGCGTTTCCAGATGACCACATCGGGGTCATGGCATTTGCTGGATCGGCTAATATGATTTCATCCATCACGATAGATCACCCATCGGTCAAGCAGACGCTAAATCAGATCGATATTTACTCAGCACACACCTTGGGATCTAACTTCACAGACTCGGTCACTCAGAGTATCGAAGCATTAGATAGTGCTGGAAAGTCAGCGAACGCGCTCATTCTGATCACAGATGGTACTGAGGACAAACCAGATATTTCAGACCTAGCTAAACTAGCAAAGAAAGCACAAGTGCAGATCTTCACAGTAGGTGTGGGCACCGCTGCCGGTGGATCTATCCCTATCAAGAAAAGTGATGGAAGAGTAGTTGAACATAAAGATCAATACGGGCGCGTGGTAATCACCAAACTCGTAGATTCTCCACTACGCCAGCTTGCAACAGAAACATCTGGGAGCTATAGTCATTCTAGCAATGCTGATACAATGATAGCTGATGCGGTGAAAAAAATGGATCAATTTGAAAAAAAAGGACGAGTGAGAGAGGTGCCAGACGAACTGTATCAATGGTTTTTGGCACCTGGTATTTTGTTGCTCATCATTAGTGTCTTACTCAGGGTTCACTGGAAGAAACCTTTTGAAAATAAAGCTACTCTTGCAACTGCCTTACTTATTACTTTCATAATACCATCTAGGAGTGACGCTCAGGAGAATGATTCATTTGCTCAGCAAACTAAGACCATACTCTTTGAGAAGCCAGAACATATCAGAGAGGGATACAGGGCTCTGAAGAGTAAAGAATATGCTTTAGCTATAGAGCACTTCAATGCAGCCCTGGCTCACAGTGACGGACAACAACATGCTGACCTCTCGCTAGCTCTTGCTCAAGCGCACTATCGAAGTGGTGACTATACGGAAGCGACCAAAGCTTACGGTGACGCAATGATCTCTTCCGATGAGCAAGTCCAACTCGATGCTCAGTATAATATGGGGAACTCACTTTTCCGATCAGCTGTCTCTGACTTCAACCCGCCAAGTGATGTGCCATTTGATCAGTATTTAGAAGATGCAATACGCGGTAAAGAAGGCGTAGAAAAGCTATCTGGCGTGGACAGTATTAAAAAGAAGCTTCAGGAAAGCATAGCCAAATATTCCGAGACCTTACAAGTAGATGGTACTCATTCTCAATCCGAGAAAAATAAGCACGTCGCTCAGAATATACTTACCTCAATAGAACAAATTCAAGAAAAAATCCGTAAGGAGGAAGAAGAGAAGAAAAAACAAGAAGAAGAAAAGAAAGACGACGAGCAAAAGGAAAAAGATTCTAACGACAAGGAGGACAAGAAGAAGGCTGACAAAACAGAAGATTCAGAAGAGCAAAAGGAGAAAGAGGGTAAAGAAGGTAAAGAAAAAGACCCTGAAAGCATGAACAAGGGCGAGGAAGAAAGCGAAAGTGAAGATAAAGAAAAAGGTGAAACTAATAAAGATGGCAAACCCAAAGAATCTAAAAGCTCAGAAGAACCTAGTAAAGGAGATCCAGAAGATCTAAAGCCTGGCTCAGCTGTAGATCCTCAGGAAAAAGGTGAATTTGCTAACGAGAAAGAGGCTCTTAAATTTATGAAGCAGATGAGTGATCAACGTAAAAAACCGACTAAATTCAGACGCAACTGGCGTAACTCAGGTAATGACTGGTAGTGATATGAAACGTGTATCCCCCATCCTTTGTTCCTTTGCTGTGATACTGAGCTTTTTCAGCTCTGTTCAAGCTCAGGATATCACAGTTGAGGCTACACCTAGCTCTAGCCATCTAGTGACTGCTGAGCAGACCATTATAACTTATAGATTCACTGGGCTCAATCGTATTCCAAAGCCAGCTAATTTTGAACTAGAGGGTGGAGATATGTTTTATATGCAATCCTCAGCTGATAGAATAAATGGTCAAACCATTTACTACCTTCACTACAAATATCAAGCTGTTAGAGAAGGGCGCCACGAAATACCATCGATGATTTTCAAATCTAATTCCGGAGATATAAGATCTGATAAAATCACCATAAACGTCTATGCTAAAGGCGCTCTCTCCAAAAAAACTGTAGAAGTCGCTGAACAACAAATCACTTATTACACTCTTACTAAAGCAACTAAGTCTTCTCTTTTTCCAAATGAAACCACGGCCGTAGAACACAAGGTCTACATCCCTAGCCAACTCAATATAGCACTCTGGGGATTACCACTTGGCGATAAAGAAAACTGCTCAGCCTGGAGATTCAGCACCCCTAAAAGTCGCGCTTTATTAAGCCGTGCTAGGATCGATGGCAAAAGTTACCAAGCAGGAAGTTTCCACTCTAACCTTACTACCCTGAAGCAAGGCAACGCTAGCCTAGGTCCACTTAAAAGCAGAGTCGTATTCCATGCTGCAGTCATGACGGGTCGTGGACTAGCGAACCAGCAGTTCGAGGTGAATCTAACTTCTGACAAACTGGAACTTAACGTCAAACCGCTGCCTAGTAAGCAACCTGAGCATTTTCAAGGAGATGTCGGTAGCTATGAAATGTCTGCATCTATCGATGCTCCGAAAGAAATCTTAGAAAATGATTCCATCCAGATCATAGCTCAGCTCGAAGGTTCTGGAAATCTAGCAACCGTAAATCCCCCGCTGCTACTCGATATGGAAGGCTGGAAGGTCATTTCAGAAAGTAGAACTGATCTTGGAGAGGAGCGTAAATCTGCCAAAGGAATAGCAGAGTTTTCCTACCTCCTCCAGCCCGCTAAATCTAGCTCTGGGAATAATCCCCCTACTCAGACACCCAGCCTCTTCTTCGTAGTACTCGACCCAGAAAAAGGAATATATAGTAGCTCCAGAATCCCTGGCAAACCTATCAAAGTCAGCCCCCCTCAACCGACAGAAGAAAACGCACAGTTACCATACGACGAGCTCATAAACTCCCCCTCTCTCGAAGCTCACAAACTCCCTTGGTATAAAAACCTACCTATCTGGCTTATCCACATTCTTCCACTAGGCTTCGTTCTCATAATATGCTGGAGACAACTACGCAGTAGAATTCACACGCGTAGATTAGCTAACTCTGAGAGAAATGTTAAGAGGCAAGCTCTCGCTGATTTAGAAAAAGTTGACACTCTATTCCTCAAGTCCGCTGGCGCCTATGTCGAGCGCTGGGTCGACATAGAGAAGCACCCTAAAGCCCGCGATATCATATCCCTACGTGACTCCCTCTGCTTCCGCCCTGAGAGCAGACAAGACGTCTCCGCTGAGCGCAGGAGAAAGATCATTTCAGTCCTGCGTAAAAGCTCACTTCTCCTGCTCTTCACACTACTCATCCCAGATAGCCTAGCAACAACGGAAAAAATCTATCAGCAAGGTGAGGTTCACTTTGAACAAAAAGATTATGCAGCTGCTATCGCAAGTTTTGATAGCCTCCCTCACTCTTCCCAAAATCCTGACATACTCTACAATATAGGTCTCAGCTATCAACTCCTAGGCAACCCTGGAAATGCGGCCTACCACTATCAGTGCGCTCTATCACTAGATGAACATCACCCTTCTGCACAAAAAAACCTCAACTACATTGAGACAGAGAACAATAGTATCACTAGCTCTAATATAACAGATATCGAGATATGGATTCAGACTCTTACTCCCTCTACCTACCTGCACACCATCATCTTCTTAGTCAGTATACTTCTCTGCCTCGTCCTTACCTTTGTCTATCTAAAGCCTCGCGCAACAGCATTCAGAGTCACTATCATTCTCTGCATTTTCGCACCAATAATACTCTCGCTCACCATCTACGCCTACATCTACCATCCAGATAGATCTACTCATCATCTAGAGACAGCGATCATGTTAGAGTCGGCCACGCTAACCTCCCAACCACTAGATTCTAGCCAGTTCATAATGCAAGCACCACCCGCATCGCGCTGTCATCTCATCGCTCAGCGAGGCAGCTACAGCTATGTGATCATGCCAAATGGAGTGAAAGGTTGGGCTAGGAGCCATCTCATTAAAACTTACTAAGGTCAGCTCACCTATTTTTTCTAACAACTAAAGTTCAAGTTTCTTCACTTCATAAACCACTAGGTCAACAGCGATCAGTGTAAAGTCATGTGATTGAAACACAGATTCTAGTAGCCAGCCTAAACCATCTAAACCGCTGGAGAAGTCTTCTGCGAAGACATTTAATGCGCCCCATACTTGGCTATATTTATTTAACTGCAGTGCTATCGAATCGCTTTTCTAGACAATCAAATATCTGCTGTTTCACCTAAAAAAACTGGCAAAACAGGATTTAGAGCATATTATAAAAGGAAATGTTAATTTTTAAACAAAAACCTAATCAACTAACGCTACATGGATGAAGTTAAGACATCTATGACTGCAAGCCGAAGTAAAACTGCCAAACCAGCTAGCCCTAACTCCACCACTACTTTAACGTGGAGAGATTGGCTAAATGAGCACGGTCCTAAGTTACTCCTGTTTGCTCGTCAACAAACTCGCTCTATGGCAGATGCGGAAGATGTCTTGCAAGAAGCCCTAGTCAAATTAGCCAAAAAAGAGGCAGCGGGAACATTTGATGGAGGTCAGGCAGCATGGCTCCCCTACCTCTACACCAGTATTAGACGCTGCGCCATCGACCTAGGCAGAAAAGAAGACCGCAGAAGTAAGCGAGAAGAAAAAGTAGAAGCCGATAAACGAACGCAGACAGGAGGACTCATCGACCCATGGTTCAATAGCGAATCCGCAGATGGAGAAACCCGAGAATACCTAGAGCAAGCACTCAAGCAACTTCCACAAAAATTCGCTTCAGTGATCACCTTGAAAATCTGGGGTGAACAAACCTTCGCACAGATCGGTAAACAACTAGAAATATCCCAAAACACAGCTGCCTCTCGCTACCGATACGGTCTTGAGGCTCTGAAAAAACATTTATCAAGTATCAAGCAATCTGGAGACATTCTCTAAATCACCCCTTAATAACAAGATCATTAACAACCCCAGTATCACTACCGCCATGCAAGATCAACACAACACAGATATAGATATAGATACAGATATAGATATAGAAAAGCTAGAAGAACAACTAGCGGATCTTTCACCTAGCCCACTCACAGAGAACCTAATCTCCAGGATGGAGCAAGCGATGATATCATGGGAGTCTCATCTCACTGCTGAAGAGAAAATCGTGCCATTTGAGAATGCCGCTCAGCGTGAAGTCCAGAAACAGAAGAAATCCTACTTCCCAGTCTGGAGTACTGCAGCAGCTGTCGCCTTGATCGGCGCTGTAGGTCTCACATTCATGAACTCTACTAATGACCTGGCTGACGAGCATTTAGGAACTTTAGCTATTAATAATGATCACGTTGAGCAACCAGTGCCCGCTACTATCGCCAAGCACTTTAGCCATCAGCTAATGAATGCTAGCAACGAGGGAATCACCTATGCAGGTAACGATAAACCTTACAAAGTAATCCGCATTGAATACACCAAAGATGTGGAGCACACAGACGACAAAGGTAACACAGTCATCAGAACAGAACCTGTAGTAGAACACCTCATGGTTCCTATTTCAGTTCACTAATCGTAAATTTTATAGACAAAATATTGATAGATATACGCCCTAATAAATAACTACAAGTTAACATATTAATATTAAAAAAAGCATGAAACAGAACAATACAACTAAATCACTAGCGACGCTTCTTATAGTGGCATCTGCCACTTCGCTAACTGCGATCGAGCGTCCTGTCCCAGCTGATCAACCAATAGAGAAAAAAGCCAAAGCCCAAGCTCGTGAAAGGCAAATACCTATGCCTATACCTGAAGCTAAAGCTAAAGCTAAAGCACCTGATATAGCCTATCTAGGCGTGATGGGTGACAGTATTACCGATGCTATGTCGGCACAACTAAACCTAGGTAAAAATGTCGGTCTTACACTACTCTTCGTACAAGAAGGTAGCCCAGCTGGAATAGCTGGGCTTAAGAAACATGACATCATTACGAAAATCGGTGGTGTAGATATTGGTAATCTAAATCAATTAAAGTTAGCACTGCGCCAGCATAATCCTAAAGATGAAATAGAATTAAACTACATCTCAGGAGGCAAAAAGCTAACCAAACAAATCCAACTAGGAGCAGTAACTCAGAATAGACCTCAGGCTCGGCAATTTAGATTAGAAGGGCAGCCCAAGGCAAGAGGCGCTAATCGAGCACTAAAGTTAGATATGCTAGAGAAGCTCCCTCCTGAACAGCGCCAACAACTAGAGCAGCTACTTCAAGGTAATCTAAATCAACTCGACTTTAGAAACCTTAAGAATCTCGATGTAGACCAGCTTCAAAAGCACTTCCAGCAATTTGGCAAAATACCCAGACAAGAGCTCAAGATGGGAGATCTAATGAAAGAAGGATCCCAACAAAAGAGCCGCATGAAAATGCTAGATAGAGACGGAAGTCTCACACTCGAAACTGAAGGAGATGAAAAGAGCATCGAGCTACACGACACGGATGGTAAGCTACTCTACAAAGGATCATTTAATAATGATGCCGACAAACTAAAAATACCACAAGACCTCAGAGCTAGAGTAAATCGACTAAAACTTAACGATGGACCTAAAGTCAAAATTCTTCCTAATTTTAGAAATATAGAAGGTCTCCGAGGACTTGATAAAATGGGTATGCCTAAGGAGATGGAAGAGCTTCTAAATAAACTTCAAGCCAATGGACCTAGGGGAGCAATGGGGCTACTACAAATCCCCCAAGCTGGTCAGCAACTAAATGGTGATGCTCTCATGCAAAAATTTGAATTCAATCTAAATGAAGCTGGAGCAAACAAGAACTCCTCAAAAACTCTACTAGATCCAGATGGCAATAAATACACTCAAAGCGAGAATAAGGATGGTAAAGAAATTGAGATCAAAGGTCCTAAAGGAGAACTCCTCTTTAGCGGACCCTATAATTCATCTGCAGACAAAGAGATGGTCCCTGAAGAATACCGCCCATCACTAAATAAACTAGATAGAATGGAAGGCATTAAAGGCTTCAAACTGGAACTGGGGCAGCCTTAAATAAGACAAATCCATTCACTAAAAACAGAAAGCTACTAAGCATATCGCTTAGTAGCTTTTTATTCAAAAGCCTATTGCAGAATTTTTACTGTAAAAATTCCTTACGCTGAGCCGACATAGCATATCCTGAAGCCCTCCAATCCTCATACTGCTTCCAGCTAGTGCCCACTAGCTGCTTCACTCTACCATCACGGTTTGCCGAATTCATACTGATGATTAGCATCTGCACTGGAGTGACCTTGAACTGACCACTAGGTAGTTTTGTCTTATAAGGCTGCTTATTTGCAGAAATGATGGAGTGATTACCAGTAGCCTTCACCCCAGTGATCCCCATTTGACCTATCAGTTTATTATTATTAACCACTGTCAATTTCTGACTAGCTCCACTGACGCGAGCTAAAGTAAGGCGTCTTGATTTCTGCTTAGTATAAAATTCAAATCCGTTAGTTGCGAGCAGACCCACAGTCAATTTAGCAAGATCACTAACAGTCGTCACTCCCTGCGCTCCTCCAGCAACAGATGTTCCATATGGACTGGTAAATTTCGTCTTAGTCATCTTTAAACTACCACCTAGAGTATTCATTTCAGCTACAAAGGCCTTGATAGAATTACCCTGTTTCCCTCTTTTAGCTAGCAAGTCTCTACCTATAAAATCAGCTATAATCATACAACTAACCTCATCATTTGCCATCGAAATAGAATATACAAGATCTCGGATACTTATTTTATCCCCAGCTTGTAAGGAAAGAGGATTACCTGCTACATTCACCCCATGTGGAACTATTACAGATGCTGCCAAGCCTACTCCAGATGCCTTGCTCCAGTCCAAAGCTAGCTTTACAGTCGCCAACTGGCTAAACCTACCTAATGGCAATACCTGCTCAGTATTAGCAGCTAGTAAAACACGCTTCGAGTATCTTTCCACAGCGATGTAACTTTCAGCAGTCTGCGCCAGACTAGCGTAGGAGGTGAAAAGTAATACACTGATAATTTGAACTATTTTTTTCATAAATATTTATTAAGACTTAACTGTTAGTGCAAAATTATAACGTCTTATCACCAATTGACAACTATCAGTTTCTAAAAATCCGTATAACTGTAGATAAAGAGCCAACCAGTGCTTGCTATTTGTTCATACTATGACCAGGGTCGCCTCACTTACAACATTACCCTACGCCATGTAGAAGTGCAGAAATGCCCTTATCAGCAAAGAGATTATCGAAATTAAATAATCCCCTCCGTAAGTGAACTACTATTTCTACAGCATAAGAATCCTAGGCTGTAAATAGACTTCTAAGAGGACCTATCCAGGAATGCGCATGGCTTCAAACCAAACACAACTAAGACAACATGTCAGAACAACAAAATAACGGTCAGCGAAGAAACCAAGGTGGCAACCGCAATAATAACCGTAACAATAACCGCAATCGCAACAATAGTAACAATAGTAACAACAATAATCGTAATAACAACAACCGCAATTACAAGAAGCGTGAGCCGAAACCACTCGTATTAAGTGGCTGGCAGAAATTCTTGAAAATGATCGGGCTTTTCAATGAAGAGAAAGCTCAAAAGGCACATCTACAAGCTGAAAAAGTAAACAAGAGCCTCAATCAGAAATCAAAGCCATCTCACAAAAGAGACTCTGATAACTCAAGCAAGCCTGCGAACAAGCCTAACAACACTCGCAACGCTAATGCTAAACCACGCAGAGCACCGGAGAAAGTCGCTGTTGAAACACCACGTCTTTATGTAGGTAACCTTTCCTACGATGCTTCCGACTCAGACATCGAAGAGCTATTCAAAGGCATCGGTAATGTAAAGAACGTAGAGATCATCTACAACCGTCACACCCACAGATCTAAGGGATACGGATTCGTCCAGATGTTCAATACAGACGACGCTAAGCGTGCTGTTGACGTACTTCACGATCAGCCATTCTTAGGCAGAAACCTCATCGTCAATGGCTCTAAAGCTCGAAACCCAGACGATCCTGCTGCACAGGCTAATAATGACAATGCAGAAACAGCAGACACAAGTGCTGCATAATATAAGTATTTAAATAAAGATTCTAACTAACGCCTTTGAACCACGGTTCAAAGGCGTTTTTTGTATAACAAATTGTCGTTATTAAGACTTGATAGAAAACTCTAGAAAGTGTTTTCTCTGGTATGTCAAACCAACTTGCATCACTTAAACAACACACAACAATCGTAGCAGACACTGGAGATTTCGAATCTATCCAACAATACCAGCCACAAGACGCTACTACTAATCCATCACTCATTCTCAAGGCTGCTCAGCAAGACGCTTACCAGCACATCGTAGATAATGCTGTCAGCTCTGCATCTAGCAAAACTACAGACGCCGTGATCGATCAACTACTCGTCCTCTTCGGACAAGAAATCCTCAAGATCGTTCCAGGTCGCGTATCTACAGAAGTAGACGCTAGACTCTCATTCGATACTGATGCAACCATCGCTAAAGGCAAAGAAATCATTGCTCTTTACGAAGCTAACGGCACATCAAGAGACCGTATCCTCATCAAAATCGCCTGCACATGGGAAGGCATCAAAGCAGCGGAAGCTCTCGAAAAAGAAGGCATCCGCTGTAACCTAACACTACTCTTCTCCATGGCTCAAGCAGTAGCATGTGCAGAAGCTAACGTGCAACTCATCTCACCATTCGTAGGCAGAATTTACGATTGGTATAAGAAGGACACAGGCATCGACTACACTGGCGCTGAAGATCCAGGTGTAATCTCAGTCTCAGAGATCTATAACTACTACAAGAAGTTCGGCTACAAGACTGAAGTCATGGGAGCATCATTCCGTAACACTGGTCAGATCACTGAACTCTGCGGATGTGACCTACTCACTATCAGCCCTAACCTTCTAGAAGATCTCCAAAACGCATCTGGCGACGTTCCACAGAAGCTCGACGAAAATGCAGTGCAATCTGATCACTCAGAGAAGATCTCACTCAACGAAGCAGACTTCCGCTTCATGCTCAACGAAGACGCAATGGCTACAGAAAAAACAGCCGAAGGCATCCGTGCATTCAGCGCAGACATCGTAAAGCTAGAGAAGCTCATCGAGAGCAAACTCTAGGACTTATTTAACTACATCACTTTGATTAATCTTAATCACTAGGGGAATCTTTCCTCTAGTGATTTTTGTTATTTTACGGCTTTCTACTTGAAGAATACAGATCTGATCCTCTCCTAATTGGAATAAAACAATATCCCCTTCTAAATGAATCGCATGATTGAACTGCCAAGAGGCAATCGGCGTTTCTTGAACAAACCTTATTTGCTCACTGGTTTCTGCGTTAGAACATCTGATTCCCTCACTAGCCCAGAATCCTGTATAAAATGTCCACATTGAGGATTCGTCCCATGATGCTACTTTACCAAATGCCCAGCGACCATCTTCTATCTTCAGATATTTATAAAGTCGTTTTTAGTTGTCTGATAAATATAGATCACTCTCAGAAGCCTTAGTTTCTATCGACTCACTCTCAAGCGTTTTTTCTAAATCAATTTGCTTTTGATTTAAATCTTCTAATGATTGATAAATATCTAGTTTGGAGACCTTATCAAGTAGTTCAGAATAAACCATATCTTCAACTTTCATTCCCATTGCTAACATACCATTTAAATTTAATTTCTTCAGCTGCTTATTGTCTGCTGTTCTATAATAAAGAACGTAATTATTCCTAAGGTTAATCTCTGCATAATCTACAACTTCAAGCTTCTTCATCACTGAAGTTTCGCTCACTAGCAAATACCAAGCAATCAACCCAGAATAGCTTACGCAATGAATGATAAACATCATTTTTAGCGCTTTACCTAATTTGCGTTTTGTCTCCTTCAAAGCATACCAGAAAAATGGAAATTCTATGATAATTGTGAACAATAAGGCTATCGCCATCGAGAGATAAAACCAGAGTTTCAGATTATCTATAGTAATATCAATTCCCATCTGTCTTTCAAAAATAAAATAGTAACCTAACCAAGCTGATACATAGTTTGCTGCAATTAATATACCAACAGCTCTGGTTTCACGGCAGCCTGCAAATTTCGCCAACAAGAGAGCCTCAACTATTCCGATTAAAATATTACCAAAGAGTAAATGTAACCCCGTCGCCCAGATATAAGGGGTTACCATATTAGCAAATAAATTAGATACTATTAAATGAGGTTCCATAGTCTGCTAGGCTAGCAATTCAACAAAAGCTTCCAATCTAATTTAGACAATTCAGCTAGATTCTAGCTTGCAACCTCCACAATTTCCATTATCAATCCCTCCATGTCTGAACCTTATAATGCTGACCTCCTGGCAGTGGACCTCTCGTCTATCGACAAGCGGATCACGACACTCAGGAGGTATCTTTGACGTCCCTCAGCTAGAAATAGATCTAGCTGGAATGGACGAGAAAATGGTCGATGGTGACTTCTGGAACGACTCCAAGGCAGCTCAGAAAACAGTCAATGAGGCAAACCTACTCAAACGTAAACTCCATCCATTTACAGAATTAGAGCAGCGCAATGCAGACCTAGTAGAACTCATTTCACTAGCGAAGGAATATCAAGACGCCGAATCCGCAGTAGAAGCAGCCGCTGAATACAAAGCTATCAGCAAGGATCTAGACGCTTTCGAACTACTCGTCCTGCTAGACAAACCAAACGATATCTCTAGCTGCTTCCTCACTGTCAACTCTGGCGCAGGCGGCACAGAAGCCAGCGACTGGGCAGAAATGCTACTCCGCATGTATTCACGCTGGGCAGACGCAAAAGGCTACACTCACAGCATGGTGGACTACACAGATGGCGATGGCGCAGGCTACTCCAGTGTTACCATCCGAGTAGATGGAGACTACGCTTACGGTTACTTGAAAAACGAACGAGGCGTCCACCGACTCGTCCGTATTTCACCCTTCGATACCGCTGGTAAGAGACACACTTCATTTGCCTCTGTAGATCTCACTCCAGAAATGGCTGACGATATCGAGATAGAGATTAACCCAGCCGAAATCGATATTCAGACAGCTCGCTCAGGTGGAGCTGGAGGGCAGAACGTGAACAAGGTGGAGACCGCAGTCCTTCTCACCCACAAGCCATCAGGCATCACCATCAAATGCACCCAAGAGCGCTCTCAACTCCGTAACCGAGAAGTCGCCATGGAGATACTCAAAGCACGACTATACCAGATAGAAGAAGACAAAAAGAAAGCCGAGTCCGAGCGCACCTATAGTGAAAAAGGTGACATCGGCTGGGGCAGTCAAATCCGTTCCTACGTCTTCCAACCCTACCAAATGGTAAACGACCACCGCACTGGAGAAAAATCTGGCGATACCCAAGCGATCATGGACGGAGACATAGACGCCTTTATCGAAGCCAAGCTGAAAGGTAAGCAGAAGGGTGATGACAAGGATGAGTAATTCCGAAAAGCTACTCGCTCTCAATAAATCCAAAGGTTATATTGTAACAAGGTCTGATGAGTTAGGTCGAAAGACCGTCTACAACCTCTTACCTGATTGGGTTTTCAAAGACGGATGGATGCCTATCGGACGCCTAGACCTAGATTCTAAAGGTCTACTCCTTTTCACCACTAACGGCAAAATCGGTGACTTTCTCACCAAGCCTGGTGGCTGCTCCAAAGTCTACGAAATCTGGGTCAGAGGTCACATAACGGACGAGCATATAGCAACAGCAATAAAAGGAGTGAATAGCTCAGAGGGACTATTAAGAGCACTCCATATAGAAAAGATAGGCATGGGCGGAGCTAAAACAAAACTCATCGTAGAAATAGACGAAGGCAAGAACCGCCACATTCGCCGACTCTTCGGTGCTCTAAAAGACCCTAAATTCGGAACACCTCTTAAAGTCTTAAAACTGAAACGAATCAGTATCGGGAATTTCAAACTAGACTTAGAAAATGCCAAATGGCGTTTCCTAAGTTTAGAAGAAGAGGTAGAGCTTATAGGGAATACTCGCTAAACTAAACCTGCTTTATACATACCTATATCACGGATCTACTCCACGACCATCACCCCCTGCATTACTTGCCAGTGACCTGGGAATGTGCAGATATATGGATATTCTCCTTTTTCTTTAGGTGCGGTAAAGTAAGAGGTATGAGCGCCCTTAGGAGAGATTACATGTGTAAATGTGATCACATCATTTCTATTATCTGGGACATAGTGCTTATCGATTGCCTTTGGATCATTCATCATTTTGAACGCGGCTTCACCAACATTAGATTTCTTGCCAGGCTTTGTAATGACTAGATTATGAGGCATTGAATCAACATTTTTTAGTTTCAGCGCTAAAGATTCACCAGCTTTAACCTTAAATTTTGTAACGTCAAATTTAAGTCCTGAGACTGTTTTAATGTTAATCACACGTGCATGAGCATCTACTCTACCAGATCTAGTATTAAGCTTAGAATCCCTTAGCTCCTTACGGTCATTAGGAAGCTTAAACTCTCGGTTTTTACTTATCTTAGGTGCTAAACCTGGAAGCTTATTGAACTCTCCCAGATTAACAATAGTGGGGAAAATATCTGTCTTAAAATCTACTCCAGATTTTGACTTCAAGTGCATACGAAGATGCACCTGCATCGCTGGCTGAAGTTGTGGAATCTCTACAAAAATAGACTTCCCGTCTGCTAGTAAGCGAGCACTCTTCACTACTAGATGATCATGCCCCACTGAGCGCTCTTGGCTCACTAAATATTCAGGTGATCCATATTGACGTGAATGAAAGTAATTCCACATCTGGCTAAAGTAGTTCTTGGAATTAGCGACCACACTAGCATCAAGTTCCTCAGTGAAATTCACTTTGATTCCATTATCGAACACTTCATAACCGATTGGAACTAGCATAGACTTACCAGTGTATCTGACACGGTGTAAGCAACCGTCCTGAGTAGCGTAATCTCCCCAGCCATCTAAGCCAACTAAGTAGACCTGACCATCGACAGGATTTACAGCTCCACGGGTAACACCACTAGCGAAATCACCAAGCATAGGCACTGTGGCTATTTGCCTCTTCTTCGTTGTCTTAGCGTTTTCATCAAACAGAATCTGATACCAAGTCCCAGAGCCATAACACAGGCCGATCAGCCCCTTACTCCCTAATGGACCCCAACGTTTACTATCTACCTCCAGAAAACCACCAGTGGAGTTATCAATACCACGTGGTACATAGCCAAGAGGCGTTGTGAGATCTTTGTGATTCCTGAATCCATAGTTCGAGTTTGCCTTGATTTCAATGATCGTAGATGCAGGTGTGTGCGTGCCCTCCTGTGGTCCTATTAGAATGGTATCGTCAGACATTTTACCAAATCCCATACAGTTACGTAATCCTCGAACCATGATTTCACTCGTTTTACCATCAGGTGATATCTTATAAGCATCAGCAGAGCCTATAAGATAGACATAACCTTTAGAATCTCTCTCTAGTCCATAGGTAGTCGTATGACTCTGTGGGTAGCCTTCAAAGCAGTTCGTGAAGTTGGCATAAAAATCAATCTCCCCGTCACCATTCCTGTCTTCAAGTCGAGTGACTTGCTCACGCTCCAGAACATGTATTTTACCATCCCAGACTTTGAGACCAAAAGGCTGATTTAACCCAGTCGCTATCTTATGCCAAGTGACGCTACTGCTACCAGATCCCAAACCAACTACCTTCCAGACCTCTCCCTGAAGAGTAGAGATGAATGCAACTCCTTCGGAATTGAAGGCTATGTCAGTGAAAAACATCAATGAATTGTTATCATTCTTAAAAGGAATACCAAAATCATCGACCACATATGAGCGATCATTTTTAGACAAGGTCACCTGGGTCGAATAGGTTTTCTGCCAACGCTTCTTCCGATGGTCTTTGAGTATAGAAAGTCCGGTATCGCTACTAGACTTGATGTTACTACTTAATTTCTCAGCAACTAGCTCAGGGTTCGCACTAAAATAAACAAAAACTGACTCACCTGCTTTTACGGACTTCAGGTCTAGGAACAGCAGATCTTTCTCCACCCTTAGCTTAGCTCCAGCGGAGCCAAGCACTCTGGCTACCCAAGGATTTTTGCCGTCTGGCGAATCTCCCGTAATACTTCCATTCTCATGCATTTTCACATTCTTAGGAGAAATGTGGTAAAGAGAAGTCGAGGCGCTGTCTAGGCCTTGTGAGAACTCTAGTGTCCGGAGATAAAGCTCGGAATCTAATGCTGACATCCGATCTAGCACTGGAAACTGCTTTATCTTATATGAAAAAATAACCCCAGCATCAGCATCATGAAACCCTAGATACTCTTGATCTTTTTTAGCTACTTGCCACCCAATTTCCTTAGGATCAACATTTTTTGACTCCTCGGCTTTCTTACTTTTTGCAGACTTAGAGTGGAAAATAAACAAATCCTTTCCTGAAGGTGACGCCCCTCTAGAAGTCCCCCAACGAAATGGATCATACTGCACAAATTCGCCCTTCCAGAAGCGTAAAAAACTCAGATTACTCTTTGCAGAAAATGTGGTATGCAAAGCTTGTTTCTCATCAACTTTTATAGAAATAGCATCAGCTGCTAACTTATCAATCATCTGACCGCTGAACTGAGACTGCCCCATACTCTGCCAGCGTTCATCACGTTTTTTATTCTGATTATTCTTCCCCCAGTGACCAAACTTACCTCCATCTAAACCAGGAAAACTAGGCAATATCGGAGATACCTTATCAGGGTTTGCCATGTAATAATCTGCCTGACGCTGATAGAAATCATAAACTCTAACTTCATTCACATTTAAATCAGTGAATCGATGATTCTCTCTCCCACCCTTAGCCTCTACATATGGATGCTCAGAATCTTTCGCTATATTTAAATTCTCCTTAGCCTCCCCATATGAGTAGGAAATAGCTAACAAAGCCACAGAACTAAATATTGGTAACTGATTTAATTTCATGAAAAAAATTATCCTCTGACAGATACTTATACAAGATCAAGTTCTGCCTTTATCAAAAAAGTTAGCCATTGACCTCTAGCATCCGTACGAGTAGGTATTTCAACAATAAAACACAGCAAAACAAATTTATGGCAATAGTAGCAACAAACTTAAAAAAAGGTCAGTGTATCAAATACGAAGGTGAAACAGGATTGGTCCTCAATCTCGACCACAGAACTCCAGGAAAAGGTAACGCACTTATCGCAGCGACAATCCGCTCATTCCAATCAGGTAAGACAAAGACTATCCGTTTCGCATCTTCTGAGAAGGTAGACGTCATCGACACAGATCGTCAGAAGCTAGAGTTCTCATACAATGATCCGTCTGGATATCACTTCATGGATCTCACTACTTATGAAACTATCACTCTCGATAGCGGACTTCTAGAAGGCTCTACTGAGTATCTCAAAGAAGGTCAGTCTGTCGAAGTCCTCTTCATCGAAGGTGAAGCAGTGACTATCGATCTCCCTGCTACAGTCGAACTCGAAGTCACAGATTCATCTGAAGGCATCAAAGGCGACACCGCTAACAACCCTACTAAGCCTGCTGTTCTACAGACTGGTAAAATTGTTCAAGTGCCACTCTTCGTGAAGCCAGGCGACGTTCTAAAAATCAACACCCAAGACGGCTCTTACTTAGGTCGCGCTTAGTCCGTGGATAACAGCAGGATCCATACTCAGTTTTATGAGTTAGAAAAATCGGCGCTCCCCTTCGAGCTCCGTGAGGGTGGATCATTGTCAGAAGTCAAGATAGCCTATGAAACATGGGGCAAACTGAACGCTGACAAGTCTAACGCCATCCTGCTAAATCACGCACTTTCTGGATCCCATCACGCATGGGGAAATAATCCAGAAATCCCCGAAGTAGGTGACCTCTGGCAACCAGAAATGCACCAAGGTTGGTGGGAAGACATCATCGGTCCAGGTAAGGCAGTCGACACAGATAAATTCTTCGTTATCTGCCCTAACTATCTCGGCGGATGCTACGGCTCTACCGGACCTGCCTCGACCAACCCAGAAACAAACAAGCCATACGGCTCCGCTTTCCCGCACCTCACAGTAGCTGATCAGGCAAATGTGCAGGCGCTACTAGTCAAGTCACTGGGCATTACCCAACTTCATGCAGCCATAGGACCATCAGTCGGCGGTCTCATCACACTTACCTTTGCCACACGTTTTCCAGAGATGGTGCGCATCGTAATTCCAGTAGCCAGTGGTTTTAAGACGACTGTTCTCAATCGTCTCATCTTATTTGAGCAGATTCTAGCCATCGAGAACGACCAACATTTCAACGGTGGAGATTACTATGAAACTCAGCATCCTGACTACGGTCTAGCTCTAGCCAGAATGATCTCGCATAAGACTTTCGTCCATCTAGACACCTTCGAGCAGCGAGCTAAGTCAGACGTCAAGCAAGATAAGGAAACGCTTAAATGGTTTGAAGTAAAAGACCCCTTCCAAAGCTACATGCTCTATCAGGGTAAGAAGTTCGTGAAGCGCTTTGACGCTAATACCTACCTCCGCATTATCGACATGTGGTCTCGCTACAATGCGGTGAAAGAAGCAGACGGAAAAAACTCAGTCCGCATCTTCGACTCTGCCAAAGAGCTCGGTCACAAGTATCTCATCTTCAGTATCGACTCAGATTTCTGCTTCTACCCAGAAGAGCAAGCCCACCTGGTTAAGAACCTAGAGAAAGCAGAAGTTGACCACATCCATATCACCGTTCACTCTAACAAAGGACACGACTCATTCCTGCTAGAGCCAGAGCTATACAGCCCACACATCAGCTACGTGCTGAATGAATAGCCTCATTTAGGGCATTATTACTGAGCATCGTTATCCTCTAACAAAGCTCATCATTTTCTCAGGAATCCGGCGAGGTCTTCCAGTCTTCACATCGACAAATACCCATTCAGTTTCACCTTGGGCGACACATATGCCCTCTCGTAGGAACTCGTATCTACGCAGGCTTTTGACCCGCTCAGCAGATTCTATCCAGGTGCGAGCTTCAATGATATCCCCCAGGAAAACGGGACGGAGATATTCAATAATGTGTTTGCGAGCGAACCAGCTTGTCCCCTGCTTTTCCATTTGTTCGTTTACTTTCCAGGAGGTAGCATGGCCGATAGCCATCTGCTGCATCCACTCAACATAGACAACGTTATTCACGTGCCCATTACGATCGATGAGTTCAGGACCGACCTTGATTATTTCTTGGTAAATTTTTTCAACCATATTATAAAGTGCCAATAAAACACAGCTTATCTTTAGCATACTAAACCATGCCAACAAGTGATTCTCTGTAAAAAACAACTGTCAGAATTTGATTTAAAAAGAGGTCTAGAACTAAGTAAGTATCTAACATAATGTCTCCAGGCATTCTGCGAACTCATTTTTTCCACAGTAGTTAGGTTTATAGAGTTTCGATTAGTATCATATTACATCTAGTTTAAAGATTAAAAAAGGGATGAGTAGCTAAGCTCTCATCCCTTTTCATTAAATCGTATTTATCGAGAAATTACATTCCAGGGATCTTCATGCCGCCTGTGAGCTTGGACATTTCTCCTTCTGCCATTTCCTTGCCCTTAGTGATTGCTTCCTGGACTCCTTTGAGGACTAGATCTTCGAGAAATTCTGCATCGCTAGGGTCGATCACTGATGGGTCGATCTTGATAGACTGCACATCGCCAGAACCTGTTGCTACTACAGTGACCTTGCCGCCACCTACGCTTGCTTCTACAGTTTTGTCTGCGAGTTCTTCTTGAGCTTTAGCCATCCCAGCTTGCATTTGCTGGGCTTGTTTCATTAGTTTATTGATATCCATAGTATTGTTTTCTGTTAGAGTTTGTTAGTTAATTCTACTTGCTTGAAATGTGTCTAGTGCTTGTTGAATAAGCGGATCTTTGTCGAAATCATCCGCAAGTTCAGCTGCTTTTTGTCCCTGTAGTTCTTTGGCTTCGGCTGCTTTATTAGCGGGAGGTTGTGCTGTCTGTGTAGGTTTAGATTCCTCAGTTGCCACCATCGCAGGTGCTTCTGATTTCTCTGGAGCGGATTCGATGAACTTGTCTAGACTACCGAAAGGTTCAGAAGACTTAGTCACCGTTTTCTTTGGTGCTACTTTAGTTTCCTCGACTATTACGGGCTCTGGCTCATCTATGGGTTCAGGCCTAGCCTCTGGCTGGACAGCTACCGGCGTCGGATCAACTACCGTTTTTTTTTCAGCTGGTTTTTCAGCTGTTGTAGCTGCTTTTGTAGCTTCCGCTACTGGCGTCTCCACTCTAGGAATCACGTCCAATGCCCCTGCCCCAGCAAGTGATGTTATTATATCGCTGATACGCACATCGTTGAGTGATTGAATCGCCTTAATAATACCTATTTCCATGTGAAGGCGCTTATTCGACGCCCACTTCATGTTAGATTCTGTCTGAGCGAAAATCTCGACTAGGTTTAGTAAACGATCTGTCTTGATCATCTCAGATGAAGCAGTGAGCTTGTCCCAATCTTTAGCTGGAATACCGTCGTTATCTGCATTCGGATCTACCTTTGAAACTAACAGCGCACGGAGACAACCGATAGCGTCATTGAGAAACTGACCTAGGTCTTTTCCAGTGTCAGCCTGACCGTGCAGGATCTCTAGTGCATCAGTAGTATTCTTTGTTAAAATAGCGTTAGTGAGGTTGGCTATAGTTTCGCGTGAGGTGAAGCCGAAGACTTCGAGCACGTTTTCCTCTGCAATATGATCGCCACAGAATGCCACGAGCTGGTCTAGCATTGACTGTGCATCACGCATTCCGCCATCTGCTCCTTTCGCAATAGCCCATGCCGCAGCTGAATCTAGCTTCACACCTTCATTTTCTGCAATGTAGGTGAGATGATCAGCGATAGTTTTCGTATCAATAGGACGCAGATCAAATCTCTGACATCGTGAAATAATCGTTGGTAAAATCTTGTGGGGTTCAGTCGTGGCGAAGATGAATTTCACATAATCAGGAGGCTCTTCTAGAGTCTTTAGTAGAGCATTAAATGCCTGAGGAGTCAGCATGTGAACCTCATCAATGTAGTAAATCTTAAATGTCCCTGAGCTAGGTGCAAATTTCACAGTGTCTAACAACTCATGAACGTGCTCTACCTTGTTCTTAGAAGCACCATCAAGCTCTATCACATCTAGCGATCTACCTTCGGCGATTTCCTGACAGATGGTCTCTTCTGGATCAAATTCGATGCTCGGACCACCAGTGCAGTTCAAAGCCTTAGCCATGATTCTAGCTGTCGAGGTCTTACCTGTACCACGTGGACCTACAAATAGATACGCATGAGCAAGACGCTTTTGCTCAATCGCATTGCGAAGCGTCTGGATGACATGATCTTGTCCAAGAACATCTTTAAATGTCTTGGGGCGGTATTTTCTGGCAAATACTTGATAACTCACGCCTCAAAGAATGCCGTATGTGGCTGATTCTTCAACTCTTATTTTCACTAGAAATTCTTCATTTTGAAATCCTATATCAACTTGTCTATCTATAGCCTAAAACTATATGAACTATTAAATCAATCTAATTTACTTATCTAAAGACAACTGCTAAATATGTTTCGAATCAAAAATAACTACCACAATATTTAACAAACATACTATGGAAAATCAATCTGATACAAACGCTCCTCAGGACATGAACGACCAAGCTTCAGCAGGCAAATGCCCTTTCGGACATGGTCAAGGAGTCTCACAAGCTACAGGCGGCACAACAAACCGTGAGTGGTGGCCGAACAAGCTAGACGTAGGCATCCTACGTCAGCATTCTTCACTATCTGATCCTATGGGAGAAGATTTCGACTACGCAGCTGAATTCAAATCTCTCGATCTCGACGCAGTTAAAAACGATCTAACAGATCTCATGACTGACTCACAAGACTGGTGGCCAGCTGACTTCGGTCACTATGGTCCATTCTTCATCCGCTTAGCATGGCACAGTGCAGGAACTTACCGCACGGCTGATGGTCGTGGTGGCTCAAGCTCTGGCTCACAGCGCTTCGCTCCACTTAATAGCTGGCCAGATAATGGTAGCCTAGACAAAGCGAGGCTTTTACTCTGGCCTATCAAGCAAAAGTATGGTCGCAAGCTCTCGTGGGCTGACCTACTCGTTCTCTCTGGAAACGTAGCTCTCGACTCTATGGGGCTCAAGACATTCGGCTTTGCTGGTGGACGTGAGGACATCTGGGAACCTGAGCAAGACATCTACTGGGGATCAGAAGGTGAGTGGCTAGGAGATAATCGTTACACCGGTGATCGTTCACTCGAAAACCCTCTTGCAGCAGTGCAAATGGGACTAATTTATGTGAACCCTGAAGGACCTAATGGCAATCCAGACCCAATCGCATCAGCTCGTGATATCCGCGATACTTTCGGCAGAATGGCGATGAATGATGAAGAGACTGTTGCTCTAATAGCAGGTGGTCACACCTTCGGAAAAGCACACGGAGCTGCTGATCCTGACAAGTATGTGGGACCAGAGCCAGAAGGTGCTACTATCCAAGAGCAAGGACTCGGCTGGAAGAACTCATTCGGCAAAGGTCACTCTGAAGACACTATCACCAGTGGACTCGAAGGAGCCTGGACTACTAAGCCTACTGAGTGGACTAATGACTATTTCAACCACCTCTTCGGCTACGAGTGGGAGCTCTTCAAGAGCCCTGCTGGAGCACAACAGTGGAGACCTAAAAACGGAGCTGGCGACGGCACTGTGCCAGACTCTCATGTTCCTGGCAAAACCACTCACCCGATCATGTTCACTTCAGATCTAGCTCTTAGAGAAGACCCTATCTATGAGAAAATCTCACGTCGCTACCATGAGAACCCAGCAGAACTCGCTGACGCATTCTCACGTGCTTGGTTTAAACTCACTCACAGAGACATGGGACCAGTAGCTTGCTATCTGGGCAATGACATCCCTAAGGAAGAATTAGTCTGGCAAGATCCAATCCCTGCGGTTGATCATCCAGTGATTGACGCTCAAGATATCGCTCAACTTAAAGAGAAAATCGCTGCAACAGGACTCAGTGTTTCTGAGCTAGTTTCCACAGCATGGGCATCTGCATCTACCTACCGTGGATCAGATAAACGTGGTGGAGCTAACGGAGCCCGTATCCGTCTCGCTCCGCAGAAATTCTGGGAAGTGAACAATCCTTCACAACTCTCCACAGTGCTCAGTGCTCTGGAAAATGTGCAGTCAGACTTCGGTAAACAAGTATCTATCGCTGACCTCATCGTTCTCGCTGGTTGCGTAGGAGTTGAAAAGGCGCTTAGCAATGCTGGTGTTACTATGGCAGTTCCATTCACCCCAGGCAGAGCTGATGCTACTGCTGAGCAGACAGACGTAGAGTCAGTCGGAATGCTAGAGCCTCAAGCAGATGGATTCCGAAATTATTCTAAGACAGTTTACTCAGTGCCAGCAGAGAAGCTCCTCGTGGATCGCGCTCAGCTACTCACTCTAACAGCTCCAGAAATGACAGTGCTAGTAGGTGGTCTCCGAGTCCTCGGTGCCAACTATGATGGCTCTGCACACGGAGTCTTCACTGATAAGAAAGAAGCTCTCACCAATGACTTCTTCGTCAACCTACTCAACATCCGCACGACTTGGAAAGAGACCTCACCGTCTGA
Organism: uncultured Rubritalea sp.; assembly: GCA_937923145.1. Lineage (GTDB taxonomy): Bacteria > Verrucomicrobiota > Verrucomicrobiia > Verrucomicrobiales > Akkermansiaceae > Rubritalea. Next base: position 141,587 of record CALAJT010000003.1, on the reverse strand, counting down.
GCAAGAATTCCAAGGCAGCGACAGAGCAACTGGCGCAGCGAAGTGGACAGGAACGAGAGTCGATCTTATCTTCGGATCTAACTCCGAGCTAAGAGCACTCGCTGAAGTCTACGCAACAGAAGACAGCAAAGAGAAGTTTGCTAATGACTTCGTAAAAGCATGGGACAAGGTAATGAACCTTGATCGCTTTGATCTGAAGTAATATTCTACGACTTCTAAATCCTCACTAGAGATAATCTAGTGAGGATTTTTTTTATAAAGTTACTAACTAGCTGCCATCCTCAGAAATGGTGATACTATGCATCAATACATTGACGACGCATATACTAAAAATCAAAATACTCCGACAGCCCAACTCTAATTATTGTCCGGCATGAAAAAATTAAGAATCCTCTCCACTATGCTCGTAGCTTTAGGGCTATGTTTCTATTTCATGCTGAGTGATGAAGGTATTACTAACAGTGTAAATGAGTTAGAAATGCACTGTGCTGCTGGATTACAAAAACCAGTAGAAGAAATAGCACGACAGTATGAAAAAGCGTACGGTGTTAAAATTAGATTAAACTTTGGCGGTTCAGGCCAGCTCCTTACCAAGCTTGAAATAGCGGGTGGCGACCTCTATTTACCAGCTGATAAAAGCTATACAGATCAAGCGAAGGATCAGGGACTGGTCGCTGAAACTTTAACCGTAAGTAAACTAACAGCTGGAATTATAGTAGCCAAAGGAAACCCTAGAAATATTAAATCTCTAAATGATCTAACACAAAATGATGTGAAAGTAGTCATTGCTAGACGCTCTGCTGCAGTGGGAAAATTCACGCATCAAGTCCTAGAAAAAGCGAAGCTACTAACTGCTATAGAAAATGGAATCATTTCTAAAGTAGGCACTGTCAATGAAGTTGCATTACAAGTAAATTTGGGAGCTTCAGATGCTGGAATTGTCTGGGACGCTTTAATACCACAATTTGATCAGAGCGAGTTTGTTATAGTGCCAGAGTTTGATCAGCAGCCCAAATATGCTACGATTGGTGTCTTGGAAAACAGTAAAAACAGAACAGAAGCTCTGAAATTTGCACGTTATCTGACTGCCAAAGATCAAGGAACGCTAGTCTTTGAAAAATACGGATTCGCCTCTATTGTGAGTGAGGTTGAATAAATCGGATAAACTTGATAATTGATTGAGCTACCAACATACTAAATCCATGGCTAAACTCATTATTAGAGATCAGACTAATGGGAAGACTAATGGGAAGACCGATTGTTCAAAGTATGAAAGATTCTAACCAAAGAAAAAAACATAATTTCGGCATAGGTGGCTGGTTTGGCGCTTGGCTGGGAATGTCTTTGTTCATTTACATTGCTCTAATTCTTTTACTGATCGTAGCTGATGTTTGGTATGTGCTCGCTGCCTACTGGGATAACCCTGGTGGAGTTGATATGTTAGACTGGGATAATCTATGGGGTTCAGTGAAACTTACTTTTCTTAGTTGTACTATCAGTGCCATTTTGTCGGTTTTCATCGCGGTGCCGATCGGTTACTTACTTTCCCGATACCGCTTCTGGGGACGCTCGGTGATTGATGCTATATTAGACATTCCAGTGGTCCTACCTCCACTCGTTATTGGTCTAAGTTTACTTATACTTTTCAATAATTTCCCACCTAAGATTCTCGGTTGGGGAGTAGATTCACTCGATGGATACTTAAGCCATATCGGCATCCGAATCACTAATACCAAGTTCGCTATCATCGTCGCACAATTCACTGTAGCAGCAGCCTTTGCTATACGGACGGTGAAAGCTACTTTCGATCAGATTGACCCACGTAGCGAACATGTGGCTATGACGGTAGGAGCATCGCGCGGCCGTGCGTTTTTCGATGTTGTTATGCCACAGTCCTACCGAGGAATAGTAGCCGCTGGAACTCTTGCTTGGGCACGTGCCCTTGGCGAATTTGGACCTATTCTTGTATTTGCTGGAGCTACTAGAGGCAAGACAGAGGTGCTTTCTACTTCCGTCTATCTAGAAATCAATACAGGAAATGTTAACGGTGCGGTGATCATATCACTTCTGATGATAGCACTCGCTATGATCACCATCCTGACGGTTAGAATCTGCACTGAGAAAGGAGCTAAATATGATATGCATCGATAACATTTCGATTAGAGCTGGTGAGTTCACTATTTCTAATATCAGTTTTAAAATCCCTAATGGGAAATGTCTCGCATTAATGGGTAAGAGCGGCTCTGGGAAAACAACTATCATGGAAGCTATCTGTGGACTGCGTGAGGTCATTAACGGTGGTATAATCAATGGCGAAAAAGATATCACCTATGCCGTTCCAAGAGATCGAATGGTAGGACTAGTACCGCAAGATAACGTTTTATTTCCTACAATGACGGTACGTGAACATCTAGCTTACGGTCCTTTAATGAGAAAATGGAAAAAAGCTGAGGTTCATGCACGTGTAGCAGAAGTAGCTGAGAGTTTGGGGATTTCACTTCTGTTAGATCGACTGCCGCGCTGGCTTTCAGGAGGAGAAGCTAAGCGCGTAGCCATTGGCAGAGCCATAGCGGCTAAGCCAGAGTTATTATGTCTAGACGAGAGCTTCACTGGTCTAGATCGTGAAACTCTCGTAGACATAATGAGGGTTTTAAAAAGCACTATTCAGCGTGAAAAAATCAGTACACTCTTAATTACCCACCATCAGCAAGAAGCGGATTTATTGGCAGATGAAATTTATAATCTAAAAAATCACTAGGCCGTCTCAGCTAACTGACGCGTATTAAATTTGGCTAACTATCTTTAAGTTTCAGCTTGATTTCAGCAATTTAGAAATTGCTACCATGACACTTAACTTATCGAGCTTTGTATTTTCTCGATTGCTTCACATACTTCTCAGCCCACTTCTTGATCTCTCTTTGGTCTTTCAGATCGAGGGTTTTTACTACTCTGGCTGGGCTGCCTAGGACTAGAGAGCCGGGTGGAATTTCCATTCCTCCAGTGACTAGTGCCTGAGCGCCTATGATACTACGCTCACCGATAACAGCTCCATCTAGAATACAGGCGCCCATACCGACGAGGACCTCGTCCTTCACCGTAGCCGCATGAACTATGGCACTGTGCCCGATGGTGACAAGTTCGCCCAGATAGGTGCCGTAGTCATCCGCCATATGAAGCACAGCATTGTCCTGAACATTAGATTTAGGACCAATGACGATTTCATTGATGTCCCCTCTCAGGGTTGCATTATACCAGACACTGGCTTCTTCACCGATAGTGACATTGCCGATAACATCTGCGCTTGCAGCAACAAACGCAGACTCATGAATAAATGGCACAATGCCTTCGTAGCTTTCTATTGCCATATTTTTAGACTAGTTAATTTATAGATTTATTAATCACCTTTGTGATCATCACTATCATTCCTATAGATACATTTTGCTCATTTACCATTAAAAATCATCCGATTGAACTGTCATCAAGGAACAAGTATTTAAAAGTTAATGGCTTGACTAAATGATTCATCCGTCAATATTGAATTCAGTGTTTATAAACAAATCCATACGCAGCGTCATTCATGCTATTTTGATTTTTGCAGTGGGATTATTCTGCTGTCTAGGATCTTCGTATACTATCGAGGTGAAACATGATCACGCTCATGATGATGTGAATTGTAATTCGCACAGTTTAGCTTGTAATCATACTACACAAGATGAACACTCGCACTGTGGATCACATCATAGTCACCATGACCACGGTCATGATCACGATGAGAATAACAATGAGGACGATGATCACTCACAGGATCCACATGACCGTTCGCATTCTCATTCGCATTTCGTTTCTATAGACTTACCTGCCGCATGTTTGGCCAAGGTCTCATCTACTCAATTTGCACACATCGCTAGATATAGTTTTTCACATGTGTCTGACACTGTCCCTGACGGTCCCTTCTATGACCTCATCAAGCCTCCTCAATTGGGTTAATTCAAATAGTGCAGCAACGCATTGAGTAGAGATCTCAGATTCTCTATTCACAATGATTACAGTCAGCCTTGAGTTATGACTGGCTTATATCACAGTTATCTTTGGTAAGATTCGCATTGAATGATCACTATTACTCGAAGAATATTTCTTCTTAGTTCGACCTAATTTCACGTACTCGTGTTCTCGTAAATATGGTCTTTGAACTTAGTAAGAAAACATATTTAGCATCAATGAACACTTTCTATAGCCCTTAGATTAGAGGCATTATGAAAAAAAATAGACAACACAAGATCGGTTTAGACCAGATAAATAAAGTAACAGTAGTGAAAACCGTCAAATGCTTCATCGCATTTTGCATTATGGTTCCTCTGGTAGGATGCCAAGGATTACAAACATTTCAAAAGCGACCTCTCGATCTATCTAGTCATTCCAATAAATGGCTAGATCAAGCTCCTGACACTGATTTAGTGATGGATTTCGTGAAACGTATTGAGACTAGGTCTGGGAAATCTAGGACTTTCAATCCATCAAATGGAGTGTCTATAAGCGAAGCTCAGATGATCGCTTTGGTTTATAACCCAGACTTAAGAGTCGCCAGATTGAAGGCTAATGTAGCAGCTGCGACAGCTAAACATGCCGGGCTTTGGGATGACCCTACAGTGAGTTTTGACGTTCTTAGAGTAACCAAAAGTGTTCCTAAACCATGGATCATAGGTTCATCAATTTCTCTAACAGTCCCCCTCTCTGGTCGACTTAGAGTAGAGAAGTCTCATGCAAAAGCAGCACTTCATGCAGAGCTGGATCGTGTGGCTGAGGAAGAATGGAGAGTGTCGAATGACCTTGAGAAATCATGGTTAGCATGGTCAGCACTACAAAGTGAGCTTGATCAAACTGTGAATATTGTGAGCTACCTAAGCTCAATCGTAAAATCAACTAAACAGCTCTCTGAGCAGGGTGAAATACCAGCAACAGAAGCTAATCTATTCTCTATAGAGCAAATTTCTCAGAAGATCGAGGCTGATCGCTTGAGAGGTGAACTACTAGCTATGGAGCAGGAAATCCGTGGACTGATGGGACTTTCGCCCAATGCTCCAGTGAAGCTGATTTCTACACTCAATGTGAGCAGCTGGACTCCGAGTAACAAACGTCTTGCGGTGAACAATCCATCGCTCAATAGACTGCGAAGCGAATATAAAGTAGCGGAATATGATCTCCTGTTAGAAATCAAAAAACAATATCCGGATCTTGAAATTGGTGGTCAGGGAGAAAGAGATCAAGGTCAGTCTAGTATTGGTTTTCTGGGTGTAATTCCTATTCCCTCGTTAAATGCGAATAGAGGTGGCATTGCTAAGGCTAGGGCAAATCGCCAAGTAGCTCAGGCTTCATTTGAGACTGAATACCAGCGATACGTGGGCAAAATCGCGGCACTCATGGCTAGAAAGTCTGCTCTTGCCTCACAAAGTGCATCCATGAAAGAGACGCTGATTCCCATGGTGGATAGACAGCTAAGCGATACCAAAAAGCTCATTGCACTCGGTGAGAGCGACAGTCTCGTATTACTAGAAAGCTTGGTCAAATCTCACGAAGCAAAGCTCAAAGCTATCGATATTCAGCTTAAAAAATCACAGGTAGAATCAGATATTCGTTTTCTGTTAGGACCTACTAATCACAAATCAGTCATCACCCATAAATAACATTATGAACTATTTTAACTTAAGATACTTAGCCCTCATTGCGATACTATCGAGCACAACTTCCTGTACTAGCGAAAAGCAACTCGCTTCAGCGGATACAGAAATGGAAGAGCCAGAAGAGCTAACTAACCGAATCAATATCCCCTTAACTGTGCGTAGCAACTTAGGCATTACTTTTGCTAAAGTGGAACGCCGCAATGTGCAGAATGCCTTCCGCGTTCCTGGTTCTTTTGAACTACTTCCTTTAGCAAAACATGAACACCGTATGATGGTCTCTGGATACATTGATTTCCTAGTGGATCAATTTGATAAAGTAGAGAAAGGAACACCTCTGTATCGATTTAAATCAATCGAGCTTCTGGGTATGATACAGAAAATCGAACTCGCTAAGGCTGAACTCAAGCAAGCTACTGACAAGTATAATCTGGCGAGAAAACGACAAACGGAGCTACAAAAAGCAAACTTTAAACGAGCTGATTTGAACGCTAAAGTAGCCAGTCTAAAAACTGAAGTAACACGTAAACAAGCCATATTGAAAGCAGCTGAGTCCTTATTCGACAGTATCGCCCAAGCTATGGGAGTAGAAGCGGATCTTGAAAAAGTAACGGACTGGATAGAGGTGAGAGCGAGTGAAGCTGGCGTAGTCTCTGCACTAGCCGTGACCAATGGAGCATTTGTCGATGAATCATCGCTGATTCTGACTACGATCAATCCTGTCAAAGTGCGTTTCCGTGCGATGGCACTACAGAGTGATATTTCACGTTTTAAAGACGGACAGGTAGTGAACATAGTGTCTCCACAGGCTAATAATGGTGACATCAATGACTCTATTCCTGCGAAACTTAAAATAGGTCTAACTGCCGATGCGACTAATCGCACTATCACCCTTTATGCCAAACCTAGCGATTCGAGTGGGGATAGAGCATGGTCTAGATCGGGCGTTTCAGCCTTTCTAGAAATAGCTGAGGAATCTACTGATGGCATCGTGTTAGCTATTCCTAAGTCAGCAGTAGTTAGAGATGGACTAACACATGTGTTTTTCAAACGTGATCCAAAAGATCCTAATAAAGCGATCCGTGTGGAAGCAGACCTAGGAGTTAGTGATGGTCGCTGGATAGAAATCATGAGTGAGCTAGGACCGAATGATGAAGTCGTTCTCAACGGAGTTTACGAGCTGAAGTTAGCGAGTGAACAAGGTGGAAAAACTCAAGAAGGTGGACATTTCCATGCAGATGGAACATTTCACGATACTGATCACTAACTAAAATCTCGATCTTATGTTAAGTAAACTAATTAAATTTTCCCTAGAGCGCTCATCGCTAGTGCTCATACTCGCTGGTATTCTACTAGCCGTAGTAGGGATGCGTCTTTCTAAGACTCCCGTAGATGTGTTCCCAGAATTGAATGCGCCTACGGTAGTCATCATGACGGAGTCACCCGGGCTAGCTGCCGATGAGGTTGAGCAATACGTGACCTTCCCGATAGAAAGCTCAGTCAACGGAGTCCCTGGTGTTAGACGTGTACGCACATCAAGTGCCATTGGGCTTTCCGTCGCCTACGTGGAGTTCGACTGGGGAACAGATATCTACACCGCTCGTCAGCTCGTCTCTGAGCGGCTGGACTCTGTGCGTGAGGATTTGCCAAAAGATGCTCATGCTGAAATGACTCCTATCACCTCGATTACTGGGGAAATCATGCTGCTAGCTATATCATCTCCAGATAAAACGATGGATGAACTAGACCTGCGATCCTACGCTGAGTTTGACTTACGAAATAAACTTCTAGCTATCCCTGGAGTGTCACAGGTTTCAGTCATCGGGGGAGAATTGCCAGAGTATCAGGTTCTTGTGCGTCAAGACGACCTGCTACTTTACGATTTGACTATCCAGAATGTCATCGAGGCTACAGAGCAATCACACACCACACTAAGTGCAGGGTATTTACCCGATGTAAACTCACTAGAAACCCCCCTGAGACAGAGTGGAAGAGTAGCATCAGTGAAAGACATTTCAGGAACAGTGATCAAGTACCACAACGGATTCCCAGTAACGATCGGACAGGTCGCTAATGTAAAAATCGGGCCCGCACCTAAACGAGGAACTGGTGCTGATGGTGGTAATAGCGCCGTAGTCATGACCATTCAAAAAGCTCCAGGCACCAACACACTTATCCTCACGGATAGCATCGATAAAACTCTCGATGGTTTGGAAAATTCATTGCCAGAAGGGTTAAAAATCAATCGACAAATCTTCCGTCAGTCAGACTTCATCAATCTCTCCGTCACAAATGTCGTCCACGCACTGCGTGATGCAGCCATTATTGTAGCAGTCATCCTGATCTTATTCTTGCTAAATTTCAAGACGACTATTATCACTCTAACAGCCATTCCGCTCTCTCTTGCTACGGGATTACTAGTGTTTGATTGGTTTGATATGTCGATCAATGTTATGACCTTGGGTGGTTTAGCGGTGGCTGTTGGTAGCCTCGTTGATGATGCAATTATTGATGTAGAAAACGTCTTCCGCAGACTTAACGAAAACGCAGCTAAGCCTGAATTAGAACGCCAGCCACGGATGAAAGTTCTGTTAGATGCAAGTAATGAAATCCGACCGGCTATGGTATTCGCTACTATCATCATCGTGCTAGCCTTCTTACCGCTCATGTTTCTGGAAGGAATTGAAGGCAGATTTTTCCGTCCTCTCGGAATTGCGTTTGGAGTCTCTATTATAGCCTCACTTCTAGTCGCGCTTACTGTGACGCCAGCGATGTGCAGATATTTGATGAAAGGAAAAGCCGATGCAGATAAATCTGCTGAACCTCCTTTAGTGAGATGGCTAAAGTCAGTCTATACCCCTATCTTGAAGCGAGCAGTGCAGTTTAAGAAGACGGTCATCACACTCGCATTAGTAACTACCGTTCTGGCACTTTGGCTTAGCTCTACATTCGGAAAATCCTTTTTACCTGAATTCAAAGAAGGCACATTTACCGTCTTTCTCTTTGCGCCTCCTGGGACATCTCTGAATGCCAGCGACCGCATGGCTAGCTCTATCGAAAAGCAGTTACTCAAGCTAGAAGGTGTGAAAAGTGTGACTCGTAGAACAGGAAGAGCAGAGAGAGACGAACATGCTGAGCCAGTGAGTAATTCCGAAATGGAGGTAAATGTGAAGCAGGGATTTGATAATGATGCAGTCCGCAATCAGATCAGTAAAATCTTAGAAAAAGTGCCTGGTATCTCAACAAATATTGGGCAACCCATTGAGCACAGGCTCAGTCACATTCTCTCAGGAACACCAGCCGCTATAGCCATCAATGTCTATGGAGATGACCTGGAGAAATTACGCGTCATTGCTAAAGAAATAGAAGCTGTCCTAAAGCCTCTACCTGGAGCCAGAGATGTGGCAGCTAACCGCGAAGTCATGATCCAGTCCTTGCCTATAAGCTATCGACCTACCGATCTAGCTTCCTATGGACTAACCCCACAATCAGCTGCAGAGCAGGTAAGAAACGCTGCCTTTGGAGTGACTGTCGCTGAGGTCAACGAAGGAGTAAAAAGATATAATCTAGCCGTCCGCATGGAAGAAGAAGATCGTGACGACATTAAAAAAATAGAGAACCTCATTCTACGTGGGAAATCTGGAGCATTAGTCAGACTTCACGAGGTCGCTGACATAGGTCCCGAGATGACATCAAACCTCATAGCCCGCGAAAATGCCCAACGTAAAGCAGTGGTCACTCTCAATGTAGAAGAAGGCTACAATCTGGGCCACCTCGTAGAGCAAGTACAAGAGAGAGTGGATCCTATCGTTCAGAAATATGGCTACACAGTCAACTACGGAGGCCAATTCGAAGCTCAGCAAGCAGCAAGTAAAACCATCTTTCTCTACAGTGGGATAGTATTAGTCATTATGGTTTTCTTACTTCAGCTGGCCATCGGTTCATTCAAAGTTTCCTTACTTGTCATGGTCAATCTCCCACTGGCCCTTATCGGAGGAATCGCTGCTATCTATATCACTGAATCGCCTGATTTAATTAGCAATACCGCTGCTTTATTTAATCTAGGTGGTCACTACACAGCACCCGTAATTTCCATCGCCAGCATGGTAGGCTTCATCACCCTATTCGGTATCGCAGTGAGAAATGGTATACTCTTAGTTAATCACTATGAGCATCTCATGAAACACGAAGGCAAAACCATGTCTGAAGCGATCATTCAAGGTTCAGCCGAGCGACTTATCCCGATCCTAATGACCGCTCTGACTGCTGCATTGGCTGTTATCCCACTAGTCTTGAAAGGCGATCAACCAGGAAATGAAATATTAGCTCCTCTATCTGTAGTGATCTTAGGAGGACTATTATCTTCCACATTTCTCAATCTAATCATCGTCCCAGCAGGATTCGCAGCCATTCATAAAAATCCTGATAAAAAAAGAATCTAACCATAGTTGTTACATCAACGAAAACAACATAAACTACTAACAACAAAAAATAATAAGAATATGAAAACAAAATACACATTACTATCCACATTAGCCCTTTCAGGACTACTCATCAGCTGTGGAGATAAAGATCAGCATGGTCACAGCCATGATCACTCGACCACCGAACATAAAGATCACGATGGGCATGAAGATCACGACGAGCATGATGACCACGATCATGATCATGGTGAAGAAGTAGCTCTAGGTTCGCATGACATAGAAGGCATCAAAGTAGAAGCAGCGCAAGGTCATGGGGCAGTAGAAGCGGGCAAAGAGGGCCACCTCATCGTCAAATTACCATTTAATGATGGAGGGGAAACCGTTGTAAGAGTGTGGATAGGAACCGCAGACAAGACTCTTTCTTCAGCAGGAAAAGGAGTCTATACACCATCACATAACGACTACGACATCCACACTACTGCACCAAAACCACTTCCAGCAGATGCTAAATGGTGGGTAGAAATCACTAAACCAGATGGCACAAAAATCACAGGATCTATTCCTCTTCTAAAAGATATTAAGTAATTAAAACTTATGCCTATATATTCTTTACTACCTGATCAACTATCAGGTGAGTATAGAATAGGCTTTTCAACTCAATTAATCCAAGAAAACACTCATTAGAAGAGATATCTAAAGACTTTTTATTCTCCAAGAACACCATCTTTCTCCTTCTTTATACTCATCATTCGTCCCCCATTTTTTGGAAAGATATTCCCACTGCTTTTTAGCTTGGATAAAGTATTGCTTGGCAACTGACTTCTGACTGGTCGTGTATGCTTGCTCACCTATATCGCTGTATATGATGGCAATCATTCTTCTCGCGGATGCTTCCCGTTTGCCAGCTCCATTTTGCACCAGCTCTACGAGATAGGATACAGCAGTCTGCCCATCCTCTATCGCTTCTGCAGTCTGAACCTGCATAGATGATCTCACCCAGTATAGTGACGCTAATTGATAGTTCACTTCTTGTTTGCTAGAGTTATTAGATTTGAGTTTTTTAACTTTTGAAATGGCATTGTTCATCATCTCGATTGCCTTTGATCGCTGACCACGGTCCCAGTAGATAAATGCTTGAGTGCTATCTATAGATGCACTGAGCAAGACATCACCACCTGATTTTTTCACCATTGCTTTTGCTTCATCGATCGCTTTCTGAGCCTTAGCTTGGTCACCATCTTTGATCAGTTCTTCTGCCTCTTTGATCTTTGCTTCTGCGTAAAACACCTTAGGTTTTTGTAATTTAGGATGCTTACTCATCAGAACTAATATTTTCTTATAAGCTTCTTCACCTAACTTCTCAGCATTTCCTGCATTAGTCACAGACTCACCGAGTGCGGCACCATCTATGCACGCCTGTATAAAGATGTCTTTCACTCTGTTGTTAGCTGGAAAAGTGGTCATTATGTTAGATAGGTTTTCACATGCTAGTAAGTAACCTTCCATTGCTTTTTTAGGATTATCATTTGCTGTGAGGTCTGCATCTAATAGGTGGGTCATTGCCACATAGTAATCCTTCTTACCTACTTCATCTGGGCTTTCCTGTATAGAATCTGCTGCAGCCTTAGCTAGTGCTGCATATTTTTTTGCTTCCTCGACCTTTCCTGATTTGATTAAACGGTCTGCTACCTTATACCAAACATGGGCTTCTATTTCAGACCGCTTATCTGCCATACCAGAGATTTCCCAGTCGATGGCTTCGAAATTAATACGATCTATAAATCCTAGCCCGCTGTATGCCTGTGAAAGACGGATCTTAAGCTTAGCTATTTGTGGTGCGAACTCTGGATACGGCTCTAGTTTCTGGCAAAGTAATTCCCATTTTTGGCAAATATTAGCAGTCCTTGCTGAACGGTTTTCCATCGCGGAGAGAACTTTGCTGTTTTCCTGCCATTTCATGGCATAAATATCCTGAGATATCTCTAGAGCATCCATCAGAGGAGCTCTCCAGCGGTGTTCCACTTCGAGCTTATCTTGGTTTAACTGCACTACATCACGCTTCAGTTTAGTAATCCTACTATCCTTGTCTTCTATGTCAGAGCTGAATTGCTGAGCACTATTCTTGTAGGTTTGACTGTAGGTCTGAGCGTTTTCAGATAATGCCATTTCATTAATCTGATTTTCTCTTTTTAAATTCTCAATCGTCTTATTATTAGAAGCTCTGAGCTTATTTAATTCATTTTGTGAGCCAGACTTAGATTCATACCAAAGTTTGCCGAAGATTGCAGCTGCGACAATAGCTCCAACGCAAAGGATATCCCAAAAAATAGTTTTTAGGTTAATCTTTTTCTTGGATACTGCTTTCATCGCATTTGGCGAGGCTTCTTTCTCTACAGATCTTGAATCTGCGAGAGATGAAGGCTCAGGGTTAGTTGTGGGAGATTGCTGATTCATTAATACTCTTGTATAGCACTACTTCGCTCAATTAACAATAAATAACTAACACCTTAACACAACTTAAACAAAAATCATATATTACTGTAAGTAAGCAGCTTGAGTAATATGAAAGAGCTGAAACTCTACAGTTGAGGCATCACTAAATAAGCGCCTATCCTTGTAGGTAGTGATTTCAGCTTCACGCGAGCATCCCTAGGAGCCATTTTTTTACATTGCTTGAGATCGCTGAGAAACATTTTCCTCTGATCAGCAGCTACCTTCTTGCTCAAAATATGGATATTGGCTTCGTCATTGATAAAGTAAGTACGGTCATCAAAATTGCCAGATCCCGCAATAGTTAGATAATCATCTATTACCATAAGTTTGGCATGCATCATAGAGGTTTGGTACTCGTAGTATTCTACACCAGCAGCCATCAGTTCTGGCCAGTAAATTTTCGAAGCTTCACGGAGAATTTTAGAGTCAATAGGATCTCCTGGGACGATCACTTTAACTTTTACACCACGCGCACACGCTCTCTTGATAGCCTCTCGCAGTTCTTTATTAGGAGCGAAGTATGCATGCTCGATAAGGATAGATTTCTGCGCTGCATCTATGGAGAGTAAATAAGATGCACCCAACGTATCTCCACGTTCTCTAGGTGCTCCCATAGTGATCTGCACAGCTTGGTTTCCCGCATTACTCAGCGGAGGATAGTATTCATTTCCAGATAGAGTTTCTCTAGTGAGTTCCTTCCAGTTATCTGCAAAAGTATGCTGCATATCAGCCACGGCTTTTCCATTTACTTGATACATCGTATCTCTCCACTCACTTAAATTAGAAGCATTTCCCATCCAAGAATTAGCGTAGCCAGCACCGCCTATGAAGCCTACTTTTCCGTCAACGACAAGAAGCTTTCTGTGGTCACGGTTATTAATATGGTAGAGACGTAGTGGGTTAAATTTACGATACCATTTAAGTTGGACACCATTTTTAACGAGGAGATCAGTGCAGACTTTTCCTAATTTACGAGAGCCTACACCGTCGAGAACTACGTGCACTTTTACACCCTGACGAGCCTTTTTGGCTAGTGCCTCGCAGAAGTAATATGACTCTGTACCGCTAACCATAGCGAAGGTTTCAAAGGTGATCGTTTTCTTAGCATTATTAACCGCAGCTCTCATCGCAGGGAAAAAAGCATCGCCATTAGGAAGTGTTTTTACTTCACATTGATTATGCCAAGATGCTTTAGCTACCTTAGTTAGCTTAGCTTTAAAATCCGTAGATTCTACAACTGTTCCACTATTCTTAGCTGCCTCCTGATGATTTAGATGGCGATAGGCACTCTCATCTAGTGACGCGCACTGAGCGAGAAACCATGGAAGTAGGAGTAAGAAATAGCGTTGCATAAGTTCTGGCTTATAATGCCTCTATTATTTCCGCAAGTCATTTACTCATAACAATAATAAAAAAATCCTAAATCCCTATAAGAAATTATCTACTAAGGTTTAGGATAAAAAATTGATCAGAAACTAGTGGTTATTTATTCACTTCTTTCAGTTTCGCCATCAGCGGATCTGAATTATCACTGCGCAGTAGCTCATTTCCTTCTTTATCAAACAATATGTAGGTAGGTACGAACTCAGTCTTAACGTCTTTTAAGAATGTTTTAGCGATATCTGCTTTGAGAATAGTAGGCCACGGGAATGATTCCTTTTTAGCCCATGCTGAGGCTTCCTCAACATCTTCATCCTGACTCACTTGAACTAGCTCTACGTTATCTATTTTAGCAATCTTATCGTTATATTTTTCCACTAACTGTGGAACAGATGCTTTACAAGGAGGTCACCAGCTAGCGGTGTAGTAAACAATGAAGTAATCAATGTTATGAGCCAGCTTAGTAGGAGAATATTTCTCCCCATCAAATTTCTGAGCCACAGTAGCAAGAGACCCAGATACCTTAGACGGAGTAGCCTTCTCCACTTCATATACAGTATTTGCTTTTACTTTTACTTCGGTTTTAGTCTCCTCTTTATCTCCGCCACATGACACCATCGCCATAGATGCAAAAAGAGTAGTTAATAGTTTCATTTTCATGTTAGATTTAACCTAAGGTTGGACTCTATTTTATCAATGTATATTTTACTTCTTGAGTAATTTACCTATACATACATTACAGATCCATCTTCTCTCTAGCTCATACTTTATTTATGAAATACTGGAAATTCAAAATAATTACTACCATCCTACTCTCGATCTGCCTCTTCACATGGATCAAACTAAAAACTACGTGGTTAGATGATGAGCCCTCATCGAAAGAGAAAAATTACGAAGCTTATTACATCGGAAAATTAGCCGAACAGCTAGACGGTGAATCCGAAGTCACTATCAAAGGTGGTAGAATAGACATCCTTACTGATAACCATGCAATAGAAGTAGAATGGGCGTCCAAGTGGAAACAATCAATCGGTCAAGCCCTGTGGTATGCTATGCAGAAGGACACTAAACCTGGTATCATTCTGCTCATGAAAAAGCCAGACGATTACATCTACTTCACTATGCTAAACTCCGCGCTCAAGCATGTAGATATGGAATTTGAGACGCAGTATATTGAGGTATTCAATGTGAAATACGATGATAGAAAGTTCACTTTAAAATAACACCAAATTCGACAACTGGCAGAGCACAAAAAACGCTGTAACTCGTTAAAGTTACAGCGTTTAAATTGGTTACGGGAATAGGATTTGAACCTATGACCTTCAGGTTATGAGCCTGACGAGCTACCTGACTGCTCCATCCCGCGATTAAATTGTTAGTCCGCAACAGGTGCTTTTGGACTAGAGCGGCAACCTAGGGGGGTATTTGATTTTCTGCAAGCTTTTTCTGCCTACTTTAATTATTTTCTTTTTCCTCACGAGCTTCTTGCACAAGTTTATCTAACTTTCTTGCTGTGCTACTAGATACTTCAGTGATATCCCCTTCCATTTTAACAGGGATCCAGACCCTAATAGTATTTGTATCTTCTGGATAGACTTTAAGTATTTCTGGATATTCTTCAAATACTTGTGGGACGAAGCCCATGGTTAATTCACCACTGAAGGTTTTCACTAATCGTTCTTGAGTAATGTCAGTGGCTAGATCGACATTCTCAGATCCATTATCGCCTATATTAGACTCATTTTCATCAATAAAACTTGTGAGCTCTGAGTCTGGATCCACTTCTAGCTTATTTTTATTTTTGAGATTGGTTAAATCATATTTAACAGAACCTTCCATGATGAGGAAGTCGTCAGATCTAACACTTATATCATTAATTCGCGTATTTCCTCCCTTTTGTTCAATCTCGAATTGACCAATATTGAGTCGCAAGAGGTTGTAGCTATTCACACCATTGATTCGCTGCATCGTTTTTAAGATAGGGAATCTTCCTCGGATAATAAGGAAGCTATCAGCCGAGCTTATTTCCTGTTGCTCAGACCTCCCATTACCTGTGTTAAATACTGCGACAGAGGGAGCTTTGAGCTTTACCGACGCTCTAGTATTAACTCCTCCAAGTGAGTTTAGCCTGCCTTCTAATGTGCCCTCGCCTTTAACCTGCCCATCAAGCCAGTATGCATAATTTTTACCGACAAGATCTAGCACCTCTACGCCTTCAAAGGCAAACTTGCCTTTCACGTATGGTTTAGATTTAATCTTAATCTCTGCATCAAATTTAAATGTTCCGCCTCCCATTCGGAGATCTGCATTTACTACTTTTACTGTACCATCTTTATGACATTCAATATTCATTTTCTTAATGTGAGCATCCTGTAGCCACCCATGTGAAAAGATACCTCCAGTAACAGAGATTTGCCAAATACCATTTTGCTTAAAAGCTTCGATTGCAGCACCTTTGATTGAGCCCTTAGAAGTATCATAGCCCCAGCCTATATTAGCGTCTTCTATGAAGATATTGTTCACCACTAGACTTTCGTATTCTTTAAATATACTTAAATAGGAAGCCATCGCTAGCTCATCTGTTTCTGCTCCTGTTTTTAAATGAGCTTGTAAGCTGCCTAGGGTGATTTTCTTGCCACTCCACCCGTTCAATAATCCATCACCTATACCAAGCGGCTGAACTATCACAGATCTTGCGATGAGTTCTTTACGATTATTTACGGTATATTCCAGACCGTTAAGGTTTCGCTCTTTCTCCTCTGCATACCAATCTTCGTAAAAAGAATTCTCAGAGCCTCCTAATGTGAAGTTACTTATCTTTAATTGGGCGTCCAGTAATCCTCCCTTGTAACGCTCTGCGCTGTTCACTTTTACGCTTTTAGAATTAGTACCTGATTTTATTTGTTGTTCTAAGTCAGCCTTGAACCCCTCGGAATTAGGGCGGTTTTTCAAGTAGAACCAGAAGATGATTAAGCCTATAAGCACTACAATTAATAATCTGAAGAGTAGGGCGCAGATTTTTGGTAACATCGAGCCAGCACCAGAAGAATGTTTGAGCTGAAAAAGTATGCCTTGCTTAGATATCCAACGATCGAGCCTTACGGAAAAGTCTTTTTCTAGTCTGTTTAATTCTGGATCCATGTTTTTATTACTTAATGAAAATTTATGAGGTTCTTCCACTTATATATGCAGGCTCTTACCTGTAGACATTGCGCAAAAAAGAAGCGCATACATCCAGCGAGGATGTATGCGCTTATTATTCATAAATCTTTCTTTTTGGCTAGCTAAACTAGCAGCCACATCCACCACCACATCATCCACCACCGCTATTGGCAGCTTCGATGTCATCTTGGGTAGGCACTCTGCCTAGCTCTAATGTCATTCCTACGAACTTAGTGACTGTGCTCTGGATTGCCTGAAGCTCTTTCTGAGCTGCCATGAAGTCGGTGACTGTGTCGTTCTTCAGAAGCTGCTCACGAGTGGTTTCGAACTCTGAGATTTCAGATTCGCTAAGCTCTACACCTGACTGTTGCTTTTGGTTCAGTGAGTCGCCCATCTCATGGACTGACTGATACTGAAGTCGAGCTTCATCATTGCTGAGGAATTTTTCGACTTGTGATTGTAGCTTTGTAAAAGACTCCTGCTCGACGATTGCCGTGCAAAGTTCTTTTGTCTTAGCCATTACTGCTGATTCTTCTAGAAGAGTGCTCATATGACTTCCATACGCCTTCTATTATTATATTGCAACACTAGCTTTTAGGTTTTTTAGTTCTGGTCTTCGCAAATTATTACTAATTTATCATCATTGCTAAAAATTTAATATTACGTAATTTACACCCTATGTATCGATTACAACATAATTTCACCTTAAGAATAGTTCTAGCATCTCTAGCCATTTCTACAGCTCTCATTTCTTGTAAGAATGATGATTCCTCCCATCTTGATATAGAGAGCGATAATACTAATCAGACTGTCATTACCCACCTAGCGTGTGGTTCATGCTACCGTGCTACCTCTAAGAATAAGGAAGTCTGGGGAATCATCGCGGCTAGTAATCCCCAGCTCTTTCTCTTCATGGGTGATAATATCTATGCCGATACTCAAGATATGGACAAGATGGAAGCTAGCTATGCGAAACTACTTGAGCTTCCCAGCTATAAGAAATTTTCTTCCCAGCGCCCTATTATTCCAGTCTGGGATGATCATGACTATGGTAAAAATGACGCAGGAGCGGAATATCCTAAGAAACAGGAATCACAGCAAATCTTCCTTGATTCATACGATTTCACTGATGATCACCCGGCAAGAAAACAAGATGGGATCTACCACAGCTATATCTCTGGACCTATAAAAAAGCGACTACAGATAATTAATCTAGATACGCGCTATAATCGCAGTTCACTTGAGCGTAAGAAGATCGGAAAGATGAAAGTCTATCTCCCTAACAATAATCCTAACGCCACCATGCTAGGAGAAGCTCAATGGATTTGGCTAGAGAGCGAGCTTAGAAAGCCCGCTGATCTACGCATCATAGTCTCTAGTATCCAGGTCATCACTGTGGATCACGGCTATGAAAAGTGGGCGAATATCCCCGCTGAGAGAGAACGCTTCTTTGAGCTACTTAAAAAGACTCAAACTAAGAATGTCGTTCTACTCAGCGGCGACCGTCATTTAGCAGAGTTCTCGCAAGTGGAACCAAATGAATCTGGACTAGACTTCACTCTGACAGAGATGACAACCAGCGGGCTTACTCATGCTAATGCATGGGAAAGCAAGAACTCCCACCGAGTGGATGACAGCTACTTCAATAAACGTAACTACGGAACTATAGATATTGATTGGGATACTAAAGATAAGCCCGAGGTCACACTAAAGATCATGAAGCTCGGCGATGACAATACTGATGCCGCGTTATTCAGAAAAAAAGTGCTTCGATTCTAATCTTCAGGCGTCTGCACTAACAGCTCTGCAAACGCAACAGGTGCAGTGAATAAAAGCGCACTCCTCATCATCATCTTGGTGAGAAATTTGCGTTTAGTTTCTGATATTATTTGTCCTTCTTGCATAGTCTTACAGGTTATCTAAATCTAGGCATGACAAAATTCATAAGTTGTAAACTCATTTCAAATTTCTTAAAATAGTTCTCATGAGTGAGACTACTATTTTCGAAAAAATCATCGCCCGCGAAATCCCTGCCAACATCATCTACGAGGACGACCTCTGCATCTGCTTCAAAGACATCGCCCCTACCGCACCGATCCATCTACTCCTAGTTCCTAAGAAACGTATCGTTCGCATAGGTGAAGCATCACCAGATGATCAGGTCACACTAGGGCACCTCATGCTCATGGCTCAAGAAATAGCACGTAGGGAAGGCTTCCACGAAAACGGCTTTCGCATAGTCATCAATAATGGACCAGACGGAGGCGAAGCTGTCCCCCACCTCCACTTACACCTGCTAGCAGGTAAGAAACTAAGCTGGCCACACTGCTAGTTAACATTTGAAGATTTACCATTGGCTGAATGCGAATCCTATAATAGCACCGGGAAAGACAAAGTCGCATCTCTGTGAATGGTTTCATAGTATCCGTTCACTGAAGCTGAACTTTATGCTGATTTAACTAACGCTCTATCTCATGCTTTAGCACACTCAGACAATACAGCGTAGCGGTCTCCACGCGTAGCACTATTTCACCAATAGAAATTGGCTGGAAACCACACTCTAACATCTGCTCATACTCACTGTTAGAAAAATCTCCTTCTGGACCTACTAATAGAGTGACTGATTTTTTATCTGTAGGAAACACCTCCGCAAACTTCACACTTTCCGGATGTAGAGCAGCGACAATATTTAATTCCTTAAGATTAGGAACTTTAATAAAATCAGAGAACTTAGCTACTTCCCTTACCTCTGGAAGATAATTCTGACCACATTGCTTACAAGCCTCCAGCGCTATACGCTGCCACTTCTCCTGCTTCTTCTTTAGTTGCTCAGGCCGAGCCACAGTGTTATCGGTGATTAGAGGCTGTATACTAGCAACTCCTAGCTCCACCGCTTTTTGCACGATCAATTCCATATTACCACCTTTAGGAATCGCTTGGCAGAGATGAATTTCACTAGATTTGAATGAGGTTTGTGCCTCTCCATTCAGAATAATCACTACTTTATCTTTGGAAAGTTCGCTTATTTCACCCATCACAGCTTTCCCTCGGCCATCGAAGACCTCCACAGAGTCCCCCAACTTTGAGCGTAAAACACGGGTGCAGTGATGGGCTTCATCTCCTGTAAGTATCAGTGCTTCAGCTTTCCATGCACTAGGTGGAAGGTAATATCTACTAATTGAGTTCATCGTTAAATTTAGCTTATGTCATCATTGTGAAAGAAAAATACAATAATTCAGTAAAATAATCTTGCCAGCAGCCAATAAATGATGCAATTTCCCGTCCGCTTCACAAGAGATTGGGTAGCAAATAAGGGACGCCGGATTAGCTCAGTGGTAGAGCAGTTGATTTGTAATCATCAGGTCGTCAGTTCGACTCTGACATCCGGCTCCATTCCTTAACTATAAAAGCCGCCAAGTCGAAAGACAATGGCGGTTTTTTTATTGGATGATCAGATCATCTTACTTTGATGTTAAACTATCGCTCTCTAGTAGGATCTTTACGAGATCCTCGA
Source organism: uncultured Rubritalea sp. (assembly GCA_937923145.1). Taxonomy (GTDB): domain Bacteria; phylum Verrucomicrobiota; class Verrucomicrobiia; order Verrucomicrobiales; family Akkermansiaceae; genus Rubritalea. The sequence goes on along the minus strand of CALAJT010000003.1, from coordinate 120,939 downwards.
ACAGCACTGCTGAGAATCTGAGGGTGGTAGCATCCTAGGAGAACTCCTAACATTGAGATCCTAAATACTCTAAGCTAAAAACATTCTAGATAGAACTACGATCACCGTAATCTCAGAAACGCTTGGGATCTTATCCTCTCAGGCAGATGGAGAGCCTAGAGAACTGAACCTCTATGATTTAAAGTGAATTAGACCTGGGTAATAGCCCCCCTTGGCAAAAGGTAGACGATAAAGCCTTTCTATATCTTTTAAACTACATCCTTAAACCCTTCCCCTAATGACCCTAATGACCCTAATGAGTAAGGAAAAAATCATCTGAAGATCTCACTTTAGTAAACTCTTCGCCATAGCAACTGCTTGTTTTCCATCGCCACCTCCTAGCATTCTGACTAGTTCATCCACGCGCTGTTTACCTTCCACTAGCCTAAGGAGTGAGTTGGTGCGACCTTTAGTAACTTGTTTTTCTACTACGAAGTGCTGATCCGCTACACCTGCGACTTGTGGAAAGTGGGTAATGGAGATAACTTGGTGCTGTTGACCTAGCACTGCCATTTTCTCGCCCACTGCTCGGGCTATTTCCCCTCCTACATTGGCATCGATTTCATCGAACACCATGAGCGGTGTCGCGTCTTGGTCTGCTAGGGCGCTTTTCACAGCGAGCATTACACGGGAAATCTCTCCGCTAGATGCTATCTGGCGCAGTGGCTTTAGAGGCTCACCTGGATTTGGTCCGAACTGGAAATCTACAGTCTCTAAACCTAAGGATGCGGGCTTTTCTAATGTTATAAGATCTACTTCAAAGGCTGCTTGCTTGAAGCCGAGTTCCTTGAGATGATCCGCGATAATCTTCGCTAGTTTCTTAGTAGATTTCTTTCTAACAGCAGTAAGCTTTTTACCAGCTGTGGTTAGTGATTTACGAATTTCATCAACCTCAGCTTGAAGTTCTTCAAGGACGCCGTCACGGTTCTCTATTTCGAAAAGCCGCTCACTAGCTTCATCACCATGCTTGATCACATCTTGTAGCGTCGATCCATACTTACGCTTGAGATTTTCAAAGGTGTTGATGCGATCGGCTAGTTGATTTTCTTCCTCTGGATCCATTTCTAGATCTTCGCTGTAGACTGTCATTTCGGACTCTAAGTCTTGTAATTCTAACACTGCTTGCTCTAGTCCCTCTAGTTTGGATTCGATACTTGGATCTAGCTTTGTCAACTCTGCAGCAGCACGTTGCACTTCACCTAGAGCTTGATTATTCCCCTCTAGCAGACTAGCCATCTTAGCAGAAATTTCTACCAGTTTAGAGCTATTAGACGCTCGCTGATAGCGTTGCTCTATCTCCTCTTCTTCATCAGGTTTCAGATCTGCGGATTCTATTTCTTCTACTTGGAATTTTAGTAAATCAAGTTCCTGTTCGTTTGCTCGCTCTGAGTTACGAAGATCTTCCAAACGCATACTCTTTTCTTTCCACTCGCTAAATAATTGAGAGTAGTTTTCAAGCATTTTATCACTTCCGGCATAGGCATCGAGCATACTCATCTGACGGTCTACTGAGAGTAGTGATTGATGATCATGAGGACCATGTAGGTCTACGAGTTCGACTCCTAACTTCTTCAGCACAGCTAGTGTTGCTGGGGAGTTATTGACGAATTGTTTATTGCTCGTTAGCCCCACGACTCTTTTGATGATGAGCTGATTATCCTCGCAAGGTTCTAGCCCTGAGTCTTCTAAAATGTCATTTATACTGTCCAGATCCGTCACGGTGAAAACTGCCTCTACCTGACAGCTAGTCTCCCCCGTCCGAATGAGCCCTTTCTCAGCACGCTCACCGAGCACTAGCTTGAGGGCTCCCACTATAACACTTTTACCAGCTCCCGTTTCACCAGTCACTCCTACGAGACCGCTGTCTAATTGCCATGTGAGCTGCTCCACGAGCGCGAGATTCTGTATTTTTAAAAGGCTTAGCATTCTGTTTCGATATTCTATTTTGTGAACAAATGAACACTTACCACTATTTATGATTTTTGGCAATAGGGAATTAACCTTGAGCCGAAATCGATTATTTCACTTGGTGTATCTATGAAAGACTCTGAATTTATCATCGACCTTGAAACTTTACTATCTTCAAAGTGGTCGAGAAGAAATGCACTTAAGGTATCCTCTGGCAACCAGCATTGCCGCCGCTGAGAAGCATTATAGTGAAGAGCAACAAAGCCAGGTGCTGTAACGCTTCTCAGCCCGTAGGGTGCATCATTCAAAAATCGTATAGCGCACACAAATTTAAAATATAAAACACAACACGGTGGCGATGTGGGTTGCCAGAGGTTGCTTTAAGTCTTTAACAGTCGTAGCCGCTGGCACACTAGCTATTCTAGCACTAGCCTTACTTATATGCTCAGCTGGTGACAGGAAGCCTTACTAGATACTTCTACCCGAGATACTCTGGCAGAATATTTCTTGGATAAGAAAATAGTGGTTGCAGGGCTCAAAAAAGATTTAAGAATGTTGAAGTTACTGAGGAATGACAAGTCTGTTAGCGATTCCAGACATGATTATTGACAAGCAACTGAGAAAATAGAGAATCCGCGCCATGTACGAAGCACAAGGAAACATCAAAGTCATTAGTGACACCCAAACCTTCGGGAGTGGGTTTACCAAGAGAGAATTTGTCATCACCGTAGAGTCAAAATTCCCGCAAGACATTAAGTTTGAACTAGTCAAAGAAAAATGCGAATGGCTCGATAAGTTTGCCATAGGTCAGCAAGTCAACGTAAGTTTCGATATCCGAGGCAATGAGTATAACGGCAAATACTACGTGAACCTCAACTGCTGGAAAATCCAAGCAGCCGCAGGCGGTGGTGATGGAAACGCATCAGGAGGTAGTCAACAGCAACCAACCTCCAAAGCTCCTGCTAGTGACATGCCTGCATTTACTAGTGACAGCGCCGAGCCTACCATGGATGATCTCCGCGGAGACGATATTCCATTTTAAATTTTAATTATAAATCCACTCAACCAAACCGAATACTAAACACACACAAAATTATGCCAGTAGCAACACCACAACAATACAGAGACATGTTAGACTCCGCCCAAAAGGGAGGTTACGCTTACCCAGCGGTCAACATCACATCACTTGCAACAATTAACGGAGCTCTTAAAGCATTCGCTGAATCAGGATCTGACGGTATCATACAGGTATCTACTGGTGGCGGAAGTTTCGCTTCTGGTCTAGCAGTCACTGATGAAGCATACGGAGCTATCGTACTAGCGGAAGCGACTCACCGTCTTGCTGAGAAATACGATATCCTCGTAGCTCTTCACACAGATCACTGTCACCCAGCAAAGGTAGATAGCTTCCTCCGCCCACTGCTCGACGCATCACGCGCTCGCATCGCAGAAGGTAAAGGACCTCTCTTCCAATCACACATGTTCGATGGATCTGTAGTAGATCTCGACGAGAACATGGAAATCTCAGCAGGACTCCTCAAGGAGTGCGCTGAGCTAGATATCATCCTCGAAGTCGAGGCAGGCTGCGTAGGTGGCGAGGAAGACGGTCACGATACTTCAGATCTCCCAGCAGAGAAGCTTTACACAACTACTGAAGACATGATTCAGGTGTATGAGACACTCGCTCCTATCGGCAGATTCATGTTCGCAGCTACGTTCGGAAACGTTCACGGTGCGTATAAGCCAGGTTCAGTGAAGCTCAAGCCAACTATCCTTCGTGACGGTCAGGCAGCAGTGATCGACAAGCACGGTGCAGAAGCAGAAATGGACTTCGTATTCCACGGTGGTTCAGGTTCTACACTAGAAGACATACGCGAGACACTCGGCTACGGTGTGATTAAGATGAATATCGATACTGACACTCAGTATGCATTCACTCGTCCTATCGTAACTCACATGTGTGAGAACATCGAGTCAGTCCTTAAGATCGACGGAGAAGTCGGTGTGAAAGGCAAGTATGACCCACGCTCTTACATCAAGAAAGGTGAGCAAGGCATCTGCGACCGTCTTAAGGAAGCATGTGACGACCTTCTCTCTACAGGGAACTCGATCTACAAGAAGTAATTTCTTTTAGATCATTTAAATTTATAAAGCGATCCAGTTATGCTGGGTCGCTTTTTTTGTCTGCTAGTCATTAATTGTTAGAAGTTAGAGTAGAATAACTAGATTTCCCTGGAAGGGAATCTTATGAGCTGTTGACTCTAACATGGTGGAGGCATCGTTACTCACCTTTCCCAACGCTGGTATTAGTTTCTCTTTAAGAGAAATGGAAATGGGTTTACTGCTCGTAGAGAACTGATTTCTTAATCAGATCTACCATCATGGCAGACTTTCCTAGTGCTGGTAAAAGACGCACCTTGTGGTCTCCTACTTTATTCACTTTATACAAATCATAAACATCGCGCATCACCCCAGTCAGCTCTGGTATATCCCAGCCCCCGTGCTGACCATCTGCTACAAGATAGGGAATAAAGAGCACATTTTTCTGAGTCACTACATCTCTCCAGTCTTTTATGAATGGCGGTTCTTCTAACCAAAGATCTGTAATCTGAGCAAAAGTCGTCTGCTTTTTAAGCTCTTCAATATGTTCTAAAAGCGTATCTTTAGAAGTCTTACTTTTAGTCGAGCCATGTCCTAGTAAAACTAAGCTAGTCTCTTCCTCATTCCACTCCCCCATCGCACGTGTCGTTTGATCTATAATGATTTTCTGAATGAATGCATCTAACCCTAACGGCTTCAAATAGGTGAAATCACTCGAGCGTTTATCAAGACCTAATTTCTCAGGAATCACCTTCTTCGTATAATAACCCTCAGCTAAAAACACTGGAAGGATAATTACTTTCTCCGCCTCGACATAATCCAAACACTCCTCTATCAAAGGCGTCTCTTTTAAAAACCCACAATGCACAGAATGAAAAATCCCCATCCTGCGAATCGTATCTGCATGAAGCCTAACAGGCATTGATGAATTGGCACATTTAGATGAGCCATGACCTAGGAGAACAAGTGCAGTGTCTTTCATAATTAATACATATGATCTCCTCTAGAGATTTTGCAACTGGTAACTAGCTCTACTTCCTATTTACATCTATTTCCGACCTATCTAATAAGATCATTAGAGTTGCATACAAACTGATAACTGACAGTATAATCACATGTCATTCGAGCAAATAGAAATTTCACCAGAGAATATCCAAAAAGCTAAAAAAACAGGAATAAGAGTTTTTATCGCTTTCATCATCCTAATCCTCATCTTCGCATTCAGACCTTTCACCACAGTGCCAGCAGGTAATGTAGGAGTCGCTTCATTATTCGGAAAAGTAGATCCAGAAGAAATCCCAGAAGGCTTTCACTTCATCAATCCCTTAAAGAAAGTTCAGAAAATCGACTGCCGTAATAAGGAGCTCACTTTAGATGATGTGGGAGTGCCGAGTCAGGACCAGCTTACTACCGCTGTTGATGTAACTGTGAAATGGAGAGTAGATAGAACTCTAGCTGCAGAAGCTTATAAGGACACTGGTAATGCAGAGGCTCTAGAGGTAGTCCACCTCAAGCCAAAGCTACGCTCACTCATCCGCGAAGCAGGTAAAGGAATCAAGAATGCTGAGGATTTCTACCAAGATGAAATTCAGGTTTCGATGCAGGTGCGAATATTAGAAGGTCTACAAAATCTAACAACCAAAGGAATCCTAGTAGAAGAAGTGCTCCTCAGAGGATTCGAACTACCAAGAATGATCGTAAGCGGAGTGGAAGATAAAAAGCGTCAGAAGCAACTTGCAGAAAGACAGATCGAAGAACTCAAGCGTTTCAGCACAGAGATGGAGCAGAAGCAGGTGCAAGCAAAAGCAGAAAAGCTCGCTGCTATAGAAGAAGCTGAAAAGCGTAAAGCCCTAGCAGATGCCAAAGCTTACGAGATCACTGCAGAAGCCAATGCTCAAGCTGAGGCTATTACTATCAAGGGTGAAGCTCTCGCTAAATATCCTCAGATCATTAAGCTGCGCTCTATTGAAAGATGGGATGGAATACTTCCTAGAGTCTCGCTAGGTGACAAAGTATCACCTTTAATCAACCTTGGTGACATTGAAAAAGGGAGCAAGTAACCGCTAACTATGAAGTTCATTTTCCTACTCATTTCTCTCACCAGCCTACTCAGGCCTTAGCTATCACTACAGACGACCAAGTCCGCTATTCTCTACGAAGGTGGAAATATCAACTATTTAGTCGAAGGAATAATCTTCGAACTCCACAGCAAGAAATCACTACTCCGCTAAATCTGGAAATCAGAAGTTCCTGAATCTAGATGCAGACCGCACTCATACTTAGTACCACCGTAGCGGGAGTCTTCTGCAGACTCTCCTTCTAGCACTGGACTAGTGCTGTGCCAGTCTCCCATGGTCTTGTAACCTTGGATTTCTAGTGGGTGGTGCGGGAGTTCATTCTCACGGTAGTATTGCTCTACCTGATAGTCGTTCCAGTCGAGGATTGGATAAACTTTAAGCGTCTTTTTCTGTTGCTCTAGGAATGGACGATTCACACGAGTGCTAGACTGTGAGCGGCGCAGCCCACTGAGCCAAACATCGGTTTCGAGTTCTTTAAGAGCGCGGTTCATCGGCTCTACTTTATTGATCAGACCATACTTGGCATTACCTTCTTCACCTTGCTCCCAGAGCTTGCCATAAAGTGCTTCTTGGCGAGCTGGTGTGAGCTTAGGTTGAAATTCCTTGAGATTCAGATTTAGCTTCTCCCTGAGTTCTTCTACATACTTGTAGCTCTCAGGGAAGAGATACCCTGTATCAATCCACACCACAGGTATCTCTGGCGCATACTTAGAAACGAGATCTAACATCACGGCAGCCTGAAGCCCGAAGCTACTAGAAAGCACCAACCTAGAGCCATACTCCTCGTATAGCCACTTGATGCGATCACTAGTCTTCATCTTACTGAAAGCTGTGAGTGTGTCTTGTTCTGTCAAAATCATTTTCTTGTTACTGTTACGCCAACTGGTGGAAGTTATTCCCAGCAGTAGTCGCTTCTACATACCCAGCACGGATGACGAAGTCGCCAAAGCGTTCTCCATCGTTTCTCTCTTTAGCATAGCGTTCAATAATAGGAGTAAGGAGTGGCTTAATTTCTTCCCCAGGAATTGACTCTTTATAAATTTTATTCAATCTCTGACCGAAGAATCCACCACCGAGGTAAACATTATACTTACCAGGGTTACGTCCTACGAAGCCGATCTCTGCGATGAATGGTCTGCCACATCCATTCGGACAACCCGTCATACGGATAGTAATGGCATCGTGTCTGAGTCCGCAGTTCTCTAGAGTCTCCTCTAGATCTGTGATGAGATCAGGCAGATATCTCTCTGCCTCAGCAAGTGCGAGTCCACAGGTAGGTAGTGATACACAGGCGATAGAGTTCAATCTCATAGCTGAAGAATCTAGTGCCTTAGTAAGACCGTATTTCTCTAACAGAGGTGCTATTTTCTTTTGCTCAGCAGGAGTAAGATTCGCGATGACGAGGTTCTGGTTTGCTGTGAGGCGGTAGTCTGCACCTTTAGTCTTTTCTAGAAGCTTAGCTATCTCTCTGAGACCAGTCTTCATCGGGTAGTCCGCAGTGTCTAGCACACGTCCACCTGGGATGAAGAGGTTGAGGTTTGAGTTGCCGTTCGCATTCTCTGACCAGCCGAAGCGGTCACCATTAGTTGTGAATTCGAATTCCCTCGCTGGCTGAAGCTTGTAGCCGAGGTATTCCTCTAGCTTAGCAGTGAAGCCATCAGCAGTCATTTTCTCAACAGTGTACTTGAGACGTGATTGCTTACGGTCTTCGCGGTTACCGAAATCACGCTGCACTAGCACTACTTTCTCAGATACATCCACAGCCTGCTCAGGTGTGCAGAAGCCGATGACATCAGCGAGACGAGGGAATGTTTCCTCCGCTCCGTGAGTCATGCCCATGCCGCCACCTACGGAGACATTGTAGCCGATGATTTTGTCATTTTCTACAATAGCGATGAATGAGAGACAATGCGCATAAATGTCCACATCGTTCGATGGAGGCACTGCGATTGCGATTTTAAATTTACGTGGAAGGTATGTCTTACCATAGATCTTCTCTTCCTCAGGCTCCGAGCTAGCTACCTTCTCTCCTTCGAGGAAAAGATCATGGTAAGCACCAGTTTGTGGTAGTAGGTGAGCACTGATTTTATCAGCTAGATCTAGAGTCTCCGCATGAACCTCAGAAAGGTGCGGATTAGGATTACACATGATATTGCGGTTCACATCACCACAGGCAGCTATGCAGTCCATCGCTACTTTATTCATCTCACGGAGAGTCGGGATGAGGTTAAACTTGATCACACCGTGTAGCTGAAATGCCTGACGTGTAGTCAGCTTCAGCGTGCCATTTGCATAGTTATCAGAAAGATAATCCATCTTTAACCACTGCTCAGGAGTGATCACTCCACCTGGCATACGAACACGGATTAGGAAGCTGTAGGCTTTATCAAGCTTGTGCTTACGACGATCCGCACGTACATCACGGTCATCCTGCAGATACATTCCGTGGAACTTACTTAGCTGCTGATTATCCGCAGAGATCGCCCCTGTAGAGGTGTCAGCGAGTTCTTCTGCTAGATTGCCACGGAGGAAATTACTGTTCTCCTTTAGCGCTTCGTTGGGGTGTAGTTTTGATTTATCAGACATCTTTTAAATTGGTAATTTGTGATTCGTAATTTGTGATTCCTAATAGACGTCACGTTGATAACGTTTATCTGTCTTTAGGGCTTTTAGATATTCAGCAGCTTCTTCTGGAGTCTTGCCACCTTGCGTAGAAATTATATTGAGCAGAGCGTCATTAACGTCTTTTGCCATGCGTGATGCATCGCCACAGACGTAGAAGTGCGCTCCCTTTTCGAGCCATGCCCAGAGTTCTGCAGCTTGCTCTTCCATCTTGTGCTGAACGTAGACTTTCTCTGGTTGGTCACGAGAGAATGCTACATCGAGTTTGCTAAGAGCACCTGTTTTAAGGTGGTCTTGTATCTCTAACTGGTAGAGGAAATCTTCGTTGTATTTCTGGTCGCCGAAGAATAACCAGCTGTCACCCTTAGCCTCTGTCTCCGCACGCTCTTCGATGAAGGCGCGGAATGGAGCTACCCCTGTTCCTGGTCCCACCATGATGATCGGTGTGTCACCATTCTCTGGGAGACGGAAATTCTTGTTCTTATGCAGGTAAACATTCACCTTAGAGCCTGGCTTACCTTCATCTGCTAGGAAAGTAGATGCTACGCCTTTACGTTCTTTATCATAAGTCTGATAACGAACTGCTGCGATAGTGAGATGCACCTCATCTGGGTGCGCCTTAGGGCTAGATGCTATAGAATAAAGTCTCGGAGGCAGCGCACGGAAGCAATCCACAATCTGCTGAGCAGAGACTGTTTTAGGAAGGTCATCGAACTCTAACAGGTCAATAATCTCTCTACCGTAATTCCAGTCCTTAAAGGTCATTTCAGCCTTACCTGCTACGAGGTCGGCTAGCTTTTCAGATCCAGAGAGTGCCTGGATGCTAGTTGCTACTTTCTTAGAAATCCCTGTGATATCGAGGTGGTTTGTAAGGGCTTCACCGAGTGTTGTTTTGCCAACATTCTTTAGCTCCACTTCCTCACCCGCTGACATATCGATAGCGCTGAGTATATTAGAAACTATATCGTCTGCATTCTGGGGAATCACACAGAGGACATCGCCTGGCTGGTAATCGAAGCCAGAACCTTCTAGCGAAAATTCCACATGGAATGTCTCCTTAGCAGAACAGTCACCGCTGAGAACAACATTAGCTAGGATCTCTGCTGGGAAAGGATTCTTCTTATCAAAAGTGGCCACTGGTGCTGCTGAAATATCAGCTGGAAGAGCTGCCATAGCGACACTCGCTCCAAGGTTATCCCAGAGTTGAGATTCCCACTTATCAAACGACTCATCGAAATCTACATCGCAGTCCACACGGTCGACGATGCGTTTCGCCCCTAGCTTCTCTAACTGCTGATCCATTTCGATGCCTGTTTGGCAATATTGCTCATAAGAAGAGTCGCCGAGTGCACAGACAGAAAAGTCTACGCCTTTAAGATCTACCTCAGCAGTCATTAGCTCATTATAGAATGACTCCGCTGCCTCAGGCGGCTCACCATCTCCCCAAGTGCTGATAATCACGAATAGTGTCTCATACTTAGCCAGATCCTTAGCAGAGATATCCGCCATGTTCACCATCTTACCTTTATGACCCTGCTTTTTAGAAGCCTTCACTACCTTCTCAGCCAGCATCTCGCAGTTGCCTGATTCAGTGCCGTAGAGGACGGTGATGTTCTTGCTAGCAGGAGCAGCAGGAGCTGCTGCTCCTACTCCTGAACTTGCACTTGCGCTTGCTCCTAAAGCAGCTGTATATCCGCTAACCCATATCGCTTGCACTGGGCTGAGCGTAGCGGCTAGAGACTCTAATAAAGATTGTTGATTCTGATCTAGTGGTAATGACATTTTGATAGATGATTGGTAATAAAACTTGTGTTAAAACTGTGTTAAAAATTTATTGGAGGAAATTAGGTTAAGTTCTCAGCATTTTCTTCGAACCATTTGAGTGTGTCGATTTCATTGACTACATTACCAATGACGCCGACTGCTGGCGAAGTGAAGTTACTCGATTCTGCGATTTCTGCAATACTCGATAACGTCCCACGGATAGTTTTTTGCTTATCCGTAGTCGCCCACCTCACCATAGCTATCGGTGTGTCTGCCGCAGCACCACTAGAGATCAGCTTTTCAGTGATCTTACGCAGTGAAGAAACACCCATGAGAAACACCTTAGTGCCAGGAGCCGTAGCCAGTTGCTTATAGTCCAGCGCAGTTTCGCCAGTCGCGTCTTTAGCACATTCATGCCCAGAAAAAATAGTTAATTGCGCACCATGCTTACGATGCGTCAGTGGGATCCCTGCATACACAGGACCAGCCAGAGCCGATGAAATACCCGGAATAATCTCAAACTTAAGCCCATGCTCAGCAAGCTCCGCAGCTTCCTCCCCCGCTCGCCCGAAGATCAGCGGATCGCCACCTTTAAGTCGCACCACGATCTTCCCAGCCTTAGTATGGTCTACTAACACTTGGTTAATATCCTCCTGCTTCATCGTATGGCATTTCGCCCGTTTACCGACGTCGATCATCTCGCAACCATCCTTAGCATAAGTCAGAATCTCAGGATTCACCAGAGCATCATACACCAACACATCCGCCTGCATAATACAGCGGTGAGCTTTAAGCGTAAGCAAGTCAGGATCCCCTGGACCAGCCCCCGTAAGGTAACAAATTCCATTCATTAGTAAGTTGATTAGTTTAGTAATCTATTGCGATGTGCGAGCAACATAGTAGAGAAATCACAGAATGCAAGAGTTCTGTGCTGGAAAATGGTGTCATGAATGGAAACTAGTAGAATCATATTTGCCACAAAAGACGCAATGATCACAAAAGTTAACTAAACACAATTTCGAGGCTGCGATTAGCTGTGAATAGCTGTGAATATTAAAATGCTATATTGCTCTGTATCTCTTAAAATAATAAGCTACCGACCATGAAATTCAGTATTTTATTTCTTTATTACATTTTTACAATTTTCACAATTGCAGAAGACGATCCTTTTGAGAAGGAGGAATCTGAGAAGGCTGTTCAGGAAAACAATACTTTCAAAATTTTCCCAGACCCAAGTGGTAATGAGTATTTCCCAAAAGATAAAGCTTCATATTACACTAGGTATTTATCCGCTATGAAAGAGCCATCAGTGAAAGCTAAATTGGAGAAAAATGTCGATCGTGTCATTCGATTTACCTACCTACGCAGCTTTCATGACCCACTAGTTATTCGTTTAACTACCAAAGGAGATGTATACACTGGAACTGCCACCCGACTTGAGAAAGATGAAAAGCATGATCCAGTTAAGATTTCATTCAGCAAGGCTTGGATACTTGCGGAGAAAAATACGAATATCACTAAGAATTTATTTACTCAAAAAGATTTTTGGAAGCCTCTAAATAATGTAGAAAAAACATTTTTTTCCCGAGTAAAAGATGGCTCACAATGGATCTTTGAAATCCACGATAAAGACGGTTACAGAATGATTGATGTTTGGTGTCCAGATTATGTAAACATGCCAGATGATGAGCTTAAAGAACTCGGTGTTGATCCGACTCAATTTCGAAATTTCCTAGTGTATTTTAAAACAGGTAATCAGATGCTTAAGCTCGGAAATATCCAGCCAAAACCTGACGAAAATTATTAACTATAATAATAGTGAATCAAAATCACCTCTAGCTATCTATAGTTCATTTGCTATATTCATGTTATGAGCATCGCAGAAATTACAAAACTATCGAAACGTGAGAAATTCCAGATCATGGAAGTTCTCTGGGACGATATGCGCTCGACAGTTGGCCAAGCAGAAACTGAAATCCCTAAGAATCACAAAGACATCCTAGATTCTAGAAGAGCTAGAGTCCAAAATGGGGATGCAAAATTACTTGATTGGGACGAAGTCAAAGAAACTGTTGGCAAAGCATGATTCAGATAAAAATATCGAATGAAGCACTACAGGATCTTAATGAAGGCTATTGGTTTTATGATACTCAAGAAGCTGGCTTAGTAGATTATTTCTACACTCACTTAAAGTCTGATATCGAGGGATTGAGAGTCACAGCAGGCATTCATCGCCAAGCATACAAAGACTTCCATCGTTCTCTAAGCAGAGTTTTTCCTTATGCTATTTAATACACAATGGAGGAACAGAGAGTGATTGTTTGGGCGGTCGTCGATTGTCGACGTGATCCTGATTGGATTCGTGAACATTTAGATAAATAATAAGCGTTCATTGGCTGGTGAATACTATTTTTTGCTATTTTATCAAATATGCGTAGCATAGTAGCTATGATTAATGCATATGCAGCGAAAGAAGCGGGTGGAAAACTAGAGAAATTTGAATTCGATCCAGGTGAGCTCGGACATGATGAGGTAGAAATTAATGTGGAATACTGTGGTGTTTGTCATAGTGATCTGAGCATGTGGAAGAATGAGTGGGAGATGAGTGAGTATCCGCTTGTGCCTGGTCATGAAGTTGCTGGAACCGTTGGCAAAGTCGGTGAAGGTGTTACTAAATTTAAAGAAGGAGACCGCGTGGGTCTTGGCTGGACAGCAGGTTCGTGTATGAGCTGCTCGCAATGCATGTCAGGCGATCATAATCTATGCGGAGAAAGTGAGTCAACTATCATAGGTAGACACGGTGGGTTTGCAGATAAGATCAGAGCGAAGTCTAGCTGGGTTATTGCTATTCCTGATTCACTTGATACCGCTAAAGTCGGACCATTGTTCTGCGCCGGAGTTACGGTATTCAATCCAATTATTCAAAGTGGAGTGAAGCCTACTGACAAAGTAGCAGTCGTGGGAATCGGTGGACTTGGTCACTTGGCTCTTCAGTTTTTGAATGCTTGGGGATGTGATGTGACTGCATTCTCCACTTCTCCAGATAAGGAAGAAGAAATCAAAGATTTAGGTGCACACCACTTTGTGAATTCACGTGATGAGGACGACCTCAAATCTGTTGCTGGAAAATTTGATTTCATCCTAGTAACAGTGAATGCAGATCTCCCGTGGGATCTCTACGCAAATGCTCTCGCTCCGAAAGGTAAACTTCACCTAGTGGGTGCAGCAGAGAAGATAGAGCTCACAGTCTTCCCATTACTTATGGGGCAGAGAAGCCTTGGTGGCTCAATTATCGGTAGTCCGGAAACACAACGCCAAATGTTAGAGTTCTGTGGTCGCCATGATATCACACCTATGGTTGATGAGTTTCCAATGGAACAGGTCAACGAGGCCTTGAAATTTGTAGAAGATGGTAAGGCTAGATATCGAGCAGTTTTGAAGCGATAGACTTCATCGTTCCAGACCATTGACTATTGCCCAGTGACTGTTGACATGCCTACGGCATAAAAATGGTCGGGACTACAGGATTTGAACCTGCGACTTCTGCACCCCCAGTGCAGCGCGCTACCACACTGCGCTGCGCTCCGTTACTTTGATATGATTTGATGAAGTTTGGGAAATTATTGCTTACTTGGTTATTGGCAAGTCTGAAATTTGGTGCATTTTCTTGTTTATGAACAAGATGATTAAGACGGCGGTAGTGGGTGCAAGTGGTTACACGGGGATGGAGCTGCTGAGACTTTTGCTAATGCATCCGAATGCGGAGATCACGTGTGTGACATCGCGTCAATATGCTGGGCAGGAGCTGGGCGAGGTGTTTCCTCGCTATGCGGCGGCGCCTGGGTCTGAGGTTAAATTTATAGAACCTAGTGCTGAGGCTGTGGCGGCTACTGGTGCAGATGTGGCTTTTCTGGCGCTTCCTCATGGGGTGGCGGCTGAGTATGCCACTGGCTTGTTGAAACTAGGCGTAAAGGTGATCGATCTGAGTGCTGACTTCCGGATTAGTGATCCTGTGGTTTATGAGGAATTTTATGGAACGGAGCATCCGGCACCTGAGTTGCTGAAAGAAGCGGTTTATGGATTACCAGAGGTTCGTGGTGAAGATATTAAGGGTGCGCGTTTAGTTGCATCTCCTGGGTGTTATCCTACTAGTATCACGTTGCCATTGTTACCACTGTTAGATGCTAAGCTGATCGATCCGCAGAGTATCGTGACTTGCTCGATGAGTGGGGTGAGTGGTGCTGGGAAGACAGGTAATGTGCTGTTCTCTTATTGCGAGGCGAATGAGAGTGTTCGGGCGTATAGTGTGCCGAAGCATAGACATTTATCGGAGATAGAGCAGGAGCTTAGTATCGCGGCGGATGAGAAGGTTTACATGTCATTCACTCCGCACTTAATGCCAGCGCATAATGGTATCTGCACGACTACTTCCGCAAAGCTGATCGGTGATGTGGATAAGATCGATGCGGCCCTAACAGAAGCTTATAAGGATTCACATTTCGTGAGACTACTCGGCAGAGGTAAGGCTGCAGATACTAAGAATGTGACTCGGACAAACCATATCGATATCGGCTGGGAGTATGATGAGCGGACTGGAAGAGTGTTACTTTTAAGCGCAGAAGATAATCTCGGCAAAGGCGCTGGTGGACAAGCTATTCAGAGCTTTAACCTGATGTGTGGACTCGAAGAGACCGCTGGGCTACTTAATTATTAGATCATGAAAGAAGAGTCTTACGATGCGAGCGCAGAGCTCTATGATGCAGCCTTTCAGGATATGAAGGTGCGCGATATCGAGTGGGATTACGTCGTGGGTATTTTAGAAGACTTTGCAAAGCGCCATGATCGCAAGCCTAATGTCATCGAGATCGGTTGCGGGAATGGGCAGTTGCTTAGGCAGTTGTTAGAAGAAGGTTACATTGAGAGCGCAGTTGGTTTTGATGCTTCACAGAAGATGGTGGAGATCGCTAGTGATCGACACGATTCACTGGACGCACTTTCTTTTGCCCTGATAGAAGGTTCTGATCTCCCCTTCCCTGATGCTTCGGTGGATATTGCTCTTTCGTTTATGTCATACCGCTATCTGGACTGGCCTACGTTGATGGCTGAGGTGGATCGTGTGCTGATTGATGATGGGAATTTCATAATGGTCGATATGGCTGTCACGGAATTAACTGAAGCAGATATGCCATTGTATGAGGAGACTCGTAAGAGGACTCAAGAGCTACACGCAAAAGAGACCGAATTCGCTTATAATCTGAAGAAGCTAGTCGCCGCTCCGCAATGGAAAGCGATGCTTGCTCACCACCCTAGACGTGAGGCTACTGAGTATGAGACATTTCTAACAGGTCGTTATCCTACGGGTGATTGGAAGCGACTATACGTCTGCTTTGATCATAGTTTGTTTGGGTTTCAATTCACGAAGTAATGAAGAAGCTTGCTGTCATTGATTGGGGAATTGGTGGATTAGGGTTTTATAGGACTTGGAAAAAGCATCGCCCTGATGATGGTATCGTTTATATAGCTGATAGTGGATTTACTCCTTATGGAAAGTTAGATGAGGTAGAGCAACGTGAAAGGCTAATCCAAGTATTCAAGTATCTACGAGACCAGCATGCAGTCACTCATGTGATGGTCGCTTGTAATGCGGCTAGCTCGGTCATCGACGAAATACCTCCCATCGATGGAATGCAAATCGGTGGGTTGATTGAGGGAACTTGTGAGTATGTTAGAGAACATTTAGCTGACAAGAATTTCACATTTATTGGCGGAACACGGACGATAGAATCTAAGGTATATGCTAATAAATTAACGGACTTGAAAATCAGTCAAAGAGTTGCGCAACCATTATCTGCATTGGTGGAGCGTGGTGATGCCTACGGATGAGAGGCTGAGTATGAGATCCGTGAGATCTTTGAAAACATTGATAATGATGTGGTGCTAGCTTGCACTCATTATGTGGCGATGACGAAGTTGATCGGGGAGGTTTTCCCTGAGGTTCGTTGCCATGATCCTATTCCATTTATTGTGGAGCAAACATTGGAAACATGGGGAGATTTTCAGTCGGGTGAGGATCTATTTCTTACAACTGGTGATATGGCTGAAAGTAAGAAATCAGCTAAGTTGGCATTTAAGGTAGAGGCAGAGTTTGATTATGTGGAGATTGGTTGATTTCTTTTACCTTTTTCTCTGCATGTGTCTCCCTTTCAGCACTTAAAATACTACTCGTCTTTAGAGTCGACGGTCTTTTTGATGTCGTTTAGGGCGGCGATGAAGTCGCCTAGAATTTCTGCTGGGACCATGATTGTATCACGGTTACCGCCTACATCTTCAGTAATTTTAAGCACTTTACCTCGGTTGTTTTGCTTAAGATCTAGGAAGAAGACCTTGCGGTCAGCGAGTATTTTCTCTGTATGTAATAGGTCGTTATGATTCACAATATTTTCTAATTTAAATGATTAAAGCTAAAGACACATTCACAAACAGTGTAAAATGTTAGAGACATAGTGATAGATTCAGAAAGATGGTCAATGCTATTCGATTTTAATCCGGTTAATTCCCTTTATAGATTGAATATCCTTTGACTGTGGCACCCATGAGCTGAATTTTCCGGGCACTTATGTTGAAATCCTTCATCAGCTGGATGTATAAATCATCGCATTCCAGTCTTGTTAGATTTTTCTGAGTGAAACACCAGTCGTGAAATACGGCAGTCCATGTCTCGGGTGCATTAACATTATCACCGAGCATATTTTTGATTGATTGGGGTGCGGTGATTCCGTTTGAGGTATAGTCTTTTTGCACTATGAATTTTTTTCCACTAACATTGACTCGCCAGTTTTCTAGGACTGTATAATGACCGTTGGTCAGTCTTTTTAGCTTTGGTCTGGCAGGCGCGTATTGCTTGTTTATTAAATCCGGTATGGATGGTATAGATCTAGGCTTCGAACTGGATGTACCCTGGTTACCTCCTGTAATGACTCCTAGATCAGGTAGATTCATCGGGGTGCAACTAAAGCTAGCTAATGTGTAAGTGAATAAAATAGGAATGTATTTCATGCTATTTCTTTGAAATTCCAATTAAGGCTGTGAGTATTCCTTGGAGGCTTTTTACTTCTTGTGAGCTTGGGTTAGAACGGTTGAAGAGTGATTTAATTTTTTGTAATGTAGTGGGTTTTTTTAGTTTATTCGGAAAGAATCCTGCGTCATCTAACAGATTTTCTAGACGGTTGATAAAGTAGTCAAATTCCTCACGGGGTGCAGGTGTCCAACTGGTCTCGTATGTGGTAGTCGCATCAGGTCTAGATTTCCACCATTCCCATGAGAATAGTAGCACCGCTTGAGCCAAATTTAATGAGGTGTAATCTGGATTCATCGGATAGTGCATGAGTCTATCAGCATGAGACATGGAGTCATTGTCTAACCCTGAAGCTTCTGGTCCGAAGAGAATAGCGGCTTGGTATTCACCTGCTTCAGATTGCGCATTTTGGTGTATTTCTGCTGCGGCTTCTGTAGCGGTGACAGCTGGGGTATTTAGATGTCTGATCCTAGCGGTAGCTGCATAGACTTGGTGGCAGTCTGCTGTAGCTTCTTTCACTGTAGAGTATACTTTAGCAGACTCGATGATGTGCTTGGCATCCGTAGCGGGCGAAATAGCATCGGGGTTCGGCCAGCCATCGCGCGGGGCTACTAGTCGGAGTTCTGTTAGGCCGCAGTTGAGCATAGCTCTGGCACACATTCCTATGTTGGCAGCCATCTGAGTTTGGACTAGAATGATGACAGGATTTTTCATGATGGTTGCCAGAGCATTTTAATTCCGAAAACGATGAGTGTGATGCCGAATATCTTAGTGAGTGTTGGTGACTTAAGGTGATGCATAAGATCTGAGCCATACCATGAGGCAAGAGCGGCTCCTACTGCAGTGATAGCGACTATTCGCCAATCAATAAGATCTAAAGAACGAGCATTATTTAAAGTCGCTACTAGGGCCGTGACCACGATGACTGCTAGAGATGTCGCAATGGCATTTTTATGACCTAGGCCAAGTGCAGTGAATGCTGGCACCATGACTATCCCGCCACCTACTCCACAGAGGGCTCCTAGTAATCCAGCGGCTATTCCCACTAATGCGGCACTTGCAAGTAACTTCATGAGGCTCTGCGACGGCTAATTTTACTAGAGATTAATTCTACCACTAATCTATGCAGCACCATGCGGTGATCTAGCGATGAGGTAACGAGAGCTAGGTCAGCTTCTAGCATAGCAGACATCGCACGCTTTAGAGCGTGCATCGGGTATGCTTTACAAGGGTCTATAGCAAATGAAAGCCCCCAAGTATTTACTCCACCTGCTTTCTTCTGCGGGAGCCATTGGGTATCACTGCTAGGGAGCCTGTCGATTACCTTGCCGAGGCTAAATCTAGTAATCTGCTGGCCAGGGAACATCTCTGTGATAGACTTAGCCATGAAAAGGTTTCTTATTGTAGGGATCAGTGCAGCTCTGAGCACTGCAATAGCTGACTCTCCCCTGTCTAGTTGTTGATCAATGAGCTCCAAAGCACGTGAGCCGTCGCCTTTCTGAACTGCACTGCCTATTTCGAAAATGACGCCCGCCCTAGACAGAGGCACTAGCTTGCGCACATCATCTAAGACTACTGTTCGTCTCTCAGTGCCTAGGTAGAGATCTAGTTTTTCAAGTTCATTAACTACTTGGCGAGTGTCTTCACCAGCTAAGTTAACGAAGAGATCCATGGCTTCTTGCTCAAATTCTAGTGAGTGCTTGGTCGCTCTTTTCTCGATCATTTGAATCACCGCCTCTTCCCAGCCATCTTTAGACGTATCAAGCTTGTTCTTTTCTGTTAGGCTGGCATTCGCTTTGAGAAATTTGAAAAACCTACGGCTCTTGTGGATGGCTGGCGCAGAGATAATGAAGATAATGTCATCTCCGAGTCCTTTCTCTAGAGTTTCCAAGAGATTCTCTACTCCTTCTTTCGCTCTAGCGGACTCCCCGGTACGGTCAGTCCCTAGAAAATTAGCTCGTTTGAGCCAAACTACTTTATTACCACCGAAAAATGGTAAAGTGAGCAATGCCTGGATAGTTTCTGAGGCTATTTCATGAGCGTTTTCAGCATTATCAGCATTACCATCTATAATGTCATTAGAGAAATCTTCACCTCCTTCTGGCTTGAGCTGATTAAATAGCTTAAGTGCAGATTCTGTGACTGATCCGTCATCAGTGCCGTATACGAGATGAATATTTGATTTTGCCATAGTTTTTGCTCTGAATATTAGTGCCATGATAGCACTTGATGATCAAAATAAAAATAGGATAAAGTTCATTTAACTTTTGCATAAATTGTAGAATTGGCTCAGTCTCCGCGAGAACACCCTCCAAAATCACTCTCTCGACATTCTCCATAGACCATGGTAGAAGCTCTCCGTAAATTAGCATCTAGAAACGTAGCAGGATTAGAAGAACTTTCTGATGCTGAAATCGTGGACTTATGTAAAAAGGAGTTACCTAGTGATCTTACTGCGTATCGTGAATTGCTTAGGCGCTATGAGGGACTAGTTTACAATACTTGCATGAAATTTATTGGCTCCAAACAAGATGCTGAAGAAGTAGCGCAAGACGCTCTAATACAAGTATTTCACAAGATTCATCAGTTCGAAGGAAGGTCTGCGTTTAAAACTTGGTTGTATAAAATTGTGCACAATTACTGCCGTAACCGTGTCTCAAAGATAATAAGGAAGCGCGAAGGCAAAGAATCTTACGAAAAACACTCAGCCGAAACGCAGCCAGATGTCCAAGTAGATAAGAAAGAAACTAAACTGAGCGAGAAGGTAAAAGAAGCAATGGACAAGATGAAAGATAAGGAACGTGCTATACTGGTGATGAAATTCACTACTGGTATGACGATCCAAGAGATTTCCGATGCCATGGAAATCGGTCTTTCGGCTGCAAAGATGAGACTTTATCGTGCGCTTGATTCATTCAAAGAATTTTACAGCAAAGTATAAAAATAGAGATGATCACAGACCAAACATATCAAGCGGAAGAAGCGAAGATAAACGACCTATTTAAAAAGGCCGGATGGGATGTCGTCTTGCAGGTGAACCATGATCGTATCGAACGCATTGCTGACCAAGCGATGTTCCAGAATATCATGAAGGACACCACTACCTTTGCCTTTATGAGTTTCGGCATTGCTATCAATGGACTCATGGGAGCAGCCTTTGGCAGTGTCATCGGAGGTGACCAGATCGATTATCGAGTCTAATAAAATTTAAATAACCAACAACTTACAATAATGATAACTATTGCACAGACTACAGCACCAGATGACAGCTCCTCTTTCATAGATAAATTTACAGGTACATTCCGTCAGATGTTTGAAAATCTAATAGACGGTATACCAGATATCTTTCTGGGTATAGTAATCCTCGTTATCGGTTTCATTATAGCTTCAATCTTGAAGAAGGTAATAGTTAAAATCTTAGAAGGCATCAAATTCAATGAGATGCTGGATAAGGCTGGCATCGGTCAGGTATTTACTAAAGTAGGAGTAAAAGAGGGAGTAAGCGCATTACTAGGTAAGATCATTTTCTGGGTTGTCATGCTCTTCATCATCAAGAATGCAGCAGATAAAATGGGTGTTGGAGATATCTCGAACATCGTTAATAGTTTGATCTCCTTCCTGCCTAAAGTGATCATGGCTACTGTGATCATGCTAGTCGGCTTTATGATCGCTGACATGATCAGGAACGCCGTCTATTCTGCTCTGGACAATCTCGGTTTAGAGTATGCGAAGGCTCTATCTGGTATTATCTTTGGGTTCGTCTTCGTGATAGTCCTCACTGTAGCTCTCAGTCAGCTAGAAATTGATACCGAACTATTAAAGGACTCTGTGAAAATCATCTTGCTAAGTTTAGGTCTAGGACTTGCCATCTGTCTAGGATTAGGACTTAAGCGCCTGGCAAATCAGATTGTCTCTGGAGTTTACGCTCGTGATATATTCAAGGTAGGAACTATAATCGAATATGAAGGTGAAGAAGCCAAGGTCGCTGGCGTAGGACCAGTCACGACAAAGCTCATGCGCCTAGATGGTGGGTTTATTATTGTGCCGAACGATCAACTCATCAGCAAGGAAGTCCGCGGAAAATCTGCTGAATAACAACCACTACAATTTTACTATTAAAAGAGTCCTTTAAAATAAGGGCTCTTTTTTTGTGACTTTAAATAACTTCAGTATGTCTAAAGCCATGTTCCTCATTTTATGAGGATACGTTGTTAACCTCCCAAGGAGACTGGCTGGAAGCAGCCAGTCTCCTAAACAAACAGCCTGGTGTCTTGGGTAGTTTTCATTTTCTTGAAAAAACTGAGAATAATCACTAGATAATTGCGTAGTATTAGGTAAGAACTACTAGAGTCATGAGCCAATCATCTTCATCTTCATCTTCATCTTCATCTAAAACTATCATCTTTATCATCGCTACACTTACTGTAGCTTCTGCGACATATATTTGCTGGGACTACTTTTCCAAAGATAACAGAAAGCAAAACCCTAAAAACAAGTTAGAGCTGGAAAGTGCACCTGAAGATCTCGTTATACAACCTGGTCCGTCACCTATCCCAGAGAGTAATATGCCTGACACAACTCCAGAGGAAGAAGCTAAAGACCTAGGAATGACTATGGAGTTTACAGACCCGAGAGGTCTAGTAGCAAAACTCACTGAGCAACTGACCAACATCCAAAGCGACGAAGATTTAGAAGCTATTGCAAAGCTATTAGGCAACGGGAAAACTAATTCTAAACATCTAGAGCAGCTACAGAAACTATTCGCTGAAGACAGACTTAAGCTCAGTGATGAAGCCTTCGTACAACTTATAGGAGAGCTTAAAGTAGGAAAAAAATCTAGGTGGACTGTTAATTTAAAGGACGGGTCTAAAATGCAACTCGATATCACGAGACAGCGAGACGGCAATTGGAAGGTAGAAGATGTAAAACTACCCATATCTAACATAGGAGCGGATGGAAATAAGCTGAGCTCAGAAGAAATTCTAAAACGCAGACTATTAGCCGAACAAAAAGATGCAATGAACTATACTCATAACTTCATGACAGTTCTGACCTCACTCGATTTTGAAAGAGCTCGTGGGATGGTAAATGCTGAAAACATATCAGATGCTAAAATTGCTGGTCTTTGTATTCTATTTGAAGATGGTAACTATCAGATCAATAAAGAAAAGCCTCTCCAAGCCATTCGCCTGAAGGAAGATATTTCAGCATTTTACGCTAATGTTATCTCAAACGATACAGAAGATCAAAAAGGCGCTCAATTTTCCATCACGGCGGTCAGAGATTCTTCAGAAAAGCCCTGGAAAGTCGATGAGATAAACCTAGATAGACTATTAGAAGACTATGCAAACCGTGTCGCTGGTGGTGATGTTTACTATTCTCCCCTTATAAATAATCCTGACGGTGGCGAGACCCTAGTAATCTACTTTGAATTTGATTCCGAAGGACTCACTAAGCGCACTGAGAAGCAGCTAGACATCGTAGCTCGCCTCCTTAAACTAGATAAACGTAAGAAAGTGACTCTTTCAGGACACACTGACGCAAAGGGTAGTGATGATTATAATCAAGGGCTTTCTAAGGAGCGAGCTAAGGCTGTGATGGCTTACCTCCGCAAAATCGGAGTAGCTAAAACTCAGATATCTACAGAGGGTCACGGTTTCTCAAAACCAAGAAGACCTGACATCAAAGAAGACGGCACTGATGACCCAAGCGCACGTAGAGCGAATAGAAGAACAGAGATCTACCTAGACTTTTAAGCTAGCCTTTAATTATCTAGTCATCTATTTTTGATAGGTTTTAAACATCTCATCTAGAACTTCCTTTTCCTGAGGAGTCACATACTCCTTCTCCTTTTCAGGCACTGGCTTGCAGCAACATAGTAATGCGCAACTCAAACAGATAAAGTATTTCATACTATTGGTTAAACCTAGTCGATATCCACTACGTCTCTGCCGAGCATCTTACCGTAAAGTTCGATATAAGCTGCAGCAGTAGTTGTGTGGTTGAATCTAGATTTAGACTCTTTCATGATACGGCTGATCACTTTCGCTTTATTACCAGCAGCCCATCCGTAGAATTTAACTGCTTCATCAATAGACCATCTAAACCCATCTGCAGAGTAGTGCTCAAATCTAAATCCATTGCCTAAGTTACCATCGTAATGAAGGTGCTCTACAGTATCGTGAATACCACCAGTATCATGGACTACTGGAAGCGTGCCGTACATAGGAGCAGCCATTTGTGGCAGACCACATGGCTCGAACTTAGATGGCATAAGAATAAAGTCAGCAGCCGCATATGCTAGTCTGGAGAGACCCTCGTTGAAGGGCTTTACAACTACTCTGTCATGAAGATTATGTTTGTTAACAATATCATGGAAGTGCTGCTCGAAACCACCACTCGCAATAATTGCCACTTGTAAGCCATTGTGCTCATAGTCAGCAGTTAGCTGATACAAGATATCTGCAAGTAGCTGGCAGCCCTTCTGCATCGGGTCAAGACGAGATGGCCAATAGAATAATGGAGCATTTGGGTCCTCGTTAAGTCCTGTTTTTTGCTGAAAGAGCTTCTTGTTCTTAGCCTTACCTTCTTCGTGATTAGTGTCATCGTAGTGGTTCTCAATAAGCGTATCAGTAGCTGGGTCAAATGAAGCATCAGGCGCATTCAGAATACCTGTTGCATGCCCTGAATACAGTTTATTAGCTAGCTCTTGACGAAGTGCATCAGTAACAAATGCGTGCTTACCTTCTACCACTTCGTAGAGAAAAGTCTTACTAACAGTATTCACATGATCAGAGGCGAAGATACCAGTAGCCATCATGTCTACTGGAGTATTATCTCTCGCATAGTAGTAGTCATTCGGAGGCTCATTAAAGTAATAATTCTCCCAGTAATCAGCACAGTCGATGCCTCTGTCTTCGATAGCAGCCATCGTGAGTATTTCGGTATGTATGTTGTGAACAGTGATCAAGCTCGGAATACCTAACTTCTTAGCAACTGGAGGAATGAGTCCAGTCATCCAGTCATTACAGTGGATAAGGTCAGGCTTAACTTTAGGTATGATATTATTGATGATTTCACGCTGAAAGGCGAGAGCCGCTTGATAGTTTTCAGCAGGGTTATAAACCTCATCTTTATGAAAGAAAATTCTATCATTCGCTAAATGGATACGATCTTTGCCGAGCAGTTCCGCCATTTTAGTATTTTCTTTATCCAGAAATCTTTGCTCATAATTATTGAACATTCTCTTATAGTTAGGAATAGCTACATGAACATCTGCACCTTGTTCATATAGAGCATTGATAAGTGAAGAAGAAACATCTGCCATACCACCTGCTTTTGCAGACATCCTCTGAGCTAGGTTACCCATACCCGCTGGTAAATAGGTAATCTCTGGAGTAACGATGAGGATTGTGGGTCGATTTTCTCTAGCCTCATCTTTAGATTTAGATACCTGAGGAGTGGTGGATCGATTTTTTTGGGCTTTACTCATTCTGCGTTAAAAATATCAGACCATATACTAAATGGCAATCAACAGATGCGTAATATTTTTAAATAATTCGCCTATTTTTAAATATACTGTTAGAATTACTCTTAACCCATATAGAATGAATGGTTAGCGACTTTATTATTAAATTCACTGTTTCTGCTGGTAAAAGTACTCTTTTGCGATTAATGAAGGGAACTTGGCAGAAAAATGATATTTCTGGTAAGTAAACCTCAACAACTCCTCAGCACATTTCCTGTCACCTCGTGTGACTCTAATAAGTAGCTGAATACAAATCAAATTATATTATGTTCAAGAATTTTCCCTTTCACCGGGTCAACTGGAAAACTAGCACCTTCCTAATTTTCACTTTCCTCGGAGCCTGTATTTTGACTCCTTGGTATGTTATCAACTATGATATCACTGCATTTCAGTGGATCATGTTTTCATTCTATGCTGTGGCGACTACTATGAGTATCACTCTAGGCTACCACAGACTATTCTCTCACCTTTCATTCAAGGCTAAGTGGCCCGTGAAGCTCTTCACACTTTGCTTCGGTGCTGCTTCATTTGAGAACTCGTGTCTCGAATGGGCGTCTGATCACAGACACCACCACAAGCACACTGACCACGATGGCGATCCATATGACATCAACAAAGGATTTTGGTATGCACACATCGGCTGGCTTCTGTTCAAGCTAGATCCTATGCCAATCCAAGATAACGTCAACGACCTTAAAAGAGATAAAATGGTGATGTGGCAAGACAAGTGGGTGCACCTTATAGGACTTGTTCTAGGATTCGTAGTTCCTACCTTACTCGGATACATGGCAGGTGGCGCAGCAGGCGCATTGGGCGGATTCATCCTCTCAGGTCTACTTAGAACAGTTATCGTTCAACATTGTACATTCTTCATCAACTCACTCTGCCACACTATCGGCAGCCGTCCATACGACTCACGCACCTCAGCGCGTGACAGTGCTCTCATGGCAGTATTTACATGTGGAGAAGGCTACCATAACTACCACCACTCATTCCAGCACGACTACAGAAATGGTGTAAAGCCATGGCAGCTAGATCCTACTAAGTGGATGATCTGGACTCTCTCAAAACTAGGTCTCACTAGCAGCCTACGCACAGTGGCTGATGAGAAAATCCTTCTAGCAGAAATGCGCGAGGCTCAGCGTCTCATCGAGACCAAGCGTGGCAAGCTAGCAGAAGAGGACGTGCCTTCACCTCTCAGAGAAAGAGCAGAAGAGATGATCGACGCTCTCTCAGATAGACTTGCTGAGTCTTACAGTAAGCTAGAGGAAGCTATATCTAACAAAGTAAAACTCTCGAAAGCTTCTCTAGTAGAAACACAACAGGAAATTCGCGATGTAGTTAAAAGCCTCAGTAAAGAGCTTAAACTAGCTAGAGTATAAGCTCTCTTAAATTCAAATTTTTCAACCTCATCTCTGTTCAGCGGAGATGAGGTTTTTTGTTAGAAAATACAGTTACAATAGCTCTCTAATTAATCTTCTCTCTCGAAAGCTCTTGTCTCGAAACGCATGAGTTCCTTGATAAAGGTGAGCGGAATACTACCTGTAGGTCCGTTACGATTTTTAGCCATATTCATCTCGGCGATACCGTCCGACTCGTCACGAGCTTCCTGATCCTCTGCGTAGTAAGAATCACGGAAAAGTAATCCTACCATATCCGCGTCCTGCTCTATAGATCCAGATTCACGAAGGTCAGACATTCTCGGAGTTCCACCACGGTTTTCTGGTCCACGGTTTAGCTGGGCTAGAACGATGATCGGGATGGAAAGTTCTTTTGCTAGTCCCTTCAAACCAGCAGAAATTTCAGCAATCTCACGTTCACGTGAAGTCTGCGCTTGCTTCGAGGTAGATCGCATCAACTGAAGGTAATCAATCGCAATAACTTGAATGTCCTCTTCCTTTTTCTTACGTCTAGCCTTAGCTCGAAGTTCGGAAATAGAGATACCAGCAGTATCATCGATAAAGAGTTTACTCTCTGCTATTTCAGCAGCACAGCGCTTGATACGGTTCAGCTCATCTTTAGTAGGTGCGTGTCCATTTCTTAAATTAGTAATCGCATAGCGAGATCTAGCGAAGAGAAGTCTCTGAACGATCTGAGCCGAGGTCATCTCACAGGAGAACACCATGGAAGGAAGTTTTTCCTCAAAACAAATATGCTCGATCAGATTCATCACGAACGATGTCTTACCCATCGATGGACGGGCTGCGATGACGAACATCTCACCACCCTTAAGTCCATTAGACATCTCATCCAGCTTCTTATAGCCAGTCTTAATACCCATCGGCGCACCGCCACTAGCTAGAAATTCTTCGAAGTCTTCGATCACTCTCTTTACGTCCTGCTTTACAGATGGAGCTTCCTCAATCTCCGCACCCTCTCGGATCGCAAAGATTTTCTGCTCCACTTCATCTAGCAGTGCTGCCACCTCTTCCTGATCTTCGAATGATCGCGTGATCGCATCAGTACAAGAAGAAATGATATTTCTTAACGTATACTTATCCTTGATGATCTCAATGTGGTGGTTGAAGTGGGCAGCTGTAGGTGAGTATGTATAGATCTCTGTCACGGCAGCAGGTCCGCCTATCTTATCTAACAGCTCTCTGTCTATTAAAGTCTGGGTAAATGAAACTAACTCGATCTCTTGACCAGACTCAGAAAGATCATAAAGAACTTTAAACAAAGTGCGGTGAGAAGGGTGATAAAAGTGATCGTAAGTAAGACCCATCTCCTGTGCTCGCATGATATATTCAGCGGGGTCTTGTAGCATGGAACTCAGTAAACTTTTTTCAGGTCCCAAAGCGTTAGGTAGATTCCTCTGTGCGAAATCTTCGCTCTTCTTGACCGTTCTATTTTTAAGTAAATCTGGCGGTTGTGATGTTTGATCTTTGGCTTCCATAATGCGTGATCAAGAAGGTGAGATATTTTCTCGGAATGGTCAACATTGGTAACTTGTGAATAACTGTGAACAACCCTTCAGAGATTGATAAATCATTAGTTACCAGAGAAATAAATTAGATTCTAAATCTCTAATCTCACATACTGTATGCGTATTATAAAACTCGATACTTGCATCAACAATAATTAAAACTTAAAGACTCCCTATGAAATCACTCACACTTTTTCTAGCGTTATTTACTGTAGCGCTATCCTCTTGCTCATCTCAAGTGGAGCCAAAGACAACGCACCTCACTCATCAATTCATCCACGGTAAAACTGCCTATCTAGCGCCTAATGGCCAAGCCACACCTCCGCCAAAAGCCCCAAGAAGAGTAAAGCGCATGATAGCCGCTGCAAACCAGATAGTAAATAAACCTTACCTCTACGGTGGTGGACACCGTAGTTTCCAAGACAGTGGCTACGACTGCTCTGGCTCTACCTCCTATGTGCTCCATGCTGGCGGTCTGTTAGATAAGCCTCTGGTCTCCCAGAACTTCTTAGAATACGGCAAAAAAGGATACGGTAAGTGGGTAAATATCTACGCTCGTAAAGGTCATGTATTTCTAGAAATAGCAGGTCTAAGATTTGATACTGGCGGTACGTGGAACTCTACTGGACCTCGCTGGAAAGCACAGAGGCGTAGTATCAAAAAATACGTTGTGCGTCATCCAAATGGACTCTAATTAATGGGTATTGATTTCACCGAAAATATAGCTTAATTATAATCTAATGAAAAACTGGAAATGCACAGATACTATCATCGCTCCATCACTCTTGGCTGCTGACTGGGGAAAGGTAACTCAAGAAGTAAGCCGCTCCATCCAAGCAGGCGCTGAATGGATTCATCTTGATGTGATGGATGGAAATTTCGTGGATAACATTTCCTTCGGTCCAGACATGATCGCCGCAGTAAGTGAGTCAAATGACACCTACTTAGACGTCCATCTCATGATAGCGAGGCCTGACCATTTTCTAGACAGATTTATCAAAGCAGGATCCGACATGATCACAGTACATCTCGAAGCCGATCATGACATTTCAGAAACTCTCAAGCGTATTCGTGACGCTGGCTGCGGGGCTGGATTAGCTATCAACCCTGCTACTCCATTAGAAAATGCTCTCCCCTATCTAGAAGAAATTGATCTTTTACTCTGCATGACAGTTGTCCCAGGATTTGGCGGGCAATCATTCATGACAGAAGTCATGCCAAAGATTGAACAAGCCTCAACTCTAAGAGACCTCAGAGGACTGGATTTCCATATCGAAGTAGATGGTGGCGTGGATATTAAGACAGCCGCTATTGCTAAAAAAGCGGGTGCCAATATACTCGTAGCAGGATCCTCTACTTTTAAAGCTGAGGATATGAAGCTAGCTGTCGAAGCGATACGTAATGCGTAGTAGCTCCTAGGCTAGTAATATTTGCGCTGTTTAGCTTTTCTTATTAGTCAGCCATACACACTGGTAAGGCTTTAACTCTATCGTAGAGCTTCCACTGTCATAGCTATTATCACTTAGTAAGTCATACCATAGTTCGGTAGCTACTAGTGATAGCTCTACGATGTCTAGCTGCTGCGGCTTATCAGAAATATTATGCAGGGCGAAAATGGACTGATCGCGGTGAATGGACTCTCTCCAGAAACCGAATATCTCGTCTCCTAAGTGCAAGGTATGCTGAGTGGCATTAGGGTGGAATGCTTCTTGTTCTTGGCGGATGCTGATGAGGCGCTTTAGTTGGCTGAATAGGTCACCGTGATGTTTTTCTGGATCAGCTAGTGCTTCTTTTAAGCCATCGTAATCCCATTGGTAACGATTGATCGTACGGCGGCGCCCTGTCTCTGCCATGCCTTGAGTATTATTATGCGTGCCGAGTAGAGAATGGATGTAAAATGCGGGAATACCTTCGAGCGCTAGTAAGATTGTGTGAGCACAGAGGAATCTGTTATTCTGTAGAGCATCTTTCTCTCCACCGAGAGTTCCTGACATCGCATCGTAAAGCGAAATATTAGCCTCATAAGGCTTTAGTCCACCGTCTGGGAGCATGCGTTGTGATATTTCTCCGCCGAAGTTACGGATTGTTTGAATCATGCTTTCCTGCTCCTCATCAGTGAGTAGTCCTTCAGCAGGACGGAGACCTATACCATCGTGTGAAGCTATAAAGTTTAGGTAGCTCTTACCTCTACGCGCTGGTGGCATAGACATAAGCCATTTCTTTAAGTGTCTACAATTACCACTTAGCATCGTGTGAAGGAGTAATGGTGGGAGTGAGAAATTATAGATCAGATGCGCTTCATTATTATTCCCGAAGTAAGAGAGATTCTCTTTGTTAGGAACATTGGTCTCAGTGATAACGATAGCACTTGGATCTAGTGTTTCTATGATAAGACGCAGTAGCTTTATAATCTCGTGAGTCTGGTCAAGGTGAACGCAGCTAGTGCCATCTTCTTTCCAGAGGAAGGCAACTGCATCAAAACGGAATAGCTTAATCCCCTTCTCAATATAAAGCCTGATGATCTCTACGATTTCGATGAGCACCTTCGGGTTAGCGAAGTTTAAATCCACTTGATCCTCAGAAAATGTACACCAGACTTCTTTGTTACCATCAACAGTTTCGAAGGTATTAAGAAGTGGGCTAGGTCTTGGTCTGATGACGTTTCTGAGATCTGTGAACTGGTCTCCTGTGACAAAGTAATCTGCACCAGGTGATACGCCTTTTAGGAAATTCTTAAACCATGGTGATTCCGCAGAACAGTGGTTCAGAACCAAGTCAGCCATGATGTTAAAGTCTGAGTCAAATGCCTGTACATCTGTCCAGTTACCGTGTTCTTTTTTTACCTCTGTGTAGTCGATCACCGAGAAGCCATCATCTGAAGAGTAAGGGCAGAATGGTAGGAGGTGGATGTTAGTGATAGGACCCTTCAAATTCTCTAGCGCGAAGCGGCGTAGTGTCTGGAGTGGTGGCTTTTCTGGAGACTTAATAGAGTCTGCGTAGGTGATAAGAACTGTGTCCTTCTCTGACCATTTATTCTCAATCGGTGCCTTATGAATCACACTATCTATGAGTGGCGCGGCAGCTAGTATTTGCTCCACTATTTCGGAGCTCTTCTCTGCTCCGTAGACATTACCTACATGACCATGTAAGCGCTGCTTTAAAGTGCAAACTTTAGGGTGCTGCGAAAGGTCATATCCAGCTCCATCAGTGAACTCTAATCTATCTGCCTCAACTGCCTGTATGATCTGCTCCATGATGTCTGGAACAGCAGAGCGCACACGCTTCCATGATGACATGAATGGCACGTCCATTGACTTAGAAGGGTCGAGAAATTCAGTTCCTGCTTGGATGATATTCTCGGCAAAGAGATCGACTGCTTGAACTTCTTTATGAATATCGTATTTCAGACCATTCATGGTCGCATCATTATTATATGAATCGATGAGATCCAGTGCGATACGGTAATAACTTGCTTTGATAGTGCGGATTTTCTCTGGGGTGAAGACTTCTCCCTGAGTAGCCATTTTACGGTAAAGTGACTTAGCTATGTCGCTAGACATACGGGATAGCCCCTTGGTTTTGTCTTCGAGCGAGAGATCTTGGTGCTTATGATCATATATGTCAGCGATGTCTACTTGGCAGATCTGATTAGTCGCATAATTACGGTGCATTTCAGAAAGAACACCCATTTCTAATCCCCAATCTGAGGGGATACGGATGTCTTCTATCACATCATTAGTAAGCGCAAATTCTCCAGCGAGTGGGTAGCGGAATGAATCTAAATAATGGAGGAAATCTGATGGATCACAGACTTTACCTAGAGCACGTAGAAGCGGTGTGACGAGGAGTCGGCATACGCGACCATTCATCGTATTATTTGCGATTCGTGCATAGTAGCCTTTACAGAATTTATAGGAAAATGCTGGATGGGCTACGGGATAGATAAGGTTAGCCAGCATAGATCGATCATAGGTGGTGATATCACAGTCATGGATCGCTACTGCTTTCGCCTTCTGGCTAGCGAGTATATAACCGAACATATACCAGACATTTTTACCTTTACCGAGCTCTAGTGGAGCGAGTCCTTTATCACTCAGCATCTTGTCTATCTTCTGAAGTCGAGGACCATCATTCCAGAGGATATCTGGAGTGACTGGCAGGCGATCAAAGAACTTAAGAGCATGACGAAATTCTTTTTCATTTGCTCGGTCTAAACCCACCACAATTTGATCTAGATAATTAACCTTAGCTAGCTCATCGACGATGTTAGAGAGTGCTGGACCTTCTAATTCAGAATAGAGTGAAGGCAAGATTAAGCCGAGTGGAGTTTTCTTGCGGAACTCTAAGAGTTCTTCCTCGATTTTTTCGAGAGGTCGCTGATTTAGCTGGTGCAGTGAAGTTACGATGCCGTGCTGGTGAAAGTCGCCCATAATGTGTGATTGATTAGTGGTTAGAGTTGATGATACTGAGGATAGATTCGTTCCATCCTGCAGATGCTGTTAGAGTTGCTAGAATAACTTTGGGTGCATTGCTGCTGATGCGGTGACCTTCATCACCATAAGGGATAATGACTGCTATATCTGCAGCATTGACCATATCTTCATCATTCGGCGAATCGCCAAGTGCGATACGCTGGTAGTTATTTTCGGGAAATTGTTTCTGATAAAGTGCGGTGACACGGTCCATGCCATCTGCCTTATCAGCTAGTCCCATGAGGTGAATGAACCTTCCGCCTCGTATGGCACGGGCACCGATAGATTTGAGATCTATCGCGAATTTCGTGAAGTTTTCTTCGCTATCTTCCCAGAGAATAGGCTCGGTAACGTATCGATCTGCTGCTAGCTCTGCAGAAGCCGCATCTAGACCTGTGTGCTGACATAAAGTAGCTATATCCCAATCTGCGAAACCTGAGAAGAGATAGCCTTTTTCAGATCTCACCTGATGAGCGTAGCTGAGGATGTCCGCTCTAGTCGGAGTCTGAGTGACTACTAGATAGGGTAGAGTTGGATGCTGCACAGCATCCTCTAGTGAAATGTTAGAGCCTGAGTTAGAAGGTATAGCTATCTGCCCACCATTTTCAGCAATAATCGGTGTAGTTAACCCTAACATCTGAGCAATGCCATGCATCTCAGCTAAGGTTTTTGATGAGTTAAGAATGAGAGGTATTTGCTTTTCCCTAATAATATCTAACGCAGGCTCAGCCTCGCTCCACGTGTAATCGTGGTTAAGTAAAGTGGCGTCTAGATCTGTGAATATAAGGAAGGGCATAAGTAGATTTAAGAGGCTGCTAATTTTGTAACGGAATCAATAGCGTGATCTGAATTTAATTGAAATGTGTAGTCTGCAAAATGAGGGATATCTAAAAGCATCCATCGAGTCAATCGCTCGTAATGGCTGATGAATCGGATGATCTCCTCTGGCGTCATGATACTAGTCGCAGATGCTCCGCTAGCGGCTACTTTCGCAGCCAACTTTACTTCCTGCTCAGAACGCCACTCGTGGATCATTTCAAATGATGGCGTTTTTAGCATGACGAGATGATCGAGCATCGCGAAAAATGGTGCGTAGTTCTCAGCGAGTTGGCTATTGACGTATTTGCGCCACTTACCATCTGCATCATCTATTTTTTCTAGTGAATTTATCGGTGTATGTAGATCACACTCTGGCTCTGGATTTGCACCTACGCACCAACCTTCTAGAATAATAAGCTGAGGAGATTTTTCAGGAGATAGCCAAGTATCTTCAGGAAATGGTTGATCTGTAGCTTTATCAAAGCGTGGGATTTTAGGTAATTTACCTGCTTTTAGCTCGGTGAGAAGTTTCACACCGTGGCTTACATCATGCGTCCCGGGGGCACCTCTCGTTGCCAAAAGTGGATGTATAGTTGCAGCTAGATCATTGCGTTGCTCCTTATTAAGATACAAATCATCTATAGAAATAATACTAGTCGTTAAGCCGTGGACCTCTGACAAATAGTCTCCTATAAATTCAGAAAGCGTAGACTTCCCAGTCCCCTGCCCTCCGTTCACCCCCAAGATAATGGGCTCGTCTGAGCTCGTAACCCAGTCAGAGACTTGTTCAGCTAGTGGTACATAGTACTCCGTGGCTATGTCTCTGAATGAGGCTGGCAACAGTTCTTTCTCAAGAAATGCGTCCAACCATGTGGTTAAATGAAGTGCCATCTACTTATCTAATAGCAATCCGAGTGCCACGATAAGTAATAATTTCAAATGACCTCTATTTAAGGCGGAAATCTTATAGGACATATGCGTCCTATAAGACCTATTCTTTTTAAACTCTATCCTGTAGTGGAGTCACTGTGAGCTCGCGCTCTTTCAGTGATCTGATCGCTTGAGCAGATGCTGCGGCAGCAGCTAAGTTTGTGCAGTGAGAGATCTTGTTAGCTACCGCGCCTGAGCGGATAGTTACTTCGTCTTCTCTTGCCTCGTGACCACTTGGTGTGTTGACGATGAAGTTGATCTTGCCGTTCTTCATCATGTCCATCACGTTAGGTCGCTTCTGCTCGGCTAGCTTGTAGAGTCGCTCTACTATGAGTCCTGCGTTCTTGAAGAACTTATAAGTTCCGCCAGTGGAGTAGACTTTGAATCCTAGGTCGACAAGTTCCTTGGCTATCTCTAGTGACTCTGGCTTATCCCGGTCGTTGACTGAGAAGAAGACGTTGCCCTCTGTAGGAAGTGGGTTGAATGCTGAGATCTGAGCTTTAGCGTATGCCATACCGAGGTCATCATCGATGCCCATGACTTCTCCCGTGGACTTCATCTCAGGTCCCAGGACGATGTCTACTCCTGGGAACTTAGGCCACGGGAATACTGCTTCTTTCACACAATAGTGATTGGGGAGCCTCTCTTCGGTAAATCCGAGTTCCTTCAGCGTCTTGCCTACCATGACTTGGGAAGCGAGCTTAGCGAGTGGAACGCCGATTGATTTAGATACGAAAGGCACTGTTCTAGAGGCACGTGGGTTGACTTCGATCACGTAGAGTTCTTCATCCTTCACTGCGAACTGGATGTTCATGAGACCGATGACTTCTAGCTCACGAGCGAGATCCTTCGCCCCCTTCATAATCTGCTCTGTGATATCGTCTGAAAGTGATGGTGCTGGGATCACACAAGCGGAATCGCCTGAGTGGATACCTGCCTGCTCGATATGCTGCATGATAGCCCCTACTACGGAAGTCTCACCATCTGAAATACAGTCTACGTCGACTTCGACTGCGCCTTCTAGGAAGCGGTCTACAAGTATCGGTCTATTCGGTGAAACGTCTGCTGCTTCACGGATGTAGCGGCGGAGTTCCTTGTCTGTGTAGACGATCATCATACCACGTCCACCGAGGACGAATGATGGGCGAACGAGCACTGGGAAGCCGATACGGTCAGCGATGGCTGATGCTT
This sequence comes from uncultured Rubritalea sp., assembly GCA_937923145.1. GTDB lineage: Bacteria > Verrucomicrobiota > Verrucomicrobiia > Verrucomicrobiales > Akkermansiaceae > Rubritalea. The sequence continues at coordinate 85,487 of CALAJT010000003.1, read as the reverse complement.
CGTCTTCTGAGACAGCTGTGCCTGCTTCCGCTTGCTTGAGACCGATTTTATCAAGTAGAGCTGAGAAGAACTTACGATCTTCTGCTAGCTCGATAGACTTAGGAGATGTTCCTATGATCGGCACACCATGACGCTCTAGATCTGCTGCGAGGTTGAGTGGAGTTTGCCCACCGAACTGTACGATGACGCCGTCCGGCTTTTCCTGATCACAGATGTGGAGCACGTCCTCAAGTGTAAGTGGCTCGAAGTAAAGTTTGTCTGAAGTATCGTAGTCTGTAGAGACTGTCTCAGGGTTGGAATTCACCATCACTGTCTCGTATCCTAGCTCGCGGAGTGCGAAGGATGCGTGAACACAGCAGTAGTCAAATTCGATACCTTGACCGATCCTGTTAGGTCCACCACCGAGAATGACTATCTTCTTTTTATCAGTCTCACGTGCTTCATTTTCATCTCCATAAGTGGAGTAGTAGTAAGGTGTATAAGCTTCGAATTCAGCAGCACATGTATCTACAAGTCTGTAGGTAGGGATGATGCCTTTCTCGAGACGTTCCTTGCGGATATCGTCTTGATGACAGCCACGTGAGTGAGCGATCTGGACATCTGAGAATCCCATTCTTTTTGCCTTACGCAGATCCATATTAGCAAGGTCATTGCCTTCATCAGCGATAATCTTGAGATGCTCCAGGAACCAACGATCAATTGATGTCGCTTCGAATACATCTTCCACTGACCAGCCATTTGTGAATGCTGTGTGGAGCCAGAAGATACGCTCAGCATTAGGAACATGGAGCTTACGCTCGATTTCCTCGTAAGTAGGCTCGATAGCTCCCTTGCCATCAGCACCGAATCCGAATCTGCCAGTCTCTAGTGAACGAAGAGCCTTCTGCATCGATTCCTTGAATGTGCGACCGATTGCCATTGCTTCACCAACAGCCTTCATCTGAGTCGTGAGGACTGCGTCAGCGGTTGGGAATTTCTCGAAAGTAAATCGTGGGAGCTTAGTTACTACATAGTCGATAGTAGGCTCGAATGATGCTGGAGTCTCGCGAGTGATGTCATTTCTGAGTTCATCGAGAGTGTAGCCGACTGCTAGTTTCGCTGCTATCTTAGCGATAGGGAAACCTGTCGCTTTAGAGGCTAGAGCTGATGAGCGAGAAACACGTGGGTTCATTTCGATCACAATACAGCGACCAGTCTCAGGGTCTACTGAGAACTGAATGTTAGATCCACCAGTCTCCACACCTATTTCACGGATACAAGCGAATGATGCATCACGCATGATCTGGTATTCACGGTCTGAAAGAGTCTGAGCAGGTGCTACTGTGATGGAGTCTCCTGTATGGACACCCATTGGGTCTAGGTTCTCAATGGAGCAGATCACTACGCAGTTATCAGCGCAGTCACGCATGACTTCCATTTCGTATTCTTTCCACCCTAAGAGTGATTCTTCTACTAAAATTTCGCTTACTGGTGAGAGATCAATTCCACGATTACAAATGGTTTCGAACTCTTCTACATTATAAGCAATACCACCACCAGCACCACCGAGCGTGAAAGCAGGGCGGATGATGAGCGGCATTGTGCCGATCTCCTTAGCTATCGCATGAGCCTCTTCCATATTATGAGCTACACCTGAATGCGGTAAATCGAGACCTATCTTGAGCATCGCTTCTTTAAAACGCAGGCGATCTTCGCCCTTATCAATCGCGTCAGCATTTGCACCGATCATCTTAACACCATGCTTATCTAGCGTGCCGCTATTGAAGAGATCTATAGAGCAGTTCAGCGCTGTCTGACCACCGAGTGTAGGTAGTAATGCATCTGGCTGTTCCTTGATGATGATTTTCTCTACTACTTCTGGAGTGATCGGTTCGATGTAAGTTCTGAATGCGAACTCAGGATCAGTCATGATTGTAGCCGGATTTGAGTTCACCAGGATGACTTTGTAGCCTTCCTCAGCAAGAGCTTTACAGGCTTGAACACCTGAGTAGTCAAATTCGCAACCTTGGCCGATTACAATTGGGCCGGAGCCGATGACGAGAATTTTCTTAATAGTAGTATCTTTAGGCATGATGAAATTACGCTGTGCGCTTGCAGTAAATTTGTCGGTATATGCCGATTTAGCGAGCCTTTGTAAAGCCTAGGATACGTATTTTTTTCTTCTTTGAGCAACTTCGTTACAGGTGATGAAGACTCACACGACTACTACAGAAAACTTAATTATTTCAACTTGTGTTATCTAGACCGTTGGAGCCCCTAAATAAGCCAACTTATCAATACACACATCATTGATGATAGCTCTGGAATACCATTGAGTTTAAATTGAGCTGTATTAGCAAATGAAGAAAGTAGAGGTAATATAACTGTCTTTATATTAAAGATCTACATCACTCATGCACGTTTAATGCAGAAAGATGATGGGAAAACACTGATCGATTTCATTCGCCCTATAAAAGCGGTTTCAAGCTCGGACTCTATCTACAATACTTTTAGATCATCACTCAGGAAGTTCAGCACATTATGCTGGTTGTGAATAAATTTGGTGGCACAGCAGGTATTGTTACCATGGAAGACGTTGTCGAAACTTTACTAGGTATGGAAATTGTTGATGAAGTAGATCGTAATGAAGGCATGCAAATACTTGCTAGAAATCTTTGGGCGAAACGAGCTAAAACAATAGGGTTAGAATATATCGATTAACACTAGATGCTATCTCTTCTATTTACTCATAAGTAATACCTAAATAGGTAGTAATAGAATCAATTATTTTATCATCAAAACTCGATTCCCCTGTATTTAAAACATCCATTTCGACTATTTGTTAATTGCTAATTACTATTGGCTAGATGTCGATAATAAGAATGCACTATTACATCTAATTTATAGATCTTGGAGCCAAATACCTATGACGTCTAAAACTTTGTAAGGCTTATAATAATGTGACCTTTTACGCGAATAGTGCGTCTATATACGTGTAGCCAACATGTGTTGCTACCTACCACCCCCTCCCTAACTCTTCCCGTATGAAACTCATTTTCGCGCTTATTTTTCTCGTGCTAGTCGCACTCTTTACATTTCTCACCAAGCCCATCTATAGGCTAAAGATAGAAGGTGATTTACTTACTAAAACCAATTCCATTTTGAATGATGAAGGATTACACAATATTGAAGTTAAGATAGTCCGTCACGAAATACAGTTTAACGCGAAAGATGGAACGAAAACCTCCATGGCAATTAGGGAAATCACAAAGGCAATCAAAGTCACCGACCAAGTCTGGGGCGTCTATTTACCAGAAAATCCTGTGCCACAAGTCTTGCGAAGTGCAAATCTCGTGGGATTAGAGAAACCTGAGGGTGTCCTCCTGCTAAGTGGAGAGCTACCAAACGAAGCACTCCGCTCACAGATAGTAGCCGCAGCTAAATTGATCCCTGGAGTGTCCGAAGTGGATGATCAGTTAGTCGTCGTCGATGATATAGCTAACCCTGTATGGGGATCAGAGATCTCAGATTTACTTAATGATATAGTTGGCTCAGCTGAATCAGGAAGAGTCTTTATCAATGATAATGAATTAGAAATTTCTGGTGTGGTCGAGACTGATGCAAGAAAAGCTGAGCTTGGAAGCCTAGCTAAAAATTTTCCCCACGGTAAAGATTCTTTCCAGAATAATCTCTGGGTAGAACTATGGAATGAGCCATCTCTGCGCATTCAGCGTAAAGATAATAATTATACTCTCACAGGTGTTCTGCCAGATGAAGTGACACGTCAGCTACTACTGAAGCATGTAGAGCAAGCCACAGGAGATGCCAGCTTACTGGACCAGACTACCCTAACCAGCCGAACTCGTGCTCCATGGTGGTTAAAAAACTCTGAGATCTTCCTGTCTAAGTTCTTCGAGCAATCCATAGGTCCTGCATTTGTCAGCTATTCGGCAGAGAAAATGGAGGTTCAGTCCACCGTTTCAGCTCAGAATATAAAAAGCCAGCTTACTCGCTTAGCTTACTCAGGAGTATCTACTGAGACTAGAACTGAGCGTGCTCTAGAAATAGCAGTAGTAGAGCCAGAGCATGAATCAGAGCCAGTAGTTGGAATTGGGCCTAAACCAGCAACGCTTGGAAAAGTGCAGATTGATCTCAAGAATCTTGCCGTCTATTTCGACACCTCTAGTTCCTCAGTAAAATCAGCCGAAACATCTAAAATAGAGAAAGCCGCAGCACTGATCAACTATACTGGATTAGCCAAATCTAAACTCACCGTAGGCGGATACGCTGACCTACGTGGTAATGCAGACTTTAACCGCAAACTTAGCCTCAGACGAGCTAACGCGGTAAGAGATAAACTCATAAAACTCGGCGTCCCAGCAGACAGCCTCAAGGTAGAATTCTTCGGCGAAGACACAGCTCAAGTCGCTCCACGAGATCTATGGAAATGCCGCAGAGTAGAAATATCTTTTAACAAAACGTCAGGCGCTCGATAGCCAACGAATAACTTCAACTCAATTGAATCAAATCAAACAAAACCAACCTTAATCATGAATACTACAGTAGCCACTGCCAGTCGTTTCTACACACACGGCTTCATCACTATCCTAATTATAGGCATCATCTTCACCCTCATCGGCTTACTTGTCGGGTGGTTAACATGGCGCAACTGTCGGGTGAATGCTGAACGTATAGAACAAGCAAACCAAAAACTCGAAACGAAACTCACATTGATCAATCAAGATCTTTTAACACTTCGCGACAAGATCACTGAACTCGAAACAAAACCAATCTCTTAATACCATGGAATTCCTCGAAAAAATACCTTATCTCCTCTCTCTCTTTGCCCCAATAGCACTATTCTTCGCCTTCGGTCTGTGGGTCGCATGGTGGGTCTGGTATCGCTATGCAGATAGACTTCAGGCAGCTTATACTACTAGTTTAAAATTAGGCGAACAGATAGAAGCAGGACGCGAAGATGAGCGTGATCTCTCTGCCCGCGCACTCGCGCTCATTTCCACTCAGAAAGCCAAATGGTCCAGAGTCCTCAGTGATAAAGACAGCGAACTAAAAGGGCTAAATAATCGCTACGGTCAGCTCAAAACCGAAGCCGATGGTTTCCAAGGCGACCTCTCGAAACGTGATGATGAATTAAAAGCACTAAAATTAGACTTAACTTCCAGAGACAGTGAGATCAACAGTCTACGTGAAGAACTAAAATCCAAACAAGTAGAGCAAGAAGCACAGCAACTCCAACCCGAAACACAACAATTAAGCGAAAAATCACCGGACACCTCTGAACTCGAAGCATTAAAAGTTAGCCTACGTGATGCAGAAAAGGCACTCGCACATGAGCGTGAATCAGCTAGTCAGCAGCCGTCCGGATTAGCACTATTCAAGGGTGAATCTGTCAAAGAAGACGCTTCACTAGGCTTCGTCTACACTAGTAGACCATCTCAGATAGATGACCTGAAGCGTATCAAAGGCGTAGCCAATGTGCTCGAGAAGAAACTCCACGATTTCGGAGTCTATCGTTTCAAACAAATATCAATCTGGAATGAAGCGCAAATAGCTGAATTCTCCGAGCGCCTGTCCTTCCCTGATCGCATAAGAAGAGACAATTGGAAGCAGCAAGCGATAGACTTTGATAAATAAATAAAAACATACAGCTACAACTTTAGTAGAGAAGTATTTATAATAGGGTTATCCAGCTAGGGTGTAAGGTGAAGAATTTTGTTTCGATACTAGGATACTCTTCATTCACCTTGGCTCTCATTAGTTTCAGCGGTAGAGACTTTTTAACTGACGTATCAACTTTTAATAGGTTGAGGGCTATCCGCCTGAGTATTGCGAAATTCTTAACTGCATTAAGCGTTCTGGCTTGTGAATGATCCTCTTCGTAGAAGGAGTCTAGTACCCAATGGCAACTATTTTCTATACTCCAATGTTAGCTTATAAGCATTTGGAACTGCTCTGCTTCTATATCCAAACTGCTAATATAAAATCGAGTTTGCTTAGTAGCTTTTTTTGCGCTGATGTTGTAGCTTTCTGTTTCTATTGCAATGAGGCTTCTTAAGCCATTCCAGCGCTTACGAATCGAAGGGAGCATCCAGTCTAATTGATTCGTGACTGCAACCCTTCTAGTGCAAACTCTGCCATTAGCCTTTTCTACCTCCTCATGAAGACTCCATGCTTCACTTTTTCACTTTTTCACGTTTGATTTGTGTTTTCGCAAAATGGAACTGATCAATCACTTCGCTGTGTAGTGCTCCTTGGTTACGTTTCAGAGCCATGATGTAATCCGCTTTCTTCTCTACAATCTTCGTCGCAATGGCAGTTTGAGTTCCCATAGCGTCTACTGATACAATGTGTCCTTTAATATCTAATTGCTCTAACAATTTCGGGATAGCCGGGGTCTCATTGCTTTTTTTCTGAACAAATTCTAGCCCAAGCGTTACGCCTGAATCTGCCGCCCAAGCGCTGAGGCAGTGTTCTTGCTCTGAGTTAGTCTTGCCACTACCCCTTATAGTTTTGCCGTCTACAGCTATAAGCTGCTTTGCTAAGGTGGGGTGCAAATCTTTTAAATGTTCAGCAATACATAGGCTGAACTTTGCAGTATCAAGCACTTAGAAGAGGTTTATCAATGTCTGCTTAGCTCGTATTCCATTAGGTAAATTGATCCACTTTCGTAACGATTGCTCATGCAAATGTGTAAATGTGCAAATGTGCAAATTCGATCATTCCGCAAAATGACTGCACTCCACAGACTAAAGCGCTAACTGCTATAAATATAATCTCCCAAAAATGATGCTTTTTATGGCAGCCTACACGAGAGTCTTCTACTACTGTGAATCATTTAAAACCCAGAGGAGATCCTCCAGAGTAATCAATTTTATTAGGATTTCGTGGCATCCAGCCATTATTTATCAATCTGATCGAAGTAAAAGGACTTTATGTCAAACTTTCCCTAGCTGGACAACCATGCATGATTTTACCACGCTAAGAATACTTGACTTTAAATTTCAACTGAAGGAATAAAAAATCACTTCCAGTCCCTCAAGATATGTTAGATAAGCTGAATAGGGATGCTCTTTGCACATAATACTAGATATTTAGCTCCGTGTTCGTCTCAGAACCAGAGCTATTCCAGCATAACCTAATAGGAAAAAAGATGAAGGCTCTGGTACTACATTGAGAGTATGCCAAGATAAAAAATCATCATAATAGTAGTCCAAAGTTCCGCCATCTAGAGTGTGCATCAATCCACCTGAGTTTAATCTCTCTGAGTGATCGAGGTCAACAGCGCCACCACTGTATTCATCAAATAATCCCAATTGGTGCCCTAATTCATGGGCTGCAAACGCTCCATAGTGAGTTGGACCCCAATTTTGCTCGATAGGCCATGTTGATAAGTTACCTCCTCCAGACTGAATAACATTTACTATCAAATCAGAATCTGAGGTGACCCAATCTAAGTTGAAATTCATAGCAACTCCAAAGCGTGTAGCATCAACGCTCCAAATGTCTTCAAATCCATTTTCCCAAATACCACGATGTTCTAGTGTAGTTGCTATGCCAGTTAGCAGGACATCTACATCAACTTGAATGGCATCATCGAAATATCCTATATCATAGCTATAACCCCAACCAAAAGAATCCGAAGATCTAGACCCTGAAATAGTTTGAAAATCTACAAATGTTGTTGAGGCGCTTACGCTTGTAGTAAAAATCCCAAGCGTAATTGTAGTAATGGCAAGAGCAAGAAATTTAGTTAGTTTTGTTTTCATTGTTCAGTTAATATTAATATTTTTTATTATCGATCGTCATAGCCAAGCTCCCTTCCTGGGAGGGCTAACTTGAATGAAGATTGAGGTTATAGTTAGGTTGAAAAAGTTGAAAAAGTTAGGTTGAAAATTTGCTACTCTGATTCCGAGTGGGGTTAGCTACTACTACTGCTACTCATAAAGTAAATTTGGATTGAACTTCAGTATAGAAAACTTTTACCGAATATGAAGAGCGTATTACTAATGGGCTAATCCGTTAAGATTCTGGTTAAATCCTCGCTTGTATCGACGGTAGAATAGGGTCTGCCAAAATAAAGGTCAATTTCAAGTTTCGCTGCTATCTCTTTATGAACTGCAAACTCTTTACCATTATAAGATGTGATGGTGTCAAGCTGATTGCTAAATGGCATTAATCTAGCTACGGTGAATGGGTGACCCTGAAATCAAAGTGACGTTATATAATTTTGACTGCTATAAAAGTTATTGTTATCTGTCTAATATATCATATAATTGTTCGACTAAAAATTACACACACTAACAATTAACACTACGAAATTATGGGAGCATGAGAATCAGACCCTTTTGGAAACGACACAGCTTGTGATTGGAAATATGACTTAGAGAATAAAGGCTATCCTTATATCATAGAGACACTTCAGACAGTCATTGCAGCAGGGGCAGAATATTTAGAATCAGATGAAGCAGAAGAAGCTGTTGCTGCTGCAGACACTCTATCTAGACTTAAAGGACATTTTTATGTCAAGAATGCCTACACTGAATCGGTTGATGAATGGGTTGCTAAGAATCCACTAACCCCATCAGAGGAAGACATCAAGATTGCGCTGAAAGCATTAGAGAGAATTAAAGCAGAAGATAGTGAACTTAGAGAACTATGGGAAGAAGGTGAAGACACTGAATGGTTAAATCATATCAGTAGTCTTGAAGATCGTCTCAAAGCATAACATATTCTAAACTAAATCAACGAAACACAATAAAATTGCAGAACAAGATGCCGTAGATTTAATGCAGTAATTTACGCATCACTGCTAAGGTGATTTGCTTCGATGTTTTACCTTACGCTTCCAATTTATCGGCAAAGGTTTTTAGCAATGGATTATATATTTTTGCACTTCTTGCTGGCATGTATAATCCACTTCTTAAATTCACTGAGCCGACCTTTGTGATCGGTGTAATTTTTTTACCTGAGGTTCCGCTCTGATGATGTTGAGGTGTTCCCCCTGCCCAGGCAGCTAGTTGGCGAGCGCCCTTAAATAATTCTATATTGGGCATCTCAGAGATTACTATATGGCTTCCTACTCCACCGATTCGAGGGATACTCCTTAATAACTCATCCAACGTCTTTAGGTTGTCATTTTTTTAATGATCACTTTATTAATCTGCTTGCGGATAGATTCAATTTCTTTCTCTTGAGTTTTGATGCGTTTTCTTAGTGAACGTAATACAATCAGGTTGGTGGATGCTTCGCATTTAGTTTTGAGCCTAGCATTTTCTCTTGTCATAGAGTCTGCATAGCGCGATAATCATGTAACTTTCTCATTATCAATAGAGGTAGGTGTCCAGGCAACTAGCTTTTTGGACTTCGATTCTAGGAATTCTGCGATGAGTTTGGCATCTGCTGTGTCACTTTTATTGCGGCGAAGTTTTTGATCTCCATGGGCTTTAATTCGGCGAGGATTGACGAGATAGAGGAGATAGACGTCTAAAATATTAAGTTCGTAGGCTGCTTTGGCTGCTGCTTTTGCGTAGCGCCCAGTTTGATCCAAACAGGCTGAAAGTTGCTGTGGCTTTGCTATTTTTCGGACCCAAGCTATAAGCATTTTTAATGCCTATAGGGGTGTTGTCAAATTCAGCTGGGTCTACTCCAGTAGGACTGATTATATAAATAAACCTACTACTCAACGAGTAATAGCCTTCAAATTCAACTAGTCATACTGTCTACACGATTTCATGTTTTTGGCGTAGTTCTTCGACTACTTCCTTATCCATGAAGCCTAGTGTTTTTCCGTTTGCGAAGACGCGTGGGTCTCCTTTGATGTGGGAGCGTTGTTCTAGGAATGCTAGTAGGTGTTCTCTGCAGGCGAAGAAGTTAGGATCATCAAATACTTCTTTTCTGTTTCTGGGTCTTGGGAAATCTATCTCTAGGATTTCGCCGACGCCAGCTTTAGGACCGTTTGACATCATCACGCATCGGTCAGCCATGAAGACAGCTTCGTCCACGTCATGCGTCACGATCATTGCCGTGAGTTTCTCTTTGGCTAGAATTTCGATGATGACATCCTGAAGCTCCATCCTAGTGAGTGAGTCTAGTCTGCCGAATGGTTCATCCAGTAAGAGCACTCTAGGCTGTAGTGCGATAGCTCTGGCGATGCCTACTCTCTGCTGCATACCACCAGACATTTCTCTCGGGTATTTCTTCATTTCATCACCTAGACCTACTACAGACAATGCGTATTCTACGATCTGGATGCGTTCTTGTTTGCTCACGTGAGGATACACATTCTTCACCCCTAACATGACATTATCAAATGCAGACATCCACGGCATCAGGCACGGTGCCTGGAAGACCACTGCTCTGTCTGGAGCTGGTCCATCGATTTCCTTATTCCCTACAATGATACCACCGCCAGAGATTTCATTTAATCCTGCTAGCATAGTTAGGACTGTGGATTTACCACAACCAGAGTGACCAATGAGTGAGATGAATTCGCCCGCTTTGATTTTAAGATTAAAATCTTCTACCACTCTAAAATCGTCACCATAAGGGTTCGGATATTCCTTCACGAGGTTGGAAATTTCTACGAACTGGGAATTTTCTTTTTTTAGCATAAATTGATTTCTGTTAGATATTTTTGATCTACTTACTAATACGGTTAATTTGCATTAGGTGAGATGTGTTTAGACTGTAGGTGAGAGAATCTAGGTGCTGCGATAGGTAGACTAAAGTCTCTAGGCTGCACATCTGGCATAGCGACTTTGATGTCAGATTTCATTTCCTTACTTTCTTTATTAAGACCTAGCATGAATGCTGTGATCTCAGATTTTAGGCGCATGAACTCAGGCTCATCATTGAGTGTGTGACGGTTTCTAGGTCTCGGCATATTGACTACGAATTCCTTTGATAGCGTAGCACCTGGACCCATTGTTAGAGGCACGATTCTGTCTGCCATGAGGACGGCTTCATCCACATCATTGGTGATCATGACGACTGTTCTTTTATCACTTTCCCAGATGTTAAGGATCTGGTCTTGAAGCTCAGATCGTGTCAAAGCATCTAACGCTGATAGAGGCTCATCTAGCAATAATACCTCTGGATCTAGTGAGAGAGTTCTGGATAATGAAGCTCGCTGCCGCATACCACCTGATAGCTCATGAGGTTTCTTATCAACTGCGTGATCTAGCTTCACCATCTTTACGTAGTGGAGCATTTTCTCGTGAACTTCGGTCTTACTCAGCTTTGGAAATACTCTGTCGATAGCGAGCTTCACATTGTCCCCTACGGATAGCCATGGGAGTAGTGAGTAGTTCTGAAACATGATTCCTAGCTCAGGCCCGGGTTCCTTGATCGCTTTTCCTTTGAAGCTAGAGCTACCATTAGATGGTAGCTGTAATCCGGATAGTAGATTCATTAAGGTAGATTTACCTGAACCTGAAAAACCGATGATCGCTACAAATTCATTTTCCTCCACGCTGAGGTTAATATCCTTAAGAATATCTACTCTGTTAGATGGCGGACCGAATGAGACATCCACGTCTTTTAATTCTAGAAATGACATAATAATAGTCTATATTTTCAGTTTAGATAGTAGCAGGAGCGCCCTCGAATGAGACTAGTCTCTGGAAGATCACCATGATGCGGTCGAGTATGAGGCCGATGATTCCTACGATGAATACCACCACGACCATCTTCGCTAATGAGTCAGAAGAACCGTTGTTAAATTCATCAAAGACGAACTTACCGATACCCTCAGATGATGAGAGGAGTTCTGCCGCTATCAATACCATCCAGCCTACTCCCAACGAGATTCTGAGACCGGCAAAGATGAGCGGTAATGATGACGGGATGATGATCTTAGTGAGTCTGGCGAAGAATCCTAGCTTAAGCACACGAGCTACATTCATGTGATCTTTATCGATGCTAGCTACTCCCAGAGCAGTGTTCGCCATCGTTGCCCATAGTGAACAGAGCGCCACGGTGATAGCTGATGCGATGAATGCTGGGTTGATCTTATAGACTCCTAAGAGTGGCAGCTCACCTAAGAACTCCATGAATGGATGCTTGTCTGGATTCGGGAATGCTCCCATCACTAGTATAAGAATAATCGGCAACCATACGATCGGTGATACTGGCTTAAATATCGCTATGAATGGAGTCATCATCGCCATGAATGTCTTATTTAGCCCGCAGAATATTCCTATCGGGATCGCTAGGAATGAACCTAGAAAAAAGCCTGTAAACACACACAGCACAGAGCGCTTCACCTGATACCAGATCGTTTTAGATCCTGCGTATTCAGATTCTTCTTTCTTAGAAATTACGCTCTCTTGATTCACGATAGACTTGGCTTTCTTAAGAGCATCTGCTCCAGATAAACTAGCGAGTTCTTTTTCGTAAGTAGCTATTTTCTCCTTCTTCTCGTCGATGATCAGTGACTTGTTTTGAGTAGAAAGTAGCGTCTTGTATGTCTTTAGAAACGCGAGTCTCTCTGAGAAATAAGTTTCCTCAGCCTTACGCTTTTGTAGGGCTGGTGACTTCTTTGTGAGGATAAGGTTTATCTTTTCCTTAGTCAGATTACGCTTTTCTTTATCTAGTGTATCTTGAGCATCATCGGCACGAACTAAGCCTAACAATTTTTGCGCTGCAGCTTCATCACCAGGTGTGATGCTTTCAGCAAGTAGCTTCATCTCTACATCTCTCGCTGCTGATGCTGCTTTGACGCTCTCTTTTAATTCATCGTATTCAGCTTGTATCGGAGCTACGTCTTTAGCTGTTTCGGCTTTACTGACTAGCGTCTGATCTTCCACAGCTTTGGAAGCCTCCTCTAGGCTTTTCTCTGCTGAAGTGATCTTTTCTTCTACGACTTTAAGTTCCTCTACACGTTCTTCTCCAGATAAGTTATATGCCTTTTCTTTCGCTATCTCGTCATCGTGAAGCTGATCGATAGATTTGTAAGAAGAGTATATTTTACTCGATGTTGGGAGCTTTCCAGATTTGGTCTTAAATGTATCCACGATGAATCCATCATAGATAACGAATAGCGCGATAAATACTGCGATGAGCGGCACGATAATCCACTGTCCGATCTTCTTAAACTGCACCTGAGGCTCTTCTCCGTAACATAATCTAACAACTGGTGCTAAAAATGTCAGTCCTGTAATATCAATAGCCTTGAGGAGTGAATACTTAATTTTTTTCATAATAATGATAGTCGAAATTAGAGTTAGCATCCCTCATGCCACTATAAATATTACCATTCATGGAAACCATTAGCAGGACTCATCACTGATTCAGAGACCAGGATCAGCTATGTGCTTGGCAATAAAAAACCACACCCCCGTAGGAGTGTGGCTGAGCACATCATGGATTGTGTTAGAGTTTGAAAATTATTCAGGATCTTTGTTACCGATCTTGTGGCTATTGAGATATTTAACTGGCTCTTTGCCGTTATATTCTAAGCCATCTATAAAGTCTTTAGTCACAGGCTTGAATCCGTCTGTCTCCCATGGGACATCAGCTTCAGTGATTTTACCTTCTTCTAACAGAAGCTTTGCCGCTGCTATGTAGACTTCAGGCTTGTAGACCTCTTTTGCAGTCTTTATATACCAGTCCTTGTTCTTTGCATCGGAGATCTGTCCCCATCTGCGCATCTGTGTCAGGAACCAAACACCGTCTGAATACCAAGGGTATGTGCAGTGGTGCTTGAAGAAGACATTGAAGTCAGGCATCTCGCGTTTATCCGTCTTTTGGAACATGAAGAAACCGGTCATTGAGTTCTTGATGACATCGTAGTCAGCGCCCACGTAGTTTGATTTAGCTAGGATACGCGCAGCTTCTTCTCTGTTGACTAATTTGCCATCTGCATCTGTTTCATCTAACCATTTACCTGCCATGATAAGAGCTTTAGTGACAGCGATGTTGGTCTTAGGATTTTCATCTGCCCATTTCTTTGAGACTCCAAATACCTTCTCCGGGTTGTTCTTCCAGATGTCATAGTTCGTTGTCACTGGAACACCGATGCCTTTAGCGACTGCCTGCTGATTCCAAGGCTCACCTACGCAATAGCCCTGGATATTACCACTCTCTAGAGTAGCGGGCATCATCGGTGGAGGCGTTACAGAAAGTTCGACCTGCGCCCTTGTTCTTCCGCCTGTGTCAGATTTAGTGTACATCCCAGGGTTGATTCCTGCTGATGCTAGCCAGTATCTAAGTTCGTAGTTATGAGTTGAAGTTGGGAAAACCATTCCCAACTGGAGCTTCTCTCCTCTTTCTAAAATTTCTTCTACTACGGGGACGAGTGAATCCGCTGTGATAGGATGCGGTGGAGTAGGTGAATCTAATTTGGGATCATTTTCTTGCATCTTACTCCAGATATCATTGGAAACCGTAATCGCATTACCATTTAAATCCATGGTGTAGGACGTAACAATGTGCGCCTTGGTTCCGAAACCAATCGTAGCTGCAATAGGCTGACCTGAGAGCATGTGTGCTCCGTCTAGGTCCCCAGAGATCACATTATCCAAAAGCGTTTTCCAGTTAGGCTGGGCTACGACTTCTACTTGCAAACCTTCTGCCTGAAAAAAGCCTTTCTCTTTAGCGATCACCAAAGGAGCGCAATCTGTTAACTTAATGAAGCCAAATTTCAGTGAGTCTTTCTCAACGTCTAGTTGGTCAGCATGCACTAATCCTGTGCTCATGGCGCCAACTGCAGCTGACATTATCAAAGTAGTAAATTTCTTATTTTTCATAGTATCGTAGTATTAACGGTTACGATTACTGTTCAGCAATTGGCGAACCAGAACCCATGAATTTCGCTCATCAAGTCGATTAGACTAAGTTAAAATACATACAGCGCAATGCTTGTAGCTCGGCTGACGAGAATATGGATCAAAGGAAGCATGGGTCAGACGGTTCGATTTAGCATAATGCATCGGCATAAATAACTGCCCCACTTGCACTGACGTGGAGATGTAGGCAGTCGCTTCTACTGTCGCACGTCTGGAGCTGATCTTTATAATTTGGTTCGCTTGTATATTGAGCCTTTCTGCATCAGTAGGATGGACTTCGATGTAGATAGACTCTGGATATAGTTTCCTGAGAATGGCAGATTTTTTAGTCCTAGTCTGAGTATGCCATTGTGCCGAGCTTCCTCTACCTGTTAGAAGAATAAATGGGTAATCTGTATTTGTAGGTTCGGCGATTGGGGTTGGATCACTATAGATGAATTTTGCTTTACCATCTGAGTGATAAAACTTCCCGTCTGCAAAAAGTCTTCTTTCGTTTTGGGATGTCAACTTGGAGACATCTTCTTCATTACATGGCCATTGAATACCCTTGGTATCATCTAGAATCCTGTAATCTTTGATTCCACTTATATCACAGGGTTGTCCTTTGCTGAGTTCTGTTAGGATCTGAAAGACTTTCTCTGGAGAACTCCATTTCTGAAACATTTCACCACAGCCCCAGTATTGAGCAACTAGCTTGAAAATATTAAAATCTGATAGCGCCAATCCAGGAGCGCGAGATACTTTTTTCACTAAACCTATGCGTCTCTCGGAATTAATAAACACACCATCTTTCTCCCCCCACCCAGCAGCAGGAAGGATTAGATCAGCATTCACTGCGCTCTCTGTAGATGAATACATGTCCTGCACTACTAAGAAGTCTAACTTCTTCATAGCTTCATTGTATTTATCCTGATGAATCCATGAGTGCGCACCATTGGTGGCGATGACCCAGAGACCTTTAATCTTACCATCATGAATTCCCTGGATAATTTGATCGTATGCTAAACTTGGCTCATTAGGTATTCTTGATTCATCGATTTCTAGGATGTCAGCGACTTTCTTTCTGTCAGTTGCTTTGGTAAAATCATGTCCGCCCAGCAGACCAGTCGTATTACTAAACAGGCGAGATCCCATGGCATTGCATTGCCCAGTGATGGAGTTAGCTCCTGTCCCCTCTCTGCCTATGTTGCCAGTCATAAGCGCGAGGTTGATGATCGCCTGTGCTGTCCTTGTCGCTTCGTGACCTTGGTTTATACCCATAGTCCACCAGAAAGAGACGTTTTTCCCTGCGTGAATCGTAGCGGCTAGCTTCTCTAACATTTCGACTGAGATACCTGATTGCTTCTCCACCATTTCAGGTGTGAATTTTTCTACATGCGATGCGAAACCTTCATATTCATTAGTATGTGACTGGATAAACTGACCATCGACCCAGCCATTTCTGATCAGAATGTGAGCGATGCCATAGAAGAATATTAAATCCGACTTAGGCATGATCGGGTAATGCTGAGTGGCTGCTACAGCTGTCTCTGTAGTCCTGGGATCGATGACTATGATCTCAGGATTAAGCTTATTTCGCTCCACCCTCTGCCACATGATGGGGTGAGCGATGCAGAGATTAGAGCCTATCAATATGATCACATCTGACTTCTCAAAATCTTGGTATGTGTATGGCGGAGCATCGAATCCGAAGCTCTGCTTGTAAGATACTACAGCTGTAGCCATACATTGACGGGTGTTGCCATCACCGTGCTTCATTCCCATACCGAATTTAGCTAGAGCACCTAGAAAAGCCATTTCTTCAGTCACTATCTGCCCCGTGCTGATGAAGGCTACTGACTCGTCGCCATGCTGTGCTTGTATTGCTGAGAATTTTTCCCGGAATTGCTCCATCGCAACTTCCCACGAGACCTCCTCTAGCTCGCTATCTCTATCTTTTCTAAGTAGCGGAGTCGTGGCACGGTCATCAGCTTTCAGAGGCTCCAGAGCCTCCCAGCCTTTCGGACATGCCATGCCGATATTGACGGGATAATCTGAGTCTGGAGTGATGTTGACCGCTTGATTATCTTTGATGTGAATGTTTAAACTACAGCCAGTAGAGCAGAATCCACAGACCATACTCGTAGTCCGATCTGGAGCACTGCTCTGCGGGACTTGACCCAGACCGAATTTCCCTGGAGAACGTAGCAGCAAGCTAGTCTTAGGACCGTCATGCTGAATGATCGGTGGGATTTTATCTATCCACTGTTTTTTCAATTTCATCGTTCTAGATTACCTGGCATTTTGAGAGTGACAACGGCTTGGAAGTAGATCTGACGTTCTAGAAACTCACCTGTCAGCATTGCTAGTATGGCGATGACTGAGAATAGAGGTGAGTAGATAGTTAGGAAAACGGCAATCAAAGCTAGAGTCATCATGCTCCACCTTAAAAGCAGAGTAGGACGTAAACTATGAAGCTGAATGAGCGCGCTCTTTTTCGCCATAGACCAGTCGGCTTGCTTAGCAGAAAATAGCGAGATCGTCTCAGATAAAATTTTCCATAATAAGGCGGTCACAAACAGTATCCAGAGGACCACAGGAGTCTCATTTTGGAACGCTAAAGAAGAGAGTAGTAGAGTCGTAGCACCTCCCAAGAAAAGCGTCCCTGTAAACTTTAAAGTCGTTTTCCCTAGTGACCAAAATGCTCTGTGAGTGTCCACGTAAACCATAATGGAACAAAAGACGGAGATGATTCCCAGACCTACCACTGAAACTCCAGCAAGCATGATCCATGAGTCCTTTATCTGAGGTAGCCAAGCTGGTAAATTGAAATCATTTTGAGAGATAATCGTTAGTCCTGCATAAGCAAGCAAGGCTGGCATCCACATCCCAAATAGAATGATTTCTCTACTGAGCCAAGATGTCTTTAATCCTAAAAATACTCTCCAAGCTCCGCCTGGACTACCTAGGTGAAAGACACTGCTATTCAGCCCTACTAGTCCGAAAATCACAGCCGCTATGACGAGTGGGAGTTGCAGAACCGATGACCACTCAGGAGCGATCAAACGTGCTAAAAAGTCTGCCACAGAAACCCCGACAGATAGCTGAGTCAGGATAAGCATCCAGCTGAGCGGAGTGTGTTTATGAGAGGGCTTGAGTGAATGTTCATCAGCTGCCGTCATCGTTCCACTAAGCTCTCTGGAGCTAGTATAGACTGTAGACGGGAAGGTATAATCTGAGCGAAATGCTCCTGCGATGATGGATGATTGCTTAGCCGCATTTTGACGGATTTCATCAGTCTCGATGAGTTTAATGGAGATAGCGCCTGTGGGACAAGCTTGGACGCAAGCTGGCGCCTCTCCTTCTGCTAGTCGGTCATGGCACATGTCGCATTTTCTAACAATTCCTAGATCCTTGTTATATTTAGGGACATCATAAGGGCATTTTAGTGAGCAATATTCACATCCGATACATTGATCATCTAGGTGTCTAACAATACCTGTATCAGGAATTTCCTCATAGGCTCCTACTGGACATCCACTGAGGCATCCTGGATCTGCACAGTGATGACAAGCACTAGTCACGGTCTGCTTATCGGCAGTGTCTAGACTTATAATTTCCCCAACATCTCTCCAAGATTCTGTTTTATCTAGTCCATTTAAACTGTGACAAGCCACGACGCATGCCTTGCAGCCAGTGCATTTATCCAAATCTACTGCAAAGCTATATTGCTCACCTGTGGATGGCTTTCTTATAGGGATGAGATCTTTGTAATTATCAGCTCGGACAGGCTTAGTCGTATTCTCGTGTTGCTGACTAAATCGCTCAACTGCCGAGAGCACTTTCTGCTCAGCAAGTAGGGAATCAATCAATGTTGATTCTAGATTTTGCGCATTCTGTGGATCTAATACTTGAGTCATTTTTACCTTCTATTAACTGCTCGGTGATAAAATCAACTAGAGTCACTTTCCAGATTAATAGCATCTAGAATACCAGCTTGGTCACACCAAATGAATCGTAATGATGAATACCGCTCATAGTGTCTGAGAATGAGATGTTTTTAGGATATTATAGAATAGTTTGTCACATTCTCTGAGGTTGGTGCGGTTATTGCTATTTGTAAATTCAAGATGACTCAACTCCCAGACATACGACAACTTAGAATATTTATAGCCCTCGAAAAAACACGTTCTTTTACAGCAGCGGCAGGCACTCTGCGTATTACGCAATCGGCAGTGAGTCACTCTATGAAGTCACTTGAGTCACTATTAGAATGCCAGCTAATCGAACGTCTGGGTAAGAAGTGTATTCTAACTCCTTATGGTGAAGTATTTCTTCATCATGCAAAACAAGCAGTGCAACATTTGGAAGGAGCGGCCTCGAAAATTAAGACTCTTAATTCTTGGGGATACTCTTCTTTAAAAATCGGTGTGACCCATGCACAAAGCCAATATGTGCTTCCAGAAGCATTGTGTGAATTTTATGATAAAGAGAAGAGATGCGAGGTATTCGTTGTCACAGGAGATACTCCTCACCTTCTTGAGAAAATTGACAAAGGAGTACTCGACGTAGTCTTCGGCATCAAAAGGAGCAGGTTAGAGAATGAATTCCAGTTCCGCGAAGTCGCTAAGGATGATCTCTGTTTCATCACTCATCCGGATCATCCATGGGTGACTAAAAAACCCGAGAACTCAGAGGACTACGAGAAGGAGCGATTCATTATTTATGGAAATGAATCACTGACCACGGGTATTCTAGACACTCATTTATCTGGTCTAGGTATCAAATACAGAACTTCTATCTCTATCAATAACATGGAATCTATCAAGGCGATGGTCGCTACTAAACTAGGTGTGGGTATCGTCTCAGACTGGACAATTAGAAAAGAAGTAGAGAAAGGCACGCTAGTGAAACATCCTATACAACCAGCTCCTGTTAGAGAGTGGGGTTACTACTTAGGTCGCACTAAATCTCTCTCATCGGTAGAGGGGAAATTCATCGACATTTTCTCTGAAAAGCTACAGAGCATGATATCTGGCGTATGATTTAGAATCATCAAATCAATGAATCATCCGCAGCTAAACATCAGTGAGTAGGCATAACTACTGCTAAATAGCTGACGTAATGAATATTAAATTATCAAACACAGTTGTAGGTTACTTAGGACTATCTAGCACATTCTTACTTGCTGGAACATCTGAAGATGTAACTCTCTCTCAAGAAGAATCTAAAGTATCTGATCTACTCAGCTTCTCTTTGGACGCTAGAGCTCGATATGAATTCCGTGAACGTGATGGATCAGACGCCTCACATGCTGGCACATTGAGATTCAGACCTGGTCTTACTCTTTTCCCTAAGAAAGATTTAAGCTTTTTCGTAGAATCAGAGCACACCTTCGCACTACTCCGCGACTTCCAGGCAGGCACTGGTCAGTCAGCGAATTTCTCTCCATTCAATGCGAATAATACCGACATTGCTGATCCAGAAAACAATGAGCTTAACCAAGCTTACTTGAAGTATAAAATTAATAAATTTGCTTCCATCACAGCTGGTAGACAGCGCTACAACTTAGATAATACTGCTTTTATTGGTAATGTAGGCTGGAGACAAAATGAGCAGACGCTAGATGCTATCTCTATAAAAGGAAGCTACAACGGATTCAATTATTCCTACGCAATTGGTGACAGAGTGAACCGTATTTTCGGTAACGATGGCACCGGAGCTGTTCAAGCTCTAGAGGGAACATTCCACCTTCTAAATGGTAGCTATAAACTCGATGACACTATAAAAGTAGGTGGTTATGTTTACCTCATGGATTTCGATCAGGGAGGCTTTGCCTCTAACAATACTTACGGTGCATACACTGACATTCAAACTAGCACAGGAAATTATTATTTAGAACTAGCCTACCAGACAGAAGCTGGAGATAAGGCTGACTACGATGCTCTCTATGGACACGCTACCTGGACTAAGAATTTTGGTTCTGTTAGTGTGAAAGCTGGAGTCGAATATCTCGGAGATGGTTTCATCACCCCTCTAGGAACTGTGCATGCATTCAATGGATTTGCTGATGCATTTATCGGAAACAGACTTGGTCTAGTGAACTCATGGGATGGTCTAACAGACTTCTACGTTGGCGCTAGCACGAAGCTCAATGACGTTGTATTGAAAGGCACAGTCCATTCATTCTATGATGACTCCCTCTCAGATGAATACGGCTGGGAAGTAGACATGGTCGCTATCAAGCCGATCAATGAGAGCACTAAGATTCTCGCTAAGGCTGCTTACTTCATCAGTGAAGATAATTCTCCATTCAGCAATGATATAAAACAATTCTCCATCCAATTAGACTATAGCTTCTAAGCTATCCCTCTAATTAATATATAAGTAAAAAGGCTACTTGGAAAGAAGTAGCCTTTTTACTTATTAAGTTTTTAGCTGTCAGGAATGATTAATAAACGTCTCTACAATATCGCTTGGAGTTCTTCATCTCGTTGACATAAGCCGCTGCGTCTTCAGCGCTCATTCCCCCATGTTCCTCGATGATTTGATGCAGAGCAACATCCACATCTTTAGCCATTCTGGATGCATCTCCACAGACGTAGAAGTGACCGTTATTCTCAAGCCATTGGAAAAGGGTTTTACCTTCCTCGATCATACGATTCTGGACATAGATCTTCTCAGCTTGATCTCTTGAGAATGCTAGAGTGAGTTTATGGAGGTAGCCGTTCTCAGATAGTTCTTCTAACTGCTCCTTATAAAGGAAATCTACCTTCTCGTATGGATTACCGAAGAACAACCAGTTTTCACCCTTCGCTTCAGTAGCTTCACGCTCTTCTAGGAAAGCTCTAAATGGAGCAATACCTGTGCCTGGACCAACCATGATCATAGGGGCTTCAGAGTCTACTGGTGGGCGAAAAGCCTTATTCTCATGCACGAATACGCGTGGATTAGCTAACTCAGTTCGTTCAGAAAAGTAAGTAGAACAGACACCCTTACGAGCCACTCCATTAGACTCATACTTCACCACACCTACGGTTAAGTGAACCTCATCGTTGTGAGCTTTAGGACTAGATGCTATTGAATAGAGCCTAGCTGCTAATGGCTTAAGCATCTGAATAAAATTTTGAGCAGACTCGAAATCGATAGGATATTCTTTTACAAGGTCGATGATCTCACGACCCCATAGATAGTTATTAAGAGGACCACGATCTTCTGCTTCTGTGAGAATTTTAAGCTCATCACTATCAGCCTTCTCCGCCCAAGCTTTAACTAATGGCAACGTGATGTTTCTAATCTCGTAATTTTCTGTTAAAGCGTGTCTGAGCGTCTTACCGTCAAGATCCGCTTCAGAATTAAATTCTAACTGAGTAATCAGTGTGTCCACTAGTTCAGCATCATTGATAGGATAGACTCCAAGTGCATCACCTGCTTCATAGCTTATGCCCGAGCCTTCCAGTGAAATTTCTACATGCGTAGTCTCTCGCTCACTAGCTTCAGCATTTAGATTATATAATTTTAGTATAGGAGCAGTGTATGGACTCTTTTTGGTAAAGCCTTCTTCCTCTTCACTCTCATCATCCGCAGCTACTGATCCGAAAAGAGCCAAAATGTCACTAGTCCAATTCGCATAATCATCATCGAAGTCCACATCCATATCCAAACGTGGAATGAGAGCCTTCGCTCCCAGCGTCTTTAATCTCGTATCAAAATCTATCCCACATTTACAAAAATCTGGGTAAGAAGAATCTCCTAAAGAAAGCACCGAGTAATTTAAATGCTCCATACTAGGAGCTCCTTCACTATGCAGAAAATCATAGAATGCCTGCGCATTATCCGGAGCTTCACCGTCACCATACGTAGATGTGATGATAATCAGATGCTTAAGCTGGCTCAATGAAGCGTGATCTAACTTGGCCAAGTCTACCACGGTAGGCTCGACTCCTGATTTAGCTGCCAGCTTGCTAAATTTCTTAGCGAGCGTTTCAGACGTTCCAGTCTGCGAACCCCATGCAATAGTGACAGGAATCCCGGGGACTTTATCTGCTCCTTCATAAGGAGATAATAGTGCTGATAAATAGCCATTTAGCCACTCTCTCTGTTCCGGCGAGAATGGTGCCTCTTCTGGTAAAATTAGATGTTTCATAGTAAATTAAGTTGGAAAGTTATGCTGATTTTAGCGGAGTAAATATTGCACGTAATTCATCACTAGTGCGCTTACGAGTGAAGGCGGCGAAGTCCTCGGTGCCCTCTCGACTCTCCATGTAAGTCTCTAGCATGAACTTGATCATAGGAGGTATTTCAGTGAAGGGTATCGCTTGGAAAACATCCTGCGCAATCGCACGGTTATCATCCACACCTCCACCTAATACGATGTTGTATCCATCTACAGTTTCACCATCTATCTTACAAGGTACACCCTGTAATCCGATGTCGCCAATGTAGTGTTGCGCACAGCTGTTTGGGCATCCTGTGAAATGAATATTGATGGGAGTATCTAGCTCTATTTCTTCATCAAGATACTTCGAGAGTATTTGCGCCTGACCCTTAGTATCGGCAGCTGCGAATTTACAGCCAAAGCTACCAGTGCAGGCGATGATACCTCCTGTGACACTCGTAGCAGAATGGCTAAATCCAGACTTACTCAAGTCCGTCAAAAATGAGCTTATCTCGTCATCTTTCACATGAGGAATAATGATATTCTGCCAAGCAGTAAGTCGGATATCACCTTCTCCGTAACGGTCCGCTAATTTAGCAAGCTGGCGCATCTGATCAGGTGACATTCTACCCACTGGCGTCACTATACCGATGTAGTTTAGCCCCTCTTGAGTTTGCTGATGGATACCGTAATGACCTTGTCTATTCTTGATAAGCATAGGTTCGCAAGCTTCTAAGGCAATAGCACGCAGAGGAAACGTCAGCTTCTCCTGGACTTTCTCTAACAGCTTCTCATGACCCCAGTCATCCACTAGATATTTGAGTCTAGCGCGTTTCCTGTTAGTCCGGTCTCCATGCTCAATGAAAACTCTAAGAATCGCCGCTGATACCGCCACACATTCATCAGGTTTCAGCAGCAACCCACAGTCACTCGCTAACTGACGATGCCCAGTAATACCACAAAGCTGCAATCTGAAATAAACCCCTGCTTCCACTCCCGCAGACTCCTTTACCTCTACTGCATAGAATCCTATATCATTCGTGTCCGCACAGGTAGAAACTGCACCGCCACTATCGAAGCTGATATTAAACTTTCTAGGCATCCCATAGAGATCTCTATTATTGAGAATACAATGGTGCATCGCGCGAGCGAGAGGGACTACATCGATCAACTCTTGCCGATCAAAACCTGAGGTAGGAGTAGCCGTTACATTTCTAACATTATCAGCACCTGCACCCTTAGAGGTTAGACCTAGGTCACCTAGTTTTTGGAGCACATTAATCACATTTTTAGGCATAATCTCTCTCACCTGGAGATTACCTCTAGTAGTGATATCTGTGTAATTCCCACCCCAGTCCTCAGCAACCTCAGCTAACCCTCTAAACTGAGCACTAGTAAGAACTCCACCAGGCATACGTGCACGTAACATGAACGAATCCTGAGCAGGCTTCACATGAAACATCCCGTAAAATTTATACCGAAACGTATCATCCGGATCGGGGAAAATATTGTCTGCAGCATTCTTCTGCATCACATCCCAGACATCTAATCCATTGCGCTCATACTTAATCACCTCTTCCTTACAAAGGTCATCCAGAGGCGTATTAAACACTGATTCCTCTGGATCATTGGTAAACTGACCAGCTTGGTTCTGCCCCAGAAAGGGATACGCTTCCTTAATTCTGGATGCTAGATATTCCTTTTGATCATTAGTAAATGCGGCACTTTGAGGCATAGAAACCTAGTAGCATTTACTATGCCGTCAGCTTTTCATTCCCATGCGTGGAATTCATCTCAATTATGAGCTGAATTTATAAGGAGGTTTCACCTGAAGTAATTAAATATAACGATTCAGGTCTAGTAGATCGTCCGCAATGTAGTCAGGTCTATCAGTCAATGGATAAAGCACGGCTCCAGGGCGTTTGATAAATGCTGTTTGTAAGCCTACGTTTTTCGCTCCTGCAAGATCCCAAGCATGTGCTGCGACCATCAGAACTTCTTCAGGTTTTGCTCCTAAATCTTCTAACACCATACGGTATGTGTCTGAGTGAGGTTTGTATTTTGACACACCTTCGACACTGTAAAATTTCTCGATATGAGGTATCAACCCAGCGTTCTCAAGTTGAGATTTCAATCCTACAGCTGAAGAGTTGCTGAGACAAACGAGGCGATATCCTTTAGCAGAAAGAGCCTTCAAGCCCGACATGACATCGGCATGTGCAGGTAGTGTTCGAAGAGGCTCCATTATAAACACCTCGGCGTCTTCTAAAGTCATCTCAATGCCATTTTTCTCTGCTATCATCACAAGTGCCGCTGAGCCTATTTGCTCAAAACTATGAAACTCATCAGTGAGCGTCTCGACCAAAGCATACTGCAACATCGTAGTAAACCACAGAGGTAACAGGTCTGTGTTCTTGTCTAGCGCCTTACTAACAGATTCCTTTAGTGGGGTAAGATCTAGTAAGGTTTCGTTGACATCGAATATGATTATTTTAGGCATTATGAGTGAAGTGGATTGGTATAGCATGAATACCGCTTATCTTCTCTTCGCCTGATAGATCTCCAGCTGACCTTTATACCCCTCAGGATCTACATCGAACCATGAGCTATCAGCAATTTTCTGTTTATCATAAGGCGGTGCGAAGATATCGATGAGCTGGGTGAATTTCTTTGCCTTGAGACGGTGAATGTTTCGCTCCTTAGAAGTAAGAGTAGATACTTGACCTTTGCTCAGCATTGTATGGTTGGTCTGGAGAAGTAGCACGTCTTCTTTATCCTCACGCTCAGCCAGCATATCATAGTTCCATACTTCTATCTCGCCAGTAGCATTGAGGATCACACCTGTCATTTCTGGGTGGTCGTGGTGGGAGATTTCTTCTTCTTCCTCAAACTGTAGGAGAGTGACGTGATAGTCTTTTTTCTTCTCAATCATAGGGATGAAATCGACGCGTTTATTTCCTATTCCGCGTTCAGCATTAAGAAATGCGGCTTCAAGACCAGGGTCTTTTATATTCAGCCGTTTCATAATAGCAGAGGCACGTTTGATGTAATCGTTCTCGCTCCAATTATCAAGGTGTTGCTTAGCGGCTTCTTTTTCAATCGCGGTTAGAAAGGCGTCCCAATTAATAGCACCATTTTCTTTTATCCTTCCTTGGAAGGCATTGGCTCTAGTAGCGAATGCTGTCAATGCAGGCAGAGCCATAGTCACTCCTAGAAGTCCCGGTAGCGAGGTGGTGATAAATGAGCGTCTATCGTATTCGTCCATGCACTAAATATAGAAGCTCTCCGCTGCTCTGTCGATTTAATCTTGTCCTTATAGCTATGTTGTTTATTATAGTGGACTATGAATGATAAGGATAAAACAAATCTTATACCTATACCTTGCCACCAAAAATGGGAAGACATGGGTAAAGATGAAACCATGAAAGAAGGTCACACAGCGAGAATGTGTGATGAATGCCAACATCACATTCATGATATCTCTGACATGTCCGCGAAGCAGATCATTAATCTAAAAACTGAACTCAGCTTAAAAGGTCAAAAATTATGTGGCATGGTTCGCCAGCCAGCCCAATCAAACGTCACCAGACTTCAGCGATTTTCACTAGTCTGCACTATGGCTATGTCACCCGTTGCACTCGTAGCATGTGGAGGTAACCCATCATACAATACTGGTAATGGTGCAACACCACCAAATAAACCCTCTGGATACCATAACCACGATAATCTTAATTATCATGGTCCGGCTGTAGGACTAATCGCCCGACCTCCGCTAGTAGTTGGTAGGGTAGCGCCCCCTCCAGAGGTTGCAGGCATAGTTACAGCACCTCGGATAGTCTCTGGCATGATAGCACTACCTCCAAAAGAACAATAGTATTATGAGTGAACCAAAATTCGTTCACCTCAGACACAAGCCACCTACTGAGATGACCCAAGAACGACCGCTGATCGTAGTGCTTTCCCCCCTACGGAGTAATGTGAACCTCTCTACTATCATGCGCACCGCTGGGTGCTGTGGTGTCACAGAGATCATCGCTACTGGCACTGCCAAGGTGAATAAAACTATTGCCCGTGATGGTGCAGATGCAGTCAATTTATCAGTAAAGAGAAGTATAGCCCCAGTGCTCAAAAAACTCAAAGCAGATGGCTATAAGCTAGTAGGCCTAGAGCAAACTACGAACTCTACCCCTCTCAACAAATATCAATTCCCTCACAAATGTGTCTTAGTGGTAGGCTCTGAGCGTGAGGGTCTAGCACAGGAAAGTCTAGATCTGTTAGATGCCGTAGTAGAAATCCCAGTTTGGGGTCTCCCATATAGCTATAATGTAGCGACTGCCACTAGTATGTGCTTATATGAGTATTGTAATCAATTTCCCATAGGCTAAGCACACTCTCAGCAAACACTAATTTTAAAAAAATTACCGATAGAAATATAGTTTGTTAAAAAATTAATAAAAAAACATTGTATTACCAATAAATTAATAATAAATACTACTTAACTAATGAACATAGTTAAACAATTATGAAATCCCCCAATAAATTACTTAGCAGCTTAATCGCTGGTATTACTACTATCTCGGTAGTGCAGGCTCAGCAATATTCTGCCAGCCCTGTCTACACTGCACCTATCATAGCAACTGATGGACAGACCGCAACAGTCTCAGGATCATGGAGTCCAGACGGAATTAGCCCTGTGAATTTTCAGGCTATTATCTCTCTAGCCTACAGTAGCACTTCGGTCTATAAACTAGGTGCAACATCATCTGGAGCAGCAGGTAGCCACGATAACTATCACTACAACCTAGAATCTGTAGCTCCAACTCATGGCGATGTGATCACCATGAATATTGACTACTTCAATATCGACCAGAATGGACCTACTGCAGGTATTCTCTGGGACTCTGATCCTAGCTTTAAATTCAACCATGGTTTCGATAATGATAAAGCAGACTATAAAGCTACGATTACCAACGTACCACTCCAAACTATAGCTCAAGACCAGAGTGTCTTCACCCCATTCTCCTCTACATTCACTATATCTGGCTCAGACCCAACTTCTGACGGGACATCCGAAGGAACTTCTTCTGGAACTGTTACTGACGGAGGTACCAAATCAGGGTCAACTATAACTAAAGATGCACCTCAGCCAACACTCACCTCAGACGGACTAATCTTCACCAGCTTCAAACAAGGTCCTTCTACTTGGACTGCGACTGCTGTTCCTGAACCATCTTCAGCGCTTTTACTCGCTATAGGCAGTGCATTTATACTTCGCCGCAGACGCTAAAATTTTAAGTTTTTCAAAAGCTGTAGGTAATGGATAACATTACCTACAGCTTTTTTATTCCCTTAATAGGAGAAATCTTGCTATAGAATACGACTATCTAGATTAAACACCTGACCAGATGTAGAAGGCATTTCTAGGTGTAAACAGCGGATAAACTTCGCCACTGATTCTGGCGTATTGAAATCTCCTAAAGTGTGTTTTTGCTTCACTGCTGAAATGATATTCTCTGGAAGGTCTTCAGTCATCTTAGTCTCCATAAAACCTGGGACAATAACATTCACCCGGATGTTTCGACTACCGAGTTCCTGCGCTAGTGACTTAGCTAATCCAGTCAGAGCAGACTTAGCAGCGGCATAGCTAGACTGCCCGAACGATGGATGGAAAGCGGCATAACTAGAGATAAAGATAATATGTCCACCTCCCTTACTTCCATCAAGGTTACGCTGCTTCATCATGATTTTCGCCGCTGCACGGGCTGTTAGAAATGCTCCCTTGAGATTCGTATCCACTACCCTGTCCCAGCTTTCCTCTGGCATTTTCGCTAGCATTCTATCATCTATGATTCCTGCATTGCAGACCAGTAGATCTAGATTCTGAAACTCTGAGAAATAATTCATAACACTAGATCCACACTGAACATCTAGCTCCTGACGATCTGGTGACTGTATCTCCATTTCTTCCTCTAGGTTAGTAGCTACAGCTTGTGCTAACGCTCCCTTCCCCCCAGTGATCACAGCCAACCTTGAATCATTCATCTCCAGATTCTTAGCATAAGAACCCTGCTTGAACTATGTAATTTTTAACAGTAACTTATTACCTAGATAACTCGCTTATTAAAAATTGAATATCTAATTTTTATTCTAGGATTAATTCCTATCGGTTCGAGTTGGTATAGTATTAAACCTTCCTCGGGATATCGCTAGCAACAGTTGCAAGAACGCCATCAGATAGAGCCTGAGTCTGTGACTAACTCGGCACGAAGACTCGGCATCTCGTGGGGTTGTCTAGGAATATCTCTGCATCTTTTCATATGGATATAATGGACGTTTCTTAATTTTCATCTCTATTTAACAACTACTTTCACAATTAGAACTTCCTCTATTTACCTCATCGAGATTCTGGGCTATAGATCATCTCAGAATGACAAACGTAGCCCACACAGCACTTTCTTATTGCCCAGATCTTTTTCAATACCAGCGTAGAGCCACTCGTGAGGTGATGGTCGGCAACGTGGGTATCGGTGGGGATAATCCGATCCGTATCCAGTCTATGATCACATCTGATACGCGTGACACTGAGGCGTGTGTGAAGGAGATCATAGGGCTAGCTGAGGCTGGCTGTGAGATAGTCCGTGTTACTGCTCAGACTCGTAAATACGCTGAGAATCTGGAGAACATCCGGGATGGCGTTCGTGCTGCTGGATGTGACGTCCCGCTTGTAGCAGACATCCATTTTAAACCAGACGCGGCTCTAGAGGCAGCCAAGTGGGTAGAGAAAATCCGCGTTAATCCTGGTAACTACGCGGATAAGAAAAAGTTTGAAACTCGTGAGTATTCCGATGAACAATATGCTGAAGAATTAGAGCGAATCCGTGAGCAATTCACTCCCCTAGTAGAACTCTGTAAAGAGCTAGGAAGAGCCATGCGCATAGGCACAAACCACGGCTCACTCTCAGACCGTATCATGAATCGCTACGGCGACACTCCACTCGGGATGGTAGAATCTGCACTAGAATTTGCCAGAATTGCACGCGAAAATGATTACCATAACTTCGTCTTCTCGATGAAGGCTAGTAACCCTAAAGTAATGGTAGAAGCCTACCGCTTGCTCGTGGCTAGACTCCACGAACTCGGTGACGATGATGGCTGGAACTACCCTATCCACTTGGGCGTGACCGAAGCTGGCGATGGTGAAGACGGTCGCATCAAGTCCGCAATAGGCATAGGCTCACTGCTCTCAGACGGAGTCGGCGACACCATCCGTGTGTCACTAACAGAAGACGCCATTTATGAAATCCCCGTGGCAAAAGCTCTAGTAGCTAACATCGATAAAAGTGCCTGCACTCACGAACTCTGGGATGCGAACACACTCCAACGTGGACCTCTCAGCTACGATCCATTCTCATACAACCGCCGCAAATCCCACGCTATCGAAATCAATGGATTCAAGCTAGGTGGAGCAAATACAGTCCGAGTATTCACCTCTCAGGAGAAGTGGAATGCCGTCGCTCACAAGATCGAGCAGATGGGTGACTTCAAACCTGAAATAGTCTCTGAACAATCAGGCGCTGTAGAGGTAAATCCACTGGACCGTGATGCGATCAATAAGATCAATGCCAACCCTAAGCCTACGCTAGTGACTATTCCTGATGGGATGGAAATGGCAGTGATCCATGCATACCGACTACTCGCTTGTAAGCTAGATGCACACCATCCGATCCTGCTCAAGGACACCTTCACTCCGTCCACCAACCCCGACATAGACTTCCAAGAAACTCTCCTCACCGCAGCCAGAAACCTCGGCACCCTTCTCTGCGATGGTATCGGCGATGCAATCCTAATCCAAGGCGAACAAGCGCCTGGGCAGAGTCTTAGACTAGCATACAACGTCCTTCAAGCTGCTGGAACACGTATCTTTAAGACCGACTATGTAGCCTGTCCATCCTGCGGACGCACACTCTTCAACCTACAAGAAACTACTCAGAAAATCCGCGCTGCTACTGGTCACCTCAAAGGTGTCCGTATAGCTATCATGGGCTGTATCGTGAACGGTCCTGGTGAAATGGCAGATGCTGACTTCGGCTATGTAGGTGGAGCACCTAACAAGATAAATCTATACATCAATAAAACCCCAGTGAAGTTCAACATTCCTGAGGGAGAAGCAGTTGACCAGCTCATTAATTTGATCAAAGAAAACGACCGTTGGATAGATCCATCGAGAGAAACTGTCAGTGTCTAGCAAATTTAATCTGATGACTATATTTAACCAAGAAGCATACGTAGTGCTTCAGCTCTTCGGACTAAGTTTACTCGCAATAGCTATCGCTATGCCGATCTATTATCATGTCCGAAACACCTCCCCAGAGCTAGGCTGGAACTATCATGGCAATGTACCTACATCTCAGTTCTCACCGCTAGATATTCTAGGAGTTAGCGTTGCGCTCATGTTGTTAATAATCAATGTCGTAGCCGTTCCCTTTATGGACCCAGCTAAGCTAACTGAAACTAGTGACTTATCAGGCTTAGCACTTGTCATTGCAGGGATCGTAAGCCAACTGATACCTGCTGGTATCGCCATCCTCTTCCTAGCGTTACGATTCAATGTTCTCGAAATCTTTGGACTAAAACGCCCCGACTGGAAGCGCATCGTCATCGTTGTAGTTCTCGGAATGGTCGGTATTATTTTTCTCGCTAACATCGCGGGGATTATCGCTGAACCTCTCCTTAAAAGAACCTTTGGCGAAAAGAACCCTCAAGCAGCAGTGCAGATGATGCTCGAAGCTAAAGCGAACAATCCATCACTACTAATCGGTCTCGCATTTCTAGCCTGTATCGTAGCGCCTATCTGTGAGGAAATCGTCTTCCGTGGCTACTTCTACGGGCTCATGAAGCGCTACTCATGCCGCTACTTCTCCGCTGTCATCACGGGACTAATTTTCGGATTAGTACACGGTAGCATGTGGTCGCTCGCACCACTTGTCGTGATAGGAATTATTTTAGCGATCGTATATGAATTATCAGGCTCGCTCTGGACACCGATAATCTGCCACTGCATCTTCAACTCCATGTCTACCATCTACATGATCTTCTTTCTCGATGTCAACAATCTCCCATATTAAAGAGGACGCCCTCATCCAAAAGCTAACTGAAGGCATCACCACTTTTCCTGAAGTGCTGGTAGGCATCGGTGATGACTGTGCTGTCATTGAAAAGACAGAAAACGAGCACACCCTACTCAAGACCGACACCGTAGTAGAAAACATCCATTTTACCCCTCAGGAAGACCCCGAGCGCGTAGGCTGGAAGGCTGCCGCTAGAGTAGTCAGTGACTTCGCCTCTATGGGAGGCAAGCCCGAGGCTCTCATGGTCACCATCATTTTACCGCCAGATACTGAGCAGGACTGGATTCAAAAAGTCTACAACGGGCTAAAAACAGTCGCTCGTAAATTTGGCTTTTCCATCGTAGGCGGTGAGACATCTTCGACAGCTATCGGTTCACCGAAAATCATCTCAATCTCAGGTACAGGCACCGTGGAATCCCACAATCTCACTCTACGCAGCGGCGGAAAACCATCAGACCTCATCTATGTCACCGGCACACTCGGCGGCTCTATCCGTGGCAAGCATCTCGACTTCACACCACGGATCAAAGAAGGGCTCTGGCTAGCCAGACACATCAAGCCCACCGCCATGATGGACCTCTCTGATGGAGTAGCTAAAGATCTCCCAAGACTCTGTAAAAGCTCCAGCTGTGGTTTCGAAATCTTCAAATCTAGAATACCCCTCAGCCATAACTGTACTGCAGACCAAGCCCTCCGCGATGGCGAAGACTACGAACTGCTCTTCACCATTCCTAAGGCAAGCAAACAAGAACTAGAAACCGCCTGGAAGAAATACTTCCCCGACTTACAACTCACCCAGATCGGGCACCTCATGGAAAAGACTCCGGAAGTAGTCGCTGAAGAAGCATCCGCAATCCACGCTCCTCCTGAAACTGATCCACAACAAATGAATCAGCTAGAAGGAGGCTGGGACCATTTTCAGAAAGACTGAATTATCCTCGATAAATCACCACTCCTTCAAGTTTAGCTTGAGTGATCAGCTTCTTATCGTGCGTTACTAAAATTGCCCCTTCTTTCTCCGCTAGGCTTAAATAGATTGCATCGTAATAGCTTAATCCTGATCTAGTAGCCAAGTCCAATACATCCTGAAGCTCGTGAACATTCGGGAAAGCTAGACGCTCAATATCTAGCATTTTAAAAGTGTGTAGATGAGCAGCCGCTTCAGCGCTAGTAATCCTTTTACGGCGTATTCCAGTTGCTAAGACATTTGAGAATTCAATAGCTATGAAGTCTGGCACACAGAATTGACTTTCAAGACTCAACAATAAGTCATGAATAAATTCCGTTCCTTCTTCATCAAAAAATAGGGGTATTAGGGCGGAGTTATCTATAATGTAACGCTTCATTAGCGCAATCCCTCACGAGCTAGTTCTTTCCATGTTTCTCCCTGTTTCAGGAAGTTTCCACGAGTTGCGATCTGCTCTCTAGTTAACTTAATTCTTGCTAGCACTTCTTCTTGGCTAATAGAAGCAGCCTTATATGGGATAATTTTAGCAACAGGCTTCCCGTGCTTTGTAACTATTGTTTCCTTTCCTTGAGAAGCCTTTACTAAAAGTTCAGAAAAACTATTTTTTGCATCAAATGCACCTATTGATTCTGCTTCCATGAATACAATCTAGCCTGTTTTCTAGCTTAAATCAACCACTTAAAAAATCTTACCCATCTTCTAGCTTGTGTTGTGAGCCTGAGAACGTAGTTTCTCCCCCAGACTAAAGTCATTTTATGGACACTATCTTGCACATTCTCAAAGTTATCGGCATCATCTTGCTGGTTGTTCTCAGCTTCAATATTATCATCTTCGTTCACGAGCTCGGGCATTTCCTTGCTGCTCGTTGGAGAGGACTTCAGATAGATCGCTTTCAGATCTGGTTCGGTAAGCCTATCTGGAAAAAGACGATCAATGGCGTCCAATATGGACTCGGAAGCATCCCAGCAGGTGGATTCGTAGCTCTTCCTCAGATGGCTCCCATGGAAGCGATCGAGGGCGACAATGGTGAGATGAAAGCCCCACTGCCACCGATCACCCCGATGGATAAAATAATCGTAGCATTTGCAGGTCCATTATTTTCCTTTCTTCTCGCAGTAGTCGCAGCATTCATCGTCTGGGGAATCGGAATGCCAGACACTAAAGATACTAATAAGACAGTTGGATATATCCAAGAAGGTGGCTATGCTGAGAAAGCTGGTTTAAAAATGGGCGATAAGATAATCAAGGTTAACGACACTGTCGTAACTGGTTTTCAAGGTGGTCTCGAAGGCATTCGCGAGAGTATCATTTTCAGTGAAGGAGACACTATTAAGCTAACCGTATTACGCAGTCAAAACGGCGTTGAAAAGGAAGTAATATTAGAGAGCGGCTTTAGTGTTAAAGAAGGAAGTTTCACACAACGCTCCGGACTCAGAACTATTGGTTTTGGTATGAACGAAGACATTTTCGTGAATACTATAGCAGATGGCTCTCCTGCATCTGTTAGTGGCTTCAAAGAGAACGATAAGATTCTAGCTATCAACGGTGAGAAAATCTGGAGCTTTGGTCACTTCGTAGCAATCACACACAAATATTCTGAAAAACTAATCAACGTCACTGTAGAGCGTGATAGTAAAGCTTTAGATATAAAAACTATGCCTATGGCTCCCAGTAATGGCTTCAAAGCAGATAACGATGCAAAACTATTACCAATGTTAGGTATCGGGTTTAAAAAGAATCTAGACGCCAATAAAAAGCTCAAAACAATACATCCTAACCCAGCCAAACAACTCAAGGATGCCGGTATGATGATGTGGACAACTCTCTCCAAACTCGTATCTCCTAAATCGAGTATCAACCTCGGGCATATGAATGGTCCTATAGGGATTGGAGAGGCGCAGTATAATATCCTGAGTGGACCATACGCTGTTCAAATGATTTTCTACTTCTGGGTCATTTTCAATATTAACCTAGCAATCTTCAACCTTCTTCCTCTTCCTGTTCTTGATGGCGGTCACATCACAATGGCTATTGGTGAAATGATCCGTAAGAAGCCTATGAACACCGCTGTCCTAGAAAAAATTCAAGTTCTCTTCGTCATGCTACTCCTAGGAATGATCATCTTTGTAAGCACTAAAGATATCTTCCATGGCAGAGATAAGCCTGACAGAACAGGTCTACCTTCAGCACCGACCTTCGATCTAGCTCCACTAAAAGTAGCCCTTGGACTTCCAGTAGATGAGAAGAAAGAGAGTGACGGAAGTCAGTAATCCTCCGAGCACTGCTAGCCACCCATAGTGATTTATAATCTCCCCTTCCGCCACTAAAGCGGTCTGGTATTCTGGGGTAAAAAGATCTTTTACAGCGTTGTTTTTTAACAACAAGAAACACACTGGCGCAGCTAGAAAACCTATCGGTAAAAATATAATCGAAGCCACTGAGGCTATCATTGCAGGCACTCTAGCCCAGCTATCAAACCGTCTCAAGCCATAGTCGGTGATCAGATAGAGACTCCCAGCGACAAGTAGAATAAAGCCTAGGAAATACCAATGAAAAGTGATGTCAAAGATTTGGTATTCCATGATGATAAAGTCTAAGAGTCCAATCCCTATCAACACGCTTCCGATAAAATAAAAAAAACAACCTACCGCTAAGACAGCCATCTCTTCACGTTTAAATCTATCTCGTAAATCTTGAGTCCCTAAATCCTCAGGATTCATCAAGGCATCGACTGTCGGTGTTCTGTAAGGATCGTTATCCATCCAAGTAAGTTTGTTTCACCCAAGCTAGTGCCTCTTCTCGATTCTTAATATTACCTTCCAGTTGCTCGGTCTCAACTGCAGTGAGTATTTCTTTAAATTTAGGTCCTGGTTTCATTCCCATCTCTATCAGATCTCTACCCATGACGAGCGGAGGTGGGATGATTGGCTCGTTCGCAAACTCTTCTTTCTTGTCTAACAGAAAGTTATAGTTATCGGTAAATCCATTACTACTCGCACAGTCCACACGGTGTAGCTCCATCTCTTGCTCGAAGGTCTCACGTGACATGAAACGCTTAAGTTTAGAAACTTTCATCACCTGCACATGCATGAAGTTCATGTGATTTGCCACCATGAGTTTCACATCATCTATCGTGTCATTCGGATACTTCAAACGACGTAAGATCATCTCACTCATCTCTGCCCCGACTACATCGTGCCCATTAAAGCGGATGCGCTCGTCTTCTTCATCATAGGTATATGTGGCAGGCTTGCCGATATCGTGAAGTAATACAGACAAAGCCAATTCTACCGATGGTTGCTCACCTTCTGGATGCAGCTCTGGGTTCTGCAGCATCTCTAACATGATACAAGTGTGCTTATAGACGTCGCCCTCTGGGTGCCATTGTGGAGGCTGCTCACAGCCTATTAAGTCTAGAACTTCGGGAAGGAAATATTTCACTAATCCACTATTTACTAAAAGCTCTAATCCACGTCTCCTGTTTGAAGATAAAAGAATCTTCGAGAACTCTGTCTGAATTCTCTCCACAGAAATTTTCTCTAACAGATGCGCATGATCACAAATCCCCTGCCAAGTCACTGGCTCAATTTCAAACTCTAACACAGTCGCAAATCTAACTGCTCGCATGAGTCTAAGCGCATCCTCACTAAATCGATCCGCGGCATTTCCTATCACTCTCAGAGTCTTTAGTTTTAGATCTGCCTGACCATCTATAAAATCAATAATCTCCCCAGTAGCAGGATTCTCAAATAACCCGTTTACTGTAAAATCTCTCCGTTGCGCATCTTCCTCAGGACTAGAGAAGACTACATTTTCAGGTCTACGTCCATCCTTGTAGCTTCCATCAGTTCTAAAAGTAGCGATCTCAAAATGTTCACCATCGACCTTCACCAAAA
The DNA here is from genome assembly GCA_937923145.1 of uncultured Rubritalea sp. GTDB lineage: Bacteria > Verrucomicrobiota > Verrucomicrobiia > Verrucomicrobiales > Akkermansiaceae > Rubritalea. Next base: position 48,573 of record CALAJT010000003.1, on the reverse strand, counting down.
TCACTCCAAAGTGAGCTCCTATCGCATCCGCATTCGGAAATAATTCCTGCACCTGAGCAGGAGTAGCACTAGTTGCGACATCGTAATCTTTCGGCTCATTCCCTAACAGACGATCCCGCACACAGCCACCAGCGAAATAAGCCACATGACCAGCATCTGTTAATTTCTGAGCAATCTTCTTAGCAACATTTCGTTCGTTCATCTGGCTCACGCTAATAGAAACGTTTAGAAAGCGCAAACCCTTAGGGAAATTGGATTAATCTACTTCTACTATCTCGATCGTTCCTCTGATCTCTAGCTTCTTCTCTCTACCTTGGGCATCGGAAATCAACGCCGCAAGTTCCTGCTCTAGCTCTCGTAAGTTTTCTAACCTAGAAGCTGAACAGCCCTTAGCATTCCCTGAGCGCATTTCATCACCGAATTTTTCACGGGTATGATAATCTATTTTATGTCGCACCATAGCCCCTACAATCTGGCGGGTCTGGTCTCCTGTAAATGAGCCTTCGATAAACTGAATTTTTTCCCATAATTTATGTGATTCATAATTATAGTTGTCTAAGTCAAAATTAGCTAGCGATTTCATTCCCTGCTTGGCTTATATTACATTTCCCAGAGCAGAATAAAATATGCGTTGTTAATTTGTCACCTATTCAATAGCCTCTACCTATGAAAAATGTATCTATCTCGGCAGTCAAAGATTATCTACAAGGTCTCCAGAACTCAATCTGTCAGTCACTCGAAAAGCTGGATGGTGGTGCTCAGTTTAAGCATGATGAATGGGAAAGAGCCGAGGGCGGCGGTGGTCAATCTCGTGTGCTTACTCAGGGTAATATCTTCGAGCAAGCTGGGGTGAATTTTTCTCATGTAATGGGGGCTAATATGCCTGGCAGCGCCACTGCTCACAGACCAGAGCTAGCAGGACGTAGCTTCGAGGCTATGGGCGTATCTTTAGTCATTCATCCGCTCAATCCACAAGTGCCTACGACTCACATGAACGTCCGTTTCTTCATCGCTAGTAAAGAAGGTGCGGACCCTATATGGTGGTTTGGTGGGGGCTATGATCTTACTCCTTACTACGGCTATGATGAGGACTGCCTGCACTGGCACTCTACTGCTAAGAATGCCTGCGACACCTTCTCACCAGAGTTCTATCCTAAGTATAAAAAATGGTGCGATGAATACTTTTACCTCAAGCACCGTGACGAGACTCGCGGAGTAGGCGGACTCTTTTTTGATGACCTTAACGAGTTAGGATTTGATCAGAGTTTTGCATTCACGCAGAGCATTGCCGATAGCTTTATCTCTGCTTACGTCCCGATCGTAAAGAAGCGGAAAGACTCCGCTACAGATGATGCTCAGCGACAATTCCAGCTCTATCGCCGAGGGCGTTACGTGGAGTTTAATCTAGTCTACGATCGCGGCACACTCTTCGGTCTCCAGTCTGGTGGGAGGACTGAATCTATTCTCATGAGTATGCCTCCACTTGTCCGTTGGGAATATGGATTCGAGCCACAGGAAGGAACTCCAGAGGCTGAACTATATACTGACTACCTAAAACCTAGGGATTGGCTGTAGTAAAACACCAAGACTCACCTTTTAGTCAGTAGCCTCATTATGCAGCTCACTTCTTAGTGCTGAACGTGATAATTGGCAGGATCTAATCGGATTATATTACCAATAGGATGGAAGTCATCTATCTAAAGCTTATGCTTAAGTCGAGTTTTAACATCTTCGATTTGTAGTGAGACTAGTGGCGAATATGCTTGAGAGCTACCAGACTAAACGCTTTTTCCCATCATCTAAAATAGCTACAAGAATTTGTCTGATTGTTAGTAGTTGTCTATTCTCTAGACCATAAAACCTTTACGATTATTTTCTCACAATTATTCTTTCCCGCAAATGTGAAGAAACATACAGTAAATCGTAGTCGTTGAATTCTCTATATTATGAAAAAAATAAGCCTCTCTATCTCACTAGCCGCTAGTTTAATTCTATTCGCATTCACCTCTAATAGCTGCAAAAATGCTTTAGCAGAAGCAGACAAATCCAAGCAATATTCTGAAAAGAAAACGATCCTATTTATCGCTGGTAATCCTAGCCATAAAAATGGTGAACACGAGTTTAGAGCAGGCTGTATGCTGCTCTCTGATGCGCTGAACGAGTCTGGACTTAACGTAGAAGCGAAAGTCCACTTCTATGGGTGGCCTGAAGATGAATCCATTTTTAATGACGTCGATACATGTATCATCTATGCTGATGCTGGCGGTAAATTCGGTGAGAAATACGCAGTGCTCGACAAGAAGGTGAAGAAAGATGGGATGGGTATCATGTTTATGCACTACGGTGTGCATCCTAAGAAAGCCATAGGGGAAAAGTATTTCAAACCTTGGATAGGGGGCTACATGGACAAAAAAATTTCCGTAAATCCACACTGGATCGCAGATCTAAAGGCTGTGACTAATGAGGAGGTATCAGATGGACTTGATAAGCCATTCACTGCTTATGACGAATTTTACTTCAACATGAAATTCCCATCTAAACAAGAGTGTGACTGCTGCCGTCCGCTCGCTGTAGCTACCCCTACTCCAGATAGAATCATCCGCTATATTAACAAATGGAATAAGCATGGCGAAAAAGCTCTAGGAAAAGAGCAAACTCTGATGTGGTGCCGTGACCCTAAGCCTACAGAAGGTGGCAGAGGCGTAGGTTTCGTAGGCGGACATTATCACCGCAACTGGGCAATCGATGATTTCAGAAAGCTCGTGCTAAATGCCATCGTATGGTCAGCTCGTATGCAAGTTCCTGAAGGTGGCGTAGAGTCTAAGCCTATTACAAAGGAAATGCTCAATGCTAATCTAGATAGACCCAAGAAAAGCGATAAGCCTCTAGAACTACCAACCCCAGATCTCTACAAGCAGAAACCTATGACTCAGCCATGGTTCGATGAAAAGGGTAGACGCCATAACGAAGGGAGACCTGAGAAAGTAAAAGCAGCTAAAACAGTCCCTATATAAGCTCAAAACAAAATGGTAATACTAAATGAAATACAGATCTTAAGCCCGTAATAGTAAAGCTAGACCACTTCTCTCTATCTAAAGATTCACAATTAGCGCTATCTCATTATTAGCATTCAGCCGTAAAAAAGGAGATTTTCCTTACCTTCGAGGCGCACCCCCTTACTTCCTAGCAAGCCTACTACTCAGGAGTCTCTATGTGTAGCTAGTAGGACCAATGTATTTTTGAACACTATTCTATTGCCTCATCAAAGGGATCTCCCTAAGGTGATAAAATGCTAGTCAGACTTTTTTCAGCCGCTCTTCAGGGAGTAGAAGCTACCGAGGTGGATGTAGAGGTGAACCACGTAAAGCGTGATCAATTTAAAATGAGTATTGTCGGGTTGCCTGATACTGCTGTTAGAGAAAGTATAGATCGTGTTCTCAGTGCCATTTCTAACAGTGCCTTGGGATTCGGTGGTGGAATGAACACGATAAACTTAGCACCTGCTGACCTTAAGAAAGAAGGTCCTAGTTTTGATCTGCCTATAGCCATTGCAACTGCCGCTGCTGGGATGGATACAGACATTGAGAACTTTGAGCAATATTGTCTAGTGGGAGAGCTTGGTCTGGATGGGGCTATTCGTCCAGTGAAGGGAGTTATCTCGATCGCACTAGAAGCTCGGAGGAAGGGTCGCACGAAACTTATAGTCCCATTAGCCAATGCCGAGGAAGCGGCTGTGGTAGATGGAATAGAGGTCTATGGCATGGAGAGCCTCCACGATACTTGGATGCTCATGACAGCCCAAAAACCATTTGCACCCTACTTCTTAGACCGCCAAGCGTTTTTCCATTCACAGCGTAGTTATCTACAGGATCTTTCAGACGTAAAGGGTCAACACCAAGTCAAAAGAGCACTAGAAGTAGCTGCCGCTGGAGGTCATAATATGCTGATGGTAGGGCCACCAGGGACAGGTAAATCGATGATAGCAAAACGCATGCCTACGATCCTACCGGACATGACAGAGGAGGAAGCGATTGAGACGACAAAAATACATTCTATCGCGGGGAGACTTCGAGATGAAAGCTTTCTAGTAACACGCCCGTTCCGCTCTCCACACCACACTATTTCAGACGCAGGTTTACTTGGAGGAGGCACAAATCCAGGTCCTGGTGAAGTGAGTCTAGCACATAATGGAGTTTTATTTCTGGACGAACTCCCCGAGTTCCGCAGACAAACTCTGGAAGTACTCCGCCAGCCGCTAGAGGATGGTGACGTCACAATCTCACGAGCTTCTGGTAGTCTAACTTTTCCATGTAGATGTCTACTCGTTGCTGCGCTAAATCCATGCCCCTGCGGCTACTTTGGTGATCCTAAGCGCGAGTGCCGATGCTCTCCTCCACAGATAGATAAATACCGCCAGCGTATCAGTGGTCCTTTACTAGATAGAATAGACCTTCACGTAGAAGTCCCTCTGTTAGAATACAAAGAACTTAATAGTGATGATGGTGGTGAGCGCAGTGAAGTAGTTCGTCAGCGAGTGATCGAGGCTAGAAATATACAGCTCGCTCGCTTTAAAAATGATATAGGAGTGAACTGTAATGCTACCATACCCTCTCGCCTGATGCGTAGCTACTGTAAGCTAGATACGGAGTCATCTAGTTACTTAGAACAAGTCATGGGTGAGTTAAATTTCTCAGCAAGAGCACATGACAGGATTCTTAAAGTGGCTCGGACACTAGCTGATCTAGAAGCGGCTGAAAATATTCAGCTGCACCATCTGTTAGAGGCAGTCCAATATCGAACATTAGACAGGAAATTACTGATGTGATGATTTATGCTTGAAACAATATAATATGATCTTAATGATAGCTTCATGAAATTCATCACACTACTTGTTCTACAATTCTGTTTTCTGACCTCACTATTTGCTGGCGACCGTGGTTGCAGCATCGGGATAGTAGATATCTCAACCGGTGAGCCTACTAAAGCGAGTAAGCGTCTTTTCGAGCTACTGCAGATAGATGCAAAGAAGATTTACACTGCAGGTAAAGAATATCAATTTGGCTGGAGAACTGATGAGAGCATGGTTCACACTGTGAACCCAGCTTCAGTCAAAGGTCTATTCAAACCAATGATCCTATGTTCTGACCAGAAAGCATTAGGTAGGATTTTGGAGCAGAAAAAGCTCTGGGAAGGTTTGATCGTATTTGAATATGACCATAAGACTCATCATGCGAGGTTTAAGCTTTTTGATAGGGATGGAACTGAGCTAGCCCTAATTAAATTACCTGTTGAGAGAGATGGAGCTATGAAGCACTCGCTTTTCAAACATGTGCGCAGTGCTACTCTAACAGCTCTCGGACACTATGTCCGCTTTAGCCCATAATTCTAATTCAACTTCCAGCTCACATCGGATTTAGGAAACTTGATATGAGCATGGAGCGATTCTAATAACGCCAGTGATATTGCACGTGCTCCACTTGCTGTAGGATGGAGAAAATCTGACTGTAATAGAGCAGTGGTATCACCTTTCTTTATGGTGTTGTATTTAAGCTTAATTTCCTCATTTGCATGGGAATTTTTCATAAATGTTTTATTATCTAGAATGATCACGTTCTTCCTTTTGCTGACCCATTCATCGATTCGCCGATTGGCTTTCGCCATGGTCTCTAATTTAGGGATCTGGCTGGGTGCTAGCATCCTGTATTTTGCTTTAGAAGCGTCTGGAATATTACCTATTACCATTGGACAGTCAAATTTCTCTAATAATTTTAATCCACGATTTAAAGATATCATCCGTGCCTCCTCATTTCCTAAATTTCCATAAACTAACCAGAAAAGAAAGTCAGGAGCTAGCACCACACTAGGCTTTAGCTTTTCAGCGTTCTCGACTTGCTTTGTAGAGACCCCCTTAGAATTCATAAAGAAGAATTTGTTTCCAAAGTTGGTAAACTTTCCATGCGGAGCTACGATGAATTTTTCCAGATAATTTTCCAGCGAGAGTTTCTCTGACTTAATTCCCCCAATGGGTTCACTAAGATCGTATCCATCAGACACACTCGCACCAATCACCACAGGCTTACTCCATATAGCTTTATCAGCCATTACTGAGCTTTGTGAGCCAAGCCAGCAGAACAGAAGAGTCATGAATAATTGCGTCCAATACATGTCATCAATAATAACGTATGTAATCAAATTGTCAAAATGGTTGTTTCTCGCATGAGTAATTGAAAGAATGATCATTATTCATGATAGATTCTTTCATGCTCGTCATGATCGTATTCTCATACTAATTTAGACCATGAATATACAGATTTCTGATCAGCCATTGCGCTGGGGAGCATTGGATGTGGGCTTGTTTGGCTTAGCTAGTGACTGGCATGGTAAGCTGATAGATAAGCCGCTGACATTTAGTCTGGCTATAGATCATGACTACTTGTGGTTTGTAGCCTGTCATGAGTCGCCAGCTACTATTCACCCTAATGCTAGACCTGGGGAATTTCAGGCTGAGTTGTGGAGATATGATGTGGCGGAATTATTCATTTCAGACCCTATCACTGGTCGTTATCTAGAAATCAATATAGCCCCAAATGGTGCTTGGTGGTCAGCATTTTTCACATCGCCTAGGGTGCGTGAGAGCACGAAAGACATCCAGCTAGAGGGTATAGCTACCTACGCAGATCTATCCCCTACCGGTGGATGGATGACTGCAGCTGCCCTGCCTCTGAAGAAGCTCCAGGAGGAGCTTAACTTCGGAGATGCTTCCATGATAAATGTCACTTTTATAGTGAATTCACCTAAGCAACAATTCATCAGTGCCGCTAAGCTAAAGGGTGATGAGCCTGACTTTCACCAGCCAGAAGGCTTCAAAAAGGTAACTTTTTTCCACTAGATTTTTAAAGCTTCTCCCTAGTGTAACGTGGATAAAGCTTTTTAAGCATTGCCTCATAGCGTGCCGCTTCATCTTCATCCTCTAGAGTCTCGAGACACTTAGCCAGTCTATCAATGACTAGCGGGTGAAACTCTAGATCCTCAGCAGAATCTACTAGAAGAACGTAACGGTTAGCTGCTTCTCTAGGCTGACCGATCATGTAATGGAAGTCACCTAAGATCTTAAGTAGCTCCACTTGTGTTTTACCGACAGGATTCATCTCCAGTGCTTCTTCTGCTGTGGCTTTAGAATCACCAGTTTTTCCTAGCGCTACCTGGATCTTTGCTTTGTCTAGCATGGCATCTACGATCTTCGACTTATCTTCTTCCATGTCTAAGAGAAAGCTAACAGACATGAATGCATCTTGGTAAAGCTCAGCTTTATATTGTGCTTTAGAAAGTATTCTCCAGATCGCTTCAGGAGTCGCATCTGGCTTACCGCGCTCAACCCCTTTTCTAAGGAACTCAGCAGATTTTACATACTCCTCATTATTATAGTATTCTCCACCTAACCAGCGATAGACGTTCAGTGGGATCTTCTTTTCAATCCCTACTGTCTTGGCAAGTTTGAGAGACTCAGCAGTGCCTTTGACATCTCTAATAGTAAAGTATCCAATTACACGATACATCGCTATCTGCTCAGCAAAGGTCACTGGATCCAGCTTAAAACTTTCTTCAAAATTCGCAATTCCTTCTTTATAACCCTTAGCTTTAAACTGTCCTCTACCAACCATGTATAAGGCATAGGCTCTTACTTTTTTAGGTAGGTCAGGGTAGTCTTTTAGGAGTTTCTTAAAGCGGGTAATCGAATCTTCAGATTTTTTGTTCAGCCACTGAAGCTGACCACTACGCTGGAGAGCTATGGCTCCATTCTTAGTCTTAGGAGCTTTTTCTATTACGTAATCATAGTCGCGAAGTGCACGACCTTTGTCATCAAGATTTGCGTAAGCGCTGGCTCTAATCAGATAGGCTCTAAGGATATTTTCAGACTCTGGGAAACGGTCAATAAACTCAGTGAACGCATTGGTAGCTCCTGCATGGTTTTCTACTTTTGAGAGACTGCAACCACGTTTATACATGAGTGACTCGTGATATTTTTCATCGATGAGTTTGGTATTTATTGCAGAGAATGCAGCTGCGGCATCTTTGAAATTCTGCTTGCCATAGAGAGTCTCCGCTTTCATTAGAAATGCTTGATGGATAAACTTGTGCTTACCTCTACCTACTGCGTATGTTTCCAAGAAACGGTTTACTTTTTCGGCTAGCTGATTATCTTTGAGATTATAGAAACAAAGTAATTTTTTGTAGGCTGCCTCGAAAGCGACTTCGCTGCCTTTATCATTCGATTCCACGTCTACGAAGTAACTAATCGCATTGCTATAGTTTTTCTTGATGTAGTATGAATTACCTACGATGAGACCTTGCTTAGCTTTATAGGTAGGTTCCATTTCATATTTTCCTCTTCTAGCTTCTTCTAATACAGCATTGTAGTCCTTAGCAGCATAATAGATCCCCATTATCCCTGTCTGGGCTCTGCCTTTTAATTTCTTTGAATTACTGTTAATTGACATTTTAAAGTAATCGAGAGCCTTTTTCTGGTCTTTCATATTACTGGCTGCTACGCCTGCATAATAAGCTGCTTCAGCTTTAGTATCCTCATCTTGCGTTGGGACAAGTAGAGTTTCGCATGTCTTTAGAGCTTCCTCAAATTGTTCAAACTGTAACTGAAGTTTAGCATGCGTGAGAGTTGCGGCACGTTGGTAAGGATTTAGCTCGCTTACAGACGAAACGAGTCCGTAAAGAGGCATCGCAGCTTTGAATTTGCCTGCTCTTGTTAGGCATTGAGCTTGGAAATATGTCGAGCGGGTGCGGTCAGCTTTATCTTGAGCATTAGTTGCTGTGATCTCGAAGTATTCTGCAGCTTCTTCAAACTTAGATGCGCTGTAGAGATTACGTGCTATACGATAGGCAGAGGCTGCTACGTAAGATCCTGATTTGTATCGAGCAATGAGCTTTTTAAATGTCGGGATGGATTTGCTCACCTCTCCGACTTTGTAATATGACTCTCCTAGGTAATAAAGTGAAGCCTCAGCATTTTTATGATTGGGAAACTTCCTAAGATATTCAGTTACAAGAGGAATACACCTTTCATAATATGCCTCACTTGTTCTACGGTCTGTTGTAGATACAGCAGCTTTGAAAAAATTATTAATTCTAGCAAACTGATCATTGACAGGATCACTAGTAAGCGGAGACTGTTGCACTGCAGTTTCTTGTGCTATTAGGTTCCCAGCTAAGAACGGGGTGAGTAGGATCGCTAGGGTGAGGTTGATCTTAGTTTTCATATTCATCTTATGTTAAAATTGTATTGTGCTTCAGTCGCTTACTTATCTCTGCTTTGGCACTCCTGTAGCAAATGAGATATTCCAGACACCAGCCTTACGGCAACGATCGATGACACGGACGATGTGCTCGTAATCAGTCTTCGCATCTCCTCTGACTCTGATAGGTTGGTTTTTATTCACTCTTACTAGGTTACCCATTTTCACTTGGAGCTCATCTAGTGTGTATGGTTTTTTATCAATGACTACTTTGCCGTCTTCGTGAATATTGATAACTTTTTCTAGATAAGTTCTTGGCTTTGCTTTGCCTTCTTCTGCAGTTGGGAGATTTACTTCTAGATCTTTCTCCTGGTCCGTCATTTGATAGGTGACGATGAAGAACGCAAGTAGCAAGAAGACGATGTCGATCATCGGTGCTAGCTGAAAGCCAGCTGGTGGTGCACTATGTTTGTTAAATTTCATGGTGGTTCCCTTTTGAAGTTTAGATACCTTCTACTGTGCGAGATCTACCTGAGTTAGGCATTTCTCCATCGATATCATCATTTAAGGCATCATTCCCAGCGTCACGGCGCCTTCTTCCTTGATTTTCGGGCATGGCGAATTCGCCTGCGATGGTTGCCATTTCTTCTTCGTCTTCAAAATATTGTCTCGATTGATTTTGGCGCAGCTCTGAGCGTGAATCAGCTCTCTGTCTAGCCACTCTGTTGTGCTGAGCTGAGAGGAGCGCCATGATATGAACTGCTGCTGCTTCTAATTCGGCGATGTATTTCTGAACTTTACCACGGAAAAATGAGTAGAAGATCATCGCTACGATACCAATACTAAGTCCTATACCCGTAGTGATAAGGGCAGGATAGACTCCTTCTGCCACTTTCATTTGTTGCACTCCATCTACATTTCCCTGAGAAATACGCATGAAGGTGACGATCATACCGATGACTGTTCCGAGTAGACCCATCATAGTAGCGATAGAGCCGATGTCTGATAAGTAGCCAATGCGGTTATTTAGCATCCCAGCCTGGCGTGAACCTTCAGCCTCAGCTACTTCACGTACTTCATTGAATCCCACACCTGTATTATTCGTCATGAAATCTACTGCTTTCTCGGTGATACGAGCCATGCTTTCATTGCTGTTATTACACTGAGCTGTGAGCCCTAGGTAGTCTTTCTTGCGAATGAGGATCTCAGCGTTATTCATGAATCGATCACTGACTACTTTATTACTACGAATAGTGATGAAGAAGAAAAAGATAAGAACCACAGTGACGATAGAGATAACAGCAAGTGGGTAGATGACTGGACCACCTTTGTCCTTAATCAGTTCATAGACATTAATGTCGCTAGCGGTCATTTCTTTTACGGCTGCTTCAGCTCCAGTTGCTACCTCCTCCACAGAACTTTGAGCAAGTGCAGAGCTTGTTACTGCATAGATAGTGACTAGTGATATAAATATTTTAAATGCTGTTTTCATAGCGGTTAGTGAGACCAGCATAGCGCCAATTTGACTATTTGCAAGTAATTCATACTAAAAGTGCGCTACGTGAAATACCTTTAATTCTTTCAAATAAAAAGCCTCAAGAGAACTTTTTAAAGTCTCTTGAGGCTAGATGAAATCTCTCTCAGGTTTATTAGCTACTAGTATACGTCTCGGCAGTAGCGCTTTTCTCTCTTGAGGTTCAGGTAGAACTCCTTGGCGGCTTCTTCGCTTAGCTTACCATGCTCTTGGGCGATTGTATGGAGAGCTGCGTCTACATCTTTTGCCATGCGTGATGCATCACCACAGACATAGAAACTTCCATTGTCTACACTAAGCCATTTCCAGAGTTCAGCGCCGTTTTCTATCATGCGATTTTGAACATAGATCTTCTCAGCTTGATCACGTGAGAATGCTAAGTCTAACTTCGTGAGGATACCTTCTTTTTGCATCTGCTCTAGCTCTTCTTTGTAGAGATAGTCTTCTGCCTCATGTGGGTTTCCGAAGAATAGCCAGTTAGCGCCTTTTGCTTTGCTTACTTTTCTTTCCTCAAGGAATGCTCTGAATGGAGCTATGCCTGTGCCAGGTCCCACCATGATTACTGGTATATCTCCCTCTAAAGGAAGCCTAAATGCCTTATTAGAGTGAACAAACACACCTGGATGAACGCCCTCTGAACGATCCGATATGAAGGTAGAGCAGACTCCGCCACGATCACGGAAATTAGAGTGATAACGCACGATGGCTACGGTCAAGTGAACTTCTCCTGGGTGAGCATTCGGGCTGGATGAGATAGAGTAAAGTCTAGGCTGGAGCTTCTTAAGAGTGCCTACGAACTCCTCAGCATCTGAGAAGTCTGCTGGGTGATCAGTGATCAGATCGATAAGGTCACGCCCCCAACAGAAGTCATCATATTCCTTCTTATCATCCGCTTCTACTAAAGCGCGGAGGTAAGGTGAGCCACTACGAGCTTGCCAGTCTTGGAGGAAACGCTTGTTCAGACTGCGTATATCGTAACTGTAGATGAGCGCCTCTCTGAGGGTCGCTTCACCACCGCCTGGAAGAGGAACCTCCTCAGTAGACTTAAAAGGAAGGTTCGCGAGAATTTCGTCTACTAGATCCTCAGGATTCTGAGGGTATACACCGAGGGCATCTCCCACTTCGTATTCGATGTCTGAACCTTCTAGAGATAACTCTAGATGATAGGTTTCACGCTGCGAATCTGCTGAGTTGAGATTCACATTCTTGAGAATCGAAGCTGGGAAAGGGTTCTTTTTACCGTAGCCTTCTTCTTGAATATCATCAGCAGCTGAGATGGGAACAGCACTAGCGCCGAGGGCGTTAAGAACTCCGTCTTTCCATGTCGCGTATTCATCATCAAAGTCTACATCACAGTCCATTCTAGGAAAAATACGGGTAGCTCCTAGCTTGGCAAATGCTTCATCAAATTCAATGCCGCATTTGCAGAAATCTGGATATTCTGTATCACCGAGCGCCAGTATCGAATAGTTGACATTCTCTAGGCTGGGAGCCTGATCACCTAACACGTAGCTATGGAGTTCCGCAGCATTATCTGGTGGCTCACCGTCTCCGTAGGTAGAGGTGATGATTAGGACGTTTTGCTCTTCAGCTAGCTTCGCTTTATCGTAGCTGCCCATATCGACGACTTCTGGTAAAAAATTCATCTTAGCCATCGCCTTAGAGAGCTTCTTAGCTACGCTTTCAGAGTTTCCTGTCTGTGATCCTACTAATATGGTGACAGGGATAGAGGGCGCTGCGCCTGCTCCAGAAAGCCCTTTGCCTGATGTAAGATCAGAAATAAAGTTTCCTACTAAATTGTTCAGCCACTGTCTCTGTTCTGAAGTGAAAGGAGCGTCGTCTGGAATGTAATTTTGCTGATGCATACTAAGTTATGTGAAATTTGTTAGGGAGTGCGCAAGATGTACCTGAATGATTAAAGATGCAAGTCTCTAGTGTGTCTTGAGAGTCGATATCATTGTAATAGTGATTCACACCGCCGACTTATGAATAACTTTAATCAGATACTTCAGTTTCTTTAATGAACTGAACTATACATGGCAATGCACTATCGAACACTGATGCTACCATTTGATAAGCTCTAGGACCTTGACCGATAGGGTCAGGCACGTCGACCCCCACTTTTCCATCAAAGCTGACAAAATCGCATACAAGATAACACTTTTCAGCGTAATCTGGAAAAGCCTGCACGAGTGTGTCTAAATGACTACTCGTCATGGCGAATACATGAGTGGCTTCGGTGAGCAGCTCTTCCGTCACCTCACGGCTACGAAATTGTTCAGACTTACTAGAATCGATCCCCTTTGACTTGAGGATTACAGCAGTATCGTGACTTATTTTATCTCCTGGATAGGCTGCAACTCCTGCACTTCCTATAGACTCGAGCTCTGAATCATTTTCAATCAGCTTTTCGAATAGTCCCGCAGCCATCGGGCTGCGGCAGGTATTGCCCGTGCATACGAATAGCACTTTTGTGGTGTCCTTACTCATGAGGAAACTGTTACTCGATTAATTACGTTTTGCCACGTTTTTTTTGTTCACCTGACCTCTCCAGTCGAGCCTTATCTCTTTCGGGCTCAACTTTGTTACATAAATGGGTCCGTAATGACTGTCAGCGTAGATAACTAAATTATCCCCCATCATGCTCCACTTCCAAGTTTTAGACATTAGTACCTTTAAGTCAGAACGATGATAGCATTTCACCTTACCACTAGGATAAAACTTAAACTCGCCTACCTCACCTTTCAATTCGTTCACTGGGTGGTTGTAGAAGTAAGATTGTTCGAAGTCTATAATTCTGGAAGCTTCCTCAGCCTGTTCCCGCATATCTATATTTTTATTCTTACTTTTTACTTTCTCATTTTTACCTTCAAGCCTTTCTTCAGATTCTTTTATCTCTCTAAGATATTTGGTGAGCTGGATTTTGATAAGATTCTTAACAAGATAATTTTCGCTTTTGCGCTCAGTTCTCTCAAGCGACCTGATAGTAGATTCTTTCTTACGTATTATTTGCTTCTCAGTATCACGTTCTAAATCTTGAATTATATCCTCTAGTTTTTCCAACTCGCGCTTTGCCTCCTCAGGAAGTTCATCCGCAGAAGCGGGAAGTATGATAAGTCCCGTATAGAGAACTATAATTGTAAATAATTTATTCATATTGCTTGAAAATTTGATCCTCCTTATTGATGTGTCCCAGTGACTACGTGGTGACGAAGTTTACCGCCTAAGCGGATCATGATGGAGCGCTTCTCTGTATAAGGTATTTCAGAAATGTAAATGATTCCTAATTCTCCAGCATCGTTGATGAGAATATGATCTGATTTCTCTTCAAACACCCAAGTCACATTACTAGGCGATTCACCATTCTTATATATAGCATTCACTTTGCCATCGGCCAGAAAGGTAATTCTACCATCTATGCTGTCACTTTTAAAAAGATATTCCTTATCATACTCGAAAATAGATGACTCTAGCGTAGTTTTCACGATATCTTTTCCAATGTTTACTTTTTCTTCTAATTTTTTAATAGCCTTACGGATTCTCTTAGCTGTAATGCGTTCTCCTTCATCTCTATGACTCTCCTCCATGCGCCTTAGCTTCAGAATAGTGCTCTCACGTTCTTCATTTATCCCAAGTTTTAATGCAGCACGCTGCTCTTTTTCATAATCGTCTGTCTCTTCCACTAGTTTTTTAATATCCAGCGCATCGTCCCCTTTTACTTGCAAGGACATTGCAGAAAGAGCCAACGCTAGCATAACTAAACATCGCCCTCTTGAGCTCTGGATCAAACCGCTGATAGCAGTAAAAAGAATAGTTACTAGATTCATATACTAACAATGGAACGATCTGACTAAGAATCAAGTAAGTTTTTTGCTTTCAAGACCTCTCTTTCCTCCCTTTATTAAAGAGATATTATATGAGTTCTCAAAATACAAATACAGACCCTAAAAAACAACTCAACAGTAGCTCATTTCAGCCGACGCGCTGGACGCTCGTGCAAAAGGTGAAGGGTGAATCTGTAGAAGCGGCTCAGGCTTTGAATGAACTTTGCAAGATATATTGGCGGCCGCTCTATACTTATGCCCGTAGTTTTGGGCGGACTATGGAAGACTCTGAGGATGTAGTACAGGGGTTCATGGCTAAAGGTATCGAGAAGGCTCTTTTTTCTGCTGCTGATAAAGATAAAGGTAAGATGCGCACCTTTCTACTCACCTCATTTAAGCGCTACCTCAGAGATGAACACGCTAAGTCAATAGCTATTAAACGCGGCGAAGGAAAGGTCGACACAACAGACATCGCTGTAGAGGAAAACCGATGGAGCGATGATAAAGCGGCTGATCCCTCCGTCTCATTTGATAAACGCTGGGCAATGATCGTGGTGGAAGCAGCATCCGAGCAACTACGCCAAAAGTATATAGAGGAGAGCAAGGAAAAGCTTTACGAAGCTATCTCCCCTTGCCTCTCTGGAGAACTCACAATTGGCTACCAAGAGATCGCAGATAAATTAGAAATCTCACTTTCATCAGTCAAAGTAGGCGTCCACAGAATGCGAAAGCGCTACGGCGAAATGCTCCGAGCTGAGATAGCAGAAACTATCACTCCAGAAGAAGATCCCGACGATGAGCTACGCTACTTGATCAATATCCTTTCTGAGTAACATGCCAGATACCACGAAGATAACCGAAACTAATAAGGCGAAGAAGATGCTCGCTTGGGCACTCACTGAGCGCCTCGAAACTCCCACTGCAGATGGCACTCTAGATCTCCCTGGATATAAAATTATCGATACACTTGGCACTGGCGGCATGGGCTCGGTCTACCGTGCCAAGCATATGAAACTAGGACGGACTGTGGCCTTGAAGATCTTCACACCACAGGGAAAAAACCACGATCTATTTGTAGAGAGGTTGAAACGCGAAGGCAAGCTAATGGCTGAGCTAAAGCATCCTAATGTACTAAGTATTCACGATGCGGCAGTCTTAGAAGACGGTACTCCCTATCTAGTCCTAGAATATGTAAAAGGTGAGGATCTACAGAAGAAACTCGCACGTGAAGGTAAGCTCAGCCAACGAACCGCAATAAGTATCACTATTAGTATCTGTAAGGCTCTTTCAGCTGTGCATCAGATAGGCATCATCCACCGTGACATAAAACCAGCTAACGTCCTACTCGGCCAGAATGGCTCAGTCAAAGTCTCCGACTTCGGGATCTCCAAAGATACCCGAACTGATAAATCTAGCACCTCGCTCACCATGACGGGCACCACAGTAGGCACTGCAGATTACATGTCGCCAGAGCAGACTAAGAATCAGGAATTATCGCCCAGATCAGATCTCTACAGCGTAGGAGTATTACTCTACGAGATGCTCATGGGTGTAACACCAAGAGGAAATTTTGAATCTCTAAGTAAACATGGTGTCCCTAAAAATCTCGAGTATATTATTATGCGCTGTCTACAGCGTGATAGCCAGAAGAGACCTGCATCAGCAGACACGCTAGCCCATTCTCTACAGAAAATTTATAACCACATTAATACGCGTAAACACCATGACTACAAAGCCATCTCTCTCTATCTGTTCAGTGCTATCGCTGCCATTTTTGGCGTATTATTCCTATCTGTTAGAAATAAAAACACTGAAGTAACTAAACCAGAAATCATTGTCTCACCAGCAGAGAAACTACTCATCGGATCGTGGCAAGAGAGGGACGGAGCTAAATCATCTCAAATCCAGTTCCGTAATAACGGTACTTTCACTATAAGTAACCAACAGGAAAAACTGGCAGGATTCTGGGAAGCTTCGCGCCATGGTGGATACTTTTTGAGGTTCCAACCGATTGGAAAAATGAATCCTGCTAGGCAGTTAAAGTTTCATCACGTCTATATTCAAAAAGAGATACTCATATACAATGAAGAGAACCAAAAGCAGTATGCCTACACTAAAATATCGAACTAGCTTGCTACAGCCTTTGGAAAATAAAGTTTAGCCACTGAATCAATAGGATCTTCTACAATCTTCTCATTAGAATACTCAGGCCTCTTGACCACGCGCACTGTCTGGTTTTTAGACGCTTCTAATGCAGCTACATAAGCTGCGGCTGCTGGCATTCTCTTTACTTCTTTTTTATCATTCTTGAGAGCTTCGAGAGCTGCTAAGAATTCATTTACATCTTCGAAACGCTGTAGACGATCCGGATGCGTAGCCTTCGCAATAGTAGCGTCGAAGCGCTCATCACAAGACGTAAGCTCTGATGCTAATGGCATGTCAGCTTCATACGGGATGGCTGTGAGTAAAAAATACATTATCGCACCCAGAGAATAAACATCCGTAAGTCTGTCTCCATGGGTCTGACCTAGGAAAATTTCAGGTGCGCAAAAGTTAGGATTTAGCGGAGCAGTTTTGACATTACCTTGAATGCGTAAAGACATCGCGAGTCCGAAGTCACTGATCTTAGCCTCTATTTCACTGTTTACCATGATAGTAGATGGCTGTAGATCGCCGTGCACTATATCATGCTTGTGAGCGTGCGCTATTCCATTACCAATATCTATCATCAGGTCTAACACCTGCTTAGGTAATACCGGCTGGCCACCAGTAGCAGCATCAAGAGTCACACCTGATACATATTCAGAAACCATATAAAGCATCTTTTCAGTCTCACCGAAATCGAAGAGTTGCACTAAGTTAGGATGATTAAGACGAGCTGATGCTCTTGCATGCTCAGTGAAAACGTCTGCAAAAGTCTGGTCTCGACCTATACGACGCGCTATTACTTTCAAACACACATTACGCTCAAGAGGATTCTGAACAGCCATATAACTGGCACCCATTGAACCCTCTGCCAAAAGATGAGAAATATCATACTTTGGAAAGTGGGGGGCTACAAAATTTAAATCAGAAACTGCGTAGTTCAGTTCTTTTGTTGTGGTTTGAGGCGTCATATTAATTTGGGGGATTTATTGCTGCCGTATTGTCTGGATATGCATCCTTTCACCTATATAACGTAATCTGTCCACAGTTTTATTCAAGAAAACCACGTATTAATTATAAATACTTGCTAAACAAATCTTCAATATGACCTCAAACATCTAAAATATAGTCGGTTACGACACTTACAGGTGTTTAAATTAATTGATGCTTTTTAAGCAAATGACATACTATTTCCATCTTTTGCGGGTCTAGAGTAACTAGAGGAAGACGAATTTCATGCTCACAATGACCCATCAATGCCACGGCAGCTTTAATAGGAACTGGATTCGTATCAATCCCCATGAGAGTAGACATAAGGTCTTCTTCCTTATTATGAATAGCCTGCGCGCGCTCTACATCACCAGCATTCATAGCACGGACTAGATTAGACATCGCTCTAGGAATAATGTTTGATGCTACAGAAACTAAGCCGACAGCCCCTCGTTTCATGAACTCGATAGTTAGCGGGTCATCTCCGGATAGAATTGGGAATCCATCGGGTAATGCAGCCTTCAACTGATCCACACGGTCTGGGTCTCCTCCCGCCTCTTTGATAGAAAGAATATTAGCACACTCATTAGCCAATCGGGCGGCCGTCTCAGGCTCTATAGAAACTACTGAACGCCCTGGCACGCTGTAAAGCATGATTGGTAGTTCAGTGCATTCAGCGACTGCCTTGAAATGCTGAAAAAGCCCTTCCTGTGACGGCTTATTATAGTAAGGAGTTACCTGAAGTGAGGCATCTGCCCCGAGCTTTTCAGCTTCTTCAGTCAAGTAAATAGCTTCTGATGTAGAGTTAGCCCCAGTGCCAGCAATGACGAGGATTCTACCAGCTACAGCATCCACTGCGATACGGATGACCTCTAGATGCTCACGTCTGTTTACGGTAGGAGATTCTCCAGTAGTCCCAACAGGCACGATTCCTTCCACCCCACCTTCGATTTGAATTTCGATGAGTTTACGAAAAGCGGCTTCGTCTATCTTGCCGTCTTTAAAGGGAGTAATAATAGCTGTAAATGTACCTGCGAACATGGAACGGATTCTTAGTAACTTCAGTAAAATAGTCAAGACCGTATCAATGTTGAAATATGTGTGGCTGGTGTAAAATTACGCTTTTAAATTATCGGTCTCTACACCTTTTCTATCACCATCACCACGATCACCTCTTTTTCTACCATCCTTGACACCTTCGTGGGCGAGCAGACCCTTCACCTCAGAGTGGTTCTATGAGACCGGCTTCCCACTTATCTAGCATCTCAGTGAGCGCTTTCGCTTTGGCAGCTTATTTATCGGCTAGATTAGTTGATCCGGAGCTATCTTTAGCTAAATAAAACAATGTAGCTCTAGTCCTAGAAAATCTACAATCGTATAACTTCCAGTCGTCGAAGCTCACATCTATATTGGGAGTGAGCTTTTTCACCTCATCCGCACAATTCGGCTGAAAAGCAAAGTCTGCATATCCTGCATCGACAAAGAAAAAAATAAAGATGTTAGGTTTTTCGGCTGCCTGAATAAATGAGGCAGATATCAGCAATATCAGACTGAGACGATTAAAGAACCCTAGAACCAAAACATGCTGACCAGATGAAATCTGGTCAGCATGTTAGAATTTTATAAATCTAATTATTTAAAACGCCCAATCATGCTGATCGAGTTCGCATACACAAGCCACTAAAAGCTCGATGCATTCGTTGATGTCATCCTTATGACACATCTCGATCACTTGGTGAATGTAGCGTGTAGGGATGGATATAGCACCCGCTATAGAGCCGCCAGGAGTCATTTGCTGGATACCTGCTGTATCAGTGCCGCCTGCTGGTAGCAGTTCTGGTTGCCATTTTATCTTCTTGTCGTCCGCCACTTTTTTCATAAAGCGCACCATGCGAGCATCGCAGATAATAGAGCTATCCATGATCTTTATTCCAGCACCTTTGCCAAGATGTGTGATCTTGTTCTGTGCTTCTACTCCTGGGGTGTCACATGCCAGTGTCGTATCAAGCCCGAAACCAAAGTCTGGCTGAATCTCTAGAGCAGCCACTTTAGCACCACGGAGACCTATTTCTTCCTGCACTGTAAATGCAGCGTAGAAATCGTAAGCTGGAGTTAGCTTAGACTCTTTCAGTTTACGCAGCGCTTCGATCAGCACGAATACCGATGCGCGGTTATCTAGTGATTTCACATTCACACAGTCACCTAGTTCGAGAAGCTCACGCTCGCGTGTGATAGGGCTACCTACTTCTATGATTTTTTCTAGCTTCTTTTTAGAGAGTCCAGTATCGATGAAGAAGTTCTTAGTCAGAAGTTTTGCCCCCTTTTCCTCTTCAGTCATGATATGAATCGGCTTACAACCCATTACTCCCGGGATGTCTTCTTTACCATGGATAATCACTCGTTGAGCAGTAAGCGTCTTAGGGTCGAATCCGCCAAGAGTATGAAATCTAACAAATCCTTCGTCATCTATATGGGTCACTATGAATCCGATTTCATCCATGTGTGCCGCTGCCATGCTCTTCTTCTCACTGCTCTTACCTTTGACCAGTGCTATTAAATTACCCATAGGGTCAACACGGATTTCGTCTACTAAATCATTGATCTCTTTTTTCACAAGGTTTCTCACATCACCCTCAAATCCAGGAGCTCCCGGAGCCTTACATATTACTTTTAATAAATCTACATTGATCGACATACGAAAGTCAGTAGAGAGAATAATCCTCTACCGCAACTTACAAATTAGCAACAATAGCTAATTCGCCATTCTACGTCATAAGTCATACGTCGTAAGCTCTATTTTTACTCAATTCCCTCACCCCAGTGCAGTTTGCGTCTGAGCGTGGAGAAGAATGACCTTCCCTCTAATCGAATAATATCGAGCTCGTGATTCGCCTTCTCTACACGAACTCTTCCGCCGTGTTCTACCTCTACAATGTTCTGCCCGTCGCAAGTGAATAGTGTCGTTGATTTCGAGTCATCTACTGAAATCAGCTCTATCACAGTATCATCTGTTAGAACCAGTGAACGATTACTCAAACTATGCGGACAGATCGGTGTAATCACGAAGTTCTTAGCTAATGGCGAGATAATCGGCCCTCCTGCTGCCAGTGAATAGGCAGTAGATCCAGTGGGGGTTGCAACAATGAGTCCGTCTGCGTGGTAGTGGTTTAAAAGATCGCCATCAATAAATGCATCAAGCGCTACGAGTCGACCAGTCTGACCTCTTGTTAGAGTGATATCGTTGACTGCAAAGTAAGATTCTTTATTACCATTTAGATGTAATACAGTAGCTTGGAGCAGGATACGGCTTACAGTATGATAAGATTTTTCCTTGAGAGAGTTTACCAGTAAAGGCATCTCCAGCGCATTGCAACTTGTGAGGAAGCCTAGGTGACCTAGGTTTATCCCAGCTACAGCGACACTAGATGGTCCTAATCGGTGAGCCGCGTCAAGCATCGTCCCATCTCCTCCCATCACCAATACAACATCGCAAGAGGATGACATCTTTAATGCCGAGATGATCTTTATCTTCTCACTATTAGCAGCCGGCTTATAGCCGAGGTCTGAAGCGGTATCATCTTCCACGAATGCTACAAAATCAGCTTCTTCTAGTAGATCTAAAAGCTCATAAAGAGCTTTCCAAACACCCTTTTTATTCGGGTTCGCGATGATGCCGACGTTCATGGATTTAGATTATTAATGATTAGACCTACTTAAATATAGGATTAACTTCTGGAGTCACTGTCATTTCCTTGACATCAGTCCCACGCAAGATCTTGAACTTAGTAGGTTCATTTCTTTTTAGATAGTAGAAGGCATTCACGACTTCAGGGTAGTCAGTCACTTGAATCCCACTAATACTAATCAGGATATCACCTTTCATTAGTCCAGCTGACTTCGCGGGAGCCTCAGGACGAACACCGATGATACGCGGTGCATCACTTAGGTGATCCATGCTAACTCCTATCCAGCATGGCTTGAAGACCTTACCAAATACTGCTGAAGCCTTTAGATGTATGATCACTCGTGCTGGTAAGATGTAGATACTCGTTTTGTCAGCTGTCGGCTGGTAGGCTAAGCCTACTAGTTCTTTAGCATCATTGTAGACTGGAGATCCAGCCATCACCTCTTGCTCATCCACGTTTGCTCGGATGAAGGTGATTGGTAAAATGCGTCCATTAAACTTGCGAACGAAGCTAACCATACTAGAAGTTTTTTTAGGTTTAGTAATATCAGCAACAAAACTGTCTCCAGCGCTCAAAGCACCAGTATTAGCTAGCTTACCCATTTTAGTAGTCCCTGTTTGCAAAGCTTCAGGTAGCTTGTAGAGAGTAATGCGGCTGATCGTATCATGCGAGATCAGCTCTAGAGATATGTTTTTTCCGTCTGCGTCTTTAACAGATGCCTTAGCTGGATCTGCCTGATGCAGGGCTACTGTGGCAAAAGTTCCTTCGTCATCGACTAATAGACCAGTGGCTTGAATGACGTCTCCATCTTCGACGATATTGGCGAACTCAACTACTTTGAGTTGAGCCAAACTCGTCAAACTCGTCAAACTAGAAAAGAGGCAAACAAGAACTACGGGAATATAAATTTTCATATCTACTAAAGCAGTAAAGCGAACACTTCCTAGCGACAAGCCAAAAAGCTATTTTCTCACTTTAAAAAGCTCTAAAATACTACAGGTTCAGGAGAAAATACTGGTCTACGATCTGTTTCTGGCTTGCTAAAGTCAATCGGGTGCATCTGGTCACGAACTAATTCACTGCTAACCTGGGTAGGCTCTTTCACACTGAGCATTAGCATATCAGAGCTAGTTTCCGCCACATCTGTAGGGAGTTTATCTAAATGTTGAGCCAATTGTTGCTGCTGCGTAACCTTTGGTAAGAAGTGCACGGTCATAACTATGAATCCAAAGGCAGCACATGCAGCTCCAGTGCAGATGAACAACTTGTTTGTACCGCTAGAGAAATCAAACCATGCCTTCACACGCTCTAAGACTAGGCCACGAGCAGAAGTTTTTAACATCTCAGAACGCTGGCGCTCCTGAAACTCCAATAAAAAGTCATTAAAATATCCTTCCTCTGGTTGCTCATAGCGCTTGAGCTTGATTAGCTCTTGTAATTCATTGTCAGTCATTATTTTGCCTTTCTAAATTTTTTTACCTAACTCTTCTTACCCTTCTAACTCTCCCGTTCACTACCTTGAAATTCTGCCAGCGAGCCTCTCAATTGCTGGTGTGCATAAAATAATCTAGAGCGCACAGTTCCTACCGACACCCCCAGCACCTTACCTATGTCAGCATGTGCCAATCCTTGGATATCGAACATAGTTACTACTGCTCTATGGTCTTCTGACAACGACATCATCGCTTCGTTCAATTTTATTTGAAGTTCGTGAATATTCGTCTGTCTACGAGGGTTCGACATGTGGCTAATATCCACAAATGCAGGATCATTCTGAATGCCCGTGTCCACATCGTCAAAGCTACTCGCAGTCCTGCGCTTGCGTTTCTTCAGGAAGTTTAGAGTCATATTCACAGAGATAGAGTAAATCCACGTGTAAAAAGTAGACTTACCTCGAAACTTACTCACTGAGCGATATGCCTTAGCGAAGACGTCTTGTAGCAAATCGTGTGTATCATCTCTATTAGAAGTCATGTGATAGACTAGCCCATATAATTTAGGACTATACTTCGCTACTAACTCATCAAAAGCGCGGGTATCTCCGCTCTGTGCTAACTGCACGAGGTGTAGGTCCTCATCTACCTTACGTTCTTTACGCGTAGATGATATTGATGATGCGCTCTCTTCCATAGTTGTTGCTCTGGGTGGCACATCTTCGGAGCCTTGAGCGCTGATCGAGATACTAGCCATAATGTTTTCTTAACCTTACAGACAAGTATAACAATGATCCGTTCAAACTCAATGGATTATTTTTTAGCATTTCTATGTCAGAGCTACTAAGCTTTCCATTCTGCTTAAATACCTTTCTCCGCCAACGACACCCGCTATTTCATCATAACCTCATCAGCTGTAGATTCTTCCACTACTGTGCCAGTCAAGTTTGCACCTTTAAACAAATGCACATAATTCGCAAGAGCCCATTTTCCCTCTTTTCCCCTCTTGAGGCAGGAAACATTTTAAATAAGTTAAATTTTCCCAGTCTATTTCCAAAGGTATGTCGTGGATGAAGCTAATTTAAGAAATAAGCGTCAAGCTGCTTACTTGACTATAAATCCATTGAGAGATATTCTAATATTTAAGCAAATATACATTATGAAAATAACCGAAATAGCGTTTTCAGTTTATCCTGTCACAGACATGGCCCGTGCCCGTAAATTTTATGAAGGTGTCTTAGGACTCGAAGTCACGATGGATCATGAAATGGATGGAGTTCATTGGGTAGAGTATAATATTGGAGCTGCAACTTTAGCTCTAGGTCTTGCTCCTGGTATGAATCCTAGCTCAGATGGATGCAGCGTATCATTAGAGGTGGATGACTTTGCTAAGGCAGTTGCTGAACTTAATGACGCTGGTTTAGAATTCAGCTTCGGACCTATAGAGACCCCAGTTTGTCACATGGCATTTGTAAAAGATCCCGATGGAAATTCTGTAGGTATTCACAAGCGCAAGCCAGGGCATGAGTAATCTAACAGATGAAGGTTATCAGGTAATTCGCGGTGTTTTCGCTGATGATGAAATTAAACAGCTATGTAAAGAAGCTGATGAGGTAGCAGAGACTGAAGGCTCTGTCTGTGTCAGGCGTTTGAGAGATAAGTCAGAGGTGTTTTCGCAGCTAGCTAATTCAGTTCAGTTGCGAGGATTTATACCAAAAGACCTTATTCCCGTGAGAAGTATTCTCTTTGATAAAACTGCGTCTGAAAACTGGCCTGTTGCATGGCATCAAGATTTAACCATCGCGGTAAAGGATAAGTTAGATATTGAGGGATATTCTACTTGGTCAACAAAAGACGGCATCGTGCATGTCCAGCCTCCAGAGAAGTTACTAAAGCAAATGGTCACTATCAGAATGCATCTAGACGACACACCAGCTTTCAATGGTGCACTTAAAGTAATCCCCCAGTCTCATTTAAAAGGAAAGATACCTTCCTGCAAAATCAAAGATTACACTATATGTAACGAAGTAATATGTGAATGTGAAGCGGGAGACATTTTACTTATGTCCCCTCTTATCCTCCACTCATCTAGTAGATCACAGCAACCTAACAGGAGAAGAATCATCCATTTTGAATACGCCCCAATAGATGCTCTAGATGAGAGCCTAGAGTGGCATGAAACTTTAAATACTACTATCTAAGCCAATATCTCTTTGATCACCTTACATGGTTCAACGCCTGTGAGCTTGAAGTCTAGACCTTGGGTTTTGAAAGTTAGTGCGTCGTGCTGGAGTCCTAGAAGATGGAGCATGGTAGCGTGGAGGTCATGGACTGAGACTGGGTCTTTGACGATCCCGTAGCCGAGGTCATCTGTCTCTCCGTGGGTGATGCCACCTTTGATTCCACCACCTGCTAGGAAGATTGAGAACGCCTTGATATGGTGGTCTCTGCCGTTGCCCTGTGCCATCGGTGTACGACCGAATTCTCCGCCCCAGATGACGAGGGTTTCGTCTAACATTCCGCGTTGCTTGAGATCTGTAAGTAGTGCTGAGGTTCCTTGGTCAACGTACCCAGCAGCAGCTTTGGTGCCGTTTTTAACTCCGCTATGGTGATCCCACCCTCGGTGGTAGAGCTGAATAAAGCGGGTTCCACGCTCGGCAAGACGTCTGGCTAGTAGACAGTTAGATGCAAATGAGCCATCTCCTGGAGTACAGCCGTAGAGGTCTAGAGTCTGTTGAGATTCACCTTTGGTGTCCATGAGTTCTGGGACTGCGGCTTGCATACGGAATGCGAGTTCGTATTGTTCCATACGGGTCGCTATATCATGATGTTCAGTGCGCTTGGAATTGATTCCGTTGAGACGATTGATTGCATTGATGACATCTTTCTGCGAAGCCTCTGTGATTCCACTAGGGTTATTTACATAGTGAACTGGGTCTCCTGCGGCTTGAAATTCTACGCCCTGAAGATGTCCTGGCAGTAGACCATTACTCCACTGACGTGATGAAATCGGTTGAGCTTGTCCCCCGCCAGCACTTGTGAGAACTACGTATCCTGGGAGGTTTTGGCTTTCGCTACCAAGTCCGTAGAGCACCCAAGATCCCATCGATGGACGCCCTGGGATGATGGAGCCGGTGTTCATGAAGGTGTGCGCTGGATCGTGATTGATCTGCTCTGTGTGCATTGAGCGGATGATGGCTATTTCGTCAGCATGCTTGGCGATATTCGGGAAAATTTCTGATATTTCTGCCTGACTCTGCCCATGCTTAGCGAAGTCCCACTGCGGTCCCATACACTTTAGTGCCTGACCCTGTAGCTGTGCGAGTTGCTGACCCTTAGTAAAAGATTCCGGCATGCCTTTACCATTGAGCTTAGCCAGCTCAGGTTTATAGTCGAAACTCTCAAGGTGAGAGGGTCCACCTGCCATGCAGAGGTGGATGACACGTTTCACTTTAGGTCTGTAATGCGGAATGCCTAGCTGGTTCTCAGCAGCAAAGAGGCGAGAGAATGCTAGGGAGCCAAGACCTGCAAGTCCATGGCTCATGAATGTTCGGCGATTGATAGGATTCATAATATATTAGTAGCGTGTGATGCTCTCGTGAAGGTTCATAATAGTGCGGATCATAGAAGTGGAGGCGGCTAACTTAGGGGCGGTCATACCATTTACTCCATAAGATTTTGGTGACTTTCCAATTGATATGAATTTAACTGCTGCCTCGGGATCTGCCTCGAAGCGCTTGAGCTCGTCTTGATAGAGTTCATTTAGAATTTTAGCTTCATCTTCGGTAGCTGGTCGGCTGAGACAGGTCATCATAGCTCTATCGATTAGTTTGTCATTACTCTCCTTTAACAGTTTGGTAGCTAATACACGTGCCGCTTCAGTGAATGTTGGATCGTTAAGCAGGGTTAATGCTTGTAGCGGGGTGTTCGCTTCTGATCTTCCAGTGACACATTCTTCCCGGCTAGGAGCTCCGAAGTTTTTCATCATTGGGTGGACGAAGGTGCGCTGCCAGTGTGTGTAGATACCTCGGCGGTAGAGGTCTTTCCCTAAGCTCGTAGGGTAGACACGTCTCGGGAAGTTGAGGTTACTATAATAGCCAGAAGGCTGATATGGGTAGACACTTGCACCACCGACTTCTCTGTGGAGTAGCCCTGAAACAGCTAGAGCATTATCTCGGATCAGCTCTGCAGGGAGACGGAGTTGAGTCTGCCTAGCGAGTTGACGGTTGAGCGGATCACGCTTAATATATTCACCACCTGGAGTGCTTGTCTGTTGATAAGTTTGTGAGTTTACTATGGTGCGGATTAGTTGCTTTATGCTCCAGTCGTTATTTACAAATTCAGCCGCAAGCCAATCTAGTAGCTCAGGGTTACTCGGGTATTCTCCTTGGAAGCCGAAGTCGCCATCACTCTTGGAAAGACCTGTGCCGTAGAACTGACTCCAGATACGATTAACGAAGACACGTGCTGTTAGAGGATTATCTGGTGATGCGATCCACTTCGCGAGATCCAGACGAGAGGTGCCGATCTTCTTTCCTTTGGTAAGGAACTCAGGAGGCGCTGGCTGGACTATAGGACCTGACTCATCAGTCCAGTTCCCACGTGGTAGCAGACGTGTGACGCGAGGTTTTGCTGACACAGAGACTAGCACTGTGCGGGATTTCATAGGAGTTTTAGGTAGCTCCGAGTGGAGGACTTGGAGTTCTTTTTGTTCAGGTGTAGTGGCTACAGTGTTGAGTAGGTAATAACCGTAGAGAGTATTTTTCACTTCGGCAGTCTTCTCGCTGTTAGGTGTATTGATGAAGTCACGAATCTCAGCAGAAATTCCGCCTAGTGGAGTATTTTTATCTGAAGAAACAAGACCAGCATCGTCCCAATAAACCGTTCCCGTATCTTGAATATAACCAGTTTGGTTGATCGTGTTATCAGGAAGGATGCCTATGTCTGACGGCTTCACTTCTAGACGAACCCATTTGCCTAAAGGAGGCAGTGGTCCAGCTTTGTGGTAGCTCGGTCCCCCGTTCGCATTCTTTCCCAAATCAATGTTATCAGCACCCCAGTATACGCGGTGATTCCATGAATTAGTGTAGAACTTAAGCATCACTGAGGCAGGCGGCGATTTAGGATCTAAGTAGACCCATGCATAGAGCATGTCACCTTCTAGCACAGTCATTGGCTTATTTGGATTAATGGTGTGCTGGACAGATGAGCCTGTAGAGCTCTGCACGCGAGATTTCTTTCCTGACTGGACAGGTCCTTTATCAGCTGTGACATCGGCGTAAGTAGCTTTAGAACCATCAGCCGCCTTACGAGGCTTGTTGATAGGAGGCTGCTTAGGTAAAGTTTCGGAAATGATCGGCACGTAGGACGGCTTGATATCCTTAGATCCTTTACGTAGATCTGCTAACCAAGTCTGGAAGGCTTTCTCTGATTCTGGATGAGATTTTAAATTAAGCTCTCGGAGCTCAGAAATACGCTGGATACGAGCTGCGTCCTTTGCCTTTTTCTCATCGTCTGCTATCCGAATTACTGGACCAAAACTTCCTATCAGAATACCATCTTTTTGGTATTTTTTCACGTCTTCCTGATAGCTTCCATTTTCTGTGTATGCACCTTTCTCTAGAATATCAGAGAAGTAAGCTCCGAATGAGTAAAAGTCTTTTGCGGTGAATGGATCGAATTTGTGATCATGACATTCGCAACAAGCCATTGTGGAGCCTAAAAATGCGGCAGAAGTAGTGCGGACTCGCTCGGCACGATACTTGGCAATATACTCTTTATCCTGAATACCGCCTTCTCTAGACATCTGTCCTAGTCGGTTATAGGCAGAAGCTATTTTCTGATTGAGCGTTGGGTTAGGTAGTAGATCTCCTGCGATTTGTTCGATGATAAATTGATCATAGTTCAGATCATTATTGAAGGAATTGATGACATAGTCACGGTATGGCGAGACATCTTCTGACTGATCACCGTGATAGCCTACTGTGTCTGCGTAGCGAACAGAGTCTAAGTATTTCACTGCCATTCTTTCACCGAAATGAGGTGACGCGAGTAACTTATCTGTAGCATCTTTAACGGCTTGTTTAGGATCATTTTCATGCGCTGATATGAATGCAGTGACTTCTGCTGGCGTAGGAGGAAGTCCTATAATATCAAAATGGAGTCGTCGTAGTAGAGTATTTGCGTCAGCAGGTTTTGAAAGGCTAAGTCCATTTTTCTCGAGTTGATTTTCGACTATCTCATCTAGTTCATTTAACTCACCTTTTTTGACTGGCTCGTATGCCCAGTGCGGCTCGTATTCTGCTCCTGCTTTTACCCAGTCGCTAAGCAGCTGCTTCTCCTTTTCATTGAGCTTTTTGTGGCTCTTAGGTGGTGGCATTATCTTATTTTTATCATTTGTCATGATAAGCTGGATAAGAGGACTTTTCTCAGGATATCCTGGAACGATAGCCTTGCCCTTGATCGCTTCTTCTCGAATATCTAGACGTAGACCTTCCTCGCGTGTCTCAGGGTCTGGACCATGGCAGAAAAAACATTTATCAGAGAGTATTGGTCGGATATCACGACCATAGCGAATCTCAGATTCTTCAGCCTGGGAGTACACTGGCAGAATACCAATGATAATCAATGGAGTTGCGAATTTTGGAATGACACATTTGAAAATCATACATTTATTTAACACTCAGGAGCTAGATCTGTCCACAAATTAGTGTTAAAAGAGAACCTTCTGAAGAATTATGATAAACAACAATTTATGATGTAACTTTTACAGTAGCTAATGACAGGTCAGACTGGACGATTTCTAACAAGCTCACTAGTATGCTTACCGTCAACCATCAAAGAACAATGAACAGATGTTATCAACAAGAACTCTAAGTCTGAACTACGAGAAACAATCAATAAGTGATACCTCGAAACCAGTAGATCACGAAGTTGCTAAACTACCTCAAATTAGTCTTCCACAACTATACTGTGACATAATTATTATAAGTATGAATTGATGCCCCGCTTTTTTGTCGATTAATCTAGCAAGCATGTTAGTTTTCGTTTTAGCCTTCTCAGAAGGTTAAAAAATCACTGCTATGCGTAAATTTGACCGCTACATCGCGAAGAATCTTTTTATCACCACATTGTTTGCTGTGGCGATTCTTAGTGGGGTGTTTATGCTGGGAAATATTTTTAAGGAAGCACGTCCTCTCTTTGTAGGTAAGCATCCCTCTCCCCTGTTGGTGATTGAGTTTATTTTGAGCGTGTTACCGTTTTCACTGATGTTTACGATTCCCTTTAGCTTTTTGGCAGCCGTGATGTTGGTGTTTGGAAGACTGTCGGCTGACAATGAAATACAATCCATGCGGATGGCTGGATTTTCTCTACCAAGAATAGCAATGCCTGTATTCGCGATAGCAATACTGCTGTCTGGTTTTTGTTTCTGGCTGAACGCAGAGGTAGCACCACGCGCTAAGTCACGCGTCAAAACTCTGCTTATAGATGCAGTAAAAGAAGACCCTAACAAGTTTCTAGATCCAGGGGTCGTTCAGACTCAACTGAAGAGCAAGCGGATCTACGTGCGAGAGCGGAAAGACGATACTCTTTATGGACTTCATATCCATGATTTAGGCAATGATATAGAGAAGACGTATTCAGAGTCATATATTTATGCCGACTCAGCATTAATCTACGTAAACTTAGAGGCAAACCAAATTCAACTAAAACTCTCTAATGCCCTTATCATGCCGAATGATACGAATGGAACACGGATTCCTATGAAAGTTGATATGGTGGACCCCGTGTTGTTTAACTTTAATCTCGATCAAAAACGTAGGGTTAAAGCGTCATCGATGACTAATAATGAAATCCGCGCATATTTAGCCACTGACCCTGAGCTCACGCCAAAAGCCCGGGCAAAACTAACTCATGCAGTAACTTCTAGGCAGTCATTCTCCCTAGCATGCATCGCTTTTGCCCTTATCGGAGTTCCTCTAGGAATGGGATCAAAACGCAAGGAAACTTCCACTGGGTTTGCGCTAAGTATGGGAATAGGGATGGGATATTTCTTGTTCCATATTTTTGCTGGTCAGATTAAGGATGATACTAGTATTCTAGCTACTACTCTCTTCTGGTTACCAAATGTGCTAGCAGTCATCATCGCCATCTGGCTATTTAGGAGAGCAAGATATAAATAGTTATGATAGGAAAATTCCGCAACTCGCTACGTAAAACTCTCAAGGCTGTTAGATCATTCTTTACGAATAATAGTATCGAGTTATTTCCCGTGAAAGATGCCCTCAAGAATTATAAGAAGGCTGAAATTAAATATGACCTGAAAGCAGCATTTAATGTAGCTCTCTTAGCTCTACCTCAGGGCATGGCTTATGCCGCGATCGCTGGGCTCCCTATCTACTATGGTATCATAGCATCTGCAATAGCGGCTACAGTTGCTCCGCTCTTCTCTAGCTCTCGGCACACTATCTTAGGACCTACTAATGCGACTGCATTCATGGTGTTTAGCTTTTTCGCAGTGGCAGATCCTGAAGTACAGAGCAATATTCTAATCTACATGCCACTACTGGTATTCATGGTGGGACTCATCTCAGTGCTAGGTGCACTTTTCAAAGTAGCGGACTTACTCCAATATGTATCACGAAGTGTGCTGGTGGGTTATATTACTGGTGCGGCTATTCTTATTATGAATGGTCAGCTAAAACATGTATTCGGTGTTGCAGATAGAATTCAAGCAAAGACGTTTTTCTCTAGTCTAAGCGAGCTCTTAGCAAATTTCAGTCACTTCGAATTTACTCCTATGCTGATCGGTGTAGGCACTCTAGCTCTGTTTTTATTAATGAACCGCAGGCTTCCTGCTCTGCCTAATTTCGCCCTCTGTCTAGCACTTGCAACCCTAGTGTCATGGATACTTAGCGTGAGTGTCACAGGCTATTCGGTGGCGCGTTTTGCAGAATTAAAACTAGATAATTTTTCACCTTCCCTACCTAACTTCAACTGGGATCACATTTCATTTTTATTCGGTCTAGCTTTCGCCATCGCCTTCCTAGCATCGCTAGAGAACTCGGTGATGGGTAAATCTCTAGGTAGTAAAACTGGCGAACGTCCAGATGTGAACCAAGATATGTTTTCCGTAGGAATGGCTAACTTAGGTTGCTCATTTCTAGCTGCTATGCCTAGCTCTGGATCGCTAACTAGATCTGCTTTAAACTACGAATCTGGAGCTAAGAGCAGATTCGCATCGATCTATGCTGGTTTGTTCTGCTTGGGGGGATTCTTCATTTTAGCTTCATTGCCTATCGTGGAAAACATCCCTAAATCAGCACTTGCCGCTCTAGTGGTGGGTATAGCCATTTCACTGATCAACTGGGGTAACATCCGTATTTGTCTATACTCTACTATGGATGATGCAGTGGTGGTGATTATTACATTTGCTGCGACGCTTCTAACTAGATTAGACAATGCCATCTTTATCGGCGTAGCTCTCTCTATCACTCTATTTCTGCGTAAGGCATCTCGTCCACACCTTGTGGAGTATGAGATGAATGACGAGGGAGACCTCTGCGAGCTAGGCGAGAAACGTAAACGTCCTAACCCAGCTATCTCTATAGTTCACGTAGAAGGAGATCTTTTCTTCGGTGCGGCAGATCTCTTCCGCACTCAAGTTCAACGAACCGCCTCTGATCCTAATTTAAAAGTAGTTATTTTACGGATGAAAAACGCCCGTCACCTAGACGCTACATCAGTGATGGCGCTAGACGACCTCATCAAGCACATGCGCAAACAAGACTGCCACGTGATCATCTCTGGAGCTACACGAAATGTTTACAAGGTACTCAAGCAATCTGGAGTGCTTGAAACTGTGCTAGAGGGATGTGACAGGATGGAGGGAGAGACTAATCTATTCTTCACCAGTCCTAGTAACCCTAATCTCTCTACACGAGATGCCCTGCTCCGAGCACAGACATTATTAGGGACTAAGAAGGCAGATATTAAAATCTTCTATGATCCTAGTCATGAGAAGAAGTAGTTTTTGCAGCTATAAGCTAGGGTGGTTTTGACCTTCTGGGAGCTGCGCTCCGTCAGAGGTTTATTCGTCAGGGGTCATTAGGTCCAGCACGATGGCTAAGCACGGTGAAGCGCAGAGTATATGCATCAGCCAGCAAAGAATCCGACCAATGACTAATCAAGCTATGACCTTTTACGAGCCGCGGGCTCCATGAGGGTCAAATGGCTCTGATTATCAATAATTATCTATTTACCAGAAAGGCGCTTTACCTCTTTAGGACCGACCACGAAGTGTCCTGTGCCAAATGGCTTTGATTTTTCACCTTCTTTGAGTTGGTATTCGTAGACTTTTATAGGCTTTACACCTTTGACAGTAGACATGAGGTAGACGCGGATGGATAAGGATTCTTTACCACTTTTACCTTCGAGATCTTTAATGGCGTAAGAGATTTCGTTGAGTCCATTACGTGCTCCACCAATCACTACTTCGGCGACTTGATTATTTTGGTAGCGATGATCTGAGATCTTGTTTACTTTTAATCTTACTTCTCTTCCAGGGCAATATACATAAACTTTAGCTATGTATTGAGCACCATTGATAGCAATTGGTTTCACTGGCGCTTTACCAGTTGCAGCGAATCCTTGCTGGGCTACGAACTTCATATTTCCACCTTGAAGTTGAGCGCGTTCTTTTTTCAATAGATTAAGATTAAAGAAATCTGCGTTGCTATATTTCCAGCCACCACGTTCGAAAACGAACTGAAGCTGTAATACATTATCTGTAGGTTTCCCGCCCACTCCGAAATCTACTTTACCAAAGTATACTGCTGAGGCAGTAGCCCCCACACTTTCAACACGGACTGCTTTGAGACCTGTGACACTAGGAGGAGCTGCTGGTAGAGCAAATATACTAGATGGAAATGAGCGTTTTTCTGAGAGAATTCTGTTTTTAACAGTGATTTGTTTATGAGCGGCAGTGTATTGTGACCAAAGATTATAATTCTTCTTGATCATTGCACTTCTCCACTGCATGTATACAGCCTCTAGCTGAGATTGCAGCTGAGCATCTACTCTTACCTCTGCCGCAGCAGCCTGTGCTTGAGCGCGTGGCGGGATAGAAATCGATAGTATGGTTACACAGAGTATAGTAGCTATGAATGAACAGTTGTTTTTCATAGCGCTACTAGACACTGAAAAACTGGCAATAGAAAATAAAAAATCACATCTCAGTAAAAATCTCTTATTTAACCATTCTCTATGGATCCAGAAACCATCACAGAAACTAGCTCTCCTACACCACTTATGCGTGAGCATGAGCTGCTAAAAGATGCCTCTGCCCACACGTATAAAATCACTGACTTTGGTGAGTTAAAGGCGCATATTTTTTATCCTGAAGGCTTTAAAGAAAGTGACCAGCGACCTACTGCGGTGTTCTTCCATGGAGGATTCTGGGATAAACAGATGGTAAGTCAATTCGTGCCTCAGGCTATGCATCTAGTGGCTTATGGAGCTATAGCAGTGCTTGTCCAATATCGTGTCTCCTCTCTCACTGAGTGCACTCCTGTTCAATCCATCAGAGATGCACAGTCCGCCATATTATGGCTTCGTGAGAATCATAGTTTTCTCGGTGTAGATCCGCATAGAATTAGCGCCTGGGGTGCTGGTAGCGGCGCTCAGATCGCTCTCTGTGCCGCAATGGATGAGGAAGTAGAAAACAACGGTCTTTTCGATAGCCGACCTCAGAGTCTAGTTCTTTTCAGTGCGATAGTAGATACTACTAAAGGAGGCGTGGGATACGATTTATTCCCGGATAAAAAATCTGCATTATACCATAGTCCATCACGGAATATTAAGCGCAAGTTACCGCCTTCTATTTTCTATCATGGGACAGCTGACAACACGACACCTATCAACGAGGTCGAAAAATTCTGTAAGAAAATGCGCAGCAAAAAGAACAACTGTCTATTCTACCCACTAAACCGTGGAACACATAGTTTCTTTAACTTTAATGTGAACCAAGAAAACTTTATTCAATCATTAGAGAGCGCTGTTGGCTTTCTTAAAGGACTGGGTTTTCTTGACAGTGAGGAAGAAATCGAGGACTAAGAACATTCCGACATTTAGCCTCTCACATTTAACAAAATCATGATAGAATTTACTCCAGACATCGAAGAAATCCTAGACGAAATCGAGGAAGCCGATGATACAAAACTCACTCCTCCCCAACAGCATATTTTCAACATAGTCGAGACCACTCGGCTGCTTGAGGAAGAGGGATTATTTGGATTCTGGACTGGGACTACTAATCAAGAGTTCATCATGAAGTCATTCAATGCGATTGGCGCTTATGAGTTACATGATCTATTCCAGTCTAGCCAATGGTGTGAAAATAAATCTGCGGATCAGGAACTTAATGAAGTAGAAACTTCTCACTTAGAGGACATTGAGTCCGAGCTTCTTCCGCTACTGGAAGATGTGCCTAATGTGCTGCAGGAATTTCTGGACGACGAGATTTAAGTAGATGAGGTTTTAATTCTTCTAACTTCTACTACTACCAACTCCAGCTAGCTCCACCACCTAGTTGTAACCAAATGCTGTGTTCATCCTGGTCATCTCGCTTGTCATAGTTGTATTGTAAGCGGACTTTACCAGTGTAGTTATCACCAAACTTAAACTGTCTGGTGACAGCTAGGCTATACCTTCTGAGCGAGTCTTCATCAATCCCAAATTCTGTCTCTCCTCCTGTAGTGAGCTCTCCATCTTGGAGCCCCTGGATCCATTCTGCCCTGGCGGAGGTAGTCCAGTTTTCGCGGAAGCCATAGACACTGCGCAGCATGAGTGAGGTTTGGTCGCCATTTCCTGATAAACTAGAGTCATCAGGGTGAACCCATTTAGTATTCTTAAGCCCTATCTGGATTGTGCTGTCGAGTGATCTGCCCCAGTTAGTACCTTCACGGTCATTCCATGAATAGGTATAATCAAGCTCTAGGAGGTAGTTTTCTTTACCGTATCCATTTTCGCCTATAACTCCTGAGACACCTATAAAGTGCTGATGATAGTCGTCGACGTAGTGATGCAGTGTAGATCTTAGTGAGATCACGTTCCCCTCGAACCCTGCTAACTCTTCTCCGTGAGAATGAACACTTGACGGCTCTTCTCCGTGTTCATCGTGAGAGACTATTTGTCCAGCTGCTAGATTAATACCTATGACCCCATAGTTCTCATAAATATAATACCAGCTCAGTTCTCCACCATTGATCGCCATACCATCTTCACCTAGGAATGTAGAAGTCATCAGATCAGCATCCACAAATTCCCAATCATGGAGATGAACATTATTTTGAGTGCCCACTAAATTATAAAACCGCCCACCCCTAGCTTCAAATCCGTAAGGTAGACGATGAAATTTCAAGTAGCCTTCTTCCCATTCTGATTCCGCTTTCCCATCATCCTCATAGAGATTGAGGTTCGCGTATGCTTGCGTGTAAGTTGTTAGATTACTAAAGACACCTAGCTCAAGACCTTGAAGTCTAAATCCCCGTTCAGGATCATGCCCATGGAGAGCGTGGTTAAAGTCACCACTTTTACCTCCACCCACTACCATATTAGCATTGGCAGTAAATCTGAAGATATCGTCTTCATTGCCTCCATGCTGGCAACTAATCTGTGCATTTACAGAATAGCACATGATTATAAGTGGATATATTATATAGAAATAAAACTTCACTATAATGAGGTGCTACAAATTCTTAAGATCTTCTATAGAAATATTACGAAGTTCGCAGATTCTGAGAACAGTTGCTTCGATGAGGTTATTAGGACATGAAGCACCAGCGGTTATGCCTATAGTAACATTTGCATCCAAATCTAGTAAGTCGCTGTATTCGCTACTGATCTCTTTTTTCTGTTCTAGATCATAGTGGACAATCTTATCAAGTGATTCGATGCAGTCAGCTTCTCTGATGAAAAAGGTAGGAAGTTCTTCCTGACCGATCTCTACAAGGTGAGCAGTATTAGAGCTATTATATCCACCTACTACGAGAAGAACATCCATGTGATTCTTTAGCATATCAAAGAGTGCATCTTGCCTCTCCTGAGTCGCACCGCAGATGGTGTCAAACATTTGGAAGTTTTTAACCCCACCATCTCTATCTACTACCGCTTGCTGAATCCTACGCTGAATCTCCTCAGTCTCGCTCTTGAGCATGGTGGTCTGGTTTGCTACTCCTACTTGCTTAAGATGGATCGCGGGATCAAATCCCTTGGAGACATTCTTCTCACCAAATCTAGCCATCAAGTCCTTATCGGAGACTTTACCACGAATGTAATCGCAAACAAAATCTGTATCTTCAAGTGTTAGGATTATGAGGTATTGCCCGTCTTTATCAACACCCATAGCATGGGATGCTGTGGCTAGAGTTTCTTCGTGTCCAGCCTTACCGTGAATGATGGAAGTGTAACCTTCTTTGGCGTAGGTGCGGACCCTGCGCCATACCTTCATGACATCGCCACAGGTCGTATCTACGATGCCTGCTCCACGCTCTTCAATCTTATCTATAAAATGTGTCGGCGCTCCGAATGCAGGAACGATCACTACATCATTATCTGTTAGAGCATCATATTGTTCATCCATTTTCTCCCATGGCAGGGATACAATGTTCATGTCAGAAAGCTGACGATTCACCTCTTGGTTATGAATAATTTCCCCAA
This sequence comes from uncultured Rubritalea sp., assembly GCA_937923145.1. GTDB lineage: Bacteria > Verrucomicrobiota > Verrucomicrobiia > Verrucomicrobiales > Akkermansiaceae > Rubritalea. Next base: position 10,995 of record CALAJT010000003.1, on the reverse strand, counting down.
TGAGGTAGATGTTTTTATCTGCAAAAACTTTTCTAGAAGCATAAGCTAGATCGATAGCTCTCTCTACTCCATAGCAAAAGCCAAATTGCTGAGCTAACTTAATAGTAGTTTTTCCGAGAGTTACTTCACCACCATTCGCTCTGATTTTTTCTACGATAGAAGATGTGTAGTGGCTTTTCACCTCTGCCTCCACCTTCTCCATCACGTCAGGTTTCCTGACATTTATGCGCTTTCTTTTCTTCTTATTAGCAGGCTTTGGTGACTTAGGCGTGTTAGTAGGTGATTCACTCATGATTCTGTATTCTTTCTAACCTCAAATGAGCCTTTTTGCACGAAATTTATTTAGTTGGTAATTTTCTCTTTACCTAAGCGCGCATCACCCTTTATAATGTATTGAAATATATATTAATATGAGCGATCAATCAAACAAAGCAGGAATCGAAATTCTCCTGCAAACACTCAACGAAAATCCTAACCTATGGGGAACACGTAAGAAAACCGCTGAGCTTCTCTATGCTGAAAAGGAATATCTGCAAGCAGCTGAGATCTTATGGAATGCCCCTGAGATCCCTTCTACAGATGTGGATGTGGCATTCACACTCAAAATGATATCGCGCGTGAAACCTAATCGCTCTATAAGGCTCATTTACGAGATCGTAAGAAGGAATAACAATAAGCCAGAAAAGAACATGGCTGTTGCGAAAGCACTGAATGATGTCGGCATGTACATGGAGGCAGCACGTTTCTATGGAGCAGCTTTAGCTGTCGATAGTTCACTCTTTGACCTGGGATTTGAAAGGCAAGCTCTATGGCTTGATGACTCTGGTAGACTTCTCGAAGAGTGGCAAAAATCTGATCAAGAATCAAAGCCACCACTAGACGTCATCCCGCAGAACATACCTGGTAATTCGATCACTCCAGCCGAGCTTCCTATTGATCCAGCCATGCAGCCAACACCAGTAGAACTACCTCATCCTGCCATTTCGCAAGTTCCACCCCAGCCTCAACAACCACCTGCTCGTCTGATAACTAACCCTTTACTAAGAACGCCGCCTCCGCAGCCTGTGCAGCAGTATACTTCAGCTAGTCAGCCTCTAAAAATGTCTAATCCTGCAGCTGTAGCACCCCCAGTAGCTCAACAAATTCAACAAGCTATGACTCCATTGCTAAGCAGAGCTCCCGGCTCACCTCAATCTGAGCATTTTGCGAATCGACCTAGTGCACCGAACCCGATCGGCACTCGACCTCTGATGATCAATCCCGCGGCAAATATAAATCCACTAGCAGCAATACCTCCTCTTCCACCTTATGAGCAACCACTAGAGTATGCTCCACTACCACCTCAACCTCCTCAGCCTCCTCAGCCTCCTCAGCCTCACGCAGCACCTCCCGCACCTCCCGCGAAACCTAAATTTAAATTAGGTTAATTCACTAAATCATGAGCATCTTGTGTCTATTATTTGTTTATTTCAATTTTCAGGTAAAACGAGCGCTTTTTGATAGATAGCTGACGGTTAAAGTGTATATATAGGCTAATATGTTCTTTAAACCATCTCACAATAGAATCTTTCTAATCGGACTCGCTGGCGCAGCTAGCTTTTCCGCCTGTAAAAACACGGATAAAAGCGAGGAAACCCAATCCGCCTCCCCCGTTACAGAGACAACATCGGAACTAAAATCTGATAATAACGCCCCTCCTAAGATTCTGGTAACTGCTGACACACCAGTCTCTTTCAATGAACACATCCAGCCGATTCTCTCTGCAAACTGCTATCACTGCCATGGTCCAGATAGCGGCACTCGACTACCAGATGATGAACCTTACAGAGTAGATAGCGCTGAAGGTGCCTTCCAAATAAGAAAAAATGGCAAACCTAATATAATCATAGGTGATCCTGATAATTCCTACCTCATTGAGCTCATGGAATCAAAAGATCCGAACATGGTAATGCCATTGCACCCTTCTAGAAGTCCACACGGCAGAACGATGGATCCTGCCGACATCGCACTAGTGCGCCGCTGGGTTAAGGAAGGCGCAGTTTTCGAAGATCACTGGGCATACTTATCTCCTAAAAAAGCAATACTCCCAGTAGTGCAGAAGAAGAACTGGGTGCGTAACCCAGTAGATAATTTCATACTCGCTAAACTAGAGCAGAGAGGGCTGGAGCCAAATCAAGATGAAGATAAAGCTAGATTACTCAGAAGACTCACTTTTGATCTAACAGGTCTTCCACCCACTACTGAAGAGCTTGATACCTTCATCAACGACAGTAGAGATTTTGATATAGTTTATAATGATACAGTAGATTCATTACTAGAGACTGATGCCTACGCAGAACACTTCGGTAGACATTGGCTCGATGTCGCTCGCTATGCTGACACCCACGGTATTCACATCGATAACTATCGCTCGATCTGGCCATACAGAGACTGGGTGATCAATGCGTTTAGAAGTAACATGAAATTTGACCAGTTCACTCAAGAACAGATCGCTGGTGACATGATGCCTAATGCTACTATAGAGCAAAAAGTAGCCACCGGATTTCACCGTTGCCTGCCTACCACTGGAGAAGGTGGGGCTATCGCGGAAGAATATGAAGCAGTCTATGCGCAAGATCGCGTAGACACTACTACCGCCGCATGGCTAGGGCTCACCGCAGGGTGCGCTGCCTGTCACGATCACAAGTTTGACGCCATTAGCACAAAAGAAAATTACCAACTAACAGCATTCTTTAGAAACACTACGATGAGTGCGCTAGACAGAAATAACGGTAGCCATCCACCTAATATACTTGTTACTAAGCCTGAGGATCGCGAGAAGCTAGTCCAGGTGCAAGCCAAAGCGGGTCAGCTCAACAAGCAAATGAAGGAGCATCACACGAAGAATGAAAATAACTTCAAAGTATGGATACGCTCTCAAAAAGGACAACAATATAAGTCTTCAAAGCCGCTTGCCGGATTAAAAGTAGACCTCCTACTGAATGATAAAACCAAGGGTGTGAATCACCCTACCTTCACCAGCAAAGCTCCACTAGCTTGGGCTGATGGTCCTGCTGGATATGGTGACGCAGTTAAATTTATCGGCTCTAACAATATTAACTTAGGTAACTCTGGTGATTTTGAAAGAAACCAAGCATTTAGCTTTGGTGCATGGGTCAAGGATCCGCATAATGGAGCAAGTGCCATAATCAGTAAAATGGACTCATCTAAATCTTACCGCGGATACGACCTATATTCTACCAAAGGTAAACTCGGTGTTCACATCATTCACGCGTTTCCTCAAAACTATATTAGAGTCACTACAAAATCCACATTCCCTAAAAATAAGTGGTGTCACATGATGGTCACTTACGATGGATCTAATAAGCCAGAAGGAATCCAAATTTATGTCAATGGCAAGTTAATGCCTCATACCACCACAGCAAATAAACTTACTGAAACGATCAAAACGGAAGCTCCATTCCTACTAGGATCGAGATATGGATCCAACCCATTCAATAACGGTCAAATACAATATTTCCAACTCTACAACCGAGCACTTAATGCTCAAGAAGTAGTCGGCATATCAACTGAAAGAAAAATCTCACAGCTGATCAATCTAGCTCAACATAACCCAGCTCAGCTCAAGCAGCTGAGAGATTACTACTTCACCAATGTGGATGAAACTGCCATCGCTCTACAAGCTTCCATTAATAAAAATGAAGCTGAAAAAAACGCGATCGAGGACCGTGGGGTGATCTCGCTCATCATGGATGTTAATCCTAAGAAAAAGCCTACAGCACACGTCCTCATCCGTGGTGACTACTCGGTAAAAGACGAAGAAGTCCTATCGCCTAACACCCCTGCCTCGCTACCTCCAATGACTGAGGATATGCCTAAAAACAGACTCGGACTCGCGATGTGGCTTACCGACCCCAAGAACCCTCTACCAGCTAGAGTCACTGTGAATCGCTATTGGTATTACTTCTTCGGCTCAGGCATAGTGGAGTCTAACAGTGACTTCGGAGTGATGGGAGCTAGACCTACTCACCCTAAACTTCTAGACTGGCTAGCAGTAGACTTCGTAGAGAAAGACTGGGACTTTCATCAGCTCATCAAGAACATCGTTCTATCTTCTACCTATCGTCAGAGTGCGGTTATCACTGAAAAGAAAAAGAAACTAGACCCTCTAAATAAATACTACGCTCGTGCGCCACGGTATAGACTAGAAGCTGAGCAAATCCGTGATCTCGCTCTGAAAGCATCTAATCTAATGCATGATGAAATCGGCGGACCTCCTGTGAAGCCATACCAGCCAGTTAAAATATGGGAAGCGGTAGCGATGAAGCAGTCAAACACTAGAAATTATGAGCAAGACACTGGTAATAAGCTATATCGCCGCTCGCTCTACACCTTCATAAAACGCACTGCTATCCATCCGTCTATGGAAATCCTAAATGCTCCTAATAGAGAAGTATCCTGTGTCCAGCGAGAACTTACCAATACTCCGCTTCAAGCATTCGTCATCATGAATGATCCACAGTTCGTAGAAGCCTCTCGTCAGCTGGCAGCGATAGCTCTGCAGAACGGCAGCGATACGAAGCAACGCGTAAATACTATATCGCAGAGATTACTCTCCAGAGATATGGCAGAAGATGAGCTAACAATCATTACGAAATCACTACAAAGCATCCAAACCAAATTTAAAGCAAAGCCAGAGGAGGCGAAAAAACTCATCAGTGTAGGAGAAACTGAACCACCAGCAGACTTAGATCCAGTCCAACTTGCAAGCTGGACTGTCATCGCAAACCAGGTCCTCAACATGGACGAAACATTGAACAAATAAGAAAACTCATTAATAGAACCTAAAAATTATTCATTTTCCGTCTTTTAAAGTGTTATTTAGGTCATTTGATAGGAACTAGCATTACTTCATGTATATTATAATTAATAATGATCACTCCACCTACATATATTAAACCAATCTTAATAGGGCTCATAGCTGCTACTAGTTTCTCTGCTTGTAAAAATGCTGATAAGAACAGTGCTGATGATACATCCTCTTCAGCTTATGAAGAAGTGAGAGAAAGTGCTTCAGTAGGCGAAACTAAGGCTTCTGAGAAATCTTCTAAAATCTTAGTTTCAGCGGATACTCCAGTCTCATTTAATGAGCATATCCAGCCGATCCTATCTGCGAATTGCTATCATTGCCATGGTCCTGATAGTGGGACACGTTATCCTGAGGATGAGCCATACAGACTGGACAGTGCTGAAGGTGCCTTTGAAGTTAGAAATAATGGTAAGTCTAATATTATCAAAGGTGACCCTGACAACTCATATCTCATCACTCTGATGGAATCTAAAGATCCTGACCTAGTGATGCCACTACACCCTTCTAAGAGTCCACACGGTAAAACTATGGATCCTATTGAGATCGCTCTAGTTCGCCGATGGGTAAAGGAAGGTGCAGTATTCGAAGACCACTGGGCATACATTACTCCTATAAAAGCAAAACTCCCAGATGTCACTAATAAGGAATGGGTGCGTAACCCAATTGATAACTTCATACTAGCAAAGATTGAGCAGGAAGGTATGGAGCCGAACCAAGATGAAGACAAATCAAGATTGCTCAGAAGACTCACATTCGATCTAACAGGTCTACCTCCTACTACAGAAGAGGTTGACTCCTTCGTAAATGATGAAAGGGATTTCGAACAGGTCTACGAAGAAACAGTAAATGCACTTCTAAATACAGATGCCTACGCAGAGCACTTCGGTAGACACTGGCTAGATGTAGCTCGCTATGGTGATACCCACGGTATCCATAATGACAACTATCGCTCTATCTGGCCATACAGAGACTGGGTTATCAATGCATTTAGAAAGAACATGAAATTTGATCAGTTCACACTAGAGCAAATAGCTGGTGATATGATACCAAATGCTACAATGGATCAGCAGATCGCCTCTGGCTTCCACCGCTGCCTTCCTACTACGGGAGAAGGTGGTGCAATTGCCGAGGAATATGAAGCTGTTTATGCACAAGACCGTGTCGACACCACGACTGCTGCTTGGCTAGGGCTTACAGCTGGTTGCGCAGCTTGTCACGATCATAAATTCGATGCTATCAGCACCAAGGAAAATTATGAACTAACCGCATTCTTCAGAAATACTACAATGAGTGCGATGGATGGCAATAAAGAAGACCACCCACCAAACATAGTGATCCCTAGACCAGATGATGTTAAACCACTGGCCAAGATCAATGCCAAAGCGGAAAAACTCAAACTGCAAATCAAAGAGAACAGGGCATCAAAAGAAACTCAATTTAAAGACTGGATGCTATCACAGCAAGGTCAGCCGGATGAGTTATCAAATAGCATCCCTAATCAAGTCCTAAACCTACCACTAAATGATAAAGTAACAGGCTTAAATAACGCTGCATATACCAGTAAAAAGCCATTAACTTGGGTTGCTGGACTCAGGGGTGATGCTGTGAAATTTGAAGACTCGAATGATATCAACCTTGGAAACACAGGTGACTATGAGAAAAACCAAGCATTTAGTTATGGTGCATGGATCAAGGCTTCTCACAATGTCAATGGTGCAGTCATAGCTAAGATAGATAGAAAAAATGGCTCACGTGGATACGACTTAATCGCTCAGAAGGGTAGACTAGTCGTCCACTTAATCCATTCATTACCGGATAATTACGTCAAGGTTACTAGTAAGTCCGCCTTCCCGAAAGATAAGTGGTGTCATGTAATGGTCACCTACAATGGATCCGGTAAAGGTGATGGTGTTCAAATCTATGTTGATGGCAAACGTCTTATAACAGCTGTGAACAAAAATAGTTTAACTAAAACCATAAAAACACCTGCACCATTATTACTAGGTTCTAAAGATGGTGGAGCTCCATATAAAAATGGCCATATACAATTCTTTAATCTCTATAATAGAGAGCTAAATTCTCATGAGATAGCTGAGATAGTGGCAGAGAGAAAAGCAGGCTACTTGGTAAATCTAGCGAAGCAAAATAAGAAACAGATCAGTGAAATCGAAAATTACTACTTCACCCATGTAGAAAAAGTTGGGACAGATCTAGAGCTTGCAGCATTTGAGAACAGAGAAGCAAAAAACGTCATTGAGAAACGTGGTACTATCACGCTTGTTATGGAAGAAAATGCGAACAAGAAGCCTACCGCTCACGTTCTCATACGTGGCGATTATTCATCGAAAGGTGAAGAAGTATTATCGCCTAACACCCCAGCGTCTCTCCCACCAATGACCAAGGATATGCCTAAGAACAGACTTGGGCTAGGTATGTGGCTTGCAGACCCTAGAAACCCACTCCCTGCCAGAGTTACTGCCAACCGCTATTGGTATTACCTCTTCGGAAAAGGAATCGTCGGGTCGAATAGCGACTTCGGAGTCATGGGAGCACGACCTACTCACCCTAAGTTGTTAGACTGGCTAGCAGTAGACTTTGTCGAAAATGACTGGGATCTTCACAAGCTTCTCAAGAACATGGTAATGTCATCCACCTATCGCCAAAGTGCCGTCATTTCTGATGAGAAAAAGTTTAATGACCCACTCAACGTCTACTATGCCAGAGCACCGAGATATAGATTGGAAGCTGAGCAGATCCGAGACCTTGCACTAAAGTCATCTGATCTTCTACATAGTCAAGTCGGTGGACCTTCGGTAAAACCTTACCAGCCATCTAATATCTGGGAATCTGTTGCGATGACAGGCTCTAACACTAGATTCTATAAGCAGGATAAAGGCACAGACCTCTACCGCCGCTCGCTCTACACGATAGTCAAGCGCACTGCACACCACCCATCTATGGAGCTACTTAACTCTCCTAACAGGGAAGTATCCTGTGTTCAGAGAGAGCTGACTAATACTCCACTACAGGCATTTGTTATTATGAATGACCCTCAGTTCGTCGAGGCATCCCGTCAGCTTGCAGCTATTGCATTACAAAGTGGAAGTGATGCTAAGCAACGTGCAAACACCATCGCTCAGAGACTACTCTCCAGAGACATGGACGATGAAGAGCTAGCCATTATAGAACAGACACTGACTAGTATAGAAACTAAATTTAAAGCCAACCCAGCAGAAGCTACTAAACTCATCAGCGTAGGTGAGTCTAAAGCATCAGCAGATCTCGATCCTGTCGAGCTAGCTAGCTGGACAGTTATTGCAAACCAAATCCTGAACATGGACGAAACACTAAACAAATAAAACTATGAACTTCACAGACATATTAAAAACTGCCGATCTCCATGAAACTGCGGTATCCAGACGCCAATTCTTCCGTAAGAACGCTATGGGTCTTGGCTCAGCAGCTCTCGCATCATTACTACCACAACAGTTACTGGGTGCTGGTGGTGCATACACACCAGGATCGCCACACTTCGCACCTGCTGCTAAGCGTGTCATCTACATTTCACTAATCGGAGCACAGTCCCAGTTTGAGACATTTGACTACAAGCCGCATCTGAAGCAAGAGTTTAAAAAGGACATAAAAGACTTCCTCGTATCCTCTGGTCAGCGCCTTACAGGTATGACAGCTGGTCAAGCAAACTTCCCAGTGGCTCCATCATTCGTAGATTTCAAGCAGCACGGTGAAAGCGGCATGTGGGTATCTGATCTACTTCCTTACACTGCCAAAATGGCTGACGACATCTGCGTCATCAAGTCCATGCACACTGATGCTATCAACCATGAGCCAGCGAACCAACTGATGTATACTGGCTCTATGCAAAACGGAAAAGCTTCTATGGGATCATGGCTATCCTATGGTCTAGGCACACTCAACAGTGATCTACCCACCTTCTGTGTCCTCCACGCCCAGCACTCTAGCCCCTTCTCGAACGTCCAGGCGATCTCGTCCAGACTATGGAACTCATCTTATCTTCCGGGTAAGCACTCTGGAGTAAACTTACGTTCATCAGGAGACCCAGTTCTCTATCTTAAGGACGCACCTGGTATCGACCGTGAAATGCGCAGAAATATGCTAGACGGACTTTCTAGCCTGAACCAAAAGACTCTTGAAAAAGTAGGTGATTCAGAGATCCAGACACGTATCCAACAATACGAAATGGCTTATCGCATGCAAATGTCTGTGCCTGAGCTCACTGACATGAGTAAGGAATCAGAAGCTACTTATGAGCTCTACGGTCCTGAATCTAAGAAGCCTGGAACATTCGCATCTTGTGCTCTGATGGCAAGAAGACTCGCTGAACGCGGTGTCAGATTCACCCAAATTTTCCACCGAGGCTGGGATGCTCACGGCAACCTACCTAGAGACATGAAGTCTCAGTGCGGAGATATTGACCAAGCTTGTTATGGTCTCATTCAGGATCTGAAACAGCGCGGAATGCTCGAGGACACACTCGTCATCTGTGGTGGTGAGTTCGGTAGAACAGTTTACTCACAAGGTAAGCTAACTGAAACCAACTACGGGCGAGATCACCACCCAAGAGCCTTCTCACTCTGGCTTGCTGGAGCAGGAGTCAAAGGTGGCACTACTTACGGTGATACAGATAAATATTCATTCAATATCACCACACCAGATCAGAAGGTGCACGTCACCGATCTCCATGCTACGATCCTCGAACGCTGTGGTATTAATTACCATAAACTTTCCTATAGTTACCAGGGTCTAGATCAGAAGCTTACGGGAGTCGCTCAGCCTAGAGTTGTAGCAGACATCCTTAATAATCCGACTAAGCTACACTAAATCAAAATCAAACTACCAAAAAGGGCATCCGCTAATAACGGATGCCCTTTTTTATGAATCTATTGAAGTATTGATTACTATTCTTTATCTTTCTTGTTCTTTTTCCCATACTTATCTTTTTTCGCTTTACGCTTTACGCTTTACGCTCTGCTTTTGTACCCGCTTTCTTTTCTTCCTTACTTAGCACTTTAACATCACCATCTTTCTCTACTTCTACATCAAGACTACCTCCGACTTCTTTGACCACTAAATTTCGCAGAAGAAAATCACCTTTCAAGTCAGGAGTTTTCGCATCGAAGCTCACTTCGTGGAATATTCCCTTCTTAATATCTATATATTGACCTATTGTTATATATTTAGGATTAGTTGCTGTGATTTTCTAAAGGTGAATGGTTTTTGGGTAACCTTAAAGTCTAGCTCTTTACTGTAATTCTGAGTAACTCCTACAAGCCACGTTTCTAATTTTGATTTTGAGAAATCACCGCTATAGACGAGGTTTTTCTCTTTCTTCTCTGTTGTAGCTCCAGCTAAACCAGAACTGATCATTAGCAGTGAGGTCGCTGCTATTGTAGTAATAAATTGTGTAGTTATCATAATAATTTTTAGACTGTATTCGTCTTTATTCTCACTAAAGATTAGCTTCAATCCCCATCAGCACAAGAGGGCATCGATGTTAAAAAAATTCAATGTGTGTTGAAATACGCTCTAAAACATTGCCTTTTATAGTCCGCTCTAGGATAGCTGAAACTAATTAAATTATCCTACGCTAACTTAATTAGTTGACGCATATATCTGTTTGTATTTTCTGTAACCGCGAATCTCTCAATATAAAGTTCACAAAATAAAAGTAATAAAAATTAAGAAACAAAATATAATTAGAGGTGCCGCAGTATTCACTGCGGTTGCGGTATCAGTCGCTTCCTCTCTGAATGCAGAGAAAGCTAAATTTGAAAACTGGATCACTGCACAACAGGATAGCCTCTCGACAAAAGGTATGAGTCTGAGTGGTGGTTATGTCTATGAATATAGTAGTGTGCTCGACGGTGGACTACGCAGCAAAGGCTCTGGTCGAGGACTGTTCGGGGATGTCCCACAGATCGTTAAAACTCAGCTGTGGCTAATTGCGTGATTTTTATCATTTGTTAGGTGTTGTGCAAGGTTTAAGCGCCGCATTATCAGCTGGAGTGGAGTTCTCCGAGCGTAGCGAGGGGGACGTAACGGATGCTGATAATGCGCTCGCCAATGCCCCTAGATCCTTCGCATGT
>CALAJT010000002.1 GCA_937923145.1 uncultured Rubritalea sp. | reverse complement strand
TTCAATCCGCGCTCCCGTGAAGGAGCGATCGACAACGAGAGACAACTCTCTTTCTCCACCCATGTTTCAATCCGCGCTCCCGTGAAGGAGCGATCATTTCGTCCTTTTGTAATTCTTCTAGAATGGATGTTTCAATCCGCGCTCCCGTGAAGGAGCGATCAGCAGGAGTATTTAGCCAAGGTTTTGTATGCTACTCCAGCTTTAAATGCGGGTAAGTCTATTTTTAGTGTGTCAAAGAGCGGATGAGACCTTTTGGCAGCGTTACGACCACTTGGGGTTCTCGGAAGACTGTTTTTGTGGGTCATAAGATGAGAGGCTCGCTGATGTCGTAGTCATCGTTCTTGCCATGGTGCTCCACTTTCCTTTGCCAATTTCTTCCAAGATGATAAATTCTAACACTGTCTTTTTCGGTGTCGATTATTTTTAATAGCTTATCTCTGAATTCTACTAGCTGACCAGGATCTACTAGGCACTCAAAAACAGAATTTTGAACGCGTTGTCCGTAATCTAAACAAGTTTTAGCTACTTTTCGGAGCCTAGTCTTACCCGCTTTGTCCATGGTGGTGACATCGTATGCTACTAAGATATACATTATTTTATGAGATAGGCTGGGTAAGCGTCGATATCACCTCTGAGGTATCTGGCTAGGAGTCTTGCTTGAATTTGAGGTAGAAGGCCTATGGTGATGTTTTCATCGAGAAATGGATGGAGTATTTGATCTTGCTTGCGTTCCTGCCATGCCTGTAGAACAATTTTTCTGGAGTCGTCTCTTAGGTGTATGGCTCCACTTTCTTGTCGTTTAAAGTCAGCCTCAGTGATTTGCTTTCGGTTAATCAGGGAGAGCACTAGACGGTCAGCTAGGATAGGGCGAAATTCTTCCATTAGATCAAGTGCTAGCGAGGCTCTGCCTGGTCTTGGCAGATGGAGAAATCCTGACTGAGGATCTAGTCCACAAGACTCGCAAGCAGACCGGCAGTCATGCCCTAGCAGCGCATAGGCAAACGACAGCAGAGCATTAGTATAGTCTAGCGGTGGTCTTTTACTTCTGCCTTTGATATGAAATGTCGTACCATCTCCAGTGATCATTTGGTTAAATACGGCGAAATAGCTAGCGGCGGCATCCCCTTCTACTCCTCTGAGCGATTCCAGATTGGTAACATGTCTAGTTGCGGAAACTCTATTTTTCAAGGCGTCTACTGCTTGTTGTAACTGATGCGCTTTTTCTGGGTATTTGGTGCCATTATCTCTGGCTGATCGCTGGAGAATGGTACGGGTGTTGTGCAGTTTAGCGGCTATCATGTTCTGCGCTATTGCTAGCGATGCAGCGGGATTGTCTGCTTGGCGGTATTGCTCGCGTCTGAGAAGAATATTTCCAGAAATACCACCGTAACTGGACGACATAAATTTCCCGTGAGGCGAATGGAATGAGAGCGTGACGCCAGCTTCGCCACAAGCCCGCATGAGCGACGCAGAAACAGTCGAGTTCCAGCTAAATACTACAATACCTTCTAGGTTATGTAACGGGACACGAAGTTTAGTTTTGCCATCGTGCTTGATAGCTACAGCGGCTCCATCCTTACGCAGATAGGAATCCTCTAATGATACGAATAGTGTGTTAAGGTGTTGTTTCATGAATCGCTAGATGTAGAGTTAAGTTGATTTTCAAACCATGACTTGGCACCACGTTTCAGGCGCATCGCATGAGGCATACAGAGATCTATGAGCGAGCAGTTTGGGCATTTATGTTCACAATATTGAGCGGTAGGAGTTTCTCCTGTGAGAAATATAGTAGCAGTGTCTCGGATGATGTTTTGAGTAATTTCTCGGAGTGTGTCGTCTAACTTAATTTGTTTTCGCCTCCTCGTCTTACCGTAGAAAATAAGTCCGTGCTTGATAGTTGTGTCGAACATTTCTTCTAAACAAAATGCTTGAGCACAAAGCTGCACTTCATCAGCCCGATGCGATTTAGGTTTACCACGCTTATATTCTACAGGAGTCACCTCCCCTGCCGGAGAGACTTCCACAATATCGCAGGTACCACTAATATTATAAGTTTTCGAGGCAACATGCAAATGCCTCAGCACACTGCCATCCGCCCGATGTTCATCCGGACCTTCATTCGCCTTCTTATGCAGCACCTGCCCCTCAGCCGTAAATCGATTCTCCGCCCACACCTGCTCATTATGAATCAACGCACACTGACGCGGACAGAATAAGTAGTGCTGGAGAGCTGAGAGTGGTATTACTTTTGGCACCATAAATCAATCCCTCACTTCTTCCGTGGAAATATTAACTTCGTAGTTTACTGGAGTCAGAGATTCTAAGGGTAGATTCCCCCCTAAAAATTCACTGATAACTGGGTTCTCAGAATTGATCTTAGATACAAGAGAAAACACATATCCTTCGGTTTTTTGACTCTTTGCAAGTTCATTACTAGAAAGAAAAAACCGCATATTAGAATCTTGAGCAGAAATTGCTTTGACCTCTATATATTTATTTTTTCCGTTAGTATAATAGGAGTGAATATCATAACCCAAAGTCGTATCTTCATCACTCAGTTGAATAACTTTTTCTGCTAAATCAGGTCTATTCTCGTTCTTTAAGTTTTCAATTTCATATTGAAGCACAATTCTTTCTGCCTTTAATCCTATATCCTTTTGACTCTTTAGGATTCCTTCTAAGTCCTCAAGTGAAAAAGGTTTCGCCGATTTTTCCAATTCTCGTCGAGATACATTCCTATGTTTAACCGTTATGAGTTGATGACTAGTTGGAGAAATATGAATACCATCACCGACTTCAAGATATTCTAGTATCCAACAAAATGACTGAGCATCAATAAATCTTACTCCGTTTTTGATTTCACGTTGCTGAAGATGCTTTTGGACTTCAGTTATTCGATTTAAAAATTCGTTATAATTTTCCCAGCTACATTGCATAACCATGTTAAGAGGAACTTTCAACGTCTTGAAAACTGATGTGAAAATCCTGGGTCTTAATGGGGCGTATTTAGTCCAATCTTTAATGAAGAATAGATATGACAGGAGGTCATAGCGCTTTCCTACTAATTCCATGATCTCAGTGAACGATTCTTCGTCGCTAACTTCTGAATAAAAATGATTATACAGAGCTTGCTCGATTTTAAACCTATTACTCTTTATTTTTCTCGCTGTAATCAGCTTCTTGTGTGAGACACTATCTGGACCTCGTTTAGCCTGCCACTCTACAAGATTATTTCTAAAGGAGTCATTAATTTCTATAGCTGAGATAACAGACTCAAGAATATCACCTGAGCCTATTTTAAATTTAGTCCATTTATCTAGTTGTAGTCTTCTATTAGCCTCGGGATGAATTTTTTCTTTGTAGTGCTCCAACTCCCATGCAGGACCATTATCGAGCCCTGTGAACGGTTATTCGTAATGGTATAGAATAGTAGCGAGAAACTCCTCGTAAACTTTAGAAAATACTGAGTCTAGAATTTTCATGACTAAATCTTCTCTATAATCTCAATACCATTTTCTTTACAGAATTCCTGTAGTTCCTCTGGGATAACAACATCGTAATCATCATAAGAACGTGGGACTTCTACACCTTCTTTAAGTTTGACTGTGACACCGTCAAGAAGCTTACTTGACGGAGCTTTTCCAAGTTGATTTTCATGTTTGAAGACAATTAACCTTCTCGCATTCATGCTTCCAGCTGGTCTAGCTGCTGATTGATCAAACTGGAATGCATTAACCATAGCTGAGAAGAATAACTCTAGGTCATCATCACTGAAGCCAGTTTGCTCAGCTAAGAACGGATTAATGAATCCACTCGTTCTATACAGTCCGTAGGGAATAGAAAACTTCCTGCCCATGGTGCGCTCTTTTTCAATGTCTTTTTCATCTGTCACAGATGTTCTGGTGATCGCATGTTCAGCCGCTACAATAGGATCGATAGATCTGGAGAAAGCAATCTGGACTGGTCCTCTCACTTGACCGCAGTTCACCTTTGTAGACATCACAGCACCGAAGGTGCGGACATCGTAAAAATTCTGGCACATCCACTCACGAGCTTTGTCCTTTTCTGCTCTCTTAGCTTTTTTAGGGTCTCCTAGATCTAGTGCTTTATAGGCTTCTTCGTGTTGATGGTTATGCACAGCGAACTCTTTGAAATAAATGCGTTGCTCCTTCTCAGTGGTTTGAACAAAGTTTCTCACTTTTCTCTTAATGCATACATCTGTGACTAGTCCTTGTCCCGTCTCTGCGTCTATTCTTGGTAGATTGCCGGCATCTGGATCGCCGTTAGGGTTAGCATCTTTGCAGTCAAATAGGTAAACGAAATCGTATCTGTTATTCATAATTTTAATTTTGGTTGGTGGTTAGTTTTGAGTAGTTTTTGATGGTTTTTCTTTCTTGGTGAAAAAGTCTTTTCGCTGATGGTAATATCCAATCGCGAATTTCCCCTGATCTTTAATATTTAGGAAATTGGGAAATGAATTGAACTCAGCAATAATGTCTTGAGTAAGTTTGTCCCTATTGACTTTTCCTCCTGGATTTAGTTTTCCTAAATGGTGCTGGTAGGTTCTGAGTATTCTAGGGAATACAGAGGCAGGTGTGGCTGAAGCACTACTGTAATATTTGTCTCTCAAGCCTGCATTTAGATTTCCTAATGCATCCTCTTGAGTCTTCTCAAGTGTAGCGAATAGCCGACCTAACAGATAGGCTTCGTCTTTATTTTCTATATCTAACATAATTGGTATTTCCTGGTTAAAGTTTCTAACAAGTGTGCCTTTGATAATTGCGACACGGTAATAATTGATAGTGCGATCTAGACGAATTCGCCTTAGCACTGCGGAGTATATCCCCATTGGATAATCTATATTTTCTAAGATAGATCTCATCAAAGCTCCTCCTAGAAGTGGAGGTATTTCATCTGATACTCTGGCGGTTTCTTTCAGTAATTGCCAATTCGCAGGATACTCAGGGTCTGGCATTCGTTTGCCTACCGCTTTATCATATTCTCTTATGATCTCAATGTCACTGTGATGAGATCTGAGGTTCTCAATGAAGTCTTTAATACTAGATTGATAAAAGAATCGGATTGATAAACGTGCAGCATTTGGGGCTAGTCCTAACAAATAGAAATTATTGTTAATCGTATCTTCCCCTAGCTCATCTAAAATATTGGTTCCGCTTCTTAACGATTTGAGAAATGTCTCAATTTTAAGCCTTGAGCTTTCATCTTGCGCATTAGATCCATCACTCGCAAATAAGGCAAAAACATCTTCTACTGTAGAAGGCTGATCAGTCCAGAAAACACAGGTCGTATCTCCTATTCTCATTCTATGCTTATTCGACATCGGTCCACTGAGCAGAGAGTTCAGAGCAGTTCCGTATTTGAATGCCGCTAACTCAGAAACAGGAGCGTTATAGGACTGATCTTTTCCATAGGATTCGTAGGCGGTGGCATTGAATGATACAATGGATGCACCTGCGGATTGAGCCCCAGCAACCGACTTGATTTTAGGATGCAGTCTAGCGATGCTCCCTTGCTCTCCTGAGATCAGACACTGACCTTGCTCTCCTGATTCTACTTTAGAAAGCTGCTGACTCCACCAATTAAGAATTTTCGTGTGTTCATTAATCGGCTTTGCTTGAGCTTGTATTTTAAAAACTCCGAACCCTGTTGTCAGATCAAGAATTTCAGGATGGTTTCCTCCATACTCTGATGCTTCTTGTGGATTCCAATTTTCTAGGAATCTGCAAACGGTTGAGAATTCTGGGACATCGATCGTTTTCTCTAACTCTAGGTGTTTATTTTTGAATGCTTCATAGGATTTTAAAGTTCTCTCTGGCTTAGCATCATCAGGCTTAAAACCTAACATATACGCCATATTATCCCAGAGCAGACCCGGATTAATCCCTGCACCAGGAGATTTAGCTTCACCTAATACCACCTGCGAATCAGCATAGAGCTTACCCTTAGTATTTTTAACTCTAGCATCTTCAATTTTAAACAGACTTCCATCTGGTTTAAGCACTACGTGAAATGAGATTTTCTGTGGTGAATACCCAGGTTTAGCGACCTCATAATTAGCATCTTCTGCAAGACGGTCATATAATTTATAGAGTGAGTGTAAGATCATGATACTGTTTTGTGTGATTTAAATGCTGGCACCGTTATGTCTCCATCAATCATGTGAGCTCTGAAAAAATGAGGTGTAGTGGAGCTCACCTCTTTCGTTTTAGGATCTTGGTCAAATTCAATATCATGTAACATGAAGCCTAGATCCTTTTCTCCTAGAAAAGACTCATGAGGACTAGGCAGATTATCGTCCTTTTCATGTAATACGAATCTAGCAGGAAACTCTCGGCAACCTAAATATGGCTGGTGAAATGCTTGCCCTTTCCTCGCTCTACGCTTGAACATATCTAAATGCTTACCAGCTGCTTGGTTAGCAGGTACTTCAGGTCCACCTCGCTCTAGTCTAGAATCCAGAATCTCAATACTAGCGTGGATTATATACCTAACATCTTTAAGTAACATCGAGGCTCGTTGCTGTCTATTTTCCTCTATGATAATTCCTAGGTTATCCATTCCCCCATCCTTCACTAATGAGGACTTAGGGTTAGATGCTTTCTTGCTGATCTCATTTCTACGAATATTGGTAAATCGC
The DNA here is from genome assembly GCA_937923145.1 of uncultured Rubritalea sp. Classification (GTDB taxonomy): domain Bacteria; phylum Verrucomicrobiota; class Verrucomicrobiia; order Verrucomicrobiales; family Akkermansiaceae; genus Rubritalea. Next base: position 48,616 of record CALAJT010000002.1, on the reverse strand, counting down.
ACGGGATTGATCACAGTGATTCTATCTATCACCCAACGCATCTGCGGCTTGTAATAAATAGCGTCCAAAACACCCCTCGCTGCCGAGGGTGTAATAACATCATAGGAGACTCGCTCCACTTTCATTTCTGGTCTGGAAAAAAGAGCATAGTCTCCAGAGATTTCTAGGGTGATAGGTGATTTCATAATAAATTATTTAATTGATATGGAGGCATTTTGGTGGCATAGTGCAACCAATGAAGACACTGACAATACGAGGACTGCCAGATGATGTGCACGAAGGACTAAAGAATCGCGCTAAACAAAACAGGCGGAGCTTGAACCAAGAAATCATTGCTGAACTTGTTGAAACAATTACTGTGGTGAGCGATGCGAAGAAAATCGATAATGCTCTAACTGCTGTCGAAGAGTTCCGATCTGAGCTTAAGCGAACTTTGAGCAAAGATGAGATAAAAGATGCAATTAATGAAGGAAAACGATAATTCATATTCATTGAACTAATAGCTTAAAAAGTTTGACTTAACAACTCTTTTCTAATATTCATCAGATATGATAGTTGTTGATAACACAGTATTGATTGATTTTTGGATGGGAGAAGATACCTATTCTGAAAGAGCGGGAAAACTTTACGCTTTTGACAATGAATGGATAGCTCCAGACTTGTGGCGCTATGAATTTGGAAATATTTTAGGCAAATACCAAAGACTAGACCTGTTCTCTGAAAACTCGTCCATGAAGGCTTGGGATCAAACTTTGCAAATAATGCACACTGTGCATGAGATCGATGTTTTCGCAGTGGACAAGATCGCCAAAGAAAGCGACTTGACCTTTTACGATGCGTCTTATGTTTGGCTAGCACAGAATAGAGGTTTGAATTTATATACAAGAGATAAAAAGATATTGCGCAACTGCCCAGAAGTAGCACTCGCAATGCCTGAATAATGAATTTTACAGCATCGTTCGCTCTATTGAGAGCGCGGACTAAAACTGGCAAAACCAGATTATCTGGGAACTGCCATGTTATCACCTTTTTAAAAAGGTGCGGATTGAAACATTGAACTAATGGCTGATGAGAACAACAGCATCTAGGAGCGTCTTCTAGTAAGGCGCTCCACTTATTAGACTTTATGTAATTTGAATTGATCATTCACAAATCAAGGTTGTTGAGTTAGCAGCCTCATCGGTAAGGTTGAGACCAAAGTTTTCGGAATAATGGGTCTCAGGACAAACCAACACATGAAACTGCTCGTCTCTGAGAGCTTCAAATTGATGTGAATTCTTGTTGAATTGGTTTTCTCTAATTTGAACTGAGTATCTTTGTAGAGATCTAAGTAATTTACGATTTAGGGGAACACCTTCATTTCTCAACTGCTCAACTAGTTCTTTAGAGATATCGTCATTGGGAATAATTATTGGGATTTGATTATTATCGATTAAGCGGAATTTCTCGGCAACTTCTCTATATTGAAATAACAGTGGCAAATTAGGATCTGATCCAATTGAAAAGTCTCTCATTATCTCCTTACTGTCCCAGTGTTGCTTTTGATCATAATAGTAGTTCTCGAAATAAGTTTTAATTGCTTCTGTGCTCAATGGGTCATCTTTGAAAAGATCTAACACTTGATGTCCAACATCAGCTGTTCTGCGGAAATAACTCTCTGATCTAGTGTGCTCAGAATGAAAAATATGCACCATCCCTAAGCTAATTTTCCCATTTCTATTACACCTTCCAGCCGCTTGGGAAATCGAATCAAGTCCTGCCATGCTCCGGTAAACCACAGGGAAGTCGATATCCACACCTGCCTCGATCAACTGAGTCGAAATCAATCTGGTAGGTAAGCCATCGTCCAACCTCGCTCTAACTACATTTAAAATTTGAAGTCTATGATTAGGTGTCATCAGTGCTGATAAATGAAAATTATCATCAGATACAGGGAGAGATTGAAATAATGTCTGAGCGTGTTTTCTTGTATTTACGATACATAAGCACTGCTCCTCATTAGCTAATTCTTCAGCGATAGTATTATCTTCTAATTTCCCTCTATAGGTAGTCTTCGTTCTTTTCAGAGATTGGAATAGACTATCAGTATCTGAAATGATTTCCCTCACTTCATTCAATCCGTCTGGAAATAGCTCTGATTGATTAATTGCTGGCTGCGTAGCGGTGCATAAGACCGCGGAAGCTCCATAGTTGGAAGTCAATTGCTCCAGAGTTTTCAGACATGGCGTTAGATAATCTACTGGGATTGATTGTGCCTCATCTAGAATCACTACCGAGTTGGCTATATTATGAAGTTTTCGAGACTTCGAGGTTTTACTAGCAAAAAATGATTCGTAGAACTGCACTGTGGTTGTAACAATGATCGGTGCATCCCAGTTTTCAGCAGCTAAACGAGAGCGAGCATTTTCCTTATCTGGAGATAGATTAGAATGGTGTTCCAGAACAATATCATCACCTAATTCATTCAGTAATTCCTCAAATACTCTAGCATTTTGCTCAATGATAGAGGTAAAAGGAATCACGTAGATAATTTTCTTATGACCATGTTTGATCGCGTGCTTGAGAGCAAAAGCCAATGATGAGAGAGTTTTTCCTCCTCCTGTAGGAACTGTAAGAGTGAACAATCCGGCTGACATTTCACTAGCCGCGATACAATCATTGTAAACATTTTTGCGAGCTATATTTACTGAATCACTAGGCTCACTGAATGAAGTAATTTTATCTTCTAGTAATGCCAACGCTTTACTAAAAACATTTTCTTTAACTTCAGGTCTCAATGCTCGTTGAGCAGAGTTCATGAATGCTTCGGTAGCTAGAAAATCCGCATCAACAAGACATGAAAACAGCATTCTTTGGAAAAATGAGGCTTCAAATGCTGAAGGTCTATTCTCCATAAATACTGGCAGACTAGGAAATTTTAACGCTTTAAACTCTTCCACTGGATTCACTTCAGGAATCTTATTTTTTAATCTTTTAGCCAAACATGCATGCTCACTCAAAGCATCTAGTAATCCTGCATGATGTCCAGCTATGGCTGTCGCAAATAAATGACCATAACCCTTGTGCATTTTTATTACAAACCTAGCTCCAGCAGAAGTATGGTCAACTTTGTGCTGAATCTCACCGACATGTGAGTCTGATGATTTAGAAATATATTCCTGAAACTCAGTAGAATATTTACCTAGGTCATGTAATAAGCCGATTAAATATCCACACGCTTTAGCTGCTTCTTTATCTTTCTGACTACTGAACATCTCCGCAGCAAAATCACCTGCCATATAAGCCACTTTATTCAAATGCCCATGAAGAGGTTCAAGGTTTCTACATTTCTGGCATTCTGTTCCTTGGCATTCTCCCTCGCCATCACCGAAAGGTGTAAAAAGTGGCTCCCAAGTAGTTTTGTCTGGGTTGGTCGTTTTACCATCAGCTAAGTTACTGGTATGAGCGTAAAAATTTTGATTGGCTTGAGTATGCGACATCGAATCTAGTAAATTACATTTAATTGTTAGAGATGGAAGGATTATCTAGGTTTTTACATTTGAGACAGTTTAAAAATAAGACCCACGATAAATGCTACCACAGTAAGAGCACTGATTCCTTCAACCACTCTTTCTATTCTGATCTCAATAGTAACTTCATCCACATCTAATTCTTTGTTTTCAATTTTCATAATACTAATTTAACGACTGGTTCGTATATTGATTACTATATTAAAATATCGAACGCAACCTAAAACACATATATACGTCGTTTTTATTGTCGCATAAAATTTAACTTTTCTTAATTACCGTGAATGCTATACTCCTAAAAAGACGATGGGTAATATAACGAATGAAGAGAATTGGGCAGCGCAAGAACGATTGCGGGCTATAGAGCGGGCTGTCTGGTGGCGTGGGTGGATGAAGCGGAAGAGTCTTCAGGAATTGTTCGGTGTGAGCTTGGCTCAGGCTAGTTCTGATATTCAAAAATATCTGGAGCTAAATCCAGGGGCTATGGTGTATCACTTGAATAGGAAGCGCTATGAAGCATCGGAATCTATGCAGTGTTTGCTGCATACTCCAATGTTTGAAGATGCTGTCCGTTCGTTTTTACCATCGTCTGCAAACTCCATTACTCCCGCTACACCTCATCAGGTTGATATGGGTGTGGTGGCGATGGTGAGTTTACCTAACAGGACGGGTAAGCCAGCGATTCAGCGGTTGCTGTTACAAGCTCTACTGAATAAGAAAATGGTAAAGCTGAAGTATTGGAGTGTGAGTAGCGGCAAAGCTAAGCTCAGAGAGATCATTCCCACTGGTTTCGGCAACGATGGATATCGCTGGCATGTCCGAGCGTGGTGCTGTGAGAATGAAGGGTATCGTGACTTTGTGCTTAGTCGAATTTCTATGGTAAAGGCACTCGTAGACTATGAGTTTGAATTAGCTGAGGACGTGGAGTGGAATACTATAGAGACGGTTAAGCTCAGACCTAACAGCAAGCTCTCAGAGAATGCTCAGCGCGCTATCGAGCTAGATTACGGTATTCGGCGCAATGGAGTGTTGAAACTAGAGGTAAGAGCTGCGATGCTGCATTACTTCATGAGCCACATGAGAGTGGAAAATGAGAGACTGGAGAATCATTTCGAAGTGGATGGTTAAGTTAACTTATTTAGAGCGCTCTTTCGGAGCTTCTTAGTTACTTGCAGATTGTATTCCCAGGGCGTTGCCTGTGGGCTGGTGTAGTTTGCACCGTTGGTGCGTTGCGGATACTGCCCAAAAAAAGAGAGTTCATTATGAGCTCTCCTTTGGTTCCAATTGATTGCTTACGCTTAGAATTACTTAGCTGAGCGCTTGAACTCTGCAAGGTGCTTTACTGAGTTTACGATGACTTTCTGGAAGTCTGGCTGCTTCCACTCGTCATTACTGTGACCTAGTGAGAATGAGACTACTTTAGATTTTGCTACTGGGTGCTCCCAGAGGACTATTGCTTTTTGGTTGCTTTGGTGACCTGCTAGGATCTTAGTGCTGTCTGGGGAGTCTTTGCCAGTGATGTAGTTATTGTATAGCTCTGATACTGGAGTTGTGGTGTATTCATTTACGCCTGCTACTAGCACATGCTCTGGCTTAATTACCTTTACATTGATAGGCTTTTTAGGTCCGTGCTTTGTAGATGCTATTCCAGTGAAGCTTGACCAGATAGGGAATGCTTTGTCTGGGTTTTCTTTCATCCATGCCTCGTAGACTTCTCGCTTAGCGTATACGTGATCAGGTGATCCAGGGACTCTTACTCCGTTCTTAGCATTTGCCTTGTATGTATCCCAGTAGCTGTGAAGTGAACCGTGAATGAGGAGTGATGGAATGTTCTTCTCTGTGGTCTGAGCGATGATGTTGTATGGGACGCGTAGGTCTTTACAGTCAGCGTAGCAGAGGTTGTAGGCGATGACATCGTATCCTTCTCCGAAATAAGGAGTTTCAGCAAGCTTCTTAGTCATTTCCTCTAGGCTACCAGTCATGATGTCAGCTTCCCATCCGTTAGCTTTCGCTATGTCTGAGAAAATTGCTTTTTGAGCTGTAGTGTCGTGCCATCTGCCTTTTTCGTAAGTTATGTAGAGGACTTTGATAGGCGCGGCAGTTGCGGCATCTTTTGTATCTGCTTTATTTTGATCGCATGACACTAGACCTACTACTAGAGCGGCTGCTCCAGCTAAAAATGCTGGAATAATTAAGGATAATCCTTTTCTTTTTTTCTTCATGAGTAGCTTGTAGTTAGGGTCACTAGCTAAAATTCAGGTTGGTTTTTACTAGGGTAAAAAGAACTAGTCTGACTGCATTTTTAGTAATTCGGCTATTTCTTCTAGAGTGATCAGCTTTTCTAGAATGGCTTCCCTGCCGATCGTCTTTAGATCCATAGCTGGTATCGCTCGGCTAAGATCGAATTTTCCAGAATGTGTTCTGCGAAGCGCGCTAAGATGTGCGCCACATCCTAAGGATTGACCTATATCATGGGCATATGTGCGGACGTAGAAGCCCTTGGTGCAGTCTACGGTGAAATCAACCTCAGGAGATGCAATGCGGTGAACTTGGTGGTTTTTCACCTCCACAGCTCTCGGCTTGCGCTCGACTACCTTCCCCTGCCTGGCTAACTTGTAGAGTCGGACGCCGTCTATCTTGATGGCTGAGACCATTGGTGGTATTTGCTCGAAGGCTCCAGTGAATTTGCCAAATGCATCCTTGATATTCTTTTCAGAGAAATCGGGCACAGCCATAGTCTCTACGGGTTCTCCCTCTGCATCTTGTGAGTCAGTAGTGACTCCTAGGGTGAGTGTCCCGTCGTAGACCTTATCATTTGCCATGAGCTTGTCTTGCAGCTTGGTGGCTTTATTGATTAGCAGTACAAGGACACCTGTTGCCATTGGGTCAAGTGTGCCACAGTGACCTATTTTTCTGATCTTAAGTGCACCACGAGCGATCGCTACGACATCGTGAGAGGTCATGTCTTGAGCTTTATCAATGATAAGGATACCACTAGGGAGAGTGTCGGGATCTTGACGTTTCATTTTTTTAATAGGAAAGTATTGGTGTAGCTAGTAGAGAGTAGAGAGTGGTTAACGTGCTAGCCTAGCTGATTTTTGACTTCGGTGATTACTTTTTGCCTGGCGGTGGTGATGGGACCTTCCATACGGATGCCTGCTGCTTTTGCATGACCTCCGCCACCAAAGACCTGAGCTACTTCACAGGCATCTACTGATTCTATCTTAGAGCGGATGCTCACTCTGATGCTTTCATCTTTTAGTTCCTCAAAGAAGAGAGCGACAGTTACACCATCGATAGCTCTGATGATGTTGATGAGGTCTTCACTATCATCTGGCTTGAGGCTGAGCTCATCCTTCACACTCTGTAGTAACTGCCAGTCGGCAATCTGCCCACAATCTGACATTTCTAGTGTATTCAGTAGTGCACGTGTAAGTGCTACTCTACGGAAAGGATGACTATCATAGGTGAGTTCATTGATCTTACCCACATCCACTCCCCTGCGCACGAGGTCTGACGCCATATCATAGGTGTCCGCCGTGGTGCCGCTGTATTGGAATGATCCTGTGTCAGTAGAGACTGCTACGTAGATGGAGTCACGAGACTCATCTGTAAATGGTAGCCCCTGGCTAGTGATAAGATGATAGAGAATTTGCCCTGTGGCTGGTGAGTTAGAGTCTATATGGTTCAGGTCTCCATAGCCTGGATTAGATTTATGGTGATCGATATTGATCCAGAGTTTCGCTCCAGACGCCATTTTGAGAGCATTTTCTCCTAATCTAGGCTTGTTCGCACAGTCCACAGCGATAGCGACCTGCACATCAAGCACATCATCACTAGGACTGAGGACGCGATCTGATCCTGGAAGAAATGCTAGGCTATCAGGGACACCATCTTCATTGATCATTGTAACTTTTTTACCCATAGCTTCTAGTGCAGATCCTAGGGCGATGGTGGATCCTATCGCATCTCCATCTGGTCGCACATGGCTAAGGATGATGAAGGATTCGTGATCCTTTAGGGCATTGGCTATTTCTTCAAATGTGTTCATGTGCAAAATCTGAATGAGATGGTGTAAATTACAAGAATCGATTCGATTTAGTGTGTTGTTAGAAAATTTATGCATCGGTTATAAAATAGTTTTAAGAATAGTTTTCAAAATAGCTAGAAGCCTAAATACTCTCTAATTTATTTACTTTAACGGATTTACACTAGATCGAGCTAGTTGAAGAAACAGAAAGATGAAAAAAAAGTGAAAAACGATCTTGCCATTTCCGTCATTCCGAACTAATTCTCTGCGGCGTCGCGAGAGTGGCACAAAACAACTTACCAAAAGCGCAGATAGCTCAGTTGGTAGAGCAGTTGGCTTTTAACCAATTGGTCCAGGGTTCGAGTCCCTGTCTGCGTACTTTTTCTAAAAGTCAAAAAATAGCCTGAGAGCTTCTAATCTCTCAGGCTTTTTTGTGTCCTAGAATATAGCAGACTGGGGCTCGAACCCTTCACAAGCCATGCGGAGCATGAGCGCAGTGCTTCGGGTTCGACTGCTATACTTAAATTCCACAGGACTAGCTAGCAGAGGCGTAGCCAATCCCTGTCTGCGTACTTTTTCTAAAAGTAAAAATATAGCTACCAGTTAATTGGCTATTGCTTTATCGGAGTTTGAGGATTTGTTTTGCGGTATCTTGTCCTGAGATGATTGCTCCTTCGATTGAAGTTGTAGTCTGCTGGTCTCCGCAGAGGTAGATACCTGCTAGATCGCAGACGGGTCTTTTAGAGCTAGGCGTTTGCTCTGGGAGCGCTCTTTCTATGCGATCGGTGCGAAGGTGTCGCCAGGTGGTGACGTCTTCTCCGAACCATGAGCGAAGTTCGCTGAGGACGTTTGTTAGAAAATCTGGTTCATCGTGTATTCCTAAGATTGAAACTGAGATTAGAGCTTGCCCCTCTGGTGCGTATTCAGGTGATAGATCTGAGGGCACTGACACATTATTTATTAAGCTACCTGGAGAGCCAGATAGAGCGATGATGGCTTCATTAAGTGGTGAGTTAGCGGCTGCGAAATAGCAGTTTGTGACTGATCTCCATTTGAGTTCAGGTAGATTCAATGATGGGAGCATCTTCTGTGCAGCATCACTGGGGACAGCTAGAACGAGGTAGTCTGGAGTTAGTTTCTCACCTGATTCTGTGATCACTTCTTTGCCCTCTATCTTAGATACTGGAGTATCACAGTGTAAGACATGATCTGGGAGCTGAGCCGCTAGTTGACGCGGGATTTCTTCCATTCCCCTAGCTGGTAGTGTCGCAGATCCTGCTGTGAACATCTTGAATGTAAACTCGAACATCCGGCTTGATGTCTGGAGTTGATTTTCTAGAAATATGCCTCCGTAGAAGCTACGGAAGAATCGATCAATCATGTCATCACTGAAGCCGAATTTTCTGAGATAGGTTTCTGTTGTTAGATCTTCTCGTTGTTGGATTTTTTCTAGCGATGAGAACTGGAGTGAAAAGCGAAGTTTTGCAACTAGAGCCTTATCTAGAATATTACCTATCGGTGAGAAAGCGCTGGATATTATACTAGTAGGACGCCGAAAGACATCCATAAGCCGATGCCTCTCCCCTTTCTCGAAGATGATAGCGCCTGGCTCGAATTTTCTGAGATCTAGAGCTTCTACATCCAAAAGCTGCCCAGCGGATGGATAGGCGTCTAGATAGACTTGAAAGCCTCGGTCTAGAAGGAAGCCATCAATGCTATCAGTGCGAACTCTACCTCCTGGGGCATCATCTTTCTCCAATATCTGGACGCTTACTCCGTGATTTATGAGTTCAAGTGCACAGGCTAAACCTGATAGTCCTGCACCTATTATAACGACTTCTGGAGAGGCTGGAGAGGTTGGAAAGTTTGAGGAGGACATAGAAATGGTTGTTAAGTAGATTTCTTAAGCGGGTGAATATTGACTGAGACTGTGGCCGCGATGATGGCAGATACTGGAAGGCTGTCTGGCTCAGTGAAGTCGCAGAGTAAGAAGAGCTTGGTTGGCTGTGGTGATATGTCGATGTGTTGATACTGGTATGGCTGATGGTTTACTAGACCTTCATAAATAGTGCCGTTGTTACGCTGGCTAAATAATCGGTAGCGCTCTAACAGGAAAAAATCTAGTGTTCCTACTTCTGCCCCTTGTTGATGCGTGAGTGTCTGCGGGTATTCGTATACTTGCTCTGTGGAGTCACCTTTACGCTGGGATTTATAGATGAGTTCATTGGACTTCACTTCAGAGGACATCTTCGCATGATTGTAGGGAAGATGGAATAGACTACGGGCTATTTTAACAGCTAGCCATTGATTACAGTCTAGCGTGAAGAACCAGACACCCGGTCTGCCATGTTTATCATGGACGTAGGTTCTGAGGTTTAGCTCTTGGAACCATGATAAGCCTGGGACGCATGGTAGGTAAGACGGTCGAATCTTCTCCATGAAGAATGGGACTACTCCTAGGTATGCTTTACCTTCGAAGGTGTCCACGAAGAGTCCTTCGGGTAATTTCTGCTGGATTTCATCAGGTGAGATTTCCCAATGCAGAAAGAGTAAGTGACTCCAGTCTTGGCGCATCACGACTGGTGAGTCTGGCTTTTCTCTTGCGTCAAGACGCTGCTGGTCTGTTGGTAGATTCATGTTTATTAGGATTTAGCGTAGGGTAGTTGGGCTACCTTGCTAATTGAGAAATAGGTATCGAGAGCTGTAGAGGCTAGTGTTCCGCTTTCTATAAGGTCAATGCCTCCATCACTCTGAAAGCTGGCGTCAGGGAGCTCAATGAGCTGAACCCGACCGATCACTAGCTTGGTGTTATTCGCTTTGATATCGACTATATCTTCTAGGCTTAGTGCGTATCTAACTCGACTTTCTTTGATGAAAGGAGCTATGATATCTGGATGAAATTCCTCGTTCAATCCTACGGCTGTGAATTCTGAAGTTTCAGCAGGATATCGAGCGGAGCATTGGTGAGCTTGCTTGAGGATATCTTCATGGACATGATTGAGCGTCCAAGACTTGGTGTCTAAAATATTACGTAGGGTGTGCCGGTCTACTGTATCTGGACGGGTAACCATTCCGATTAACATCGGGTTTGAACCCAGATGGGTGATGCTGGAGAATGGTGCTAGATTTGTGATACCTGTTAGAGATTTTGTCCCCACTAGGCAGATCGGTTTTGCTCCTGGTAGAGAGGTTGCTAATTGCACTCTCTTTAAGTGTTCCATAGCATCAATGTCCGCTGCATTTATAATCATGCTGGATCATAGTCTAGTTGTATAGATGTGCAACTAATCACCTAAAACCTTACACACTTTCTCTAGCAGATAGGTATCTATTCGCTAGGGCTACTGGAAGTTTCTGAGCAGTCTCATCTACTGTGCTGATGCCGTGACTCTCTAACTGGCGCATCATTTTGGTGCGTTCATTTAGGTAGATCTGAGAGGAAGCTAGAGTGAGTGCATCGTCTAGGTTGTGGATGTCTTTGGCGTAGCTATCCATGACGTTTTTCTCACGGAGATTCGCTACCATGACGACGTGCTTTTGGCGCAGCTTGCGGAGGGGTTCTATAAGTTCGCTGCCATCTTCGCCCCGGACATTAGTGAGGACTATGACGAGTGAGCGTCTGCGCTGACGAGTGAGAAGTCGCTCGGTAGCCTCTGAGAAGTCGCTCGGGGTGTTAGATGTCTTGTAGTCATACATGTGGTTGAGCAGAGTCGTCATGGACTGGACTCCTTTCACGGGTGGTAGCCATTTCTCCTGACCGCCGAAGCTGAGGATGCCTACGTGGTCACCCTGACGAAGAGCTACGTAGGAAAGTAGGAGCATGGCGTTTAGGCAATGATCGAACTGAGGAACGTCCCCTTCCATAGCTCTCATACGTCTACCGCAGTCAATAGCTAGTATGACGTTTTGATCTTTTTGCTCTTGGTAATCTCGGCTGATGAGTGAGCGGTGTTTAGAGGTCGCTTTCCAGTCGATTTGGGAGAGCATGTCGCCGAGTTGGTAATCACGGAGTTGGTGAAATTCCTTGCTCATCCCCACTCTATTTTTCGTGACGATTCCCATCTGCTCAGGTCTGCTTTCCATGGTGAGTAGGGCGTAGCGGACTATGGGTTCGTAGTTCGGGTAGACCTTTGTCTCATCTGCTTCACCAGTGCGGACGGTTCTTGTCCAGAAGGCTAGCTTGGTGGAATATTGGACGTAAGATGGCTCAATATAAGTGTCCCCTCTTTCATTAAATTCAAGTGGGTAAGCTATCTCTTGGAAACCTCTGCTAGGGATAATTCCAGCCCACGGCAACAGTGCGCAGACTGCTTCTTCTGGGAGTCCATCGTGGAATTTTACATTTATACTGAATGCCGCTGGATTAGATAGCTTCACTTTAATGTCACTACTCACTCCACTGGCGAAGCGAGTCGGGATGGAGCGCTGAGTGGTAGGCTGAGGTAGCACTAGTAAGATGATAAAATCTAACAGAGCAATAAATGCTACGATCATGGTGCCGTAGAGTAAGATTCCTTCGATTACGAAACGAGCTGAGCTTACAGTTACATTCTCAGATAAACCTAACAGCTTCCAAGTCACCCAGAGAACTATCCATGTGAGGATGGAGTAGACGATCCTGGAGGTCGGTTTAAGCAGTAGCTTTTGCCAGATAATCGTGGTGATTAAAATCGGCAACACGACGAAGAGACCCAGATTTCTAAGAACCTCTAGGTAAAGCATGCTAGCTATATGAATGGTGTCGAACACTAAAAATGGATGTAATTTAAATTCTCGGTGCTTCTACTGAGGCAACGATCGCAGTGACCGCATCATCTACATTCTGACCACTGATGGCTAGCTCGGGTGCGAGCTGGACACGGTGGCGGAGCACTGGGAGTGAGGCGAACTTAACATCGGCTGGCGTGACGAAATCACGACCCTGCATGACAGCGATTGCTTTAGCGATTTTGATCAGACTGATCGCTCCACGAGTTCCAGCTCCGAGGCTGATGCCCTGTGCCATGCGAGTGGCTCGGACGATATTGACTGCGTAGGTAATGACTTCTGGAACACAGCGAACATTCGCGACTCGTTGCTGAGCCTCGATGATGGTGTCAGCATCACAAATCTTCTGCACAGTCTCAGGGTCTAGCCCTGCTCCACTGGTGACGTGACTTACTATAATAGCTTCATCGTTAGCTTCTGGATAGTCGATTACTACTTTCATGAGAAAGCGGTCTAGCTGTGCTTCTGGAAGTGGGTATGTGCCCTCCTGCTCGATCGGGTTCTGGGTAGCTAGGGTCATAAATGGAGCGGTGAGTTCGTGAGATTCACCATCAATGGTGACCTGCTGTTCCTGCATCACTTCTAGAAGTGCGGCTTGAGTTTTGGCTGGTGCACGGTTAATTTCATCGGCTAGGAGAAGATTAGTAAAGACGGGACCTTTCTTCACTTGGAATGTCTGACTCTGCATCTCATAGAGTGTGAAGCCAGTGACATCGCTCGGCATGAGATCCGGGGTGAACTGTATACGGCTGAAGTTTCCGCCAAAAGCATTTGCTAGAGCTATCACTAGGTGGGTTTTTCCAAGACCCGGCTTACCTTCTAACAGAACGTGACCGCCCGCTAGGAAGGTTGCTAAAACTTGGTCAACTACTTGATCTTGCCCGAAAAACACCTGCTTGAGTTGATTACGAAGTTGATCAATGAAGCCTGTTAGAGTCTCCTCTGGCTCGGTGATTTCTGGTTCAGACTCTAGTTCAGACTCTTGCTCGGATTGAGGTTGGAATTCGTTTTCGTTCATAATGATTTGAGTATGGTTTGTAAATTTTTAGTCATTTTGACCATGGCATGGCCGTCTATATTTTCATCGCGGCTGAGTGCTTCTAGGACTTCGTGCTCAGGCACTCCGCTAGATTCTGAAAGGCTTTCTACTAGTGAGGCGCTGGCTTCACCGTGTTCGTTAAACATGCCACTGCGTTTATAAATTTCTTTTCGCAGAGGTTGTAGGAGAGCGTCGTAACGGCGATGTTTCCAGAGGAAATGCCCTGAGTTACGCACAGATTCTAGATAGTCTCTATCGTGTCCATCTGAGACTTCTAACAGAGGTCCGAAGCGTGGCATATTTTTCCATAGCCAGAAGACTAACAGAATGAAAATACCTAGCAGTGCAGGTCCTGCGTAGTTGCCCATGAGCGACCAGAATCCGCGGCGTTTATTGAATGAAAACACGATATCACCGTAGCTCTCATTTGCCATTGCCTCTAACACACTCGCATGATCTGCCATTCCTAGATAAGGATTTCTGAAGGCTCGGGCATCGCTGATAAAGTAGATGCGTCCCGCGCCATAGCTGAGACCTAGGAAGCGATGGCTTCCATCTGTAGCTGCGGTGTCATGGTAGTCATCAAACTCTAACTGACGGTTCAGCTTCATCGCTTTAGTACCACCTAGTTTCATATCATATGTTTCGTTATCTAGCTCTACTTTGACATCGAGAGTCAGTGGTAGTTCATCACCAAGAACGACTGGATTAGTAGGCTCTCCTCTGTAATTCTTTCCGCCTTTAGTTTTGCCAGTGGAATCATCCACTAACTCTATCTTCATCTTATCTAACAGGTAGTTGAGTTCTGGAGTCTCTACATCTATCCAATAGATTGACTCATGTTCACACTGCTCACCTATATCTGTGTAGTTTTTCTCTCCACGTTCTAATAGGCAAACATAGACACCACCATTAGCGACCCAGTCTAACATCTTATCTGTGACGACTTCTGAACTGAGTGTAGTGGCTGGCGAAATGACCATCCCTAGGCGATTCTCATATTTAACGAACCCAGTGCGAACACTCGTTTCATTAAAAGTGACTTTCTCCAAGAAGCGCTCAGCCACTAGGTAAGGGTTAAGCCTTGCTTGCCCCTTATAGCCCTGGATTCTGTCCTTCTTCACATAGCCACCACCGCTTCCAGAATTACAGCCAGAAAAGATACCTAGTGTTAGGGTTAGGGTTACTAGGAAAAGAAATTTAAACTTATTGCTCACTAGAGTCCCCCTTTCCTATTTGTATTCGTATTTGTATTTGTATTGGTATTTTCGAATGGCCAAGTGTCGCAGAGTTGCATCACTTCGGAATCTGCTGGGAGATATCTCCCGTAGGCTAACTTTACCCAGTTACCTGTGAGTTGTTTGAAATAGTTGCTGTTGGCAATTGCCGCTTCATCGCCAGAATAGACTCGCAGGACACAATCCTGCTCAGTATCGCTCTCGATGATCGGCACTGCGGCACGGTTCACCATCCATGAGATGGCTCCACGGTAGAGTAGGCTCATTGCAAGTTGATGATCACCTCTGAGCCACGCGGCTCGGGCTTCTTCGTGAAGTTCTTTTGGTAAACTCTCTGGAGTTATATCCATGCCCATGACGGATTTCACTTTTGGTGCCGTGTCCTGAACTTTCGATTTTTTGATCCCCTTCTTTAGAGCGTAGCGGTTTTTAATAATCACCCAAATGATGGCTACTGCTACTACACCTACTAAACACCAAAATACCACAAGCATCAGTCCTTGAAATATAGCACCAATACCTGAACTAGAGCTTGAGCTTCTGGAGCTAGATGATGAACCGCCTGATCCTCCTCCACCGCTAGATGAAGGTCGTGCCTTTTTAGTCGATCCACTTCCTGGGACAAATTCTTTATAGCTGGTGCGGTGAACTTCAAAGTCCTCACTCTTCATAATCTCATCCACTCGCTCGTCTGCGGCTTCTGAGCTGTTAGAGATTCCACAGCTGAGGAACACACCGAGTGAGAGTAATAGGGTGAGCACACTTTTCGTAGATTGAGCATACATTCCGCTGATACGCTCGCTCATGCGCTTGAAGCTTAGTTCGATGTCCCAGCCCTCGGTGACGGTGCGGCTATTCACATACATCGCAAATCCAGCACCTACAAAGAATGGCTCTAGGACGCTTAAAACTAAGAGGTAGAATAGGAAAAATTGCCAATACCCTTGATAGTCTCCACTGTGCTTGCCTAGATCCTCGAACATCAGAGTCATTACATCAGATTCGCCATAGAGTTGGTAAATCATCATCAGGAACATGTAACAGCTACAGATCATGAGAAACACTAACAGAAGTCCGACCATGGCTGCCTGAGTCGCTCCATCGCCACCATTTCTGGCAAGTAGGTTGACTCGCATTTTGTAGCTAGCACCTTTCAAGCCCTCTAGCTCAGAGACTGGTAAGGAGAGCCCACGATTAGTGCTAAATCTTGCGAAAAATCTGTCTATGAATTGTTTATACCACAGCTTCGTCCACCAAAGTTTGGTGACTTCCCAGACGGTTATTTTTTCTCCAAATAAATTTCTACTTAAGATTAACAATGGCACTCTATCAGTAATGGAAAGTGTACCCCAGCACCATATAACGCTAGAGAAAAGATGCCAACCTGGTGACATGAATGTTCCTGTTAGAATGATGAACCCTACCCAGAATGGAAGCACGGTGACCATCCATGATGCCATGATAGTGCCGAAATTTCTACGAGTCATTGCGCATCCAAGATCGATGGATTCCCATCTTGCTCTGGGGCGAATCTTAGCCGTTACATTCTCTAGCTTCATGCTTGAGCGCTCCTCCCTGCAAATGTGATATAGACGAATAAGAGGAACCAACCGATGTAGCCGACCCAGTATTTTACCTGTACGTCGATGACTTCTCCAGACCAGAATCCTTCAATGATGGCTGCGAAAAACGTGAGGCTACAGGCTCCGATGATTAGTGGAAGTCCACGCTTGCCACTTTCTAACAGAGCTCTACCACGACTCATCTGACCAGGCTTGATCATAGCTAGCCCTATGCGCATCCCAGCCATTCCAGAAACGATCATCCCTAACAGTTCGTAGGGAGCGTGCCCTGATACGAAGGATAGCAAGCGCTCTGGTGAGCCTTCATACATCACATAAGCCATCGAAGCTCCCATGGCTAGTCCATTGGAAAATATGAGGAATAGACTCCCTACTCCCGCTAATGCTCCCCCTGCTACGGTCAATAAGTCGATGCCTATATTATTGTTTATATAATGCCCAAACATCATGAAGTTTGAGCCAAATTCTTCTCGCATCGATCCTTTAGAATCTTTGCCATACCACTCGTCCATGTTGTTTCGAGTTTCTTCACCTAACATGCTGTGGACCCATTCTTGATCATATCCGTAGCTGAGCCACATTCCGAAAAATGGGAGCAGGAAGAATAACCAGCAGACGATGTGAAGTCTCCACTCACGGCGCATTGCCTGAGGAAATCCTGCTGTATAGAAATGCATGATTTTCTCTTTAAATACGCTCTCTGATCTGGCGACTAACTTGTGACCACGAGTGACGCGGTAGTTTAAATTCTCACACGTCCGACTACTATACATACGGTGACGTGCTAGAGCGAGTTCGGCACAGCGAGCACGGAATAGTTTAGGAAGTTCTGAGGTATCGACTAGGTCTACTTTACCTTGCTCGATACTCGACATGATGTGGTCGTATCTTGCCCAGTCTTGCTGATGTTTGTCTATGAATTCGCTTTCTTTCATGTCTCGACTTTATCCCTTTTACCCTTTCTCACGGGTCCATTTCGCGATGGAGAGTAGCTTCACCATGCCTGACATGCCCTTCTTTTTAGTCAGTTCACTCGCGTGATCTGCTAGTTCGATCCGTCTTGCTTCGCTCCAGAGACCTGCTCTGTTAAAGTATTCTGAAAGTGCTAACTGCTCTTCTCTAGATAGCGCTATGGATGGAGCGGTGCTTTCTGCTACATTTGGTAACTGCCCTGTGATTACCATATCCGGCTGGGTATAGACGACTACAGTATTCGCCACTAAATCACCGATACGCTGAAATTTCTTAGTAAATAGACAGCAGATAAATCCTAGCCCGAAACTTCCGATGAGAACGCCACCAGCAGTGGATGGGATTCCAGGAAGCATGTCTACGAGGCGCAGAATATTACGAACAAAAATCTGACTAGTCTTAGCCGTATTCCCAGAGCGATCTACTACTCGTAATCCAACAGTGCGTTTACCTATAGTTGCCCCGCGCTTCCCATTCTCGAAGAAGACGAAATATCCCCACGAGATGAAAAATGCGACGATAAGATAAATTCCTCCAGCTACATTAGTACTACTAAAAAATACTAAACTAAGAATAATACCCAACACCATCATCACACCAGCGATGATCAATGTGTCCAATAACAGAGCCAGTGCTCTAGGATAAGGACCTGCTATCCTCAGACGAATCTCGACGCCTTCACCCAGCTCTACGCTCTGGAGTGTGTCTAGCATCTCGATGTCTTTTTTATAGGCCATGCATTTTTGTAAAACTTGCTCTATCTTCTACTCGCTGAAATCACTGTGTTTTTCATTAGCATCGCTATCGTCATCGGTCCTACGCCACCCGGCACGGGAGTGATAGCAGAACACTTTGTAGCTACTTCATCGAATGCTACATCGCCCACTAGCTTATAGCCGCTTTTCTTACTAGAGTCTTCGACTCGGTTGATACCTACATCGATCACTACAGCCCCATCTTTCACCATATCAGCGGTGACGAATTCTGGCTTCCCTATTGCCGCTATGATTATATCTGCACGGCGGCAGACAGCTGCTAAATCTTTTGTTCTAGAGTGAGCTACAGTCACGGTAGCATTTCCCAATTTACCCATGAGAAGGAGCGCCATTGGCTTGCCTACGATCATAGATCTACCAATAACTACTGCCTCAGCACCGCTCGTTTCTATCCCTGTATCTTGTAATAATCTCAAGCAACCGTGTGGCGTGCATGGGATGAAGCCACTAGGGTCTTCGAGCACTAGCTTGGCAACATTCACTGGGTGAAATCCATCTACATCTTTATTAGGATTTATCGCACGAACGATAGCATCTTCATCGATGTGCGGTGGTGGTGGTGACTGAACTAAGATCCCATCGATCGCTGGATCGTTATTTAAATCTTCGACTACCTGCATCACCTGCTCCTGAGAGGCATCTGCTGGGAGTTCTATCTTCTTAGAGTAGATTCCAAGCTCTTCACACTTGCGAGCCTTTGCTCCCACATAGACTTTAGATGCAGGATCTTCACCCACTAGCACTACTGCTAATCCGGGTGTGATGCCTTTCACCTTAAGCTCTGCAATCTGCGATTTACATTCATCTATGACTTTCTGCGCCACTTCTTTACCATCAATTTTTTTCATAAAATAAGTCGGTTCTTTTATTGTTAAATTTTTTCCGCTGATAAATTCATCAGTTGCTCTAGATCACTCACATGTTGCTCGAAGGCACTCTGATCTAAATCTCTAGGAATATCAATCCCTGCTTCGATTTTTACGTAAACTTTACTAAACGGCCATGGCACGCGAAACTGATCCCATGTTTTCAAATGCCAGCATTTGGAAAACTCCACATTGACAGCAAGAATCGGCGCACCACTTGCCTGCGCTAGTTTTACGATACCTGGCTGGAGTTTTTGTCTTGGACCACGTGGACCATCTGGAGTGATGCAGATGCTAGCGCCTGAGTTTATTTTCTTTCGCAATGCAACTAAGGCGGCTGCACCCCTACGCGAGCTAGATCCTCTCACCGCTCCGATCCCGAAGACTGCCACCGCATTTTCTAAAATAGCTCCATCTTTACTAGCGCTGGTCAGCACTACCATTTCACGATTTTTAGCGAGTTTAGGGCGGGTGTATGGCATAGCGAATATGCGATTATGCCAGAGCGCATAAATAACTGGCTGACCGCTATACTTTCCATTTAGCTGCTCTAGTCCATCGATCTTATAGCGCAGAGTCCAGCCCATGATACGAATCGTCCAGCCCGCAATCTTCCCAATGATATGTTGTTTCCTAGTTCCTCGTATTTCAAGCGATTTTGACATGGTCGTTATTAGGTGATCACTTCACCAGAATTTAGGAGTATGGCAAGCATGGTTTTAGCATCCTAAAAATGTTATTTATTACTTAAATAAGTTAGAATTGAACCGAAAGAAAAAATCATTATTGTATAAGATATAGAAACAATGAGAATAGTGTTAATAGAAAATATGAAATCATATATCTCATTACTAGCAATAACCCTAGCATTCGCTGGAACGACTCAAATCATGAACGCAGAAGATAAAGATCCCCAAGTTGAAGATAAAAAAGTCCTAGGCTTAGAATTAGGAGCCAAAATACCTGAACTCGACGTTACAAATCAGATGGGTAAAGAAGTTTCTTTCGAAGCAGAAAAAGGTCATAAATGGGTATTCATATTCTTCTACCCTAAGGCTCTTACTGGTGGATGAACTAGACAGGCATGTTCGGTGCAGTCTGCATTTGAAAAACTTAAAGAACATAAAGTAAGCGTGTTCGGTGTCTCTACAGATACTGCTGATACTCAGAAGAAATTCGCTAAGAAGGAAAAACTCGATTACACACTCGTCGCTGACACAGATATGAAGCTAGCAACAGCGATGAAAGTCCCACTTATCGCAGGTGATAAAATCACCAGTCGCCAAGCGTATTTATTTAAAGACGGAATCCTAGTTTGGCGTGATGTGAAAGGAACAACAGACACCCAAGGTGATGAAGTCCTCAAAGCTATCGAGGCTGATAGTGACGATAAGTAAGCTAAACCTATCTCTTCCGCCTGAGCGTGAAGAGCTGTCATTAGTATTATGGCTTCAGGATCAAAATACCGCATTTAACTTGCTAAATCATCGATCAGTCCTACGGTTTTTCAATATGACACGTAACCCATTAGCAGTTATTCTAGGAATCATTAGTTTCCTAGCTATAAGTATGAGTAACTCAGTTCAGGCTCAGTCTACTGGTAAGCTCACTCTAGATTTGCTATCACATTTCCAAGAAGTCTATAGCGCAGCAGCCACTGCTACCGATAAAACTTCTGCCGAAAATGCAGTTACTACTATATCTAGTGAACTGAAACAAGTCGACAGTATCACCGCTCTTCTCTCAAAATCAGATAAACCTACTGATGCTGAGATGTCTTCTGTAGCCGAAGCCACTGCTAAGCTAGAAGTGAAACTGAATAAGCTCATTCAAACGATGTCTCGCAATTTGAAAAATCAAGAAGTTCGCAAGCTAATAGGCCCATCTATGAGACAATTTGATGCTAAAGCTGGTGCAGCCCGGGGCACAATGGATAAGCTCTACCCAGTTAGAAAAATGGTTCCTTTAGTAAAAGCAGCCAAAGCGAGACTCCAAATCCAAAACTAAGTGTAAACGTTTTTTTAAAGCGGCTAGTTGAATAAAATTCACATTGTTGACTCGCATTCTTGACAACACGTGTTTCTGCAAACAGTGTTATAGCATGACATGGAACGATAAATTTTTAGAACTATTTCAACGCAGCCTAGGAGAATATAAATCAGGCAATACAGATTTCGAAGGATATTACTCTGCTGAAGACCTCGCATATCTATCGTCTATAGGCTATAAATCACGCGAGTTATTTGATTTCGTAGAAGACCTCGCTGATGAGGGAATGCCTACAGAATCTTCCGCACTACTCATCGCAGCTGTCAGAAGAGATTATTTCCTTGCTGTTCAAGAAGGTGAACTAAGTGACAAGGAAATCTCACGTGATGATCTACCTAGTTTCGGAGATAAACTCTCAGATATAGCCTATCTACCACGTATCATTACAAAAGCGCGCGCTAAGCTCAAAGGCGAACTAGACCCTGATGTGATGTTCAGCTGCGGTGGCGACCGTAAGTTCCTGAGTGATCATGGAAACATCCCGGCAGCAGACTTTCTAAGAAACGTATGGGCAGCAGGTACTGATGATCTTAAGATCGCTAACTACGTCAAATCTTACTCAGCTAAATAATTTAATATGAAAGACTACAAAGGAGAACAAATCCTCGTCGTAAAGCGCGAGCTATTCGACACACTAGGCGAATTCCAAGGCATCAACACAGACGTAGAGAAGTATTTCTCCACCCTGCTAGATCCTGCGAACAATCACTTCATGGATCGTGGTGCCGCAGAGGACGACCCAAGTCACAAGCAGCTCATCCCATACGCTCTATTCCACCATAAAGGAAAGTTTCTCAACTACGCGCGCGGGAAGTCTGGAGGAGAGGCACGTCTCCATGCCAAGCGATCGCTAGGTATCGGCGGTCACATCAATCCTGTAGACACACGTGATGATAACCTAGGTAAAGAAACTTACATGGCGGGAGTCGAGCGTGAGATAGAGGAAGAACTCGTCATTATTGGCAATCACACTCAGCGCATCATTGCAGTTCTCAATGACGATTCTAATGATGTAGGAAAAGTCCATCTTGGCGTAGTCCACCTCTTCGAACTAGAAACAGATCGAGTTACCTCAAATGAAGACTCCATTGCAGACCTAAAGTTCAGCACTATCGAGGAACTCCAAGGCGACATGTATGATTCTCTAGAAACTTGGTCACAATTCTGTGCTGATATACTAAAGAAAATCTAGCTCTATCTACTATTTGAATTATCACATAAACTATTTTACTTAATCATATTTCAATATATACTGAAAATATGATTTCTAAAGTTTATCGCCTCTATCGTGAGCAGACACTCCCTATTTCTAAAGCAGAAGCTTGGGACTTCTTTTCTACGCCTCGTAATTTAGAAGAGCTGACTCCGACAGAAATCGGTTTTAAGATACTAACCTGTTCACATGAAAAGATGGTGGAGGGGCAGATAATTTCTTACAAAGTTAAAGTATTTCCTTTAATCTGGATTCATTGGGTAACTGAAATCACCTACGTTCAGGAAGGTGAATATTTTATTGATGACCAGCGTAGTGGTCCCTACGCGATGTGGCATCACAGACATACATTTAAGGAAGTCGATGAAGGCGTGCTGATGGAAGATGAGGTGCATTATGCTATGCCATTCGGTTTTCTAGGACAAATTATGCACAAGCTTTTCATTGGTAAAAAACTTCAGCGTATATTCGATTATCGTATCGAAATGTTAGAAGAAAAATTCGGTAAATAGCAACCTTTCAAGCTCAAGTAAAACGGGTGTTCTAATTACTCTCATTTTATGTGACTAAATAGCGTCTTCAAGTCGTCCAATAGATAGAGGAACATTTCAAATACTCACAATCTAGATGACGTTAATTAACCATCATATTGACATCATTCATTGTTGACCTGCTGAGATGTTAGGTTAATATACGAAATTATCTGGAAAAACCCCAGCCAGCGTTAAATTGAGCAATAACAATACCATTTTAGTAAAAAACTTCGACGATTTCACATGGATTCGCTGTGAGGGCAAGGGCTCTTTCATCAACAGTCCACAGATGAAGGCGTGGGCAGAAAGCCAGATTAAAAATGGTATTCTCACCATCGTAGTCGACCTAGAGGAATGCACTGGTATGGATTCGACCTTCATGGGAACTATGGCAGGTATTGCTATGAAGCTCGCTAAAAAAGATGGCGGCTCACTACAAGTGGCTAGTCCTTCTGATAAGAACCGTAGATCTCTAGAAGATTTAGGTCTTAGCATGCTTCTAAAAATTGATCCTAAAGATGCTCCGTGGCAAGAAAATCTAGAAACTATAAGAACATCGCTTAAGGAACATTCTACCCTTACCCAAGTAGATAAAACTCAGCATGTATTCGATGCACATAAACTTCTCTGTGAAGCGCACGAAGGCAATGATGATAAATTCGCCACTGTGCTAGATGTCCTAGAAGCGGAACTCGCTAACAGGCAGAAACACTAAATTTAGTATAAAGTAGAAGTCTCTAGTGCAAATTTATCTATCACTCCCCACTTACTGCTTAAGTTATCAAGACCTACTCAACCGTGTAAGTAAAGAGAGTAGATGATACTGTCACAAACCACTATCAACATTCTGCACGAGTTCAGCCCCTACATTCTGGTCTTTGCATTAGTATGTTTCGTATCATTGGTAGTAATACTCGTTTTATGGATGAGGGCTAATAAGTGCCTCAAGGATACTGAGAACGAGCGTGACTTAATTGCAGGCGAAGAGCACAGGATGTTTGAGTTTCTTCACATGCTAGGTAGTGCTCTGGAGGAAGATCATTCTGAGAATAAGCTACACCGTGAAATAGTGGACGGTCTAGTCACTGTGACAGATGCCCTTGGTGGAGCTATTTATTTACTCAGTAGCAATAAAAGATTCCTTCAGCCAGCATACCTGAGTGAACATTGTCCACAGTTTATAGGACTTCCTGTAGAATTCATTTCTAGACAAAAAGAAGATCCCGAGGCGATGCGTGGAGCTATACGTAGTGCTATCAGACTAAGTAAGGTTCCAGTAGATGAGGGAGTGCTAGGCAGTGTCTTTTCGAATGGTATAGCACAGTTTATCCCTGAGATGAAAAGCCACTTGGCATTCCGCGATTCATTCATCCATTATGATCAAGAAATTTCAGCAATGATGGCTCCACTAGTTTATGCCGGGGAAGATATAGGCGTCATCGCTATTGCGAGAGAGAAGGATGCTAGAGCTTTTACTCCAAATGAGTTTGAACTTTTCCAATCCGCTAGTGAACAATCTGCATTCGCCCTCGGAAATGCAAAAATCCACCATCAGGCAAACGAGAAAAAATCAATCGAGAACGAGCTAAGAATCGCCAGAGAAGTGCAAAGTATTTTGCTACCGAACAAAGACCCAGATGTCCCAGGCTATCGTATTATCGGCACTAATAAGCCTGCACGTATCATTAGTGGAGACTACTTTGACTACATTCCTTTAGGTAATGGCAAGACTGCTATCGTCATCGCAGATGTAACAGGCAAAGGCGTAGCTGCTGGTCTACTCATGGCTATGTGTAGAAGTGCTCTAAGAGCAGAAATCCGTAGAGAAGAAGATCCACTAGTGGCTCTGTCTAATGTAAATAAACAGGTTTTCGCAGACATCAGAGAGGACATGTTTATCAGCCTCGCAGTCTACATCATCAATGATAGGGACGGCAAGATCCAGCTCATCTGTGCAGGTCATGACACTGCCCCACTCTACCGCAAGGATGGGAGTATAGAGTGGATCAAGCCTCCTGGACTGGCTCTTGGACTAGATGATGGAGACGTCTTCACGCGAGTCACTAAAGTGCACGACTTTGAACTACATTCTGGTGATTGCCTTCTACTCTATACAGACGGGGTTACCGAGGCTCTCAATAAAGCTCAGGACGAATACGGTGATGAAAGAATGGCGAGTTCATTCAAAGCATCAGCGAAGCAAGGTGCTGCAGAAGTGATTAGAGCGCTTCAGAAAGATCTAGATACATTCGTAGGTGGCTATCGTCAAATGGATGATATCACTACGATTGCAATTGAAAAGCGCTAGACCATTCTACCTACACAAACCTTCCGTCCAGAGTGAACCGCTATAAAAAACGCAGTTCCCCTATCAAGGAACTGCGCACTGAAACAGAATTCAGTTTTTCATGAAACACATCATCAGCCATGCAGGTGACGAATGTGTATAGCTGTTAATGTTAGAAGTACATTCTGTATGCCATCCACAGAGTGGTAGCTGTTACATCTCCGTCTTCAGCATTGAGAGCCTCGTATTCTACACCAGTCATGATCTTGCTGTTATGACCACAGAAGTAGTAGTTCAGTCCAGCGTAGAGACTCTGGTGAGAATTACCTCTTCCTTTACCTACATCAGTAGAGCCTATCTCAGAACGACGCACATAGCGTGAGTTCATGCGGATACCTTCATCCTCAGTGGAACCTTGGTATTGGTAGCGAGCTACGAATTCTACTTTATCTTCAACGATGAACTTAGATGGCATCACTACAAGACCGTAAAACATTCCTTCACGCTTCTCTTTACTCTGATCTCCATTATCACCAAAGGCTGTGTTCACCATTAGATCCCAGCTGCCTACATTACCTTCCCATGAAGCAGATGCTGCCCATTCGTAGCCTACACCGACTTGGTTATCATCATCACCCTGGTCTAGAGTGTAGAATAAGTCCAAGACCATCTGCCCCTGTAGAGCTTCGAATCCAGTGCTAAGGTAGAGAGCTTTGCCAGCATCCCAGTTACCGATGAAGTCACTATCGTCAAGACTCAGGATTCCTAATGTTCCCTCGACTCCTCCGCGTTCAGCAGCAAGTGTGAGACCCGTGAAACGACCATCAAAGATCTTATTAGAGATAGCAGAACGCTCAACTGTTTTGATCTTCTTAGATGATAGATGAGACTCGTGTCCCATCTTAATCTTGTGACGTCCGTATGTTAGCTTTAACTCATCAAAGCCGAGAACATTCTTCATTTTGTATGAGAACTTCACTTGGTCAAAGTTTTGATAACCGAATACACGATCGCCACCAGTCGGCTTGTCGTCATCCTCTAGGTTAATATTTGCTTTAACAGCAAAACCATTAAATGCTTTGATCTGCATTCCTGCTCGCATTCTACGAACCTCTTCGAAGTCACGGTTGAAGTCATTACCGTTAACATCTTCACCGTCTACATAAGCATATTGTGCATGAAAACGCCCGAATACGGAAACTTCCTGAATGTAAGGATTACTTTTATCTTTATAGAGCTTTCCGATATTCTGAAGAGAATTACAGAAGTCGCCAGCACCTTCTGCTGAAGCTGTGATTGCAGTACCTGTTAGGGCTACTGCTCCGATCATCGTTGTTACTACTTTACTTTTCATAATAATGTATTTTTGATTGTTAGATTGATGAGGAAAGTTGTTATTCCGCTCATTTCTACCGCAGGTTTTGACAGACATTTTGAAAAATCCTATTTTTATAAGGTGAAGAAATTGCCACATTACATTTTCGCCACATAGCTTCTATCTATCTCACTTCGATGATGCTTACTTCTCCCTTACCTGGCTTACCTTCGTCACCTGTTAGAACATAACTTTTACCACCCTGCTTCTGCACGATGAGACCTTCTGGTCTGCTCCCAACAGGGACTGATGCTACTTTTTTAGGTGATCTAGGATTAGAGATGTCCATAATGAGTGCACGGTTCGCACGCTCTATGGCTACAGCAAGGTAGAGCTTACCACTCTGTCTAAACATGTAGACTCCCTCTGGATCACAACGGTCACCTTTACCACTGAGGGTGCGCACGTTGATTCTAGTGATTAGCTTTGGAGTTTGATTGATGCTATTTACCTGGAAGAGAGCCACTGTGTCAGTTCCTTCCTCAGCTATTGCGAGTAATTGACCAGAGCCATAGTTGATAAGATTAGCTCCGTCTGGCTGAGCAGAGTTTGGCAGCTTGATGACACTAGATACCTTTGGGTTAGCTGTTAGAGGGAAAAGCACTACTGCATTATCATCCTGACATGCCACTGCTGCATAGCGTGAGCTAGAGTCTATCGCCACGAACTCAGGCTCGACTCTACCTGCTGGTCTACCTAGAGAGGACGCTAGATTTGAGACTTTATAAACAGGAAGTTTCTGAGATGAACCGATACGTGAAATATCTACCAAAATAATAGCCCCTGGAGTATTTGCACTACCCTCCGCCTCATCTGCTATCACCGCCCATTTACCATTTGGTGAAATAGCGATGCTATCGAGGTGAAAGCCGATCTCTTGATCGAGAACTTTCTTACTCACTCCTTTAGCCGCTGCAGTCATGTCGAATGCCACTAGCCTGCCATTGCCGCCGTTAACCGCAGCTAGAACTAGATTTCTGTTAGGGTGGACTGCGACACTCGTAGGTTCACCTCCAGTACTGATACCTTGCACTCCTGATTTTTGAAGGTCAAAGTCTATAGGTCTAAAATTCCCAGCAGCTAGACTAGGAATGGCGAGGACACTGATATCCTTAGATACAGAATTAGTAGTAAATAGTAATTTTTTACTCGGAGCGTAAGAGATGATTTCACTACATCTTCCTGGAGTGTCGTAAGTCGTTATTTTCTTCACTACTCCTTGCTGAAATGGAGCACTAATAGACTGGCTAGATTGATTTCCACAGTGGCTGAGACAGACTGCAGCAGAGGCAATGACGATAGTTTTATTTAGTTTCTGAAACATAGATGCCTTGAATGCACCACATGCCTATAATTCTAAAGTGCAGAATATTGACAGTTTCGCCATATTAGCAAGACCAAGCAAAACTGATAATTTATTACTACTCAAAATGATGATTCATTTCCCAGCTATTCTTCATCCATCTCCATACTATTAATGCCACCACAGAACCCATTACTAAATCTAGGCTTACATGCTGGCGTAGTGCTATAGTCGACCAAAAAATCCCTAACACCCAAAGCCACGTTAGAGTCTTGAGCGAGACTTTAACTAGCTGAGAGACCCTACTCATCTTAGAAGATTGGACTGCTAGTGCTGCGATAAATGAGAGTGCCGCATGCAGTGAGGGAAATGCATTTCTAGGGGCATCCGTATTCGCTAGGAGCTGATAGATCCATGGAGCTGAGTCAAAGTCTATCGCATCACGAGAAACGGCATTTGGAAAAAATAAGAAGATCATGTGAGCTACTAAAGTCGCCCATCCAATAGTGTAGAGGTAGCGGACGAAGAGGCGCGTCTCTATCATCAGACCCACAATCCCTAACAATATATAAAACGAGATGTAGAACCAAAGAGCTGAGAAGTTTACGGGTATAGCGCGATCAAACGCCAGCTCTGGCATCCAATAGACGGAAAAAATCTCCACGTTTTGGAGAATCGCATACGGAGCTAGGATCCAAATCACCATGAGGATGCCGCAATACACACGGCATATTATGTCCTTGGCACTCAGCATGGTTTCATTCCTTTAATCGCTCCCCACATGATGCCTACTCCACCTATTACGAATAAGCCTGGAAACCAAATACTATAGCCAGCTGCCTTCGTATCGTGTTCTAAAATAGCTTGGGAAGGATCATCTGGATTTACATAGCAGAAGACATTCTCATTCATCGGTCTAGCATCGATCTCAGCTTGGATCTGCTTCTTACGTGATGTCCACTTAGCACTACGTGGCGTGTGAAATTTACTAGTATATTCCTCTCCACCGTATTCATAAGTGTATTCAACATTCCAGCTGTATTCCTTACTAATATATTCTGCTGAGCGGGTATTCATATCAGAAACGATCATTACCGCTGGAGTCTTATCCCAAGTGCGGGTAAAGTTAGCCTGTGAGTAACTTTTCCACATGATATACATGAATACTGCCCCCACCAATGCGGCGAAGAAGCCTATGCCAATCATATAAAATCCCCCTGCTTTACTTTTCTGCTCTTCCATCTCTGCACTTAAAGTGGAGCCGATTCACTAAAATAGAAAGTCCTTTTTTGTCATCATTTCAGGTTCTTCGCTTGCTATTTCGCACAGAGAGACTGAAAATCTCACCATGCATGGTCAGTTATTACTTTTAGGAATTAAGGGACACTCACTCACTAAGGAAGAGATCGCCACATTTAAAAAAATACAGCCTGGTGGCTTCGTCATCTTCGGTAGAAATGTAGAATCTCCTGAGCAACTCCGTGCACTGACCGACTCGCTTAAAGAAGTCTGTGATATTGAGCCACTCATCACCATAGATCAAGAAGGAGGCAGAGTCACAAGAACGCGAGAGATCGGAAATGAACCTCCTTCAGCAGAACAACTGCGCAAAGCTGGTAACCCGAAAAAAGTAGGTGGCTTAATAGCTCGTCACGGGATGATCACTGCGGATGTCTTGCGCCAACTCGGTATAAACATGGATCTCTGCCCAGTCCTCGACATTTCTTATGACGATGATGCCGATAATGCCCTGCGCGGCAGATGCTACGGAGGAGATGCTCAAGAAGTCATCTCTAATGCTGGTGTTTTTAATGCAAATCTCCGTAAGGGAAAAGTGCTCTCATGTGCCAAGCACTTCCCATCCTGCGGACTAGCAGATGTAGACCCTCACCATGAACTCCCATTTGTTAGAAAATCTAAAGAAGACTTACTAAGCTCAGATCTGCTCCCCTACACTGCCCTGATGCCAACACTGGATAGCATCATGAGTTGCCATGTGCATTTCTCTGCGATAGACCCTGATAGTCCTGGACTCCCAGGCTCACTTTCTAAGAACCTACTCACAGGTTTCCTGCGTAACCAGCTAGGCTACGAAGGTGTCATCATGACTGATGATCTGGACATGGGCGCTATCATCAATACTTATGGACGTGGCAACGACGTAAAAATGAGTATCGAGGCTGGTAATGATTTCGCTATGATCTGCCATCAGGTCGACAGTGCTGAAGTAGCTGTTAATGCCATAAAAGAAATTTCTAACAATATCATCGACGACTCACTCAAGAGAATCGAGAAGCTGAAGAAACGCATCGTCAGCTCACCAGAATTTAAGCGTCAACTCTGGGACGGCTATGATAAAGAAATCATGCAACTCCGAATCGACACATTAGGTGAAAAACGTGCCAGAGAAGTCATAGATTACACTGGTCAGAAGCGTAGCCCTGTAGAGGACTATTAGACTCTTGATGCTTGATAAACTAGAGGATCGTCCAAGAAGCACCCATCTACTTTAAACAGTTCAGCTTTGGCCCAGTCTTCATGATTAAGAACCTTGTAAACAAAGACTTTATAACCCGCCCTTCGCGCTCGCCTCATGTGTCTACGATTGATACGTATGAGATTTGGATTTATAGAATACGCATAGAGTTCTTTCGCTACTCTATTCGTGGTTCGCTCCAGAGTCTTATCATATAAGACGATGAGTCTCCCTTCGTGTTCGTAGATATCTATCTTTATCATATCTACGCTCTATCGCTCTCTGGAATGAGCGTAATGTATTTTCTGGCTTTAGTGCGCTAGCTCGAAGGTGGGCAATGATGAACATTTGATATTTTTAATAATGTTATTTTAAATATAGCACATATTATTCCATCTCCAAAGAAACACATGATCCAAAATTCGTATTGATTTTCACACTCTCTGGCTAGTCAAAGACACATCAGTCCTGGGGCTGGCGGACAGTTTCCCAAATCAAAGATAATTCCACCAGATGTCAATTTTTCGCACTCTTAGGCTCGACATTCGCTTGATTTTCCTAGACACACACGTCCGCACATCTGTGCATAAACGTAAATTTATTAGAAAATCATGAGAACACATCATTGCAACGAACTTAATCAAGCAAACATCGGTAACACAGTCACCCTCATCGGATGGGTGAATTCGAACCGAGATCACGGTGGTGTGGCATTTATCGACCTGAGAGACCGTGAGGGACTTACTCAGTGTGTTTTCCGCCCTGAGACTAATGCAGAGATCGCTGAGATGGCTAAAACTCTCCGTCACGAAGACGTGATCCAGATCACAGGAATCGTCGAAGAACGCCCAGAGATCGATGGTAAATCTACTAATAATGATGAGATCGCTACAGGTTCCATAGAAGTTTCAGCTACCGAGATGACACTCGTCAACAAATCTGAAGTGCTTCCATTCCAGCTAGATAAAGAGATCAACAACGAGGACATGCGCCTCAAGTATCGCTTCCTAGACCTTCGCCGCCCAGCAATGGCTCGTAACATGAAGCTCCGCCACCGTATCACTAAAACTACCCGTGATGTGCTTGACGAAAATGGCTTCCTCGAAATCGAGACACCTATCCTCTCCAAGTCCACTCCTGAAGGAGCTCGTGACTTCCTAGTGCCATCACGTATGCACCCGGGTAATTTTTACGCTCTCCCGCAGGCTCCGCAGCAATACAAGCAGTTGCTAATGTGTGGTGGAATTGAGAAGTATTTCCAGATCGCTCGTTGTTTCCGCGATGAGGACCTTCGTGCTGACCGTCAGCCTGAGTTCACACAGATCGATATCGAGGCATCATTCGTTAAAGAAGACGACATTATAGGTCTCGTGGAGAAACTTCTCGGCAGGGTATTCAAAGAGTCAATCAATGCTGACGCACCAACAAGCTTCGACCGTATCACATACAATGAAGCTCTCAACACATTCGGCTCTGACAAGCCAGACCGCAGATTCGGACTACACCTCACTGACCTCGGTGAAGTATTCGCTAACTCTGAGTTCAAGGTATTCTCAGGCGCTCTCAAAGCAGGCGGATGCATTAAGGCGATCAACGCAAAAGGCTTCTCTGGAGCTTCTACTGGTCAGATCGACAAGCTCACTAAACTAGCGATAGAAGCTGGAGCAAGAGGACTGGCTTACATCCAAGCACGTGGACCTGAGCCTAAAGACTGGCGCTCACCGATCACTAAGTTCCTCAGTGAAACTGAGCTAGCCGCTATGAAGGAGACAATGAACATCGAAGAAGGTGACCTCATCCTCTTCGGTGCTGGCGACTGGGACACAGTTTGCGATGTGCTCGGCAGAGTGCGTATCAAGTGTGCTGAATACCAGAATCTACTTGAAGGTAACACAGAGCTAAACTTCCTATGGGTCACAGAATTCCCACTTCTCGCTTACAACGATGAAGACCAGAGATGGCATGCTGTCCACCACCCATTCACACGCCCAGTTCCAGAAGACGAAGCTAAGCTAAAAGCTGGCGACTACGCTGGACTCCGCGCTCAGGCATACGATGTAGTTCTCAATGGTTACGAGCTAGGTGGAGGATCTATCCGAATCCACGAAGCTGATCTCCAAGACTCTATGTTCACCGCTCTCGGCGTGACTGAAGAAGAGAAGAAGACAATGTTCGGACACATCCTCGATGCATTTAGCTTCGGAGCACCTCCACACGGTGGACTAGCTCTAGGACTCGACCGTATCGCGATGCTAGTCTGTGGAACTGACTCCATCCGTGAAGTCATAGCCTTCCCTAAGAACAACCGTGGAGCAGACCTTATGTCCGCATCACCAGCAGAAGTCGACTTTAAGCAACTCCGTGAACTCTACATCAAGAGCACTAAGAAAAAGGAAGCACCTAAAACTGCAGATGAAACTCCAGCTGCACGCATCTAACAACTAGCATTATATAATCTAACAAAAAGCCTCTATCACCGAAATGATAGAGGCTTTTTTATTTCTAAAATTCTAGTTCTTCGCTGCTATGACTTTCTTGACGAATTCCTCCATAGCCTCTTCCTTTTCCTCGATACACTCTACTAACCTTAGCTGAGTTCTGCTACGTTCTAGGTTATGATCTGGACGGTGAGTTTTAAAGTAGACATCACCTTCTAAATGATCTGTTAGGAAACGGATTCCTACTTCTAATGTCATTAGCTTACCGCCAGTGACTAGGTTTTTTAGCTCAGTTTCATTGAGGCAATCGCAGCCATCTATATAACCTTCCGCCAATGCTTCAAACATCGGCATACGCATCTCTACTTTACTAAGATCTTGCTCATCTTCTTCAGCGGGACTAGTAGCGGTACGCACCAGATCACCGAAATCATAGAGCGAAAGCCCAGGCATCACAGTATCTAGATCGATCACGCACACCGCTTCATCGCTCTCGGAATCCATCATGACATTATTTAGCTTAGTGTCATTATGCGTTACTCGGATTGGTATCTCTCCAGCCGCCGCTAGATTCATCAGCTTATTACATATTCCCTCTCTGGTTTTGATGAAGTCGACTTCAGCTTGCACATCTTTGAGCCTCCCCAGTGGGTCGGCTGCCACCACTTCCATTAGTCTGGCATAGCGCTTCGGTGTATTATGAAAATCTGGGATAGTGTCTACTATGTCTTCTAGCGGCATATCGCTCACAAGATCTTGGAATGAACCAAATGCCTTAGCAGCTTGATACGCCTGGCGAGTATTCTCTACCACATCATAAGTATGGCAGTTTTCGATAAAATTATAACACCTCCAGATCCCACCGCCATCCCCCACTGCGAAGCTACGCCCACCTCTAGCAGGGTAAATATTAAGCGTCTGACCACCGAGATCTTTCTTCACTCTCAGAACTTTCCAGTTAATATGTCTAGTGACAGATTCTACGTTTCGCATCACCGCCAGTGGATCTTTGAATACCTTCTCATTGATACGCTGGAGAATGTAACGGCGGCGTTTTCCATCCTGTCTCTCGTAAGTCGCTACATAGGTATTATTAATATGACCGCTATCGATCTCTACGCCTTCGATAAAATCTCCTGCGATGGCGAATTCATGGCTAATCTGCTCCACGATGTCTATGCTTTCTGTTTCGTTTACTGACATAATTAAAATTGAGTATCTCAATTCTTACCATACCATCCCCATGGCACAAGATACTTTGTTGCTCGATCTAACTATTTTACTATTCATTACACTATTCCTCGATGGACTCAAACTACATCAAATTTCTTAACGAAGATCTCACTCAACTCAAGTTACTACTCACCCCCCTCATTGCACAGCACATCACGGTGGTGAATGACTCCGTTCGTTGCTTGAACCTTGCATGTGGTCGTGCAGATGAATCTGGCATTTTACGAGAAGTCTTAGCACCCTATGCTGAGGATCTACAGATATTCGGAGTAGATATCCGAGAACGAGAGCTAGATGTAGCAAGAAGCCGCTGGCGCTCTGACCCTCACACCAGCTATACCTTTCTCTACCATGACGCTACTAAACTTCATCTTATCAATGAGCTAGCACAGCTCTGTGATATCGTAGTCATGCGTCACCAAAACTACTGGAACGGAGCGATAACTTGGCAGCATATCTACGACTCGGCACTGAATAGACTAAGTCCAGACGGCATCCTCGTCATCACCAGCTATTTCGATAAAGAGCACTTTCAAGCAGTCCAAGCTATACAACAACTAGGCGCCACTCTGATCACTACTGTTAGAAACCCGATTTCTAGACCCGTTACAGATGCGCCTAATAAATCAGTAGATCGCCACATCGCAATTTTCAAGAAGCAGTCTAACACGTAAGTTGCTAGAGCTAGAGCTAGAGCGCTACTCCTTTATAAAGTTAAGGACTTCCGTGACGAGTTCTGGGTGCACTGGAAGTTTAGGATCAAAATAACTACTCTGTTGTTGCCCCAGATTGCCACCTACAGCTTTAAGAACGTGATTCATACCTTTCACTATTACCAGCCTACTATTTAAAGCCGCTTTATCTAACAACTCCGCATCTTTAACGGAAACTTGTAAATCGGTAGTCCCGTGTATGATCAAAATGGGCATATTTAATTTCGCTATTTCCGTGGTGGGACTAACTTTAAAGGATGAAATTAAATAGGACTGAACGCTTGGTCTAAAGAGAGAGTATAGAGCTACAGGGACATTCTCGACTTTCTTACCCAACACTAGTTGCTTAATGATATCTTCCGACTCTGCAGAGAGCTTCTTGGGTAAGTTTTTACGCAACTGTGATTCCAAAACAGTAGCGATAGGTCTACCCACTCCAGATAATAAAATTAGACTTTTTACTGACTTCTGTTTTGCAGCCATCGTAGCGATGAGAGCACCTTCACTATGCCCTAGAAGAATAATTTCGGAGTAACCTAAGCTATTAAGATACTCAATACAGTGGGTAATATCATCTACATAAGTAGAAAAACGTATATCTAACTCTTTAAATTTAGAAGCTTTGCTGGCCCCTATCCCTCGCTTATCAATTCTCAAAGTGGTGGTGCCTGAGTTGATGAGCTTATCGGAGAGATATTTGAGACAATTATTCTTACCTATTGCGCCAATAATATTGCTATCTCGATCAGCGGCTCCAGAACCGGAGACAAATAATATCGCTCTCTTTTTGTTTGCTTTCACACCCATCGACTTACACAAAGTTCCAGAAATCTCACCACCCTTCACCTTTATTTTTACTTCTCTAACTGTGGTCTGTGCATTATGAGAGTATCCTTTTTCGTATTTATAAGTTTTCTTATTTAACTGCTCTACTAATTTCCAACCTACCTGCGGTTTTTCGCTATTGTAGTAAGTCAAATATAGCGTGGTTTCGCCGAGGGGTAGCCCTTGACCAAATGAAAGATGAGCTATTCTTAATTTAGAAGGAATTACTATACCTTGAGGAGATTTATAGGTTCTTAAATTAAGTATCTCGACCCATTGATACTTAGCCCCTCCATCATTTCTAATCACATTAGCGCGAATAACAGCAATAGCTAAAGCAGCTTTATCTGAGTTCAGAAATGACGGTTCATTTAGAGTCGTTTCGAGCGAATAAACACGACCTGATAACATTAAAATCAGAATAGTTAACCATCTTATTTTCTTCAAATGGTTCATCTCCCTATACTTCTATTACTCTCCCAATAACTCCATACAAGATTCCCAGCGAGCTTTAAAGATAGGGTTAGCATCAGCTAATACTCTAGCACCATTTTGTGCCTTTGTAGTTTCTCCTGTGAGCCATGCGAAGCAGACTGCCTGTTCTAGACGTAGATTTACTTCGAAGTCACTTAGGTTATCAGCGACATTATATTTATGAAGATCTACTAAACTACTAGCTTCTATATCTCGCCACTTCACTAACCTCTTCTCGACAGCATCAATGATTTCAAAGCCTTCATTAGTGACTTTAGAAATACCTGACACTTCTTTACCGCCTACTTTCAAAGTGATAATAGCGTTAGTCTTTTTCTCGCTCAGGCTAGTCTGAACTGATGCTTTAAAACCTGATGCCTTTTGGCAAAGGTAAGAGAATTGTTCTGCTCGTTGCTTGTCTTTTAAGTCTGCAAAATTTTCAAACTTTAACAACTGTTCCACTTTTTCAAATTCATACTGTTTAAGATCAGGATTAACCTCGAGAATAAAGTCTTTCCATTTCAGCTGATTCTCTACTGGCTCAGGTTCTGGATTATTATTCTCCTGATTACTCTTAATGAGGGCTTCTTTAGCCTCTCGGATTAATCTTTTCTTGTGAATATCACATTGCACGTGCCACTCTTCAAGATCAAATAATATACGACCTTTAGTTCTCACCTTACTTTCAAGTCCCTGGAGCTTAGCAACTCGCTGATTGAGGTCATCTATTGATTTCGGAAAATAGTTACCCCGTAATTCTTTTACCAAGTCCGCATCATACTTGTAATCCGCTATTCTAGCACGATAGAATTGGTATTCTACAGAAGGTTCATCTGCTTGGTATCTTTCTACTTTCTCAAACAGCTCTAGGGCTTCTTTCACACGACCAAGAGACCAGTTTTTAAGACCAGAAACGAAAGTTATCATCGCGTCTAGCTCGTTCTCCGGAACCTTAAACTGCTGAGTATCTACTAATCTAAAGCTAGTAAGACTGTCTACCGCTGAATCAAGGCGTCTCCCTGTTTCTGAACCAGAATTCCCTTCTTTATTACTAAGAATAGCTAGTTCTCGCAGTTGCTTACGTGCTTCACCAGAGTTACCATTGAGCCAATGAATAGTAGATGACTGAAGACCTGCCCAGTAGATAGTATCCTTAGAAACCTTGGAATCAGAAGCTATTTCACTATACCTTCTAGCCGATTCTTTATAATTTTTATTTTTTAGTGAACCCCGTGCAAGTGTGATTTCTTTACCTACACGCTTTGTCATCGTACCCGCACTGTTCTCAGCTCCATCTTGGGAGATTACTACAGAGTCAGCTTCATCAGAGGAAGCTGAGTTATCATCCTTCAGCACTGCAAATAATAAGCTGCCTACCAGAAGTACTGAAGCACCTGTAATAGCAGGTATTCTCCAGCTAGCATGCTGCTTTTCTTTAATCCTACGTTTAGCTCGCTGAGCACTACTCATGGGAGGATGCTCACCCTCATGATTTATCACTAACTCGGCATGGTGAAGCGCATCGATAAGTGCTTGGTAAGAGCTAAACCTATCCTCCATTTCAAATGCCATCGCCTTATCTATAACAGCACAAGTTTCATCTGCTAACCATGGGGCTACTGTCTTTAAAGATGGTAAATTGCGTTTAATTTCCTTGAGTTCAATAGTAGAGCGAGACTCAGTTTCAAATGGAGGCTTACCTGAAAGAGCATGAAATAGACTCGCCCCCAGAGCATAGATATCACTACGAAAATCTTCTTCCAAAATATCTAGAGCTTCAGGCGGGACATAGAATGGCGTCGCCCATATTTCATCCGCTTGAGCTTTCCCACCCTGTGTCACTAGAGCTAGTCCGAAGTCTACTATCTTCACGTATCCGTCTTTATCAAAAAGAATATTGCCCGGTTTAATATCACGGTGAATCAGACCAGACTCATTTGCCGCATTGAGTCCATCTGATATTTGCTGAGCCCAGTTAAGCACATCAGATTCTGAGAGCTTGCCGTTGTCTGACATTTTCTTTTCAAGACTATCTCCAGCAACTAATTCCATAGCGATGAAGAATCGACTAAATGCCTGACCCACAGTGAAAACTTTGACAATGTGGGGGTGACTCATCGCAGCAGTGATCCGAGCTTCAAGCTCGAACTGGGCGATGCGTTTTTCGTCCATTGAGTATTCCTCATTTAGAATTTTGATCGCGACTTCACGACCTAGAGTTTTATCCACCGCACCGAACACAAGACTCATACCACCGAAACCTTGTCGTTTCATCAGTATATAGCTACCTACGTCTGTTTTGACACGATTATGCTCTCCACATTCAGGGCATCGGACATTCGTAAATGGTGGCAGCGTACTAACATCCATAGCGCATTCACATGCGTTACAGTTTGCTATATCTGCTGGGCTAAGACTCATCATGTGATAGACTAAATAGAAAATTTTGAGTTGGATATAGAAAAAACTAAATCAGTGTCATTTTTTTCTCGCTCCTGTGGCTAAACTTTAGAAAGTAGCTCTACCACGTATGATAATACGAGCAGACATAACTACAAAGCCCAGATTAGACGTCTACCTCTGTACCCAATTACCGGAGCTCACACGAGGTAGAATACAAGCCTTACTAAAATCTGGAGATATCACTGTGAACGGCAATTCTTGTAAACCGAAATACACGGTCATCGTAGGTGATAAAATTTCAGTTAGCATCCCTGAGCCACAATCCGAAATGGCGCTTGCTGAGGATATCCCGCTGGACGTTCTCTATGAAGACGATGATATCATCGTCATCAATAAAACTTCCGGGATCGTAGTTCATCCAGCAGCTGGTAATCAAACAGGAACTCTAGTTAATGCCCTGCTGCACCATTGCAAAGGTAAGCTTGCAGGCGAAGGTGGAGCTGAGAGACCTGGTATAGTACATCGCCTAGATAAAGATACTTCTGGCTGTATTATTATTGCTAAGACTGATGCTGCTCATGTAGAAATAGTGAGGCAGTTCAAGGAACGTGAGACAAAAAAACAGTATTTAACAGTAGTTCAAGGTGTGCCTAGTAAGACTAACGATCGAATATTTACCAACATTGGTAGGCATCCAGTGAACCGTCTAAAAATGGCGGTTGTAAATCCCGGCACGGGGAAATCTGCCATCACGGATTACAGAGTGCTAGGAACACTGGATGATTCAGAGACATCGCTCATTTTATGCGACCTCCACACTGGCCGCACACATCAAATCAGAGTGCACATGGTACATATAGGGACTCCTATTATCGCCGACCCTATCTACGCAAAGTCTGCTAGACAAAATGTGCAGACTGGAAGGCTCATGCTTCATGCATATAAGCTTACAGTAGCACACCCAATCACAAAGGAATCGATGCAATTCATAGCACCAATTCCCAATGAGTTTTATGCTTGGACAGAGAAATTTAATTAGCTTTTAACTAACCACGCTTTCTACGGATAGTAAGAGCTATCACTCCTACTAGAGAAAGTAAAGTAGATGACGGCTCCGGAACATTAGATACTTCGTAATTCGCATTGTATGAATCTACTCCATCATTAAAACGTACTCCGCTATCGGTAGCCTCAAAACCATAGCTTACCACACCGTCGATCACGACAACTTCACTCACCTGAAGACCATTGGGAACTGATGAGTTAGCTGTTACTGGATCTATTCCTGAAGCAATTGCTAGCTGAACGAACCTATCTTTTACATCGATAAAGCCACCCAGTCCTACTTTGACTGCAGCTCCATCTTTCTCGACGTAGCTAATGTTAGGATCTGAAAGCTGTTGGAAACCACCAGCATCACGGAAAGTATTGAAAAGTTGAACCTCATCAGATGTCGAGATATTATTAAGCTCTCCCACTAAATCTCCGAACCATTGATTAGCTAGATTATTAGCTCCGTATGATGTGTTATAGCTCAATCCATCATTAAACCAGTTTTGACCGTTCAGGCTTGATAAAACAACTTGGTTACCTACGCCAAAATCCACTGTTAATGAGACTATGTCTGCGTTAGCAAAGTCTGTCATGCTTGCTCCATCACTCTGAGTATATAGTTCGATGTTTCCGCCAGCATAAATGGCATCACCACTCAGAGCATTTACAGTCTCGCTGAGGTCAGATGTCTGCATGAGTTCGCTGGGATTACCTACTCCTGTATCCTTATAAATAAGATAACCAGAGTTTGAGAAATTTGAGAGGGTAGCAGAGTTCGGAGTAGTAGCATTACCTACTATCGTACTACCTACTATAGCCACTACGAGGGCAGCGAATTTATTTATTTTGTATGGGGAGAAATTTTTCATAATAATTATTTTTTATAACCCTTAAGCTAAGTAGTCAATATTTTTTAAATAATTAATAATCTAAATAAAAAAACTCGGATATTTAAATCCGAGTTTGAATAAGTTAAATAAATCTAATGTTGAGACGGCAATTAGTCGTCCTCGTATTTCTTATGCCCTTCTTTTTTGAGTTTTTTCCACTTCTTGGCGAGGTCTTTGATTAGAGCATCGTCCTTTTTGAGGTAGGCTATCTCCAGTTCGCAAAGAACTGCATAGTTAAGCCCCAAGAGTCTGCCTGCATCTGCAACTGCGATGGTCTTCTCATCACCTTCTGGCATATCTTTCACCAGAGCTGGGACATATGCCATAGATCTAAGTAATGCAGCATTCGCTTCTCTGACAGCTGTAGCTGCAGCGGCATAATCAGTTTTATCTATCTTACGGAGAGATTTAAGCTTCTCGCTTACAGTCTTCATCTCTTTAGCCATTGGTGTTTTGTCCTTATCATCTTCCTCGTCTGCTATTGCAGAAGCACAGCCTAAGAAACCAAATGCAATAGCACCCAAAAATATTTTCATTCTTTTAATTCTCATATGAGGAATTATTTACACCATTTTTTGATGTGCGCAAATGTTTTCATCGATCATGACTATTTTTGAATATACTCAGTACGATTTTCACCCACCCTTTCCATCATAATTTAATATCAAAGAAGTCATGCATCACCTCGCGGTAGACCTCAATTTTAAAATCAGGGAGCCATTCTGCCTCAAAGTTCTCAGGCTTGACCCAATCAAAGTTACAGAACTCAGGATTATTCTTTCCTAGATCCACTTCCTTAGCTCTCTTCTTAAGCTTACAGAGAAAATAGGTTTGCTCCTGACCATCCCATTTTTTCTTTGCCCTGATGCGCGCTGGGTAAAAGTAAAAGTACTTATCCCTGTGTTCTATCACTTTATAGTCACTAGCTGAGAGTCCTACTTCTTCGCAGACTTCGCGCTCCAGAGCCTCTAGCTTAGTTTCGCCCTTATCTACGCCTCCCTGTGGAAACTGCCACGAGCCTTTATGATTGATTCTCTCACAGACAAGAATTTCTCCCTTTCTATTTACAATGAGCGCAGCTACGTTTGGTCTGAACTTTGGCATAGAACTAAAAAAGCATTTTTTTTTCAATCATGCAATCTAGGTTTTGACGAATCTAGTGAAACTATTGTAACCATAGATAGTTTCATCTTTAAGAAACTTTAGAATCTACTCAATAATGACATCACCATGAAAAGAATAATCATTGCACTCGTTGCGCTCATCACACTAGCTCCCCTAGTCACTGCTCAAAACAATAATAAAAAAAACGACAACACAGACGTTCAGACCAAGCTCAGATTCTGGGAAGCCTCACTACCTGGTGGAGATTACTTGGTCGCTCTGAATCGCATTACTTCTGTTAGTATGCATTCATACGTGGTGAACGGTAGTTTCATGGTTTATGAAGTAGTAGTAGACACTGACGGAACTGCTCTTGCCAGATTTTATGCGATCGAAATGATCGGTGAAAATACAAAGTCTAATATCGCTAAAAACCTGCTCGACAGAGGTAAAGACATCATCGAGCAAGGCGGTAGCAGAGCTGGTGTCGATACAAACACTCTAGTAGAAAAGCAGAACCCTCTCACTACTCATGCTAAAACTATTGAGTATCGCCTCTATGGAAAAAGTGATCTTGACCAGCTTTTCAACTCAGTGAAAAAAGCATGGAGAGAAAACCGTGGCCGCAAATTTAGCATTAAATAACAGAAAGTTCCTTGATAAAGAATATAACATTCACAGCGCTAGACTTCGAGTCTGCTGGCACTGCTACAGGCAAGACTGATGCTCCTATCCAGATAGGTGCAGCCACCATCTTCCCTGATAGGGGAAATGTAAATGCATGGGAATCCTATATCTACACTGATAAACCGATCACTTGGGCTGCTCAGAAAGTCCATGGCATAACCAAAGAAGATCTAGCTGATGCTCCTAAGCTGATGCTCCTCTGGCCAGAGATTAAAAGTCGACTCTCAGGATGTGCAGTAGTCGCACATGGTCACGGGACAGAAAAACGGTTCCTACAAGCATTTCCTGGACATGGATTTGGTCCATGGGTAGACACACTTCAACTCTCAAGGGCAGTATATCCTGAACTTGAAAATCATTCACTTAGTAATGTTTGTGAATCATTAAGACTAACAACACAGATTGATGATATTGTTCCAAGCAAGACTTGGCATGACGCACTCTATGATGCTGTCGCATCTATTGTGCTATTAAGACAAATCATTACTGATTTCGAACTAGAGCAGTCCCCTCTTTCAATTCTACTCAAGCTCGATACTTCGGCATGGAGAAAGAGCAAGTCTAACTAGTTTGGCAAAGTCTTGGCACAGTCAGTTCGTTTGGGGAAGTATTGCCTTAATCAAGCCATTGGTATTCTCACTAAGCCCTCTTTCCCAGGAGAAGTATGGATGCGCGAAATAATCTTGAGATTATAAAATATCATCTATGAAGAGTTACTTAGCTAACTCTTTTCTATTATCGTATGTGAGGGTTTTAACTCTACTGCAAGTAGGAGCAAGGGGTCTGAGCAGTGCAAAACTAACTGCTTCAACCGTTTTATTATCAGCTCTATAAGCTCTCCATCTATTTGTTCAGGACTCCACTATTCATTTATTAGCTGCTTCTTAGGAAAGCTCCAAGAGAGTTCACAGATACTAAATAAACCGCAAATCATACTATCCAAAGTGAGTTAGCCCTGTAGATAACTGCACTCCCAGAAACCAGAAACCCGCCTCGGAAAACCGAAACGGGTTTAAAAGTGATAACTGATAACCGATGACGATTATCTGATAACTAATTTGCTGAGCAAATTATCTCTTACGACGAGCAATAAGTCCGATAGCACCCAGACCAATAAGAGCTGTGCTTGATGGTTCTGGCACGACTACGAGTGAAACACCCATGTTATCATATCCTGATGAACGCTTTACTGAGATTGG
Source organism: uncultured Rubritalea sp. (assembly GCA_937923145.1). Lineage (GTDB taxonomy): Bacteria > Verrucomicrobiota > Verrucomicrobiia > Verrucomicrobiales > Akkermansiaceae > Rubritalea. The sequence continues at coordinate 5,581 of CALAJT010000002.1, read as the reverse complement.
GGATGAGGAATTATTAAGTTGTCCGTTTGCTGTAACCAGACCAAATTGGATGATACCACCATCTGAGGTAAGACCCGTGTCTCTGTCTGTTCCACCTATATTAGTCCACACGTTTTGCGACCTAGAATCATAAAAAGCGCGATAAGTCCTACCTGCTTGTCTTGCATATACACCTGTGCCATGATTTGAAGGGTCATCAAGGGCATCTACTGATGCTCTGAAACTAAGCACAGTGCCTGCTGCGAGACCTGCAATAGATGGATCAAATGTCCAGCCTACTCTGTCATAATAATTAAACGTAGATGATGAAGATTCAGCCGCAGTTGTCCAACTCTGAGTAACATTTAAGTATGACCCAGAGTTTCCACCACTAGCTATGGAATTAATTGATTGTGCAGGAGAGCTACCATTTGCCGATGTAACATTTTTATGAAAAATGAAATTAGATGCTGACATTGAGCTGTCATTATTACTGTAGAGAGTCTGAGCACTTACTGAAGCTGTCAAAGTAGCTGCAGAAGTTAGGGTAAGAATTGTATTTTTCATAGTATTATCAAGGGGGGTGAATGGCTCTTTATCCTGATCAGGAGGCTGATGATCGAAGCCTAGTTAGTGTAAAGTAAATTATGTGATGTTTTCACATGGTAAAATTTCATTTAATTAAAAACTACTTGATAGTCAATTAATATTTACAAAATGAGATTTTACTTACTTCATCTAAAGGCAAAAACATATAATTTAGTGGACTTAAATGAACGACATGCTCAATAAAAGTATTTTCACTATATCTTCTATTGCAAATTGACCAAACATCATTAATCTCCGCCCTTCTAAGCAAAAGAATTCCATACCATGAGCAATCCTACTGACACACCAGAACAGCCGCAATCAACTGAACAAGAACTCATCGCTGTTCGTACCGAGAAAATGCACCAGCTACGAGAGCTAGGCATCGATCCCTATGGGGCCAAATTCCCTGTTACTATCACTCCAGGTGAGCTAAAAGAAAATTTCGAGAACGATAAGCCAGTTACTTTAGCCGGTAGACTACTCGCTATCCGCGACATGGGTAAAAGCGTGTTCTTCACTATCGGAGATGTCCACGGACGTATCCAAGGCTACCTCAATCAAAAAGGACTCAGCGAGCTAGACTGGAAAGCATGGAAGCTAATGGATCTGGGTGACTGGGTCGGTATCGAAGGTGAGACTTTTACCACAGGTAAAGGCGAGCCATCGGTCAAAGTAGTAAAGCTAACAGTTCTCTCCAAAGCTCTCCGCCCAATGCCTGATAAGTATCATGGAGTTTCTGATCGTGAGACTAAGTATCGCAAGCGTCACCTCGATCTGATGTCGAACCAAGCTAGCGCTGAGCTCTTCGTGAAGCGTTCACAGATGGTGGCTGAAATGCGTAATTTCCTGCAAGAGCGTGGCTTCCTTGAGGTGGAAACGCCAATGCTCCACAGCATCGCTGGTGGTGCTGCTGCGAAGCCATTTGAGACGCATCATAATGCTCTCAACATGCCGCTAACACTCCGTATCGCACCTGAGCTTCACCTCAAGAGACTGCTCTGTGGTGGCTTTACTAAGATTTTTGAATTGAATAGAAACTTCCGTAATGAAGGTATCTCTCGCAGGCATAATCCTGAGTTCACTATGCTTGAAGCATACTGGGCGTTTTCAGATTTCGAGCAGATGGCTGACCTCGTAGAGGAAATGACCTGTCACCTAGCAGAGAAATTCTGCGGCACACTCGATATCGAGCATAAGGATGAAGAAGGTAATGTCATCCGCACCATCAACCTCAACCGCCCATGGAAGCGCAAGCCATATCATGACCTGATCAAAGAGGTAGCTGGCGACAACTGGTTCGAGCTAACAGAAGAACAACACCGTGCGAAGTGCAAGGATCTCGGGGTAGAGATTTCTGAGAATATGGAAGACTACGAGATCACTCAGCAGGTATTTGAAAAGCTCGTTGAAGAACACTCATTCGACCCATGCTTCGTGACTCACGTTTCTAAGGAACTCATCCCACTCGCTAAACTCAACCCAGAGAATCCAGACGTGATCGATGTCTACGAACTCATCATCAACGGACAAGAAATCTCACCTGGCTATTCAGAGCTTAACGACCCGATCCTTCAGCGTCAGCGCTTTGAAGAGCAAGCTGGTGGAGAGACTCAGAATATCGATCACGACTTCGTAGAGACAATGGAAAGTGGCATGCCCCCTGCTGGCGGTATCGGCATCGGTATTGATCGCCTGATCATGATGCTACTCGGCGCCCCTACGATCAGAGACGTGGTGTTGTTTCCGCAGTTGAAGAGTAAGGATTAGTTTTTAATTTATTCTAAAAACTTATCATTAGTAGGTAGGCTCTTTAACTGTTTTGCGAATTGGCAATGCAAGAGAAAAATGTAGCTGCAAACAGCTACTATATTCAACCAGTAATAGAACGAATGATCTCGTAATAAAAACACCGCAGTCATTGCCGGTATTCCAATAACTATGCAATGCCAGAGCTTTGAGGGTTTTCTATTTGAAGGCAGATAGGCACAGATCACACAAAGTAACACCCAAAACCATTTTGTCATCACTACTAATATAACGGTAAATACCATAGTCATGATTAGGTTTGGTAATAGGTTTATGAAGTATTCAGGCATTGTCTAATACAAAGCATATAATAGAAAATTAATAAACTAAAATCAGATTACCAGCATGCCCAAGATAGATTAGGTCATTACAATATGGAACGTCGTAATCACATTAGATCGTTAAATAAATTACTGGCTCGCTATAATTTACAACAACGCAATATTGATTACCCAAAATCTAAGGCTTTGCGCATTTACTCCCTTCAGGAGACTGCGCTTGTAGAAAGAAGGTAGAAGCCCCCGTGTTAATCATCAGTAAAATCAGTAATAATTACGCTGTTAATACCGTGACCTCGGAGGCAGTTTAGGAAATCTATGAAGCGCTGTTGCCCTACTCCCTCATAAGCGATGATCTGGACGATAAGATGGCTTCCTCCAGCTTGCGCCATAGACTGCATCATAGCTAGACGCTCGCTTACTTGAGAGATTTTGCGATCATTTACATCCGTATCAAGCACTTCTTGACTATCACCTGGGTTCATAATGATGGCACCATCCCCTCTTATCCCTATGAGAGCTGTAGTATTATCACTATTAAACTCTCCATGACCACTAGGTATCGTCATCGGTAGGTCTTTCTCCGTAGGGGCAATGATACTGGTGACGATGAAGTAGATGAGGAGAAGGAAGCAGACATCGATAAGGGATGATATATCTAGGTTTGGCTCTTCGGCTTCTGTGCCAGCTCTCTTAATTCTTCTCATATTGTTAGTGTTGGTGTCAGTGTTGATTAGTGGCTTCTCTCTGTAAGTTACTCGTTACCAACGTTAGTGATGTAGAATTTCTTAGATAAGAAGTTATTCAATACTTTCCACTTTACACAAATGTGTTCATATGACTACTCTTACTAGACACAGAAAATGATTGATTCTGAAAATTTTAACGCACTGTTTATCGACTTTGATTCCTACTTCGCTTCGGTGGAGCAGCACTATCAGCCAGAGCTTCGTGGGCGCCCTGTGGGGGTGGCGCCTGTGATGGCCGAGAGTTCGTGCTGTATAGCTGCTAGCTATGAGGCAAAGTTGTTCGGGGTGAAGACTGGCACACGTGTCGCTGAGGCACGTGTGCTATGCCCTGACATCCAGATCATCCCTGCTCGACCTGAACTTTATATTCGGACTAATAAGGCGATAGTCGATGTGGTGGAGCAGGCTATTCATGTGGAGGAAGTGCTCTCTATCGATGAGATGTGGGCTTGGCTACCTAAGAACTGGCGCTCGAAGCAGAAAATAGAGGAAGTGGCAGCTACTATAAAGCAAGGGATGCTGGAAAGATTTAGCCCTGCACTGACCTGCTCTATAGGAGTGGCTCCGAATCGTTGGCTGGCTAAGATGGCGTCTAAGATGCGTAAGCCGAATGGATTTTTCATGATCCGAGAGAAAGATCTTCCACATGTGCTGCATGAGATGGAACTATCTGATATTCACGGTGTGGGGAGTAGTATGAAGCTACGTTTACATGCTAGTGGAATTCATACTGTAGAGCAGCTGTGTGCAGCGTCTCGGCAGGAACTTCATACTGCTTGGGGTGGTATTCAGGGGGATCGTCTTTACTTACATTTACGTGGTCACGATGTTCCAGAGTTGCCTACAGAGAAGCGAACTATAGGACATTCACATATTTTACCACCTGATAAACGGAGACCTGTTAAAGCCGAATCAGTGCTACATAAGCTGACTCAGAAGGCAGGCACACGGCTACGCTCTTATAATATGTTGGCTAGTGCTCTGGTAGTTCATATTTCTTATTTCAATAGTGATAACTGGGTGCAGGAGGTGCATTTTGACCATACTAGCGATGGCCTATTTCTAGCTAAAACCATAGCCAAACTCTGGCGTTTGCGCCCTACTCCGAATGAACCAATCAAGAAACTAGGTGTGACTCTGCACAAGCTGTTAGAGAAGAATAACTACACTCCTTCGCTCTTCACTCCACCACAGCGGAATCGTGAGCAGCTAAATCTGGCAATTGATTCTTTGCAGAAGAGGTTTGGTAAGAACTCGCTGCATCTAGGCTGTGATCATGATGCTTTGGATAATGATAATATGCGGATAGCGTTTACTCATATTCCAGATCTGGATACGGAGAATTACTGATCTTAAATCCGCTGTGGTTCATACCCCCGGCGCTTACCACGAATCTGCTAGAATAAACACAAATTTGCTGGGGTTGATGAAGCTTTTTTAGGCGACATCACTGGTAACTGGTAACTGGTAACTGGTAACAGGTAACTAACTTTCCTTCTTTCCAAAAATCACCTACAGAAAGCCTCCTAGGATGCGGCCTATCGTTATCACCCAGAAGGTTCCTCGCTTAGCTAGCACATTTATTCCAAATAGGGAGGGACGCTAGTGTGACTAGCGGGAAGAAGAGTGCGGCTAGGCGGCTAGACGGCTAGACGATTGAGTTTCTGAGCTTCGTTAGCGGCCCTCCTTGCCTCTATAGCATGTTTGGAAGCATTCTTGACGATGATGAAGTCTAGACTGGATTTAGCATCTGCTAGGAGGAGATCAGTAGCTAGTTCGGCTTCTACGCTCATGTCGTGGATGGTGAGGACTTCGTGGTCATCTGGTAGTGCTTTTCTTAAGTCCTTCATTACATCCACCATGTTTCGAACCGCTCTTAGTAAGTAGTGGGGTTGCAGAGTCTAGAACATCGTGGATATCTTTTACTGACTCATCCTGTATCTTGTCTAAGCGTCGATCTAACGCACGTGCTTTATCTAAATAGTCTTGCACGTGTTGCTTAAGAGCTGATTTACCATCAGACCTAGGCATCGACTTTAGGGAACTTCTGTAAACTCATCAAACTAGTGGAATCAAGATTTTAGGATTTTTTCACCTTCATCAAGGTGTCGCATTTTCGCTTGATGGGCTTCAAACTAGCTCCTTTTCGAGGGCGTTGATTCCTATCTTAGTCTGATT
>CALAJT010000001.1 GCA_937923145.1 uncultured Rubritalea sp. | reverse complement strand
ATCTCGTTTCTTAGATAAAGCACTAAAAAGATCGTGATTCTTGGATGGCTTACGGTAGTTCATCGCTTCAAGTTACTTTCTTCGAAGAAAGATTAAATATCTAAAAACGAAAATCTAACCAAAGGTTTCCAGAAGTGCCCTTAAGCTAATTAATTAGGTGATTCCTTTGTTATGTAGCTGGGGCTACCTTCTGCAACAGTAATGAAAACCCAAACAGCCCAATACAGATACCGAACCAAATCCAGCCAAACTGTGCTACAAAACAAGCGTCTAGCAGACAAAATCCCGCAAGACATCTAGAAACATAAGCTCCCTTATTCTTCTCCAAAAACTGAAACGCCCGCAGCAGCCACAAAGCGTAAACGGCAAATGCTACCAAGGCTGAAATCGAGAGATAGTTACCATAGAATTCAGCTTTTGAAATCAGCGCAACGAAAGGTAAACCTAGCATCGTATAGCGAAGCACATTCCGCCAAGTTATAGGGCTGTCAGATGATTCCGTTCTGGCTACGCTTGCGAAGCAGATGGTGTAGAGGCAGACTGCTGATGCGAAGAGGATAATAGGAGATGTGAAATAGGGCGCTTTATCTACATAAACAGAGCTGATAATACTCTTTTCTAAGCCAAGTAATATAGAAGCTGAAAATGCTCCAAAGAGAACTAGAAAAAAGCGACATGAACCAATGAGAGGTAGACCTATAAAGAGTGACTTTTTGTGATGCTGACTATACATAGTAATTGCCACCAGAAGAAATATTAAAGGTCCATGAGTATAATTAGCATTAGTTTTACTGAGTATCACGGATTGAAGTATAGCTCCACCTATTAAAGCAAATAACATAAGAGCTAAACCAATAACTATTACCGATGTAGCACTAATAATTCCAGATGGGATAGGACGTTCAGGCTTATGTTTTGCATCAAATTTCCTATCGGTAAAATCACCATAAAAACATCCTCCCACATAAAAACATGAACTGATCAATACTAAGTAAATACTGAGATTAGTAAGTTGTTGACTCCAAGGTTGCTGAATGATTTCCTGAAATCCGATGTTTGAGCTGTGGAATAGAATCAATGCGGCCGCTAAGCAATTACACCAAACTGTAGGCAAATTCGATATCCTTCCAGTTGCTAAAAGCGCTTTGATTTTCTCGGACATAATAGAATTTACTCACTAACTACTATCGCACCAAGAACCCAAAGATGCTCTTGAGTAAGCTGATCTTCTATCGGAGCTTGAAGCTCATCTGGGAGAACTCCCCATGTATACGTTTCCATCTCCAGGTGAGTGCATGTATCAGGGTTGTCATGTAGATATTGCAGCGTGTCGATCGTGTGCTGGATCGTAGAGCAGAAAGGGGATTTAGGCTCTGCATGGAGTGGAATGTGGAAGTGGATTCTCGCTAGGCTCGATTTGTGATTCGTGATTTGTGATTTGTGATCTAGGGCGTATTCGATGTCTTTGAATCTTGTGATGGCTCCAGACTCGTCTTTGATCATGACTTGGTGGAGGTAGGTAGGTTCGTCGAATTGCTTGATTAGTTCCAAATTTTCAGTGTCTACTAGATCTATTTCTAGTGCATTAGAGAGATGGACTTTTGAAATACGGAGTCCTGCATTTGTTAGAGTTTTTAGCGCTGTAGCAGCGTCTTCGTACTGGAGTGCGAAGTGGCATGTGTCGTAGTTGATGCCTATTCGGCGGTAGATACGCTGAGTCTCTAGCCCTTTACCTTCAGCCCACGCCATGAAACGATCAAAAAATGCCAGAGTTTCCTCAGTATTCTCAAAGTGTCCGAGCGGCTCAGGCTCTAATCCTAGATGGAGATCTTTTTCATGGTGAATAGAAAGAGTGTCTAGCACTCGTGCTGTAGCATAGAGGTTAGCAAAAATTTTAGACTCATCCGCTTTAAATTCCTTGAATGATCCTGGTAGTGTAGAGACTGATCCGCCCATTGATGGGGGAGCTAGCTCTGCAATGATACTAATGAGATTGACTGTATAAGTAAGACGTTCCTCACTAGTCCAGTCAGGTGCATAAACTTGCTCTTTCACTCGTGTGTTGTGAAACGCCCCATAAGGAAATCCATTGATCGTATAGACGTAGAGTTTATTTTCGTAGAGCCAGTATTTGAAGTTCGCTAAATTCTCTCCAGTGAGTAATTCTTCAGCTGCTAAAGCAGATAAGCGTAAGCCAATAGGATATGATGCTGCGTGATCACGACTAGCGGCAAGCACTTTATCCCGGACTACAAGGGTGTGTGTCTTGAGAGCTGTGAGTGTTTCTTCCCAGCTCTCGCCAGGGTGAATATTAGTGCAGTAACAAAGATGTTCTAACATGATAAATAAATATAGTTATTTGAGAGCTTGATAGCGTTTTTCAAGGATATTCCACAGTGTAAAGCCGAAGATCAGTCCCCCTAGGAGGAAAAGTGGGGTAACATAATAGATAGTAGGAGTCCAAGGATAGCCTACCCGTAATACAAAATAGAGATTCATGAAAAGTGCCATGCCTCCACCCCAGAGCAACATCCCGTGGATCAGCATAAACTTGAGCATACCTTTTTTACGAAGGCGTTCCCATGAGTCTTCGAAGGTCTTCATCTAAGGTGTGTCAGGAAGCTTGAAATTCTTGCACTGCTTCAAGAATTTAGCAGGATTCTCGAAAATGACTTTCTGAACCGTCTTAATACAATGTTGTCTCTTCTTCATCTCAAGAGCACATTTTACAACGGCAAGAGGATCAGAAATTCCCCAGTCACATGCTGAATTCATCCAGATATTTTCCATTCCAAAGGTCTCTAACATATCAATAGCTCTGGCTGCAGTGCATTTGGACTCTGGATAAAGTGTCATTCCAGCCCAGAATCCCTCATCGAGAACCATCCCAGCAGTGTGCTCCTCTACATGGTCAATAACCACAGTCCCTGGATCTACCTTTGCGTTTTTTAACGCATCGATGATCAGTCTTGTTCCTTTAAGTTTATCTTCTAAGTGAGGAGTGTGGATCAGGATAGGCAGATCATATTTTTTGGCAATATCTACATGTTCTTCAAAGATTGCTAACTCGTTCTTAGTATTCTTATTCAATCCGATTTCACCAATACCTAGAACATTCGGTTTATCTAGAAATTCGGGAATGATTTGCAACACTTCACGAGCAAACCCAGCATCTTCAGATTCCTTCGGGTTAATGCATAGCCAACAGTAGTGGGGAATCCCGAATTTAGCAGCACGCGCTGGCTCATAATCAGTGAGTTGACGGTAGTAATCGAAAAATCCCTGCGCCGAAGCGCGGTCGTAACCAGCCCAGAAAGCAGGTTCGCAGAGAGCGGCGCATCCTGCCATTGCGAGCTGTTGGTAGTCGCTCGTAGTGCGGCTCACCATGTGTGCGTGTGGTTCTATATAGTGCATGACTGATTATTTAGCGGTTTGAGGGGCTCCGTATGCTACTTGTATAGTTGCGGCTTCAGCTACTTCTGGAGTGTGGTCGGAAAGTGTGTTGAGAACAGTTGCCGTGCGGTTTTCCTTAGCATCTAACATCGCTTGCAGGGCATTGAGGAAGCCTTCTTGGCGGAAATCTACTTCGCCTTCGTGTCTGTCTAGGCGATCTAGATAAGAGGCGATATCGAGCAATTTAGCACGAGAATCCATAAAGTATAGATCGAGAATGTCAGTTTTTGTAGGCATGATGTTGATTGAAGTTGTTTGAGGTAACCTAACGTAATTGTGCTAAATGTGTAGTTTTTTTTCAAGTTATCCTACAAATTATCTTTATTGAAAATTCGCTAATTAGTGGTAAATCTGGGGTTGCGGTCATATTGAAAGTATGTATTGTCCAGTCATCAATATGAGTAAACAATCACCAGACAATAATCCTGTAGAGCTGTCATCACTAGATTTCGGTCCTGCATGGGCACGCAAGAACGATTCTCCTAAAAAAGAGTATCGCTCGTATGATGGTGAAAAGAAAAGGGGAGGTTCAAGAGGCGGAGCTCCCAGAGACCCTAGAGGTAAAGGAAGACCTGCGCGTAAGGAAGGCAACCAAAGAGGTGAATTTAAAGGTAGCCCAACTCGCAAAGACTTTAAAGGACGCAGACCTCAACAAACATTCGTAGCGGCTGAAGCAGGAATCGAATCTAGTATCATGCCAGTAGAGGCAGGGGTAGATAATCTAGCCAAAGAGATAGCAGCTGCAGGGAGAACCTATTCAGTATTCGAACTCGCTCGCGTAGTGCTAGGTGCTCGTGAAAGGTTCCACATCATTTTCAAGAAGAAGTCAGCTGAAGCAAACGAAGGCAAAGAAGGTCCTGACCTTTTCCAATGTAAGCTAGACAGTGCTATATTCCTCACCAAAGAAGAATGTCTAAATCATGCAGCAGGTGCCGAGTGGATGGACACTCTTTACAAGGCTGAGGAACTAGAAGTAGAAGCACCAACTGGTAATTTCCAGACAATCGCAAAGTGTGGCTTCAGCGGCGAATTACTAGGACCTACTAATTTCCATGGCTATCAAGATCGTGTAACAGAGCTTCATAACACGAAGTTTAGCAACATGTCTCTAGAGCAATACAAGCGTAAAATCGTGACAGAGAATGGTGATGAAATCGTCAATCTCTGGAAAGAAAGCATGAAGAAGCGCACCATCTACAAGCTAATTTCAGATGAAGCAATCGTGTTCGATAGCAAGGCAGCAATGCTCCAGCACTTCTCAACAGAAGGCATCAACGATGTCTTCCATAAAACGCATAAAGCACACGTCCCGTCAGACATCGACGCAAAGAAGCTTACACCTAGCCTACTCACTAATCTCAAAGAAGTAATCCAAGACCAACGCAGGTATCCAGGGGCTCTTTCATCATTCTTATGTCGTCAGCTTTCTGGTCGCCAACTTGCCGTTTATAAATGGCAAGGGAAGCTTCACTGCGGACCTAGCAGACCACACACTATCCCAGAGGATCTTAAAATGGCAGAACGTCCTGCTAGGATCAACAAATGGATCGTAGACAACGAAGGTGCTGGCATTGACGAACTTTGGAAGGCTGTCTGGACTGAAGAAATCGAAGACAAAGTAAAGCACGAATGGTATCACGATCTTCACTGGCTCATCAATGAAGGCTATGTAGTATTCATGAACAGCGGACACCTATTCCCATCTACAGCTTCTAAAAAGCCAGCTAAGCAACCTTCCAAAAAGGCAGCTAAAAAAGCGGCAAAGCAAACGAAGCCTGAGGCTAAAAAAGAAGAGGTGAAAAAAGAGGAATCTAAGAAAAAAGACGAAGCTAAGCCAGCTGAAGCTGATAAGTCTGATAAGCCAGCTGAGTAATCTACGACTATGATTTTTCTCGTTGGTAGTAATTTAGCAGTGATCGTCATTGCGATAATCGCTGCCTCCATGTTTTCTAGTTTAGCTAGAGAGAAAGGCTATGTAGCTTCTCAAGCTCGTAAGTATGTGATCATTGTCGCCTTTGCTTCTCTTTTTCTGATGATGATGGGTCAGTCGGTTATTAGCCTGTTAGCTAATCTGATGCAGTCTAAAGGCAGTTTTGGACACATCTTAATATACTGCTGGAGCGGGTTTATCCTCGTCCTGTGCGTAACGGTTCTTTATAAAGCCTATCAGAACATGAAGAAAGCTCCAAATGCTGGAGCCTCTGCTGAGCAACCTACTGTAGAAGAAATATAATTATGATAGCGAGATTAAGAGGAAATATACTGGAGTCACTGCCTAACAGATTAGTAGTAGATGTCAATGGAGTGGGTTACCTACTCAACATTCCTCTTTCTACATACGATAAGATCAATCCGCAAGAAGGGGATAAAATAGACATTCACACTCACCTAGTAGTTCGCGAAACAGCCCACACACTCTACGGCTTTGCTACCGAGGAAGAAAAAGAACTCTTTCTGCTACTCATTAACCGCGTCAGCGGCATAGGTCCAGCCATAGCCATGGCAGTGCTCAGCGGAATGCCCGTAGATCACTTCAAAGCCTGTGTGGTGAATAACGAAGTAGCAGCACTCTCCAAAATCAAAGGACTAGGCAAAAAAGGAGTTGAAAGAATCATCCTAGAGCTCAAGGACAAGATCGGAGTAACCGAGTCATGGAGAAATGCCTCGGTAGAAGGAGTCTCATCAGCTATTAGCGATACCGAATTAGCCCTCATCAGTCTAGGTTATAAGCAAGTAGAAGCCCGCAAAGCAGTCAAAGCTGCGGCGGAATCTGATAAAGCGGCAGGGACAGATGATCTTCTCAGAGCTGCGCTGAGAATGTTGAATTCTTAAATAGTTACCTCACTCTCTTATAAGTATTGAGAATTTCTAGTGCATTTTTATCCGTGTATTTACTCCAGCCAGTCTCGGCAATATCGTATTCGATCAACTGAGGATTGTTGAGGTCTCTTCCATTAGGAAGCTCGAATTTGTTGTTGGCTATGTTGTAGACGAAGACTCTGGGGTTTTCGGTTTTTACAGGTTCCTTGGTCGCACATGATGCGATGCAAGCGAAGCTGGTTAGGAGGATTTTAAAGACGAGATATTTCATGTTCTAATCCTTGGATGCTTTAGGGTCTAGGGCGTCGCGGAGTCCGTCACCTAGGAAGTTGAGACAGAGGAGGGTGATGCCGAAGACTAGGGATGGGATGATGAGTAGCCGTGGCTGGGTTTCCATGAAGTTAGCTCCTTCGTTCAGGAGAATTCCCCATGAGCTGTTAGGTGGCTGGACTCCTACTCCTAGGAAGGAAAGGGTGGCTTCTGTTAGGATGAAACCTGGAATTGTTAGAGTGGTGTAGACGATGATTGGTCCTAGAAGGTTTGGTAGAATTTGTTTGAAGAGAATGTTCTTGTGCGTGAGTCCTAGTGAGACTGCGGCCTCTACGTATTCTAGCTTCTTGGTGGACATCACCTGAGATCTAACAACACGTGCCATGGTATACCAGCCGAGTATGCCGATGGTGAGACAGAGTGGGAGGATGTTGACAACGAGGTTTACTAGAGCTTTAGAGCGTAACAGATCTTGTAGATACTCTTCGTTATCTTTAGCTACTGTCGATATGACGATGGAGAATAGGATGACTAGAATGAGTGAGGGGAGTCCGTAGAGGACATCGACTATACGCATGAGGACAGTGTCAGTTTTACCTCCTTTATAACCAGAGATAGCTCCGTAGCTTACACCGATAATGATAGAAATCACCGTGGCGATAAGACCTACTAGTAGTGAAATCTGTCCACCTGTTAGAACCCTAGATAGTAGGTCTCTGCCGATCTGGTCAGTTCCTAGCAGGTGCTCAGCAGATGGTGCTGCGAATGTGTTAGAGAGGTCTGTGTCCCGTGCTGACTTGATGAGCGGAGTCATGGGCAGGATGAAGCAGAGTATGAAGATGATGACGAGAACCCATAGGCTGATGAATGCCATACGGTTCTTTTTGAGTCTTAGCCAAGCATCTGACCAGAGTGAATTTCCTTGTTCGATTTCCATGATGTTAGAGCGATAAAATTACTTTACTGTTAGGAGCGAAGTCTAGGGTTGAGGTAAGTGAGCAGTATGTCAGCGGCGAGGTTGACCATGACGATGAGGATTCCGAAGAGGAGCACCATTCCTTGGAGTAGGAAGTAGTCACGATCGTTAGTTGCATTGACAAAGTGCTGACCCATGCCAGGCACTTGGAAAATGGTTTCTACTACGAATGATCCAGTGATCAACATAGCAAACGCAGGTCCGATGAATGCGATGGCTGGAACTAAGCCACCTTTGAGAGCGTGTTTTACGATGATGCTGGTCTGGCTGACTCCTTTAGCTTGTGCTGTGCGGATGAAGTCTTGGGAAAGAATGTCAAGCATGCCTGCACGGGTGATACGCGCTAGGTAGGCTGCTGTGCCGAGTCCTAATGTGATGGAAGGGAGTATCCAGTCAAATGGATCACCCCAGCCTGCAACTTTGAGGTAGGGGACTTCTGTCGCGACAAATTTAGCGAGAAGCGGTCCAATGACAAACGAGGGGATACTAATCCCTAACATGGCGAAAAACATGGCACCGTTATCAATAAGTGAATTGTGTTTCAGTGCAGCAATAATACCTGCTGGTATTCCTATAAGCACAGCAATGATCATTCCGCAGACTCCGAGTATGACTGAAACAGGGAATGACTGCTTGATGATTTTAGAAACTGGTTGTTCTTTTTTCGATGACATTCCCATTTCTCCTTGGAAAAGGTTTTTCCAGTAATAGCCATACTGAACAGTTTTGCTTTTATCTAAATGGAAGATTTTCATGTTCTGCGCTCTTACCTGTGGCGACATCGCTTTCTCATCTGTTAGAGGATCGCCGGGGATCATTCTGATAAGGAAAAATGTGAGGGTGAGTAGACAGATGATGACTACTACGCCTTGAAGTAATCGGTCTATTATGGTCTTTAGCATGGTGTGTAGAAGTAAAGGTAGAGTTTAGTTTTCAAGGTCGATGAATTTGTAAGGCTGATTATTTAATATCATCGGCTCCCAGTTCTTAACGGATTTGTGGAGCAGGTAGTTACTCGTATACCAGTATAGTGGGATGATCGGCATTTCTTCCATGTAGATGGCTTCAGCTTGTTGTAAGACTTTAATACGCTCAAGAGGGTCTTTGATTAATGCCGCTTCACCGAGCTTATCTTCGTATGCTTTACTACTCCAGCCTGTACGGTTGTTACCATCACCTTTTTTCCAGATGTCTAGGAAGGTAGTCGGGTCTGGATAGTCGCCGACCCAGCCGCCAGTAGCGATTCCGTAGTCGAGTTTTGACATCCGTGTGAGGTAACTAGCCCACTCGCGTTGTTCGATTTTCACATCGATTCCTAAGTGTTCTAGCCACATGCTTTGGAGTGCTTCGGCTAGGGTTTTGGCGCCTTCTTTATCGGTAGTGAGTAGGGTGATTTTTAGATCGGCAGGGTTATTAGCGAATTTTGTTTTAGAGAGGTATTCTTTAGCTAGAACAGGATCAAATTTTAATCCATCAGTCGCTGTGTATTTTCCCATAGGGGGGACTATTCCTGTGGCTACTTGTTGTCCACCTTTTAGGACATACTTGATGAGAGATTCGGAGTCTGTAGCATATGCGAATGCTTTACGGAGATTCGGGTCCTTCAGCTCGTCTTGATTGTTATTAAAGCGCAGAAAGTTAGTGCCTAGGTAGGTTTCCTGACGAGCGTTTTCTGGGAATTTTTCTTGAGAGTATTCTATCAGCTCAGGAGCTAGTGAGTAGGTAATGTGAAGCTGGTCATTATAGAACATTCTAGCTTCTGTGTAGAGGTTGGAGATAGGAAGGAAGACGACACCATTGAGTTTAACCGTGTCTCTGTCCCAGTAGTGAGGATTTCTATCGAGCTCTATTTTATAATTGAATAGCCATGTCTTCATTTTGAATGCTCCATTTGAAACTAGGTTTTCAGGCTCAGTCCATTTAGTGCGTCGCTGGGCTAGTGTGCCATGCTCTAGAATGACGTGCTTAGGGACAGGATACCAAGTATAGTGTTTACTAAGATCTGGTAAGAATGGGATAGGGGAGCGGAGATTGATCTTAAGAGTGTAGTCATCGATAGCTGTAACCCCCACATTCGCAAGATCCCACATATCTTCACCTTGATTAGCAACATAGATTGAGAGAATCGAATTTTTCGTTGCGTTATCGATATCAGCAGACCATTCAAAGAGGTTAGGATCATCTTGTAGTGCTAGAAGAGCTTCCTTGCCTAGTTGATTTAAACCGAATCCCTTGAGGTAGTTTTCTTTCTCGGCTCTGCTTAGATCACTAAAGTCTGTGCCCTCGTACTGTCCTAGTTCGACTTCTTCATCACCTCGGAAGTTGATTCCTTTTAGTTCTTCCCAGCGGTCTTTAAAATCGGGGTTGTTTTTGATGAGGTAGATCTCGTTATGGCTTTTGTTGTAATCTTCTGCACCTTCTATGTAGTGCAACATAGAAGCATATTTAGCACCGAAGGAAGGATTTAGGATACGGCGGTAGGCGAAAACGAAATCTTCTGTAGTGAGGCTCTTTCCATCAGACCATTTGCCTTCAGGTTGCAGTTTAAATATCCATTCTGTGAAATCTTCATTGGCAGTCCATGATGCAGCGGCTCCAGGTCTGTGAATGGTAGCATCGACAGGGTCTTCAACACAGAGTCCTTCAAACATAGCGCGGATAATATTACTTTCGATCACGCCAGTAACTACCTGTGGATCGAGACCTGAAGGTTCTACGGAATTACCTCTGATAAGGATTTTATCCTTAGTCTTAGCATCAAGTGATGTCTCTGATTTGCACTGGCAAAAAAAGAATGTGATGAGTAGGCAAGTGAAAAGGTGAGATACGTGCTTCATGTTGCTGGTGAAATTGGAGTATTTTAGCTGAACATGCACACCTTTTTTTCTGTAAAATGTAGATTTATGAGTGTTTAATTAGCTTTAATATAGTAGATTATAGATAGCAATAAACACCTCGCTTACGCTGAACTTGTTGTGATAGAAAGAATGATGTCTAATCTTGGTCAATTTAATGTTGTTTTACAAAACACTTTCTTGATAAAGCAGAGGCTTATCTCTAGTAACTATGAAGTCTCTAACATCAAATGATTAGAGCTGCCTACTTGATATATGAAAGCTTATTTTATTCGACGATTGCTCTTAGTTATACCTACCTTGATAGGGATAACTCTGCTAGTGTTTACGGTGTCTCGCTTTGCTCCAGGTGGTCCTTATGAGGCAGCACTACAGGCTGCTACTTCTGGTGGACAAGAGGGAACTAAGGGTAGTGGTGACGAAAAAGGGGGGAACTTATCAGATGAGCTAAAGGAAGAACTTGAGGAACAATATAATTTTGATAAAATATTAATTGTCGCCTACGGGCAATGGTTGGGAGTCGCTCCGCGAGAAGACTTAAAAACGAAGGCTGAGTTCGGTGGTGAATCCATAGTAAAAACTTACGATAGATCGACAGAGGCTAGGTTCGTGTTGCGTGACGCTGACCGTTTAGTATCGGTTAAGATTGCCCGCAAAGGTGACGATTCTGCTGAGTTGCAGTCGTTTAAATATCTAGATGGTGCAGGTGGTGATCCTGTAGAAGATGGCTGGACGCTTCGCATCGAGTCACCACAAGATCGTAATGAGCGCTGGGCTAGACGAGAGAATAGCACCGCTGAGGAATGTCCTAGTAGATATGACTTTAGAGCGGTAGCTTTTAAAAAACGGTTTTCGGGTTTGATCCAGGGTGAATTAGGCAATTCATTTGTTTACGGAGATTCTGTAGCATCATTGATAGCGGACAGAGTCCCTATCTCTCTCTACTTTGGTCTTTTATCTACGATAATCATTTACGTGATCTGTATTCCATTAGGAGTTTTCAAGGCGATCAAGCACGATTCTATAGGTGATAATCTCAGTTCAGTAGCCATTTTTGTAGGTTATGCGATTCCTGGCTATGCTTTGGGAGCTATCTTGGTGGTCTTCCTCGGTGCTCGTTTAGGAATGTTTCCTATCTTTGGTCTGACTAGTGAGACTTTCTCTGAGATGTCTACATGGGGGCAGATTAAGGACATTGCGCATCACACAGTATTGCCTCTGATCTGTTTTGTGATCGGTGGATTCGCATTTCTCACAATGATGATGAAGAATAACCTGATGGAAAATCTTTCATCAGATTATGTCAGAACAGCAATGGCGAAGGGAGTTACTTTCCGCAAAGCGGTGACCAAACATGCATTTAGAAATTCATTTATTCCGATCGCGACTGGGCTAGGTGGATTGATTTCACTTTTTGTAACGGGTTCTATGTTGATCGAGCGCGTGTTCGATATCCAGGGTTTCGGGCTTTTACAGTTCCAAGCTGTGCAGGCGGTGGATACCAATGTTATTATGGGCACACTGACGATCAGTGCTCTGCTTATGTTGTTAGGAAATATCCTTTCAGATGTCATCGTGGCATTCGTAGATCCTAGAATTAAATTTAGTTAATAGAAAAATTACATGCGTAAAATTGGTTGGTTTTTTATAATCTCGTCTGTTCTGGCGATCATAGCAGAGCTTTTCTATCTAAAATTCCCTACGTTTAGTTGGGCATTCAATATGGCTTATGATAATGCGAATCTACGCACTACAAATAATGCAGATGGTTGGACGTTTGCCTGGTTTGGTTATGTTGTGGCGCTGATAGGTATTCTCTTAGGTGTACTCATCTTAATGAAATTCGCCAGGGGAGCGCTTCTCATGCCAACAACGCTGCGCCGTATCCAAAGATTTAAGGCTAGTAAACGTGGATACTATTCACTGATGATTATCTTGTTTGTAGTTCTTCTAGCTGGTTTTGATCAGATGCTGGTGGGCAAGAAAGCTCTCTACGTAAGCTACGGTGATAAGACATTCTGCCCTGCCTTCATGCGCCAAGCGGTGATGGGCTCAGAGATAGGGCTCGAAGGAGATGAAGCCCTAAAAGAAGTCGAATACCGTACATTGAAAAAGAGAATTAAAGCTGAAGGTAATGGCACCTGTCTAATGCCCCTCATAGCATACGATCCTACTGAAGATACTGCCAAAGTTCCCTTCCTGGAGCTAAAGATGAAAGATGGTAAGCTACTCGGCCCTAAAGGTGAGTTAATGCAGGGAAGGGTATCAGTATTGTATGATGGAGATTCTGAAAGACGACATATCATCTATGAATACCGTGAAGGTGTGAAGCAAGGTAGGGCGACTGGTAAAGATTTACGAGGTGACCAAATCTATGAAGCAAATTATGTAGACGGAGCTTTGGAAACTGAAATTTACTCTGGCACAGAAATGTCTAAGGATGAATACTTGCCTAGTGAAAAAGACATCGTCTACACGAAGATCTTTAACCACTCCGCTCCTCCTATGGGGGCGCACCTACTTGGGACAACACCAGTGGGTAATGATCTTGTCGCTTATCTCTATGGAGGCTTGCAAGTGAATATCAGAGCAGTTCTCATCTACATACCTATGATTTATACGATTGGTGTTTCGATAGGTCTTCTGATGGGGTATTTCGGTGGCTGGTTTGATCTAATTGTTCAGCGATTAATTGAGATTTTCTCTACGATCCCATTTTTGTTCGTGGTGATTATTTTCAGTAGCTTGGTTAAATCTGAGAATAGAGGACTAATGATGATCCTCTTCATCCTAGTTGCTTTCGGCTGGATGGGGATGACTTACCTGATGCGAACTGCTGCCATGAAAGAGAAAGCGCGTGATTATGTAGCTGCCGCTAGAGTATCTGGCGCCTCTACTCCACGTATTCTTTTTAGCCATATTTTACCTAACACTGTTGCGATTTTAGTAACGCTAGTTCCATTTAGTGTCTCATCTATTATCACTGCGCTTACCAGTCTGGACTATCTCGGATTCGGATTACCTCCACAATACGCAACATGGGGAACACTCTTAAAAGATGGATTGGAAAACTTTTCAAAGCCATGGCTAGTTACATCAGCGTTCGCTACTCTAGTCACGACTCTTATCCTTACTACATTTGTTGGCGAAGCTGTTAGAGACGCCTTTGATCCTAAGAAATTCAGCACATACAGATAATCATTATGAAGAATCGTTTATACGCACTTTGCTTTTTGATAACATCATTTTTGTTCACTTCATGTGGCGAAGATCAGGTGAAAGTGGATCGTCCTACAGGCTTTGAAGACTTTGTTTCTAACTATAATGTATTTATCGCAGAATGGCTGCAAAAGCAGATGGTCAGTTTGAATGAACAGCACTTAGAACTAGAAAAAGAGCTAGCAGCTGCTTCTACTGCTGATGAGAAGGCTCCTATAGAAAAGAAAATCAAAGCGGTAATTCGCGGTAAGGCTAAATATCAGAACCGTATTGATCAAAAGGAGTTCTTTTCATTTAAAACTGAAGCAGATCTACCACAAGACTTAGTCTGGGAAGATGGTATGGATAATCCAATTATAGGAGACCCAAGAGCTAAAAAAGGAGGGACATTCCATAACTATATTCCTGACTTCCCTAGAACTCTTAGACCATTTGGAGCTCAAGCTAATAGTTCTTTCCGGAGTGAGATATATGAGAATATTGATATGCCTCTGATTGGCGTTCACCCTATTACAAATAAATATTTTCCAGGGTTAGCAAAGCAGTGGGCAATTGGAGCCGATGGACGTACGATATATTATAAGATAGACCCAGAAGCGTCCTATAGTGACGGGGTGAAAGTGAAGCCACGTGACTTTATCTTTGGTCTATTTATTCGCCTTTCAGATAATCTAACAGCTCCTTTCGAGAAACAATATTACAAAGAACAGTATGCTAACATCTCAGTGTATGGGGATAATGTTCTGTCTGTTAGTCTACCGGAAGCAAAACCTCTCATAGGTTTGTTTGCTAGTGTGCCTCCTGCTCCTCCACACTTTTACAGTGAATATGGTCCTGATTATGAAGAGCGCTACCAATGGAGAATACCGCCAAGCACTGGAGCATACACAGTGAAGTCTGAAGATATTAGAAAAGGTCGTAGTATAACTTTGTCACGGGTGAAAGACTGGTGGGCTAAGGATCATAAATTTTTTCAGTATAGCTATAATGTAGATAAAATTAACTACCAAGTTATTGCAGAAGAATCAAAAGCATTTGAGTTGTTTAGATTAGGAAAACTTGATACATTCTTATTGGGTGCTCCAGACAAGTGGTATGATAAAATGGAGATCGATGAGTATTTCGATGGCTATATAGCAAAAGTGCAGTTCTACAATGTCTACCCTAGAGTGCCTAGAGGCATGTATCTAAATGTAAACCGAGCACCGATGGATGACTTAAATGTCCGTATTGGTATCGCTCATTCACTCAACTTTGATAAGGTAAATACTATTCTCTACTACGGAGATGCAGACCGACTTGAGCACTTTAGTGAGGGCTTTGGAGAATTTAGTAATCCTGATATAAAGGCTCGTAAGTTCTCTATTACCAGGGCGCAAAAATACTTTGCAAAAGCGGGTTATCGAAACACTGATAGAGATGGCTATCTAACTAATGATAGTGGTCTGAGACTGTCAGTAGAGATATCATGGAGCACTTACCCAATAGTGAATCGCATGATGGCGCTACTCAAAGAAGAAGCAAAAAAGGCTGGGTTAGAAATTCTGTTAGATAGTCAACAGCCGATGGTGAACTTTAAAAAGGTATTAGGTAAACGCCACCAAGCTGCATACTCAGGATGGGGAGTGACACCTCCATTCCCACGTTATTATCAGTTTTTTCATTCTGATAATGCATACGATTCTAAAGGGAATATTAAGCAGGATACAAATAACATTAACTCTTATACTAACCTGGAGATGGATCGTCTATGTGAAATTGTTAGAGCCGCTAAAACCACTGAAGAGTTGAGAATAGCGTCTCATAAAGTCCAGCAAATGGTACACGATGAAGCTCTCTTTATTCCAGCTCTAAAGACTTCTTATGTGCGCATGGGATACTGGAAATGGCTCAAATTTCCTGACACTAACTTATATCAATTCTCTAGTCCTCAAGTCTACGAACCTATGGAAAGCTATTTATATTGGATAGATGAAGATTCTAAGCAAGAGATTCTTGAGGCTAAGAAAAATAATAAGAAAATGCCTGAAACAAATGAATTACACAATCTCTACAGGAATGGTGTTCCAACACTTAAGAAGCTAGAGCAAAGAGAAATAATCAATCCATAAATTTACAAACGACTGTGTCAAATTTCGAAAACATATTAGAAGTAAAAGGTCTTATTACAGAATTTCAGACTGATTCAGGCTGGGTTAGAGCTGTTGATGGCGTTAGCTTCGACGTTCCCAAAGGCAAGACTGTGGGGATCGTAGGGGAGTCCGGCTGTGGGAAGTCTGTGACTTCCATGTCTACAGTAGACCTACTTCCTAAGCCTATGGGGCAGGTCAAAGGTGGCGAGATTATTTTCAAAGGCAGAGATCTTCGTAAGATTGATCACGATGAATTTTATGATATTCGCGGCGGTGAAATTGGAGTGATTTTCCAAGAACCTATGACGGCTCTAAATCCTGTTCATAAAGTAGGAAGACAACTGACTGAAGTTCTTCTCCTGCATAAAAATATTAGTAAGAGTGAAGCTTGGAAAGAAGCGATCGATATCCTTGATAAAGTAGGAATTCCTTCACCAGAAAGCAGAGTGAATGAATACCCACACCAGCTATCAGGCGGCATGAAGCAGAGAGTAGTGATCGCTATCGCACTGGCTTGTAAGCCTGATCTAGTGATAGCGGATGAGCCAACTACAGCGCTAGATGTGACGGTGCAGTCTCAGATTTTAGAACTCATAAATTCTATTCAGAAGGAGATGGGAATGTCAGTGATCATGATCACTCATGACCTAGGGGTAATTGCTGAGACTTGTGATGAAGTGGTGGTCATGTATGCAGGAAGAGTGGTAGAGCGCGGCTCGGTGATGAAGATCTTTAAAGAGCCTCAGCACGAATACACTCGTGCATTGTTAGCCTCCATTCCTTCACTAGATAGCCCTCGGAAGAGTGAGCTAACTACGATTCCGGGCACAGTAGCATCGATCACTAATTTCGTAGATGGCTGTAGATTCTGTCAGCGTATGGAGCGCACTGGCGAGACTCTCAAGGTGAAACCTGAACTAGTAGAAATCTCACCTAACCATTGGGTTGCTGATTGTCCGTTCTGTAACAATCACGGAAAATAAATTATTATGTCAAATTTACTCGAAGTAAATAACCTCAAGATGCACTTCCCGATTCGTGGTGGTGTGACGATGAAAAATGTGGGCTTTGTGAAAGCTGTGGACGGAGTCAGCTTTACTGTGAAGCCAGGGGAGACGCTAGGTTTAGTAGGTGAGTCTGGTTGTGGTAAGTCTACTCTAGGCAAATGTCTAGTGAGACTCTATGAGCCGACAGCTGGGCAGATTGTTTTTGAAGATGACGATATCACTAAGCTATCGCAGAGTGAGCTAAGACCACTGCGTAAGGATATCCAAATGATGTTCCAAGATCCGGCGGAGTCTCTGAATCCACGTTTTTCAGTGCGTCAGATCATCCGTGAACCACTCGATATTCAGCAAGTCGGGAAGAAGTCGGAGAGAGATGCTATGGTATTGGAACTGTTAGAGAAAGTAGGATTACCTGCTTCAGCGATCAGTAAATTTCCAAATGAATTTTCTGGTGGTCAACGTCAGAGAATCGGAGTTGCTAGAGCGATAGCGCTGAACCCGAATCTGCTAGTTCTAGATGAGCCTGTTTCTGCACTCGATGTATCAGTCCAGTCTCAGGTGTTGAATTTATTAGTAGAGCTTCAGAAAGAACTGAACATGGCATATATATTTATCGCTCATGACTTAGCTGTGGTGAAGCATATTTCTGACAGAGTAGCAGTGATGTATCTCGGTAAGATAGTAGAGATAGCAGATGCAGATGACATTTATCATCACCCAAGGCACACATACACCAAGACCCTTCTATCTGCGATCCCAGTAGCTGACCCGACCATTAAAAAAGAGCGGATTAAAGTAGAGGGCGAAATCCCATCTCCGATTAATCCTCCTAGCGGAAGCGCATTTGGACATCGTCTGAACCATCCTAAGTATGAAGAAACGATAGGTCTCGATATGCCGCTTGTGGAAATCAAACCAGGTCACTGGGTCGCAGCTGATCCTTGTTGTTTATCTAAAGAAGATTACATAAAAGCTAAAGCATTAGTTTAAAATATGAGTAATTCCAAATCAATTACAGTCACTCGACTCGTCCGCCGTATGCGCAATCTGTTAGAGATTGAGCTGGGGGAAATCTGGGTAGAAGGTGAAGTTTCTAATCTGCGTAAGCAGGCTAGTGGGCACATGTATTTCACCCTGAAAGATGAGGGTGCTCAGATTAGCTGTGTGCTGTTCCGTGGCAATGCCGGTAAGTGCAAGGTGAAGCCTGACAATGGTATGCAAGTGCAGCTGTTTGGTGAAGTCAGTATTTATGAAGCTAGGGGTTCGGTTCAATTAATTGTTAGAACAGTCGAGAGTGCTGGTGAAGGAGAGCTGCAGGCGAAGTTCGAGCAGCTAAAGAGGAAACTAGCAGCGGAAGGTCTCTTTGATGAAGATCGTAAGCAACCAATTCCTAAATTTCCTAAGAAGGTAGGTCTGATCACTTCAGGCACAGGAGCGGCTCTGCAAGATATGCTAAATGTCCTCGGTCGACGCGCTCCGTGGGTGCAGCCGATTCTCTATCCTGTGCAAGTGCAGGGAGTTGGGGCTGAGAAGGGAATAGCCCTAGCTATAGATCAATGGTCTGACTGGGAACTCAATGGTCTGCCTGAGGTTGACGTGATCATCGTTGGTCGGGGTGGTGGATCACTAGAGGATTTGTGGAATTTTAATGAAGAGATAGTGGCGCGAGCGATTGACTCTTGTAACATCCCGATAGTTTCGGCTGTAGGGCATGAGATAGACTTTACGATAGCAGATTTCGTAGCTGACATGCGAGCTCCTACTCCGAGTGCTGCGGCGGAATTAGTAGTGCCAGATGGTGAGGCGATATCTAACAGATTACAAAGACTGAAAAGCACTATGCAACGTGTAACAGTAGGAACAGTCCAGCAGCATCAAGTTCTGTTAGAGAGCATGAAGCGTGGAGCCTTATCGCAGTCTGCTGAGCGTGTTTTACGTGAACCGTTACTCAGATTAGAACAGACTGCTCAAGATCTTGATGACGTCGTAGTGAGCAGTATTGAAGCGTATGAGAATAGTCTACAGAGATTGTATCTCAAGCTAGGAACACATGCTCCTGAGCGAGTGATAGAGCGTAGAGTAGAGTCCCTCGGCTCTATGAAGCTACGTCTAACAAATGCTCTGCGCGAGCAAGTTTCTAAACTAGAATCCAAGCTAGCTCAACAACGCTCTATGCTTAGAACACTGGGTCCAGAGTCAGCATTCGCCAGAGGTTTTTCGGTGACGCTTACTGAAAAAGGTAAGTTAATTACTAGCGCAGACGACCTTGAAAAAGGTGATAAGCTATTCACGAAATTTGCCAAGGGTGAAGTCGTGAGCGAAGTGAGTAAGTAACTTTATTCTGAAACTAGTATAGTCTTCAAATCCTTCTTTTTGATAAAGAGCTTTTTCTCTCCATCCCCAGTAGGTTCGCCATCCATGTAATAGTTCCCTGAGAATTTGACTTCGATATAGTTGGAATGAATACTGACTTCATAAGGTGCTAGTATTGTCCATTTTTTCATCTCTGCAGTATTGTTATCATAGCGTAGATATAGCTTACCTGTGGTGTGTTTGCCTTTGATATTATCCAGCTCAGTCTCAATGACGAGAGTGTCGGTCTGGCTGTCTAGTTCGCCTACTGGAATCTCATTGTTAGTGATATAGGTCGTAGAAGTAGAGGGCTTTTCACAAGATAGTAGACAGCCACAGAGGCTAAGAATAGTGAAAGTGGTTAGAGTTTTATTCATGGTCTAGATGGGATTAAGTTACTACTGCGTTT
This sequence comes from uncultured Rubritalea sp., assembly GCA_937923145.1. Lineage (GTDB taxonomy): Bacteria > Verrucomicrobiota > Verrucomicrobiia > Verrucomicrobiales > Akkermansiaceae > Rubritalea. The sequence goes on along the minus strand of CALAJT010000001.1, from coordinate 4,093 downwards.
TCAGTCTCTGACTCTTTAGGAGGTTTTGGATTAATTTTATTTTCCCAGAAGTATCTACGGAACAGAACTTTCACAGCAGCCGTCATAGGAACTGCGAGGAGAGTTCCCAAGAATCCTCCAAGAATGAGCGCCCAGAAGAGCATGGAGAAAATTACCGTCATAGGGTGTAAACCTACTGAGTCTCCTACGATCTTGGGAGCAGTGAGGAGGGAATTTATCTGCTGCACTACGATGAAAATAGCGGCAACGGCTCCCACATACGCCCATGGATTAGTGCCTAGTAACCATTCATGAGTAGTGACCTCTGGGGCAGAGAAATGCACATAGGCAATGACACAGGCAGGCACAAGACAGATAATATTCCCTATAAATGGAATGATACCGATGACTCCTAATATAAGACCGATGAGAACACCGTAAGGAAGATCAAATATCCATAGTGCAATACCAACAAGTAATCCATCAATCATGGCAACAAGCACTTGTCCACGGAAGAAAGAGATCAGGTAGCCATTAATTTCACGTAATGTATCTACAACTTCTGATTTAAAGCGAGATGCTTTAAGCGGTACATAATCATGCCAATTGTTCTTAATAGCAGCGCTTTCTTTGAGGAAATAATAGAGATAAATGGGTACCATCGCGAGACCGATTAGATAACCAAGTGTGCCCAAAATGGTTGAAGTACTGGATGTTACAAAGCCGAATATTTTGTCAGTGTTTTCTGAGAGAGTGTTAGCTAGATTTGTTTCGGAGAAGGGGACTTTACCGTCTTTAGTCAATTTAGGTTCTATAGGCTCAACAGAGACCGTATCTGGCTTATCTGGATTTTCATGACGCGACAGAGCCCACTCTACTCCTGGTTTGATCCATGGCGTGTCGCTCAGTCTTTCTATGGTGGAGCGAACGCTTTCGCCTACTTCCTTGCGCTGCTTTGCATCCGTTAGCTGTTCAGTAATAGGAGGTATGATCATCATTGCTAGAAATGAGGCTATCACGAAAAATGAGGCGAAAACGACTAGCACAGCTTTGAGCCTAGTCATACCTTCATTCATAAGCCAAGCGACGATAGGATCTAACAGATACGCTATAACACCAGCGATAGCCACTGGTATGAGGACAGGCTGCAGAAAGCCAAGTAGATTACTAAAGAGCCAAATAAATATAACTAATAATAGTCCTATCACCCCGATAGAGACGCCAGTCATCGCTTTCCAAATCACTTTCTTCTGAAAGGGAGTGGGGTAGCAGAGATTACTTTTTGTCTTGTTGTTGTTTTGCGAGTTATCTGGCTGATCCATATGCCTAAAGTAAACGTATTTTTATCACTTAGGCGATTGCAAAATAAGAACATTTTATACATTTAGTAAAAGATAATGTATAAATTATCTTACTTCATTTTTACCATGACTACATTCCCGCTCTGAGTCGCCAGGGTGAGTTCATTATTTTTATTAAACAAGTTAGTAAAGGTTTTGGCTGAATCGTCGCCAGTCCAAGTGATCTTCCATTCCAGAATCGGGTATTCAGGTTGGTCAATAGTTTGAATGAAACTAAGGCTGTCATAGGCTAGTTCTATGTGTAGTTGAGGATGTTTGTCGCTTAGTCTTGAGATGAGAGCCTTGGTTAGTACTTGACCTAATTCAGTGTCGATCAAGACACGTTGATTTGGGACGCTAGCTGGTTTCGTGTATTGAGGTGTCTTTTTAATGAAGGGGACATTGAGATAAATATAGGCTGACTGCCTAGGGATATATTTATAAAGCTCGGGGAAAACATCGGATTTATCGAGTAGTAACTGTTCGATATAGTTGCGCCCTTGAATAGTAGAAAAAAGCTCAAGCGTCATCGCTAATGAACCTGTTCCTTCTGGGATACTTATCTCCATTTTTACCTCAGAATTCTTATCGTAGATATTACGATACCTATTAGCTACCATCTCTGCTCTACCGCGAATGATAGCATCACGTGTGATAAAAGCATCGTCTGTTAGGTTTTTATCTGCTGGGAAATGTTGCTCTAACAGAGCGATAGTCATCAAGCGAACTAGCTCTACCTGATGGCGAATATTATCTAGATCAAATGTCTTCGAGAGTAGCAGTTCTTTAGCTTGAACATCATATATGCCAATCTTACCTGTAGCTGTGTTAGTTTGCAGTTCTGCAATTAATTGCGGATAGCTTTTAGAATTAGTAGGGAGTATACGCAGTAGTTCGTATGCATACTGGCGGTTTTCGATACCAACAGTTTTAAACTGATGAATCCATCTGTATTCCACAGCTTCGATTAATTTATCATCATCTGTAATAATTGCTTGGAGATGAGGCGCAAATTGCATGCCGATGTTTTTCTCTACAAATGTGTAGAAATCTATGGGCAAGGTAATTTCACCCGCCCCTTGCTGCATCGCCTTTAAAGTCTGATTTTCAGCTTTGAGAACTTCTAACTCTCGCTTCATAGCAATAATTCTCTCATCTGAAGACGCTGATCCACCAGCACCGTGTTGACTATGCAAAACTGCCCCAGCCAGGGTAGCCAAAGCAATCAATGATGAGAGTAGTGTTCCTGGATTCATTTTACTATCGTGGCAATAGAACTTCTTCAGTGCTTAATCCTGTGATTCCTTTGAGACGCTTCAGTAAGAAATAGAGTATGAATGCCATTACGAAGAAGAAGGGGAGACCGATGACTAGAAAGCCGTAACCCATAATCTTAGCGTTGATTTCATTGTATACCACTTTCCAGTTTTCTAGCATTGGGTCTAGTCCATTGAAGAAATATAGCGCGAGCAGAAGGTTAGCCAGAGCACTTAGGCAGAAAGAGCCAAACATGATGAGAGAACAGTGCCAGAGAAGTTTTTTGTAATCTGTATCAGCATTGTTCTCCTCCACTTGTTTCTCAATGCGATTTATGTCAAATAGCCCATCATTGTATAAGAATGTTTTGAGTAGAGGTGATTTTCTCTTGTGCGTAATGATGAAGAGAGAGCCAAGAACGAGAGGAACTACGGCCTCTTTAATGCCAAATATAATGCCAACGTGCTGACGAGATTCCTCATAGTAGAAGAGGTAAATAGTAATTAAACCAGTCATCAAAATAGCGATTAAACCAACGCAAGAAAAGAGATTTAGCTTCTTGTTTTTAATAAAGTGCCAGATCCCAAATCCTAGTGGTAAGGCTAGGGCTATACCCATCGCGGTGATAGGTCCCAGGTGCCAGAATTTACCATCTTCCTTACTCATGTGACTGAGGATCATTACGGGTGCGATCACATTCACGAGAATGTCGACGAGGGAGTTTTCTTGTTTTTTCTTAGTTTCAGCCATGGTTTAATTTAGGGAAAGTATGAGTATTGATGTGCCATGGAATCATAAAGATTCAAGTAATAAGTCCGTGGCGGAGGTTTTTAGACAATTAGTAATCTGCTGCAGTTTCTGAAGTTTCTGCGTCCTTCTTCATCTCCTTTAAGCGAAGTTGACCACAAGCGGCGTCTATATCGTGACCTTTCTCGATACGCATAGTGGTCATTACACCTAGTGCCTTGATCGTGTCACGGAACTTATAGCAATGCTCATCACTAGGTCGTTCCCATTCTAGACCTTCTACAGTGTTGTAAGGGATGACGTTTACAAAGCCCCCTAGATCCTTCGCTTTTTCGGCTAAAAGCTGAGCTTGCTCGATAGAGTCGTTGACTCCTTTAATGAGAATATACTCTAGCGTGATACGCTGATTGTGATTGCTATTCTTGAAATATTGCAGTGCGCCGAATAACTCATCGATATTCCATTTCGAGTTCACTGGCATGATCTTATCACGCGTCTTATTATCAGCACCGTGGAGAGAGATAGCTAGTGAAACTTGCTCCTCACGATCCGCAAGTTTCCTGATCATCGGAGCGAGTCCAGAAGTTGATACAGTGACTTGACGGGGAGCTATAGCTAGACCCCAGCTACCGATGATTATATCAAGCGCCTTATTGAGATTCTTAAAGTTTGCTAGAGGTTCACCCATGCCCATGAAGACTACATTGGTGATTGTTTTGGCTGAATGTTGTTTAATGGCAACTAGCTGACCAATGATCTCTGCTGAACTG